>NZ_CP091792.1:2140619-2854159 GCF_022024115.1 Prevotella communis
ACTCGCTCAACGCCATTGATACGTCCATTGGCTGAATAGTAGTAGTCACCGGCCATCACGCCAGCGCCATTCTTGGCGAAACGAGCGAACTGTGCGCCTACCATTACAACGCCATAGTTCTCGGCGCGCGCCCAATAGTCGTTCTCGTCGCTCGGCGCATAGTGAACATTGTTCACAACGTTGGTGTCCTTCACCAGATACCAGTACTCACCATAAGCCTGAGCGTACTCGTTCCATGTGGCCATATTTGGATCATCGACAAACACAAGTGGAGTACGCGTACCGCTCTTCGTATAGGTCTGCTCGTTGTCATAGATACCGCAGGGGTAATAGGTAGGACCAGTGTCACCGTGCTTGTAAACAGGTATCTCCAGTTCGGCAAGATAGTCGCTGTGTGCTGTCGTGGCACTGTCATAAATACAGATGACCAGAGCGTCGTAGGTTCCAGCATTGATGCTCCTGCTGAGACTGCTCCAGCCAGTAGCCTTGCTGCTGAGTCTTGTAAGATAGATATAGCTGCTGCCCTTCTTTCTGAACAGACTGCAATGACAACTATAGGCTGTCTTGGCGGCACTGCCTACCTTCTTCCAGAACGTCAAACTGCCGCTGAATGTAGCAGTATTGGTGTTGCTGTCAACGGTAATACTTCCCATCGTTGACATAATGGAATAGACCTCACCGCCAGGGCCAGTACCGCCAGTGTTGCCGTTCTTCTTAATCAGTATCTCCTTCTTGGCAAGATAGGTCGTAGGAGCGGCACTTGCAAAACTGCTACTGCCGAGCGAATTACTATTGATAAATACCACAAAGGCATCATACAACGTGCCGTTCACCGTCGTACTGATGTCGGCAAACTGCTTCGTTGCAACCTTCGAACCGCTAAAGCTGATTCGCGTATAACTGTTACCCAAGCGTCTGTAAAGCGCCCAATGACACTCAAAGGCTACTGGATTGCTGCCTACTTCTTTCTTATAGAAGTCAACGGTGGCGTTCAGGGTGGCAGCAGTATTGTCTGCAGCAACGGTGATACTGTCCGACGTAGAGCGTATCTCATACTGAGGGTCTGCATCATTACCCTTCGTGTTACCGCTGATGGTGATACTCGTTGTCCTCGTAACGTCGGTACCATCAATGGTAGATTTCACGTCAATGAATATCTTTTGAGGCGAAGAGAGATTGGTACCGTTCTTGCAGTAGATTTTCACCTTGGCCGACGTGGTGCCTAAGCCTGTAATGGTGACCTTCCACATCTGGGCAGGTGTTGGCGAGCTTTCGCTGGCATAGTCAGGGCCAAGTTGATAGGATAGACTGTCAATGTAACATACAATACCGCCACTACTCTTGATGGTCTGAGCAGTGCCGCCCTTCTCTAACTTGATGTTGGCCTCGACATACTGCTCACTGGTGGTATTGCCGCTGGAGTTGCAAGTTAAACTGCCAGCAACGGTATCAATGTTGATGTTGATACTATCCTTGCCGTCATCACCTTTCGGACCTTGAATCTTTCCCATGTTCTGCCACCTCACCTGTGAGGCGGTGGCTTCGTCTGCAACCTTCATCCAAAGATAGCCGTCTACCAGATAGCCGTCACCAATGGCTTTCGTGTAACCTTCCCACGTACCGCTCTCATAGACATCAATATCATCGGCCGAATTGTTATTATGCAAGTAGGTGTCACCCTCGCTTGGCGATGATGGCAACGAACCGCCCCAGGCGATAACGCCCTTGGCTTCGCCTTTAATGCTGATGCTCCTACCGTCTTCCGACAGATAACTGTCAATGACAGGTGGCGACCATGATCCCCACACGCCGTTCTGGAAGCGGCGCTCAGTCATGTAACGGTAACGCTTCGAGCTGTCAATGGCCGTCGGTGTCGATGACCATCCGTAAAGGCTGGTGTTAGGGTCACTACCGGTATAGGTACTGGTACTGAGCGATTTGTACATACGCTCGTAACCGTCACCACTGACACCGTCCTTACGCTGTCGTCTGATGGGTATATGACCCTGCGCTCTCATTGTTGTCATATCTCAATATTCCTTTTTCGTTCATTTCCGTTTGCAGCGGTCTGCCGCTGTCTCGTGCATTTTGGTGGTGTTTTCGCCACCATGTCCTTCGGTTCTCCGAAGGAAGTAAGCGGCGGGGACAGAACCCCGCCGTCACGTCCTTACTCATAGATACTCCAGTCAATGGCATCTTTCTCTGCCCAGCCGTCATCAAGACACTGCTGAACGTATGCCACTGCGGCCAGATAGAAGCCGTTCAACTCGGCTACGCTCGTGAAGGTGTGATACACAGGGTTGCCCTCGGCATCCTCACCCATCTTGAACTTCACAGGAAGGCTTGCGCCCTCGGTCATCACAGCCACCCTCTGGGCCTCAGAGAAGTTATGCTGTTTCTCTTCACTCAGCCAGACATTGATACCTGCCTCGGCACCCTCTGGAGTCCATACAAAACCGCTCACAATCTTCTCGTCGGTTCTCGCGTTGATGTCACCGAGAACGGTCTTCTTCACTGTGTCGAAGCCAAGGTTTGGAACCTGCTTCTTGTACAGATAAACCTCAAACCACTCATAGTGATTCTTGTCAACTTTCGTCAGACCGTAGCTGACGATGTGGCGACTCTCATCCTGTCTAACAGGAGCGAAGTCTGTCAAAAGTCCATAAACTCTGTTCATAATCGTTATCCTAAAAAGTAAAACAATCTGTTTCTGTCTCTCTATGCTGCATCAGCGATACAGCCTCTTTCTATCTTGTAGAATTTCGTCATCGTCGTATCAAAGCCACCAGCCCGAAGAACATCTTCTCTCAGGAAGGTGGCACAGCGTATCTTGTAACTGTCATAATGAACCATCATGCCAAGGAAGGAGTTAATGCTTCTCCACACCTTCTCGGTATCGCTCATATCGAGATTGTTCAGACTGGTAAGCGTCCTGTGAAGGGTGTCGTTACTGATGTACGTTCTCCAAGGCTTCACAAAGGCACCAAGGAACTCCACACCGTATTTTACATCGGCAAGAATCAGCTTGCCTCTGTGCAAGTCAAGTCCAAGTTCTTCTTTCAGGAACTTCTCTATCTCAGGAACAATACTCAGCAGCCATGCCTTATCACGACTCACAACGTAGGCATCATCGACATAGCGGCCATAGTGTCTGCACTTCAACACGCGCTTCATGAACTGGTCAAAGGCATTCATATACACATTTGAGAACAGCTGACTCGTCAGATTGCCGATAGGCAGTCCACAACCTTCTGCAGTCCAGAACAGGCTCTTGTTCTTGTCAAGACCATCCCAATCGCTCTTGTCGCCCACGATCCTGCAATGGGTCTTTGGGTCAAGCATGATAATCTGACTGGTAAGCCACTTGATGAAGTCCATATCAATGACATCCTGCCACCGTTCAGTGTGCCCTGCGATTTTGTCGCAGGGTCTTAACGCCATCTTATCCAATGTCTCAATGGCAATAGCCAGCAGCTTCTTTCTGTTGATATGCATAAAGTAGCCCCTGATGTCGAGTTTCATCACATAGCACTTCTCTTGCCAGTTCCGGCTCTCTTGTCTGATATGCTGCTTCATGCGCTCAATGCCGTAGTGTGTGCCACGGCCAGGAATACAACTGTAGGTGTCCTGAATGAAGGTGCGCTCAAACAGTCTGTTGGTATAGTTATAGTAAAGATGATGCACAATTCTGTCACGGAACTGAGCAGCGAAGACCTCACGCTTCTTGGGGCGTTCTATGATAAAACACGAAGAGGGTTCTGGCACATACTGATGACTCAGCAATGCGTCGGCAAGCGCTTCGAGATTCTTGTCAAGGTCTCTCTCGAAAGTGCGCACGTATGCCTTACTCGTCTTACCCTTCTTCGCACATGCAAAGGCGACGTGTAAGTCAAGTATCAAAGCCTTTCTTGTCAGTCTATATGCCATAATATCCTTTCGTTTTCTATTTCAATATTTTCAGTTTGCGACGTGGTTTCCCAGCGTCGTTATTCAGATGTCGGTAAATGCTGAACAGCCCGCACAGAGAAGCCGTTGCGCCGATTGTTGTTGTTCTGAGGATTGACATTCGAACTATTGAAGTTCAAGTTGCGCGCATTCGTGGCAGAGTTGTACGTGGACGACCAGTAGTTGCCGTTCGATCCGCGATTGTTGAGCGACGTACCATCGTAGTTGCCAGCCGCAGGAAAGAATCCCCAATGGCCAGTTGTCACCTATTATGACAGAAGGAAAGAATTGCAGTTGCAAAGCCATCCTCCGTACCTTATTTTTCCCACCGTTTAGTATGTTGCCATGTTATGGCAACCAGCAGGACGGACAACCTATGAATTTGCCTAAATCTGAACAGCCTTGTAAAAGAACGCACCTCGTTTCATAGCGTGAGGCCCCGCTTTCTCAGGGTTATAGCAATGCCGCTATCTGTTGTTTCATCCTACTGATAAACTCGATATTCTGAGCAGGGGTGCTCGCCTCAACAGGGTACGACAGAATCTGTGACGCAATGTGAAACAGTCCTGAACGTCCAAGGTTCGCACTCTGGCTATTGCCATTCGTAATATCTTTCTGACCTTTGGCCTTCTTAGGCTATGCAACAGGCAACGACTCGCGCCAAGCAGCGTAAGCAGCTTCCATGTCAGCCACATCACTCGAAGCATCGGCTTCGGGAAGTTCAACCTCCACAATCAGGTCATCACCTTCAATCGTCTGAACGCTCTTGTACGAAGGTATGTACTTACTCAACGACTGCAAAGGAAAGCCGTACATCACATACTCCTTATCCTTGCCAGTGTATCGCTGTACCTTCGGTGTGGGAGCGCCCTCACCAACGCAACAGACGGTGCAGACAAGCCACGCACTCCAGTCATAGACATGATAGAAGCTACCGTCTTTGTTAAGCAGAATCTTGTTCTTGCTCTCTTCGTCGCTGCGCATCTTTTCATATTCAATCGCTGCAACCAGTTTCATAAATCATCTTCGTTTAATGAGTGAATAATTATTTTTGTAGTCGTTTCCTCTGACCATGCCGCGCCGCCCTTGTGGGTCGGCGGTAATCGGCATGGCCAAAGAAAACGAGTGTAGGCAAATTCTACTGAACAGCCCGCACAGAGAAGCCGAGGCGCCGATAGCTGTAGTTCTGAGGAAGGACATTCGAACTATAGAAGAGCAAGAGGCGCGCATTCGTGGCAGAGTAGTACGTGGACGACCAGTAGAGGCCGTACGATCCGCGATCGTAGAGCGACGCACCATCGTAGAGGCCAGCCGCAGGAAAGAACAGCGTGTTACCATTCACATTCGAGGTAAAAAGCCGACCAGCGACACCATTCATCGTAGTCCATACGCAGGTACAGTTGTCATACAACTCCTGGAACTCAGAAGCAGTAGGCAAACGCCAAGGCTGACCAAGGTTAGCACGAGCCATGTCCTGACTCAGCGACAGGTTGGCGCTAATAGAGGCGGCAGGTGTGGTGTCATACACGGCCTGAGAGAAGTCGTAGCCGCTTCCTTCTGCATGACCTTCTGGATTGCCCCAAGAGAAATACAGGCCGTAGCCTTCTGGAGTGGCTGCACCGATGTTACAACGCGCCCACTTCAAACCGCTGGGCAGGCCCATATCAACCATATCCTCGAAATCGTTGGCCAACTTCTCTCGACTGATGATATTCCAGTTCGTACCGTCATACTGCATCATGGCAACGGTTCCACTGGTGATGACACCTGCTTCCAGGGCGGCACCATGCAGGAAGATAGGCTTTGCGCCTGTGCTGCTGACATTCAGCGTAGCACCGTCAACGCTAACGTCTAAGTTGAAGAACACGCTTACGATAGCATTTTTCAGCAACACGAAATTGCTGATGCTAACGGTCTTAGCTGCTGTGGCAGCAGCGGTAGAGCAAACGCCATAGCCCATGCCAAGGCGCGCACCGTCGGCAATAGCGGCAGTGATAGCCTGAACGCTCATACGCCGGATGCTTCCACCAACTTCAACCAAAATCTTGTCATTACTGGTAAGGGAGCCGCTGGCGGCAGGAGCCTCACCCAAATTCTTCATTTCTGGCATAATTCTAATGTGTTAAATAAATAATGATTATTCAAAGAGGCAACTGTGCCCTGCGTTCTACGCAGGGACTCACAGCTACTCAGTCCAAGCAACATCGGCAGTCACCTCGACATCATACATCTCACCGTTACGGTCGGTATGTGTCGTGCTTACAGTGATTGTGTCGGTACTGCTGCTGGCAAGGGCAGTCCAGTTCTGCACGTTCATCACTTTCAGACTCCACGTAGGATTCTTGCCGGTCAGCGAATACTCGCTGTTGTCACTCATCTTCACCACGTAGGCCTGAACGGTAACAGGATTGCCGTCGCTGACCTCGGTGTTGGCACTGGTGATACGCAACTGAACGTCAAACTGGTCGCCTGCGTCGGTCAGCTTCACAGAGGCTTTGGCCACTGGCTGGGCATTGGTATTAACGCCGGGGTCTTCAAGATAGAAGTAGGCGGTCAGCATGGCCATGCCGCTGATGTCGGCACGAGTGATACTCTTCGTGGCCTGATAGAACGGCGAGTGACTGGTGGCCTTCACGGCATTACCAATGAAGCCGCTCTCGTTGTTCAGCACCTTGATCCAGAAATTCTGAACGTCGGCGGCACCCAAATGCAACTCACCGCGAACGGTGGTGCTCGGCGAATCAAGAGTCAACAGCTGACTGTCGGCAACCAGCGTAGCGTAGTAGCTCGAAGAGCCACCCTTCACAATCTCAATCGTCAGCACTTGGCTCATGTCATAGCCTACATTGTCTACGACGGCCTTACACTCAAAGCGCAACTCGTCATTCCAAGTGTTCGTGGCCGAAGCAAGGTTCTTGATGATACGGATTTCACCAGTAGTTGGAATCCAGGCAAAAGCACCATTATGATTGCTGCTCACATAATAGGTCTTGCTGTCGGCCTCG
Organism: Prevotella communis; assembly: GCF_022024115.1. Taxonomy (NCBI): domain Bacteria; kingdom Pseudomonadati; phylum Bacteroidota; class Bacteroidia; order Bacteroidales; family Prevotellaceae; genus Prevotella; species Prevotella communis. The sequence goes on from NZ_CP091792.1 coordinate 2,147,570, forward strand.
TAGGTCGTACTGCCCCAAGCGATAAGCGAGTCATTGTAGTACCACTTCGCATCATCCATCACAACGGTCTTACCCTTGGCACTACGCATCACAGGGGTACGGGTGGGCTGGTTGGCGGCGGTGTTCCAGTTGGGACTCACGCTGCCAAGACCTGTTGGGTCGTAGCCCTGCCACAAGGCAATGCCGTTGGTGTTCATCGACAGGTTGATAACATCACCTGTTCGCAGGCGTCGCACGGTTATGCTTCCCTGCGCAGAAAAATTCATTGCTCCCATATAATCTCATTATTAGAGGTTTTCAACCTGATGCTTTCCAGCGACTCAGGATAACCGCCAAGATACGTGCAGCGGTCTTCCATACTGCCATTCAAAAGCTGGTTCTGCATCACTTCTTTCTCATTCAGCAGCACCTTATTGTCTGCTGTCACCTTATGGCCGTCAAGTTTGAACTCAGCGGCCACGGCGCGCGTCTTGTCTATCAACGTATATCTCATAGCCCTATTCTCCTTAGTTAAAGATGAATGGCACATTGTTCTCGTCACAATAGACCTTACCACCATCAGAAGCACTCTCCTTGGCGATAAGATGCTTACCCTTTACCTCACTCTCTACCCACTGGTCAATCTCAGCGGTAGTGTAGTCCAGACCAAGGCCTGCCTGACCAAGATTGTACTCGGTGGTCTCGCCCTCGTTCTGCGTGTTGACGGTGTTACTGCCTACGGCCTGCGTCTTCCATAGAATCTTGATGGCACAAGCGGGATGGTCGAGGACATTACCTTCATAACGGCCTTGCAGAACGTCAATACGGTTCACGTCGGAAGGAGCGACACCTGCAGCATTGACAGGGGTGAGCTGATAGTCACCGTTGTGACGCTTCATGCCAAACGACTGTCTTGCCACCTCGGTAGTGCCGTGCTTGGCGATAAGCACATACTCTTCCTTCTCTATCAGGCGAAGGTCGATATTTAGCTGTGTCAGCGACATAGAGATAACCTCGTTCAGGTCCGACGTACTGATCTGCGTCAGAGCGCCAGTGCTGGCGTTCACGCGATACAACTCCAAGGTGTAGCCGCTATTCTGCAACGTAGTGCCTCGACGAACCTCAATGGGAATAGCCTGTCTGTAGCTGGTATCATCGTCGGCAGCTTCTTCGGCAGCATCGGTATGGACTATCTGACCGTGGGCTACCATGTAGTGATACAGGTGCAGTTGGTCTCTAATGGGGTCGTACTCCAAGGCTGGGTCAACACAGATACTAAGGCTCCACTGGTCTTTGCTCTTGTCAGTAGTTCTAAGAACGATAGGACCTGCGGTAACAGGAATGTTTAGGTTGGTACGTGGGTCGTTGATGACACCCTCGAAGGTCAGCTCACAACGCTCACCGACAGGGATATTCTTATACACCGTCAACGTACCTTTCAGCGAGTCATTGGTGTTCCTGATAGCGTAGCAGTCAGTCCATGCCTGAATGGTGGTGATGTCAACGCCGTTCACATACCACTTCATGTTGGCAAGGAACTGGTTGCCTCTGGCATTGACCATACTGCCATCATCGGCATTCAGCTCAATTATGGGGCGAACCATACAGGGGCTACCAACACCGCTCGACGTGCCGCCACGGTCTGGCTCGTAGCTCTGCGTCTCTGCGTCATAGACCTGCGTGAACGGGCTGCTGCTGCCAGTATGGCAAATCATGGAAGTCGCCACAGTCAGCGGCGAAAAGGTTCTTCTCAGTCTTCTTTTTTCTGTCTTCATATCTCGTAACTATTAATAGTTTTTCGTTCTCTCTCAGCTACGGGTCTATACCTCCACCTGCGCCTGCGCAATGACGGTGTTGTTCTTCTTCGCCTTGATGATGAAGATGGTAGGCACCTCGTCGCCAAGGTCATTAGTAGAGGCATTGTTGGTGTAGCGAATGGTAAAGGTGCCGTCGAAAGCCTGGGCGCGCTGGGTGGCGTTCCAAACAGCATCTTCTGCAGCATCACCGCTGTCACGCTCTATAGTCCAGTCATCAACCTTGTCGGTCACGTCTTCCTCACCGTAGTACACGGTGCAAGTCAGCTCGTTCTCTTCGCCAATATCCATGAAGTCGCCAAGGCTCAACTGCAAGTCTATCTTCACGACATTGCCGCTGATGGGAGTCCAATCGTCGCAGTCGAAGGCTGGCTCTTCATCGGTCTCGTCTTCAAGACACTCCCACAGGATGCCGTAGTTATACACCCTACTGGTTTCGAGGTCGTCCTTCCACTCCTTCAACATCTTCTTCCACAAGTCCAAGTCGCTCAACGACGCATTGGCAGGAGAAAGGCGCTCAGTCAGCCACATGGCCTTGCTGAAACTCTCGAAGTGATAGGGGTCGCTGATGGTGTCACCCTGAACATACGTTCCTTCCCAAGTGCGCACATGCTTCAACTCATTGGCCTGCTTCTCGGTCATCCTGCCTGCTGTCACCTCAATGGTGAGGTTGGCATCACTCAGCGTTCCGTCATGCTCGTACTCACCGCCTACACCGTTGTAGGTGGCAGTAGGAGAATCGTTCCAGATTCCTCGATCAACCTTCACCACGGCACAGGGGTAGTAGATGTGGTGCTGATGCTCGTAGAAGATGGTGTTCACATACAGACTCGGCATCTTCTTGTCGCGAGTGCTGGGAAGAATACCGGCATCGTCAAGAATCGTCGGCAAGATACCAAGACACAGAGCATAGTTGTCGGCTCTTAACTTTGGCTGGTCAACATTCCAGTAGTAGGTGATGCGCTTGTCGGTGGTGCTCAGCTCCCACAGGCCCTGTCTGTCGGGGTCGGTAGTATTACCGCGCTTGGCAACGGTCATCATCGGCTGTGGAGCGAAGTTCTGATTTCCAGGAACCATATTGTCCTCCCACAGCTGCACCGTCACCTCGTCTGGCTCCATGCCGTCATTCAGCGTCACACCGCCTTCAACGACACGCATCCATGAGGTGTAGTACATATAACTGCCACCGCTCTCCTGTAGGTCATCAACCTTGCCGTAGAGGATGTCATACTCACCAAAGCTGGTGTGTCTGCCCTCTTTCTCCTTGTGAATCTTCAACGTGTAGGTACCGTCGCCATTATCCACAACATCCTCGATATCGCCACCACCACTGAAGAGGTAGTCTTGCTCCATCACTTGGATCATGTTGTAGATAAGTTTGGCAACACGCATCCAACCGCGCACGTCCAAGCCGTCGGTGGCGATAACGCCTGTCTCGGCATCCATGTAGATGCCTGTGCCGTTCATGTCTGGAGAACCGCCAAGACTCTTCAAGATGCTGGTGAAGATGATGTCGGTGGCGGTCATGCGCTGTTCAATAGTCAAGTTACCAAGAACCTTCTGAATGACCTTCAAGTTCATGAAGTCACCGAGGCCGTTAGTAAGGATGGCAGCACCGTTATCATCGACACCTGCCACGTTTCGAGCGTAGGTACCGAACTCAGCAATGGCCTGTGACAACAGACCTTGCGCGAAGGTAATCTTACCCTGCGCCACATCATCGACAACCTTACTCAGCTTGTCTTTCAACTGGCGGGCGATACTCTCGAAACTGGCTGTGAAGTCGGCATTGGCTTCGTGAATCTTCACTTCGACCTTCTCCATTAGCGTAGCCTCGACATCATCATTGAGCTGTATCTCATACTGAGGGATGCAATAGTCATTGTCGCCTCCTTCTCCTTCCTTGATGACCAACTGACTGATAGTGACTGCGGCTTCCTGTATGCCAAGTTCAGTATCAGAGAACATCAGCTTCATGCCCTCAGTCAGACTGTCGCTCAAATCGGGATGCTCAGCCATGAAGATATTGTCTATCTCTGGTTGGTAGGTGTACTTCTCGTGGTCGTTCTCACTCAACCATTGCTGGGCAGCGGCCAGAAGACGTTGCTCGGCGGCTTCTACATACACGTCGGGCATCGAGATACCACTCAGAATGAAGTAGTCGCCAGCCAGCACTTGGAAGGTGCGGTTCGGGTAGTACATATTGATAGCGTTGTCATAGACACGCTGTAACGTCAGCTCATAGCCTGCGCTGACCCACTGAGGGTCTTTCTGCTTCACACTCAGTATCTCGAACTTGCCGTGGTCGCTCATACACATGCCACTGGTCATTTCGATATACGGTGTCTCGCCATTGATGCGCTGGTCCCAGATATTGAAGCCTACATTGGGAATAGTGATTTTGAACGAGGTGGTCATGGCCACGCCGTCGGTATCATGAGAGCCGTCTTCGTAAGTGCCGTCCTCGCTGACACCATTATCCTGAATGGTGGAACCTTCCACGACTCTATCCAAGGCACCGCTGTTGCCATAGCTCACCGTGCCATAGAAGCCGTCGAGACCCTGCAACTGTGAGGCGTTCATGCCTACCAGCGAAGGATAAATCTCTTCCCACTCTTCATCGCTGCCGTCAAAGAACTTCTCACCGTCCTTCTCGCCGTAGATGTCGCTGCTTTCACTGGTGATATAAGCATCCCAAGGATGTGTGCTCCAGGCAGAGTAAGGAAGCATCAGCTTAGGCATATACTTGCTCTCCAGTATGCTCCTGCCCTGCTTGAACATTTCAGGATGCAGTTCTGGGTCAAACAGTTCAGGATGCTTGCGCTTATAGTACTCATTATAGAAGCGATAGGGGATATTACGCTCAGAACCGTAGGCGCGCAACTTCGTCACAATCTTCTGCTCAGTGTTCACCGTCTGCGTCAGCATCTTCAAGCCGTGACCCTTGCCATAGATGAAGGTATGGTCGGCGGTCGTCTGACGAGCGCCAAGGGTGATAATCCTGTTACGGATGGTGAAGTTGACCTTGAAGATATTGTTGAACTGAGCCATCGCGTTCCACACGCTCGTTCCGGCACTGACAGAGAAGTTCTGGTCTTTCTTGATGCTGGCATCCTGACCATACTGAACCTTCCATACGTTCTTGCCGTACTTGTTATCCAAGCAGGCCTGAACACGATTACCGAAGTCCTGAACCTTCGACACGTAGAAGTCGAAGACGCTCAGACCTGTGTAGTGAATGAGGTTGTCATCCTGCACGTAGTCGGTAAACTGACAGTCTTCCAACTCGCCGTTGGTGCTCTTGAACTTGATGCTGTCATAGACAATGGCTGTGCCAGTGGCTCCACTCCTTGCCTGACGCTTCACGGCAGGGATATAGTTCAAGACAAAGGTGTCACCGCGATAGACGATAATATCACCTATCTCGAAGTTCACAGGGTATGGCGACTGAACAGTGACAGAGAGGTAACGGTCTGCCATATACTGACCGTTATACTCCAACTTACGAACAACGGCCTTGACCGTCGTACCAGTCTTATCGTATATATTCCACTCTCTTGCCATCGTTTACTGTTGCTCTATTTCTGAACCGTTCTCACTCTCTCCTGCTACCTGTATGGGGGCGCGCGACTCAGCAGAGAGTTTATTATGAACCCAATCTGGGAATACGCGCGTTCGTGGGTCGGTAACCTTCAACTTCACCTTGCACACCAACACCTCGCCTTGCTGGGTCTTGATATACTCTGGCTCATTCGAGATACTTACCAGTCTCACCTTCTGACGGCCTATGCCATTCCATTCGGAATAGAACATCAGCCATACGCCTGTGCCGTCACGACCTGTCAGATACTCACGGAAGGTATCTAAGGCGGCTTGCGCCTCGCCCATACGGTTATTGATACCATAAGGGCCATTGGAACCGCGCCAACGGAAGCCAAACTGCAACTCAATGTCGTAGGCACTCAATGGCAGACCGTCGCTCGGGCAATACTCTTCCACACCGTCATCGCCTGGCCATTCGTTGGTAGGCAGCTTCTTCACCTCACCACCTGCGGCGAAAGGAAGACTCATGCACCACCACCTGAAAGCGCTGACAGTCTCTTTCAAGTCGTATTCCACACTCTGACCGCCTGCGGTCGTCGTCGGCATCTTCTGTATGTAAAACTTCTCGTATCTCATCCTGAAAACACTCTTTTTGTTCCGTATGTTGCGATATTATCGCAACAATCCCTTGCAAATTTAGCGAATAATGATTGCATAAATATGCAGTCCACCGAAAAATTAAGCTTTTTAACTTTTTGCCACCGTTCCCAAGGCATCAGCCTTGTGCCTGCTCTCGCTCACGATAGGCCACTCTTCCCGACATTCTCACCTTACCGCCATGATGATAAATGAATATTCTTGCATCATCAATGGCCTCGGCATCTATCTCTACATCGTCGTAAGTGGTCACACGGACAATGGATTTTCCAGCAGCTACAATGCGCAACTTTCCTTGGTGCCTCACATAGATGTCCTTCGAGTCAAAACCGCCAAATTCAAGTGTCCCTTCGTTCTTGCCAAGGAACACCAAAACGCTCGGTTCTGTTTGTTGCGATGTTATCGCAACCTCTTCATCAATATACACGCCCCACCGTCTGCGAAACTCTGGCTCAAAATTCTTCTTGATAAACTCAGGACTCGGCCAGTTATGCTTCGTCGCAAAGTCAATACCGCGAATGAACTTCTCAGCCAGTTCGTCACGAGTGGAGTTGTCTCGCCACTCTCCTTGCCACTGCTGACAAAGCCCAAGGGAGATTGCCTCTCCCTTAAGCCTGTCACTCAGCGTCTTCTTCTTGAATAATTCCTTAAACATAATCATCCTTTCTTTTAGCTACCGTGCCCTGCGGTTCTTCGCAGGGTTATGCGTAAACCTTAACACTCAGTTTCTTCACACCTGTCATCAGCTGGTCTAACTTCTGATTCATCTTGTCAACACCGTCGGCACCACGAGCAACCTCCTTGCGAATCTCTTCCAACTTAGCCAACTGGGCGCCAAAACTCCTCGACATATCGGGAAGAACTTGATCCATCAGCCTGCGAAGGTCCTGAACATGGATGCTCAAATCGGCGCGCATGGCATTGATGTAACTCAGCAGGAGGTTAGTCTGGTCTTCGGTGATGCTCTTGATGGCGCTCTGACCACTGCTCTCTTCGGTGTTTTTAAGAGTCTCGCCGTGCTGGTTGGCAATCTTCTCCAAACCGTCCAGATAGGCATTGGTCATTTCAGCGGCCTTGTCGGCATCGTCGTACATACGTGCCAGTATCTCCATACCCCTCTCGTCGAGAACACCGTTGTTATCCTCGAAGTACTTCATGAACTCTTCCATGTTCTTCTCCAACAGGGGTTCGAGATACTTCTGCATGATGACCTTCGTACCAACCTCCTTCAAGATAGAGGTAATCTTCTTCTTGTAGGCATCGGCAGCATTGCCACCTGCCTCCCAGGCACTCACCAGAGCCTCAGCCAAACCGCCAGCCCAACTCTTATAGTCAATACTATACAGGTCTTTGGCCATTTCCTCGGCAAGATACCTAATCTGGTCGTTCAGCTCCTTAATCTGCTGCTCGTAGTCGGCAATCTTACCATCATCAGAGTCTTTCTTATCCTTCTCAGACTCCATCTGATGGGCGGCTTCGTCACGCTGGGCCATCAGATTAGCCTTGTATGCATCATAATAGCTACGGCTCTGCTGTGCCTCCTGAATCTGGTCGGCTGTCTCTTTGCTGACATAGTTCCTGCGAGAAAGCAACGAGTCATATAGTTTATTCTCGCTGGTGCCATTATCCAAACGGCCCTGTGCAGCAGTACCTCGATCGTACTTGTCTTTGTACTCAGCAAGTTTGTTCATGGTGGCATCGTCAGCCTTGGCTGTATAGAGACCGCCCATCGTATGCTCCAGCATCGTTTCCATGTTCTTGACAAGATTCTCCAAGAGTTTCTGACGCTCCTTACTGGCTTGAATCTCCTTCTCAATGGCGGCATCGTGCATGGCGAACAGACTGCCCATGATACTCAGACCGGCAGCGGCAGCGGCTCCGTAAGGACCAAGGCTGCTCAATCCCAAGGCGTTCAGTCCGTTGGCGGCTCCTGCAGCAGCACCAAGGGCATTGTTACCCATCTGGAACAGATTCGACAGGTCTTCATTACCCAAGGCAGCGAAGAGGTCAACCACGGGCTGCATCACATCTTGCAGAGCCTTGAACTTATCACCAATCTTCGATATCGAATCAGCGAAACCGCTTCGGTTACTGCGGATGTCATCCTGTAGGTCATCGGCGCTGATGGTCTGACCTTTCTTATAGCCGTAGCGCTTGGCACTGGCTTCGGTCTGGAATGTATAGTTACCCTGCCACTGGCCGTTGGCATCCTTACTGAACACGCCTGAATGGAGCAACTGGTTACGATGAGTACCAAGGCGCACGTTCTCGGCCATGGCGGTAAATGGGTCGCGGTTGGCCTGCTCGTTTCTCAGTTTCTCCAAGGCATCACGAAGTGCTTTCACCTCTTCGACGCTCAGACCGACAGTAAGGGAGAAATTCTCCACCTTCTCTATCATCGACTCAATGGTGCGCATACTCACACGGTCGAGGTCATCGAAAATCTTCACCCAGTTAGAGCCTTCCTTAAACTGCTCAAACTGCAACTTCGACGACTTCTTCTCATGCTCCTTCGTCAAGCCTTTCTCGGCTTCGGCGCGCATCTGTGGGTCACGAATCTCCTTCAACAGGGAGAGCTGATACTGGTAGTTCCTGTTCTCGTCTTCTATCTGCTGTTCGATGGTTCTGTTCTTCTCGATCGTAGAGAGAAGAAGGTCAAGACTCTCCTTCTGCAACTTCACAAGATGCTCCTGGTAGGCAGTATAGATGATGCTCATCTTCTCGCTGTTCTGGCCGTAGGTGTCATTGAAGGTCTTCTTATCCATAGAGAGGGCAGACTTGGCCTTGCCTGCATCACCGCCCATGGCACTGGTCATCTGCTGAACGAGATAGTCCTTATAGGTCGCACTCTGCATCATCCTGCCACCAAAGGCAACGCTGGCGGCTCCGCGCTGGTCACCTGTCAGCTTATACAGCTTCTTATAGGTCTCGTACTGCTCGTTCAAAATACCGAGTTGGGTCTTCAAAGCGTCGTTGACGGAAGTGATGGCAGCAGCCTCTTCCTTTCTGCGCTGGGCCTGAACGTCGGCATTCATGGAGTCGAAGAAACTCCTGCGGTCGCCACTCTTGCCGACACCACCCTTCAAGCGTCTCTGAATCTCTTCCACGCTCTTGGCATAGTCACTCAGGTCACTGAGGTTCCAGCCGAACACAGTCTTGAACTCTGCGTCGTTCTGCAACTTACGCATGGCACCTTCCTTGCCGTACATCTGAGAATACTTCTCGTACTCGCCCCAGAACTTCTTATATAGCTCATACTCCTTCTCCAATGCCTGCAGAGCCTTGTCGGTCTTGTCACCGTCTTTATGGCTTCCGTCCTTCTTCATGTCAGAGAAGTCCAAGCCGTTAGCCTTGGCAAAGGCATCCGTCTGCCCCTGACTGGCAAGAGCATCCTGCAAGGCTTTCAGCGTGTTATACAACTGCGGGTTGGTGAACTGATACTTGCTTATATCCATGTTCTGAATACCGTCCAACTTGATACCTGCATGGATGGCGATAGGCCCAAGTTTATTGATGGTGGTTTCAGCAGTACCGTAAGCCTTGCGAATCTCTTCCACAATCTGTTCCATGTTCATGCCCATCTTAATCTGAACAGGAGTTTTATCCAACTTAGCCTGCAAAGTCTTGCGCCAACCTGTCAGAACATCAGGAGCATCGCCAAGAGAAGCAACGACCTTGAAAGGTATTTCAACGCCTTGACCGAAGGTCTTTTCCATTAGTGGAATGAAATCAAAACCGTACTTGGCAATCAGTTCATCCTTGGCGGCAGTATAGAGGTCTTGCGCCTTCTTCTGCATGGCTTCATCCATTTCAGTACCACTGGCAATAGCCTTGGCAAGTTCGGGATTCAGATTCTTCATTTGGTCGGCAAGTATCTTCGGCAGCGTGTTACTACCTGAGTCATAGTCACCCATCATCAAGTTATCCCAAAACATGTTGGCGTAGGTTCTCATTTCAGCAGAGAACTCATTGTCACCCATCCACTGTGTAGCAAGGATGTGAAAGAGACTACGACCTTGGTCATTAGCAAGACTCTCGTTCTGCTGCTCAATGGCCTTTTTAATCTCGTCGTACATCTCCTTGATCTGAGTATCGAATGTTCCCTTCTTGTTGTCAATGCCGATAATATTGAACTTGTTACCAGCACCAAGAATAGAGGTGCTATTAGCAAAGCTGACAGGCTCGCGGCTATTCACATAGCCAGAGATTCTGGAACTCTGCCAACCGATACGACGTGCAACGGCTTCGAGTGAATTTCCTTGGTTAAGCATTTTGTTTATCTCCACGCCAAGGTCTCTCAGCATTGTAAGATAATCTTTATTGGCATCGCTGAGTTCTCCAAACTTATCGGCTGGGATTGAATCGTAGGCTTCTTGAAGTTTCTTGGCAAAATCTCTAAAGTCATTCTCTGACCACTCCTTCGTTCTGTTCTTGAAGTCATTGATGGCATCCTGGAAGTCCTGCATATTGTCCTTAACTCCCTCGGTATTCCACTTGTTAGCTTCGTCGGCAGCTGTTGCAAAAGCACTGGCAAGAGCCTTGGCCTTCTCCTGAATATTATTCATAATCTGCAACTCGTCACGCAGATTCTTAAGCATACGCTCGGCAGCTTTCGCATCGGTCATATAAGCACCGCCATCTGTTCCTGCAGCACGACCGATAATAGCATCTGCAACGTCTGGGAAATTGCTGCGCAACTGGTCTTTGTACATCTGAATCATGTTCTTCATTTCGTCCAAATCGCCAGTCTTGATAGCTACCTCAATAGGTGTGTTCTTGATGAACTGAGACACGTCCTCATAGCGCTGCTTGATGCTGTCAAAGGCAGTCTTTATACTTTCGTTCAACTCATTGCTGCTCGACCACGCACTCATAAGTCCGGCCACAATAATATCAATAGCTATCATGGCCCAACCAAGTGGACCAAATGCGGTTTTCATAGCGTTGCCAAGACTACGAATGCCTACCTCCAAAACTCTACCCTTCATAATGAGTTTGGCCATGGCACGGTCTATCTGACCCATCTGAACCAACGTGACAAGCATCCTGCGGTTACTGATGGACTGATAGTTCATTCTCAACAACTGCATGGTGTTCATCCTGCCAGCAAGGGCAAGCTGTGTTCTCCACATATTGGTGTCGCGGTTGCGTATCATCAACGACTGCATTTCAGAAGCGTTAATCTCGCCCTGAATATAACGCTCTCGAATCTTGATGGCGTTCAATTTCTGGGCCTGTGCGATACGCTTTGCCATAGTGGCCTCACCAAGCGTAATGCCGTTAGTAGCAAGCCCAACAACCTTGCCAACACCCCAGCCGATAGCCAAACCACCAAGCAGCGGAGCAATCTTATTCAGATTCTCAATAAGAGTCGTAGTCCACGTAACCATGGTCTTTAACACCTTTCCGCTCAGGCTCTCGCCTCGTGCAAACTCGCTCAGCATAATCTCCCAAGCATCCTGCAAGTTACTCCACTTACCTGCCAGCGTGTCGGCCAGCTCGTATTGCATGTTATAGAACCTACCGCCCTCGTCGGTCATTTCCCAGAGAATCTTCTTCACCATCTCAAAAGGAACGGCGCGCTTCGAGATCAACTCAAAGACCTCGCCAGTGGTCACGACACGGCCATTGAGTTTCGTGAACTCGTCGGCCAACGCCTTTACCATAGGAATACCTGCCTCAGTAAACTGGCGCAACTCCTGACCTCGCAACACGGCGGCACTTCTCACCTGACCAAAGGCCAAGATAAGACGGTTCATATCCACGCCAAGACCTGCGCTGATGTCGGCAAGCCTCTTCGTGGTGTCATACATTTCTTCGTAGGGAATACCAAAGGCGGCTACCTGCTTGGAGTAGGTGGCCAGCTGCTTGAAATTGAATGGAGAAACAACGGCCAACTGCTTCATTTCGTTGAACATGGTGTTGGCCTGTTCGATATCGCCCAAGATGCTCTTCAAGGCGATATGCTGAACCTCAAACTCACCACCAATCTGTATCACGTCGTTAAGCAGACTCTTCAAACCGTAGAAGCTGACAAAGGTACCTGCATAGCTCTTCATCTGCTCCCACATCACATTGGTACGCTTACCGGCCTCTGTCACCTTGTCGTAGGCAGCAACCAAGTCCATATTGGCCTGTGCTGTGGCCTTGGCGGCAGCAGCCTGCTCACGCAAGGCGGCGGCAGCGCGCTTGGCACTGTCACGCTCCTGCTGACGGTTCAATCGTTCTTGCTCTCTGGTCAGACGCTCCACTCCTGCAGCAGCATCGACGGCATCCTGCTTCAACTTCTTATAGTCGGAGTCAGTAGTGGTGTAGCCACGGCCACCGTTCTTCGTGGCTCTCGCAAGCGACATCTGCTCACGCCATATCTGAGCGGCAACAGAAGAGGCCTTGCTGGTGTCAACGCCTGGAGCAGCACCGATAATAGCATTACTCAGACGCTCACGAATCCTTGCAAGGTCGTTGTAGCGGGTACGCAACTGGTCAACACGCTTTTCCTCCGCTGACTGTGCTGAGCGGTTGGCCCGCTCAGAAGCCTGAACAGACTGCGTATAGCGGTTCACACTTCGAGTCATCAGGGCGAAGTTGTTCTGACGCATGTGAGCGGCAACAGCTCCGCTCTCCATCATCTTCTTGTCATCACCCTCAATGGCCTTTAAGCCATTACGCAACTTCTCCAACTCCTGTAGGGTCTGCTGCATCTTGGCTTTCATGGCTGGGTCTTTGGCTTCGCCAAGGCTCTTGTTGATTTTCTCAATGGCCTCGTCGATCTTGTAATAGCCGTCCTTCAACTTAGCCACGTTCTCAGCGTAGGTGGCCGCTTTCTTGGTGGCATTGTCAAGACCTTGACCCATCTTGTCAGCCAGTTCAACACCCTTCTGTAATGTCTGAGTGAGATAGTCACGAACACCCATCTCAAACCAAAGCTTATTCTCGTCTGCCATAGTGCAAAATTGTTATCCTGTTATGAGTTAAAAATGTCCTCTATCGAGAAGTTTCCACCTACAAAGGTCTTACCCTGTCGGTTCTCTTCCCATGCCAAGGCTAAGGCATCCATTTCTTTCTTTCCTGGCTCTTCGTTCTTCTTGTCATCGGCATGGTAGTCGGTAACTGGCTGGTCGAAGATGCCTAACTCTATCTGGGAGCAGGTGTAGCCATCCCAATACCCCCATGCCTTGGTGAACCAATGCGTCTCGAAGAGGAAGGGGTATTTCTCGCTTAGGCTCCAGAACGCTCCCCAACTGGTCCGGCTTGGGTACGTTCGGCTTCCTCCCTTGTCTGACTCATGAGAGTGTCCATCATACTTATCGCTAATCCCGTACACATCATAGAGGGTTCTAAGGGAATTTTTTTTTTACTCGCCTCCATGATACGCAACACCTCTACTTGGTCGAGGTCGGCAACATAGTACAACCACCTCCAGTAAGCCCACCAGAGAAACACAATCTTCCATTTACGCGCCAAAAGAAGCAAGGCCACAAGCTGAACATTCAGCTTCCATTGGTCAGTGTGCGAAGCGGTTTTGCCGCTTCGCTTCTTCTTGGTGCCTTTCAGCATCAGGTGCGTAAACCTGCGCTTCATGTAGTTCCTCCACCAGTGTATCTTCCACGTCTTGCCTCGGAACTCTATCTCGTCGGGAGTAGCCTCTAATACTTCATCCAAAAGTTCCTGCATACTCCTGTTCGGTTGCTCTCTCTCCATATCATTCTGTTTTTATATACCGCGTCAGCGTCGCGGCTCGTTTGTCAAACTGAAAAGGGGCGGTGGCACAATCACCACCACCCCTCGTATCGCGCTTCGCGGTCGAACCGCAAAGATTTAGGCCGTCTTCTTCAAGAAGAGGATGTCAGGGCCATCCGTGGCCTCCATAGTACCGTTGAACTGAACGGCATACGGATCGGTCTCGGCGTTCTCGAACTTCATAGCTGCCCACACAACAGCGTTGGCGATGATGAGCATACGGTTCTTGGCCTCGTTCAGCAGAACGATGGTACCGCGAACCTCGTGCTTGGCAACATTGATACCAATACCTGCCCAAGTGGTCTGAGCGGAGCCAGCACCACTGTTAGCAGCCAAAGTGGCACCAACAGCCTGCACGTTCTCAGCACCGTAGGCCATCTGCATGACTGCGGTATGCAGCGTGGGAACGAGGAACGAAATGTCGAAGTCACCCTTAGTGGCGGTTGCCACCCAGTCAGAGTCATCACCGAGAACCTTGTAGTGGTTCACAGTGGTATCACCCTCGTTCAGCGAAAGGTCGCCGACGTGGACGGGAAGGTCATACTCAGGGGTGAGAGCGATAGCGCTCACATCGTTCTGGGTAATCTCATCCCACTTGGCAGCAGTCCAAGCACCTGCCTCGGAAATGGCGGTCTTGCACTTGTAGTACTTGCCATCCTTCTGCACCTTGTCGCCGACAGCATAGGTAGATGTCGCACTGAACTCAGGCAGGTCGGCCAGGGCAGGGAAAATGGGAGTCGTCTGGAACAGCAAGGATGCTACACCCTTGAACACGTCCTTCAGTTGTCTCTTGTTAGTCATAATCGTTATCTGTAAAAAAGTTATTAAAACTGTTTCTTGTCACCGTGCCCGTCGCATCAGCGTCGGGTTAAGTAGAGAGGCCCGCATGAATGCGCGTATAGTGAAAACCGTTACCGTCGCTGTGGGCTGGAACAATGACGCGAGGCTTGACAGCGGTTACGCCAGTAGTCGAGTCAGAGAAGGGGAATAGTCCTTTCAACTGCTCAGCGTAGGTCTCTACCTCGTTAATGGCTACTTCATTCGGATTGGCGGCTTTCACATTGTCCTTCACAAACAACTCAATAATGAGCGTCGTGTCGCTCCAGTCGAAAGAGGCGCTATCCAAGGCACCGTCCTCACCAATAATCTGGTTGCGGATGCTGGTCAGAGAAAGAACGATGAAAGAGGTCTGCGCCTTGTCAACAGCCGAAGGCCGCTCAAAAAGGTACATCTTCATCTTCATCGGCTTCAAGGCCGTGCATACTGCCTGTAACAGTGTCTTAATCGTTGCCATAGTTATTCATTCATCCTTGTTACTTCTGCACCCATACCGGCAAGCTCGTCTCTCACCTGTGTCAACACATTCGCTTTCTGCTTGGTCTCAAGATACTTGGCGTAATCAGTAGCAGCTACAACCTTGTAGCGCCAGCCCTTGCCTTTCGGCGCTTGGGACTGCAGAAACTCCAAGGCTTCTTCCTGCGCCCAAAAATTCTCTTCCTGGGGGGAATCGTCTGGAGCCTTATAAGGGGAACCAAGATGCTCTACTGGTGTGCCATCCCAATAGTGGGAAAGGTCATAGGTCTCACCATGAACGAGGGTCATCCGAGTAGGTGCCTTGTGCAAGGCATCAAACGAGGTGGCCACGCCAACCAGTTTCCTGTCGTTGTAGAGGGCTACGGCAATAGAGTTGCGGGTGTTACCAGTAACATTCGCAAAGCCACTCATCTCGTCGAGGATGACATTCACTAAGAACTTCAAACCTCCAAGGAGAAAGGGTTCTGCTTTCTTATCGCGCTCTTTCTTCAAGTTCACGATAATCTCTTCAAACCGTTTCCGTACATGACTGTTCATAATCACCTTACCCTGCATTTCCGCAGGCTTCTTACTGTCTCGTCAGTTCCCAATATATCACAGAGCGATTGTTGTCTGGCTCAAAGTCTCTTACCTTGCCAGCTTCGGTAACATTTCCCTTCACAACCTCAATGATGTCACCATCCATCGGCCATAAGGGGGTCTCACTCTCGCTTTCTTCCTCGCTTCCCTCCTGTTCTGTCTGTTGCTGTGACACAGCAAGACCATCCCATTCATCGAAACGTACTGGAATACTCGCCTTACGCTTATTAACATCAACGGAGCCTGTGTCGTTTGTCGTAGTGTCGGTATAACTGCGACCATTCCCTTCATAGATGATAATGGTCTCTTCACCACCAGTGGCGCGCTCAAAGGGGTCGTCGCTCTCAACAGCTTCCTTCCTGCGAGTGATTTTCACATGGTGAGGGTATCTGTCGTTCACTATTACTTCCTTCTTCATAGCCGTTAGTGTGTGTCGCGATTGTGTCGCGGCAATGGGGTTCCATCAACATCACGCAACGCTGGCATAATGCCCATGGAGCGCATACGGATGGTACGCTTGCCAAAGACGCTCGCAGGCTCTAACTCTTCATAGATGGCATTGGCCTCGTTCATCAGCAACTTCTTGTCGTCTTTCGACAACGTGTAGCCACCCTCAGAATGACTCCAGCCATTATCAGAGTCGGAAACTCTGTTAGTGCGACCAGCACCCAAACATATCCACTTCAACAGGTCGGCATAGAGAAGACGCACCTTCGGAGCCTGTTCGGTATCTTCGGGATTGTACTCGTCGCTGCCTTCAACACCACGCTTCTTAAGAACGCCTCTTACAGCGCTCTCAGGAATAGAGAAGTTGATACTGTCATAGAGGTGCTGCTCGATGGTGTAAACCGTCTCTGCCTCTGGTTCTACAGAGGGTTCGGGCTGAGTCTCTACTACAGTTTTCTGCTCTTGCTCCTGCTCTTCGATGATGTTCTGTTCGTCTGCCATTGTCGTTACATTATTTATATATATAGGCTCCCATGTTCCTCACCATGATTCCCATGGGAGCCTGAATGAAAGGAGGATGTCGCGGTTACGCTTACGCCGTAACGGTAGAGTAGAACATCCACTGCGGTACGCTCGGTACGCACAACTGAGCAAACTCGCCCTCGATATACACCGAGTGAGTCTTCTGGTTGGCGCGCTGGGTCAGCAGCAGACGACCTTCGTCGTAGTAAGCCACATGCTCAGGCTCGTAGCCTACGCTCAGAGGCTTCACACCCTGAATGTCACCTACGCAGCCTGTAGGCAGGAAGACAACATTCTTCGGGTCGAAGTTGTCAATCTGAGTGGTGATGATGTCGGGGTCGCCGTTGCTGTCGGTGCCGGGAGCCTCTACGAAAGCGTAGGTGTCACGGACGACAATCTCGTCAGCCTTAATCATCTTACGGATGGCTTCCTTCTTGGCGTCATCGTCAACGTCCTTGATGAGGTCGGCGCGAACATTGCCGTCCACGACGCTCGCAAAGAACTTATTGGCGAGGCGGGCGATAACCTTGGAGTGACCGAGCATATCATCCCACAGGTCCTGAGAAATCTCCATCTTCAAACCACCCTGATAGTGCTTCACGCGACGAATCCACTTCACGCGGTTCTGCAGATAGGTGATGGGGTCAGAAGAAGTACCCTCATGAGCGGTGTCATGGTTACTTGCGTCGGTCCACCAACGAGACTGACCAGTCAGCGTTTCCTTGTTGCCGTCGGGAACACCGAACAGAATGTCAATTCCCTGTAAACCACGAGGGTTGTTCACACTCGTCAGGGAGAACTGGCCCTTAGACACAACCTGATTACGGATGTGAGTCAGAGCGTTATAATACATCTTCACGAGGCCGTCGGTGCCTTCATCGACAAGACCCATGAACACGTCTTCCATCTCAGGAGTCAGAGCGGCATTGCCGTAGCGCTGGATAAGCTGCAACTGCTCGTTGATGATCGTGCGGTTGAACTTATAGAAACGCTTACCCGTGGGAATGTTGCCAGTCTTACCAGACAGCTCACGAAGAGCAGCCTCGTAGCCGGGACTCTCAGGGTCTACCCAAGTAGGAAGGGCCGTTGCGCCTGTGCTCGCAATGAGCTGCGCAAAGGTGTAACTGATGCTGGTCGGACTGAACTCGAAACCGTCAATCTGGATGCCGTCATACTTTTCCAAGTACTTGTCTACCCAGCCTTGCCAGTCAAGACCGCCAAGACCATTATCAAACACCGTAAAAAGTCCTATTGGATTGGTATTCATAATGAAATCCTGTAAAAATCGTTAATAACTTGTGCCTGTCACCGTGCCCTGTGCGTAAGCGCAGGGGTTGGTTTAGGACACGAACTTAATCTCACTCAATGCGGCCAAATCCTTGACGGCGGCCAGCACGTCTGGATCAACCATGTACGAATACATCTCACCTGCATAGACAACAGTAGCGGTTGCTACAGTGTCGCCAGATTCAATGTCAATGTCGTACAGCAAAGCACCGTTGATACCAAGAGAGGCCACGCCAGCGGCATCATGCTTCTCGTAGTACGTCTTGCTCTCCGTAACACTGGTGTCAGTGGTGGCAACATAGTCGTTACCGCTCTTCTCGTAGTAACCCTTGGTCTTAGGGTTGCCAGAAGGCTCGGCAACAGCAGTGTAGGTAGGACTCAGAGTAGCAAGAATCTGCTCCTTGGTGTAGCAGGTTACCTTCTTACCACCATTACTGCCAGCATCGAACCACTTGGCGAAAACACCACAGCGAATCTTGCCGACACCATTACTGAGCCAATCACTGATGTTGGTCACAACACCACCTGCGGGGAACTGGTCCTTCACCTCGCGCCACACCTTGCGAGCGTGGCCCATGCTCACAGACTTACTTCCGAAGGTATTACCCATCTGTCCCATAGTCGTAATGTGCTAATGTTAAACAATAAAATTCGGTTCTCTTGCCACCGTTCCCTGTGCGTAAGCGCAGGGTTCAGCGTTACTTTTTCCAACCTTCCTTCTTGCCCTTACGTGCAAAGAATCTGTCAGCGGCAGTTTCACCGGTTCCACCTCCGCGTTGGCCTGCTCGGGGCTGAACAGTCTTCTTTTCATCAAGACCTGCTTCTTTCAGGTGCTTGTAGTACAACTTCTCAGCCTTGCTCACAAGGTCGTCAACATCGTAACTCTCACCCTCTTCCAACTGTGGCAACTTCAAGTCGCGCATGGCCTGATTCAGAAAGTAGTCCTTGACTTCCACGTTACCCTTCTTAAAGGTGGCTTTCAAGCCCTGTTTCACCTCCTTCAACGTGGCGTTCTTCGCCTCCGTCTCTTTGGCGGTCTTCTGAGACTGTTCATACGCATCAAAACGGGCGTTCAGCTTCTTTGCCCATGCAGGCATGTCATCATCATCGTCACCGTTGCCATCACCTTCGCCGTCCTTCGGCTTGGTACTGGTCTGCGTAGTCTTCGGTGCAGGGTGGGCTTGCTTGTAGGCCCTTACCTGTGTGCTCACGTCCTTGTGGAGATTACCGTCCATGCGCTTCAAACGCTTTACGATACGACCGACAAAGGTTTCATCTACTTGGGCGTCATCTGTCACTCCTTCGAGAGCGTCATCAAGTTCACCGTTAATAGTCTCTTCGCTCAAAGTAAGGGTTCTTCCCTCACTCTCCAGAGCATCATTCACTTGTTCTAAGAGTGCTTCTCTTTCCATAATGTAAACTGTAAAAATGTTATCCTGAGCGCAATCCTTTTACGCTTCTTTAGTTGCGGGAGCCGGAATCGAACCAACGCACTCCAGGCTATGACCCTGGCGGGCTACCAACTGCCCCATCCCGCGATATTTACATCCAAAAACGTATAAAAATACAAATTTTCTGCAAAAATATGAATATTTTTTGCATAAACCAAATATTTTTGCGTATTTTTGCACAAAAATATGAATATTTATACAATTTGACTCTCTGCAAGACGGTTTTGCCGCCTTGAAATGAACGAATGAAGCAGTTTTCAGGATATAAAACGAAAAAGGGTGAGCCTATCCTCACGCAAGAGTATGCTCAATCCATCCGCGATGCCAATGACCCGCATCAAATCATTGCGCAACTCGGAGGACAGGAGAATGCGCTCGCCTGTCCTGCGCAAATCGTCATCTTCGGCGGTAAGCGTGGAGGCTCAAAGTCGTTCTCGGAACTGCTCGAAGCGCTCTATGACATTCAAGACCGTCATTTCCGTGCGCTTATCCTACGTGCTGAGAAACCTGACCTCGACTCGCTCATTGAGGACTCCTACAATGTCTATGCTCAGTTCGGCGACTACAACCGCTCGGATAATGATAAGACATGGAACTTCTACTCTGGTGCCAAACTAAAGTTCTCATACTACGAGGGAGAATACGAGAAGTTCAAGAAGCGTTTCCAAGGTAAGCAGTATGCATACGTCGCCATCGACGAGATAACGCATTGCGAATACAAGAAGTTCAAGTATCTGCTCACCATCCTGCGTAACGCTTTCCATATCAGACCACGCTTCTGGGGAACATGTAACCCTGATCCTGATTCATGGGTGGCTAAGTTCATTGAGTGGTGGCTCGACGAAGAGGGCTATCCTGACCCAGAGAAGGATGGTGTCATTCGCTACTGTTACATGCCGGGCAACGACGTGAACGAGATAGTATGGGGTGACTCGCGTGAAGAGGTCTATGAAATGTGCAAGGATGATATTCTTAAGCACTGGAAGCCTGCTTACGCGAAGTATGGAACACCGCAAGACCTTTTCATCTTCTCGGTGGCTTTCGTAGAGGGAAAACTGGAAGACAACATCAAACTGATGGAGTCGAA
This sequence comes from Prevotella communis, assembly GCF_022024115.1. Classification (NCBI taxonomy): domain Bacteria; kingdom Pseudomonadati; phylum Bacteroidota; class Bacteroidia; order Bacteroidales; family Prevotellaceae; genus Prevotella; species Prevotella communis. Next base: position 2,167,990 of record NZ_CP091792.1, read on the forward strand.
CCCAACATACCTCGCCAACCTCGCCAACCAAGACGAGGAACAGCAGTCGCGTGACCTTGACGGTAACTGGAAGTTCCGTGCCGCTGGCGATGACCTCATAAAGATGGAGGATATGCTTCGCTTCTACGCGAACTCCTACCGTAACAAGATGCTTGGTGGCGATGATGCAGAACTATACGCTACGGCTGACGTGGCCCTGCAAGGTGGTGATAACTTCGTCATGTGGCTATGGCAGGGATGGCATATCAAAGATGTGTTCGTCTGCAGGTTCGACTCCAAGACACTTGTAGAGACCATCAAGGCGAAGCTGCTGGAATGGGGAGTGCAGGAAGACCACTTCACCTACGACTACCAAGGCATCGGCCAGCTCGTTCAGGGATTCTTCCCAGACGCTATACCGTTCGTCAACCAAGGTACGCCTATCGCACTCACCAAAGACGAGGAAGAGGGCATCAAGAAACTCTATAAGGACTTGAAGAGCCAGTGTGCCGTGCTGCTCTATAAGAAGTTCCGCGATGGTGAGTTGTCTATCGACAACCACCTGCTGGATATGACCTTCGACGGACACGGCTACGGAAAGACAAAGCTACGCGACATCCTCATGAAGGAACGTAAGTGCATCAGACGCACTCAGGATTCTATCGGAAAGGCGTTCAAGTTGATACCGAAGGAGGATATGAAGAAAATCATCGGACACTCGCCCGACTTCTTCGAGTCGCTGCTCTTCCGTATGGTCTTCACGCTGGTCAAGAAGAAGCACCGCAAGGCAAAGAACACATGGTGCATCTAACCACAGTGCCCTGTGCATCAGCGCAGGGATAATCAGAAACCAATTGGTAATTAGATATGGATAACATTCTCAACTACAAGGAAATCCTCGTTCGGGAACCGTTCTACGAAGTGCTCCCGACTGGTTACAAGGCGAACCGCACAGTTCGTCGTGGGCAGAAGGTGTCTGAACCTAACGACCGTCTGCACATGCGCATACTGACGCAGGCTGACTTCCTGCGAATGTACTACCCGTCGGGACATAAGATTATGGACCCGCAACTATATCCTGATATATACAAGCAAGACCCAGAGACGAAGAAATGGTATATGCAGCCGGTCTTCCGAACGGCATTCGCATTCCAGAAAATTATCGCAACCAAGCAGATTGTTCACCTCGTCGGCAACGACATACAGTTTGAACTCTCTGGCAAGGTGGAGGAAGACATGAAGGAACTGCGAAAGCAACAGGCATTGCTCACGCTACGGCAGGGATGGCTCGACATGAACATGGAGTACCACTTCTATCAGGCTGTGGAGTCTATCAAGGTGACAGGCGACACGGCTGTTGTGGCTTACTTCGATAAGGATGGTAACGCGCGCTGTAAGACGCTATCTTACCTCAACGGCGATACGCTCTATCCGCATCGTGACTCGCTGACTGGCGACATGCTGCTCTTCGCACGTAAATACTCCGATATCGACGAAGACGGTACATACTCGTCTGAGTGGGTAGAGGTGTGGGATGACAAATACTACTACCGCGCTCGCCGTGGCCTCAACAAGAACAAGACGCTCCAGAAGATTAAGGACTTCTTCGGACTCGGTGGCTACGAGATTATAGAACAGAAGGAGCATGGATTCGACTTCTGTCCTGTGGCTTACCATCGTGAGCGCGATGGTGCCTGCTGGCTTCCTTCTCAGAACACCATCGAGACCTACGAAGAGGCGGTATCGTACTTCTGCGAGAACAACCGCGCTTTCGCATTCCCCATCATGTACACGAAGGGCGACGGCGTGGTGTTCAACCCAGACCAGATGACTGGTGCCGTCAAGTACGTGGAGATAGAGGACGAAGACGGCGATGCTGGATTCCTCAACAAGCCAGATGTCTCAGCGGCTTTCAACACGCAACTGAAGATTCTCTACGACATGATCTACGAGCAGTCGTTTGGAGTGAAGCCGCCTGAACTCAAATCGGGCGACCTACCAGGAGTGGCTATCAAACTGCTCTTCTCGCCTGCAATCGAGCTGGCAATACATGACTGTCTCAAACTGCAGCCGTTCCTCAACGACCTCGTGAAGTTCGTCAAGTATGCCTATGGCTACCAAGAGAACTGTCAGGCTACGCTCATGGGCCTCAAAGTGAACACATGGATTGAGCCGTACATCCATCAGAACGACTCGGAGCTGATGCAGAACCTCCAAATCGGTGTGCAGAATAACTTCATATCGAAGCAGACGGCATCGGAGCGCGCTACGAAGTATGCGAAGAACGACGAAATAAAGCGCATCATTGCGGAAGACCTCGAGAAGCGACGCCTCGACATGCAAGATGAGATTCAGAAGCAGAAGGCTCAGACTGACAACGAAATTCGCAAGATTCGCGCTCAGAACGCACTCAAAGGTCAGGATGTCAATACTGGCAACGGCTCTACGGCACGTACACGCAACACCGACCAATGGGGCAACCGTCCTAACGAGAATAACTGGAAGTCGTGGAATGCCACCCACTAAAACAAAACAGCTATGGAAGTAGAAGTAACATCATCAACAGCAAAGACGGCACGCTCTTACAAACTCGAACCGGAAGAGCTGGCTTTCGCCGACCTCGTGGCCACTGGATGGGAACCAGAGGACGCTTGGGCTGTGGCCATCCGTAAAGGTGCCACATGGAACCGCACGGCGCGTAAGGAGGCCATCACTCAGCTGCTGGAAAAAGAAACGACTCAGCAGCGCATCGAGGACACCAAGGGCATACTCTCCAAGGCCCAGACGGAGCGTATTCGCTCTGAGATAAACGCTGACTCCAAGGCGCTCTTCGCACGTGCCACCGACAAGACTTCAAAGATTGTAGAACTGCAAGCGAAACTGGAGGCTTGTAAAGACACTGGCGAATGGCTGAAAATCAATCAGCAAATCATCGACGTGACACGCATGAAGCAGGAAGAGACGAAGAAGGATGACAACACCACGCACTTCTTCCTTCCAACACTCTACCCTGAGTCCTGCGAATACTGCCTACGCAATCCAAAAAACAAGAACAAGTAGTGTGCGGCATGGTTCTGCCATGTCGTCCTCAAAGATATACTGCATTTCAGTTTTGTAATTCATATTGCAAAAAAGAAGGGGCCACTCGTGAGAGCCGCCCCTTTTCCGTTATGTATGTCGCCATGCTATAGCGACCCATTCTCCTTCATGCGCCCATACTCAGCAATCAACAGAGCATCGGCATTTTTCAGCGTCACCTTGGTCTTAGGGAAGAGCTGCTGGGCCTTACCCTTCAAGCGGGTCTTGTGCTGAGTATAGCTCTCGTCTTTCTTGGACTTTACACTGAGGGCTGTCTGCCACTTGCTCGGCAACACGTCAATGCAGCGTATCTTGTGACAGGCAACAGCCATCTGAACATAGCCATAGAACTGGCCAAAGGTGAAGGTGCTGGAAACACCTTGCTTGGGCATCGAATGGACTATCTCAATATAGGCGCACTGAGCATCTTTGTGACGCTCTACAAAGTCGCTGATGTCGGCCAGCGTCTCAGGCATGGCAGTAACATCAATGACTTCATGGCTCTCGCTGTCAATAACAGCAAGGCCACCGCCTTTCCCTGGGTCTATACCTAACACTTTCATAGCAGCTTCTTACGCAGTTTGGTGATACACTCGCAGATGTTACCAAGGGCATCCATCATCAGCGCATTATGCAGACTCGGAATATGCTCGGGCATCGGCTTGCCTTCTTGGATATTGCTCGACACATGAACGATAAAGTCTTCTATAAGAGCATGATCCTCGACAATATGGCGCAACTCGTTATTTTCCATGCTTGCCTCCTTTCTTCTTAGTGGTCTTCTTCTCTGCCACAGTGCCCGAAGCCTTAGCGTCGGTTTCCACAGCGGCCTTGCCCATAGCCACGATGTTCGCTCTGGCCTCTTCCATCTTCTTCACGTCTTCAAGAATGGCATCATCCTCGGCCTTGCTCTCAGGAGTCTCTTTAGGCGCTTTCGTGCGCTCCAGATACTCCTTCAACAGACGACCCTTGGCATCAATATACTGACCGTCGCCCATGATGGTGGTGTCACCATAGAACAACAGGAACAGAGAATACAACGCCTTGTAGTTGTCATCACTCAACTGGTCACCGACAAAGCGGGAGTCAATGTAATAGAACATGGTGGCGTTACAGCCAAAGTGCAACTCCCAGTCACCGCCACGAGTGAACACCTTGATATAAGGCACACCGCCACGGGTAAGGTCAATACCGCGCTGCTTGGCATAGACAGCAGCCCCACTACTGGCTCGCAGAGCCATCAACTCTTTTCTGGTCAAAGTCTTCATGTACTTCAACACAAAGTAATTGCCAATCTGAATCTTCTTGCCGAATGGCATTCCTACTTTCTTGTTCTCTTCCATAATCGTTAGTATTTAATGATTTGATACGTCTCGTCAGGATGGCTCGCTTCAAGACCTTCCTTCCAGTGTTGGGCACTCTCAAAAGTCTGCGAATGAAAAACGTCGACCCAACTGCCGTCTTTCTTCTGCTGAACTCGATACTTATACATAATAATAGGGGTTAGTCATCCTCAGTAATAAAGGTTCCTTTCTCTTCGATATAGTCTATCTTCATCGACTCCTTGCTGATGATGAAATGCTCCTTCAATCGCTCAGGAGTACAGCCGAAGATTTGATACTCACAGCCCTTATGACCACGTTTCTTGAAGAAGCCGCTGCCGATACGGGCCATCGTCTGACCAAACTTCTGCTTAGACACCATCTCTACCTCGTTGTCGGCACAGAACTGCTCCAGACTCTCTAACAGCGTGTCGGTGGGTATCATCACACCGACCTCGTTCCTTGCGCGCATATCCCAACGCATCTGATAAGAATTGATCCAAGCCAACACAGGATTGACACGTAACTGAGCCAACAACATCTGTCGCCTGTTGCCCTCACTCGATGGGAAGATGAAGTTCCTGCGGCGCAACTCGCGAGCACCCCTCAGAACCCAGTTGAAGATGCCGGGATATTCGGCTATCAACTCCTGACTGAGACTCTTGTTCTGGCGCTCCTTGGGAATGGTGACATCAAAGCTGATGAACTGCAACCTGCGGATGAAGCCAAGGCTCTGGTCATCAGGATAAGGCAACTCGTTCAGATTGAAGATGAGGTAGGGCAGGTGGTCGTTCTCACGCACATCCTCACCAATCTTTCGGTCGGTGACCGGCTCACCGCTGACAATACGCTTGAAGACACCTGTGCGCTTCCTGCCAAACGTCCTGCTGTCGGAGTCGCTGCTCCAGTTGAACAAAGCGTCTCTCAGCAACCGTCGGGCGCGCATACCTTCATCACCAGGAGAAGTAAGTTCGTCGTAGTCGATGCCGCTGATACGGTCACGGCCATAGATGCCCATAGCAGTATTGAAGATGACGCTCTTACCATTACTGCCTGAGCCAATGAGTATCAGACACAGCTCTACCTTCGCACAGTCCTTGCCCTCGCAAGGGTTATAGACGGTGCCACGCTCAATCAGGCCCAAACCTAAGAACATCTGCAGAATCAGACGACTGTTCTTGTCTGGCAACACCTCATGCAGGAAGTTGTTCCACTTGTAACACTTAGCGCGCTCGTTGTACTCGTAGGGATGATAATAGGTGACGTGGAACTTCGGTGAGAAGTCATACAGTCGAAGGTCTCGCAGGTCCAGAACGCCGTTCTTGAACGCGATGACATCATTCCTCGGATTCAACGGATTGTAGTAGCGGATAGTGTCAATGAAATACTTCTTGCAGAACTGACGGTTGCCAATCATGGGAACAATACGCAGATGCTCTAACAACAGGTCGTAGGCACTCATGATCAACTCTTCTCTGACGGCAATGTATATCTTGTCGTCAAAGAGCCAGTACTGGCCGCTGTTATAGAGGATAGAGGCTTCCTTGGCCAAGCGACGGACATTCTTAGTGAACGTCAGCAGCTTGTCATTATAGCCGTCGGAGGTCTTGTAGCCCCACCTGCCTTGCAGGGCCTCAAAGCCATAATCTGGATTCGAGGCACTACTCAGCAAGCCAGCATAAATCTTATCTATAATAGTACTATCTTTCATACGCTCTCTTTTTTAGTATGAGGCTCCAGACAGTCCTCGGTGGCATAGCTCGGCACATATAGCTTACCAACGCGCACCTTGTAAAGGGAGAGGTCTTTCTTGACGGCCTCGCCATCAACCTTCTCACCTTTCTTAGCAACGCGCACGCGCACGATGGTTCCTGTCTTTCCCTCTACACTCGGGAAGATGGGACACGTCTTGATACGCACCTTGTCACCTCGCTTAAACATCGTTTCCATAGCCTTCTCACTCTTGTTCTTTCTCAATCTTCTTCACGGGCAGCTGATACATCTTCTCGTCGCCCTCCAAAGAGGCAAAGAACTGCTTGCTGCCATCCTCATAGGAACGAACGCTAAACGACACGTCTTTCAGACTGCCACAGATAACACCATTGAAGACATTGATGACCCAGCCGACATTCGTGAAGTTCGGCTCGTAGCCTTGCTCATTCAAGAACCGCTTCATCTTCTTCATCACTATCTGACAGTTGTACTGCTGCTTGCGCATCCACTTCTGATAACGCTCAGCTCTCAGACGGTCATTGACGGTCTTCTTGAAGTTCGGAACAAACACGTTCTCAAACAAGCTGCAGCAAAGAAGCCAGCCAAGGACACGCTGATACATCACAAAGTGGGTAGGATGATTGGCAGGACGGCTTGGGGCACCTATACAGCCACCATCCCACAACTCTCGCTTTCCGTGATACTTGCAGCCAGACAGGTATTCTACGGTGGCATGGTTGTCATCAAACGACACACGGATGCATTTCTCGCGATTCACGAAAACACCTCTCTTCTCTTTCTCAAAACCATTCCAGCGAAGCAGACTCTTCACGCTCCACGGACTCAAACGATTGTCTTCTCTAATCATAATTTCTATCTGTTAAGTTACTACTAAATTTGTTCTGTATGTCGCTATGTTATAGCGACCCAAAGAGGGCCTAAACGTCGATCTTCGCCACGCGCATCAACTCATTCAGGGCCTTCTCGTACTTCTGCTTCATCTTCAAACCAGACTTCCACATCTTCTCGACACCCTTCCTGACATCATCACCAAGTTCTTCACCGACATCCTCTAAGAACTGGTTGTACTGCTCTTCCATCATGGCGTAGTTCTGCTCAAACTTGGCATAATACTCCTTGCGCTCTTCATCGTACTTCTTGAAAGCCTCGATACACTTGTTCTTCTCGTCTAAGACGATACGCAGACGCTTCAACTCCTGCTCGGTACTGAGCTTCAAGCCCCAGTTCGTCAACTGATGGTGAACAGGCACCTGACTGCCATCTTCCAACTCTTCGTATGTCACATCGCCCTTCCTCACGTCAAGGCCAAGATGCTCAACGACAGGAGGCTTCTCGTCATTCCATTTCTCCAGCAGCTCTTCTTCAATGGCCACAGGATAGTCAAAGCCCTGTTCTTCACCATCAACAAGAACGCGAGTGGAATTGACGTACCACATCACCTGCACTTTGTCACGCAGGCCCAACACGAACTCCATACCGTTGATACGGTACTTCACGCGCTGGCCGCAGTCCTGCCGCACGACAACTATATCTCCATTCTGAAACTTACTCATATCACTCGTTTTTAGTCAAACAACATCGGATAATCAACTTTCTCTGCCTCCCTCTGTTCGATAAGGCGCTGGCGCTTCTCAATGCTCTTCTGACGGTCTTTATGGGCCTGATTCTGCATGTTCGCAATGCCACTCTTCAAAGCCCAGACGCGCATACCAAGGAGCCTCAGCAGTTCACGCTCTTGTTTGTCGTTGATAACATACTCATTTTGCTTGTTCATGTGACCAGCACGGACATTCACCCAGCATCTACGGCCACCGACTTTATCTTCCCAGTCACAATAGACAATGAGACCGGCACCATGAGGATTGTGCTCTGATGGGCTATTCACCTTCGAGCCATTCCAGGACACTCCTTTGTACTCACCATCATACAGCCAGTGGAACACCTTCTCTGCCATCCTGTAAGGAACGGCATAGTAGAGGTGGCTCAGTTTCTTATCGTAGTGGGTATGGTCTTTCTTGAAGTCGGCCATGAAGTCACTCCACGTCCGCTTTATCTCGACCTCAGTAAGCGTCCTGCGACTCGACACAACAAGTAAGTCGGCCTCGTGATTCAAGAAACCCCAAGACACATTAGGTATCACTAAGTTCTTCCTAATGTAGAACGGCGACCAAGGAGAGCCACATATCAGATGCTCCACCTGCGCCATTTCAAGGTATGTCTCTTTCTGCCTCATGACACTACTTCTTTTCTACAACAGCATCAACACCACAATGATGAACCTGCTCGTCATCATCCTTATCATCAATAAGGGCCTGCATCTTCTTCTTCAAGGCGAAATACTTCTCCTTCCAGTAACCACCATCCTTCGAGAACTCATACTTCAAAGGAATCAGCTTTATCTCATACTCAGTAGTACGCTGAGGCCTGAATATATCCATGCCACTAACACGCATATCTACTGGCTGAACACTCGGAACACACTCATAGCACAAATCGTAGAGATTCATGCCGTTCTTCTCGGCAAACTCATACAACGCCTTGTTCACTTCATGCGTAATCGTCTTCTGATCCTCCACGAAGCCGTCAAAGATGGCTCGGGCCAACTCGTCGTGAATCCTACGCTCACGCTCCGTCAACCTCACGCTGTCTAAGAACGACAGCGGAACAAACTCTTTGAAATTCTTATCCATCTTTCTTTGAAATTTAATCGTTAGCGGAGAGCACTGGAATCGAACCAGACCCGAACGCATCGAGCGAAGCAGATTAGCAGTCTGTCCCTATCACCATCAAGGCTTACTCTCCAGAAAATTTTGTCCCAGATAAACCGCTTTTCCCGATAAATCACATAACATGCATACTTATATTCCTCTATATCCCTCTGCGTATGAAGCGCGTCCGATAACGAAAAATGCAAAACACCAGTATATAAAGGACTTTCAGACATGTTCCGTGAACGATAATCTCGATTTCAGCGAAAATGGCCAAACCTAAGACTTCAAACCCTATATACCTATCATAGAAAAACGGAAACCATTGCAAAGATAGACAAAATCGTTAAAATCATACGCAAAACACATCAACCCAAATATCACGCATTAACATCTTTAACATACACAATCTCATAAATCTGCATAAATCCTTATTAAATACGCATTTACACTATGCCTGATTCTACATAAACACCATTCTTCATGCTCATAGAAAACGTGAACGATATTTTTTCACTGACCTCGTTATCGACACGAAATGCGTACATTCTTATACGCATCCTCGAATTGTTAAAACGCTCAGAAAAATAGGAAAAAAATTTTTTGAAGGCGACCGACATAGCAAAACTAATTCAAAGCAGGGGGGTGCCACCCCTGCATAAACATGCACTTTTTATGTATATATGCACATTTTATGCACATTTTATGCACTTTTCCGCTGATAGTATTATATATACTATCTATGTCAAAATGGCACATTTTTGGCCTAAAAACTGCCATTTTGTCACGTCTTCGCGCGCTCGGTGGCCGCTCAAATGTTCCACGAAAAAAGGCTGTGAAACACTTGCACACTATAAAACGCCATATATTAAGTGTACTTTAACCCCTTATGTTTCACGCATATACGCCTGAAATTAACACTTTTACCCTCGTATCTCCTTATATATCAAGCAGTTACGCACGTACTATGTAGATATATTATAAATAGGTCGTAACTTGCTGATTATCAGCGCCTTACGTCTTATTTATATTTAGTCCAAATTAACACTTACGTTTTGCTATGTTTCACGCTGATTTAGTGACACTTTGCTCAATGTTTCACGGATTTTTGTGACATATACGCAAAATATGCACAAATACGCATATATATGCATAACATTTAACATTTGACCCCTATCTTTTAACATTTAGGGCCAAATTGCACACATTTTATGCACTTTGTTTCACGCATAACTTGCTATATATCAGCGAGTTATGCGCTTGCAAAGTGTCACTGCAACCCCTATTGTGAGTAACACAAATTTTTATTATCTTTGTACCGTACAAAGGTACAAAGAGTTCTTTCACAGACTGAGACACCGAGACAAGCCAAGCCGACAAGGGCGCGCCGTGAAACATCGAGCGCGTGAAACATATTTAGTATTAACCCAAAGGGCCGAGCGTCAGGACGACCGCCAGCCGAAAGGCCGGAAAGCACCACGCACGAAGACTATGGCAATAAAGAACATGACCGCCGAGATTGCAAACGAAGTCAAGAACGTGAAGGGCGCAACCCGCAACACAATCGAAGACACAGTGAAGAACGCCGAAGCAATGGAAGGCAAGCAGGAACGAGTGAAGAGCGAACTCGCCAAGGCTTACGAACGAGCCGAAGCCGCCGCCGCCGCTCTCTTCCGTGAGAGTTATCTCTCACAAGTTCAGAACATGATGGCCGAGTGCATCACGAAAGCGATTGCAGACGAAGCCGAGAACATGACGAAGCGCGAACTCGCCGCCGAGTCGAAGACTCTCACACAGATTATCAACGAAGGCAAGGCCGAGAGTAAGGGCTTCACGGTTCGTTTTAGCGACACCGAGAAAAACGGTATTATCGAAGTACCCGCCGAGACGCTGCACGAGATGTTCGCCGCCGCCAAGCAGTCAATGCTGAAAGTGAAGATTGCCGAGCGCGAGCGCAAAGCCGCCGAAGCCGCCGCCGCCGAAGCCAATCGCATCGAACTCGCCGCCTCAATTGGCGTAACTCCCGAGATGCTGGCACAATTGAAGGAACTGGGCGTTATCAAGTAAGAGAGCGCCGACACCAAGCAGGAAAGAACCCGCCGCCGAGCGGGTTTTTTCTTGCCCTTTTGTCTCGTGTTTCAAGTTCGCTTATCCGTACATCAGGCGTGACAAGTGCCTGACACTCTTCGAGAGTGAGCCGAGAGTCAAGCGAACGAACGAGCCGAACGACCGAACGAGTCGAACGGTTCGCGGTTCTTTTTGAAGTAGTCGGACCGACTGACAGCCGACGAAGAAACGCGCCAGCGGTGCGCGAGTCTCAGCGAAGGAAAGTAAAACCTTCGGACTGGCCTAAATGCCAGCAGTCTGAAACAAGCAAGCGCAGATCTGACGGGAGTACGATGGAGCGAGAGAGAAATCTCTCGCTTTTTTGTGCTCTCTTCTGCGTGAAAACAACCGCGAAGAAATCATATTCTTTATTCCTGGCCACTTGGAATTGGCGGGTGGTTCCCGCTGAAAGTACGATGGTGTAGGCTTAATTCACTTTGCCGAACCTCGTGGGCGAACGAGCCGAGCGAACAAAGTACGACAGTACGATGAACGAGCGGAGCGAACGACCGGCAGACAAATAAGATATTAGGAAGGTGCAAGACCTGACCATAAAGAAACATGGTTCCCGAATGATTCACAAATCGGAAATAGCCGACGGTTGGGGCAAAGATGCCCTCGAAAGAGGAAAGTCCCAGGTGAATGAACGAAGTCGGCGAGACTACGGGAATGAGTACGATGTCCGAGCGATCGGCGCGCTGCTCATTCCTTCTATTGTTTAACCAAACTACAAGAATTATGATTACGTTAGAGAAAAATCCATTGAAGAAAGAGTTGTTTACGATGGCCGAGAATCTTGAAATGGGATTCATCAGCCCTCTGGAGTTCCTTTTGCAGTACGGTGACATTCTTCGTGCGTTAGGTGCTGAGAAATGTCTGAACGATAAGATGTCCGAGATTCTTGAACCGTTAGCGACAAGCATTGCCGCCATGGTGAAGAAAGGAAACGTGAACAACAATCAGATTGAGAACTTTGGAAGCCCTGCTTTCCAAGATTAGTCTTTCGGGCAGTACGAATGAGCTGCCCACCACTAACCAATAAATAAGAGTATGTTACAATCAGAATTTTACGACCGCACAGGCGTAACGCTCACCGCCGAAGAGTACGGTGACGTTGAGAACATTTACAATCGTGTTCAGATGGATAAAGACGAGTTCTGTAAGTTGTGGATGAAATGCCGCGACAACAAGATTATCAAAGAGCTTGTTCAAACCTGCATGGGCTACGAGAAGAAATGCGCTGCCTCAGAGAAAGCAAACAAAGAGTTTGAGGTAACGATGGCGAAGGAGTTGGCCGCTGGCCGCAGACGATTAGAAGAACTTGGCCGGAAGGTCATCCTCTACCGCTGTGACGATTCTCGCCTCTACGATGTCTTGGAAGAAGAATTCACGCTTGACTTCATCGTGAAGGTAAAGTTAGAGGAAAATCTCGATCTTGAAGACCATGAGCGCAAGCACCTTCTCGGAAAGTTGTAGTCTCTTCAGTCTGGCTGAACGACCAGGCCGAACGATTATTAACCAAAACTTGAAGAATTATGAAGAAGATTTTTCTCCTTTGCACGAAGTATATTCTCGTGCTTGCCTGCGCTATGTTTGGTGCTCTGTCAATCATTCTCATTGAAGACCTCAATGTCGGCGGTTCCTTTGCTTTCCTTGGCATTGGTGCTGGCACTCTGATTTGGGACGCGAAATTTTAGTCTCTTCGGCCTGACGTGGCCGAACGATTAACCAAAGCATAAGATTATGATTGTAACGTACAACGATTATCTTCCTCTTGATGGAGCTGGAACACTGCTTCATCCTGCCTTCAAATGGCTGAGGAAAGAGAGAACCGAAGTCTGTCACAATATCACAAAGGCAGGCAATCTCTATTACATGATGAGCGCAGGCGGTTACGTCATCCATTCTGTCGAGGTGGAGAAAATTACCAAGATAGAGTTTGGTGACATGATTGTTTCCTGTTCTCATTGCGCGAACGACCCTTATCCTTTCTGTGCCCAGTGGAACAAAAAGGACGGTCAGCACTACATGAACCAAGGTTGCGCTGAGTTCAGCGGCATCTTGGAATCAATCAGACAATATTTGCGTAATTAGTCTCTCGGGCCTGATGGCCCACAACAAACCACAATCCATCATTAGAGAGCGTGATTTGCCGCGCTGAGTTATCCGTATTTCCATCCACCCTTGAAGTGGCTCTCAGCGTCAGAAACAACAAAAGGCACTTGAAGCGTTGTGGGGCAATTGGAGAAACGCCAAATCTTTCTCCCGACAACATGGAGTGTTCGCTGCTTGAAATCTCACGTCAGCAGTTGCCAACCAAGTGGGCGCGAAAGGTTCAGATGTCGTAATAACCGAGGCCAGTTCTCCACCGTGTACCGACCTAAAACCACGCGGTGCGGTCCTGTGACACAAGTACGAAGTACAAGATGTTGTGCGGCAGGCGCGGAAAGAAAACCGTTCAAACACGTCGAAGCCGCTCAGGGACGTAAAGGCAGCGGGGGCAAGTAACGGCCTACTGAGTAACATTGGCTGATAAAGGAAAGCAGCGCAGTCCACCGAGCGTCAAGGGAGCGGATGCGGAAGACCACAACTTCCAAAGAAAAACAAAGGCTACCGTTGGACGATAACGTCAAAGCGTAACAATCTGAGTCTCTCTGACAGGGCGGTGACGATCGCCTTGTCACTACTAACCAAACTCACGAGATTATGGCAAAGTTAAACGTCTATTCCTTCGCAGACTACAACGCTGTCCGTTTCCTCGCTCATGACGTGAAAGACGGCAACAGTCGTAGCATCTGCAGGGCAGCGCAACTCATGGCACACCTCGTGTCGGTTATCTCTGACGAGAACAGCATCCTCGTGCCTATGCCTGGCCGAACGGGTGCCGCTCTTTACACAAAACTTCTCGCTGAGAAAATCTCTGAGCTGACCGGCATCGCGTGTCTCGACTGCCTTGGCTGTAAGCCACACATGACTCAGTACTACAGGAAGCGCAAGTACGGCATCCGCAAGATGTCGCTCCTTCACCTCTTCCTGACCTCTGACGTGCCGAGCGACTGTCATCCCATTCTCATTGACAATGTTCTCGACACAGGAACGACGGCTGTTTCTGCCCTCAATGCGCTCAATGTCTCTGCCGACTGCGTAGTGCTGGGCAACACAGACAACTTCCGTCTTTTCAACTATCCCATTTCTTTCTTCGAACACAGTCTCTCGAGAGCGTGAGCAATCGCGCCCTCACAATTTTTGTTTCACCCTTAAAAAAATAAAGATTATGAGGTATTCTTGCGATTACTACAAAGCAATTGTGACGCTGAAGAACGGCGCACACAAACTGATTCGTGTTTCTTACAGAATGGTGGCCCACCTGAACGCCAAGTTCCAGGAGGTGAAGCGTAGCATCTTCAATGACATCGTGACCGTGGAAATCTGCGGCCAGCAACTCTGCATCAACGACATTTTGAAGTGCAAGTTCATCAACGAGCGCACTCACGAGGAACTGCTCACGCTCGCTTAGTCTCTTTGGTTGTGAAGCGAACTTCACAACCGCAACCAACCAATCCCAAATGATATGAAATCAATATGGCGCACAGAATTTCGTGGCACGAAGATTCTCTTCATGTCTAACGTGACGAGGTGGCTTGTTGTGACCGAGAAGGAGTACGGCATCACCATTGAGCCGACAGGCTTGCAGGATGATGTCTTTGGCCGTCAGGTCTTCCACAACTCCCATCAGAAGCTGTTCCACTCTCTGGCCGCTCTCCGCAAGTGGCTCAGAAAGCAGTAGTCTCTAAACCTGCCGATATCGGTGGGTTCTATGTCTAACCACTTAAACTACAAAGATTATGAAGGATTTACAGAAAATGCGTGACGAGTTCGAGAAGAAGATCGAGCGCGAGAGGATTGCCAACAATCTTGAAGAACGCTTCGGCGTTGAGTTCTATGTCTTCGAGCGTTTCCGCGCGAATGGCCTGCGCATCTTGGCGCATAATGACAACTTCCGCGACGAGACAATCAGCCTTGCATTGGCGAAGCAGCTGCTCGAAGAGTTTCCTGCCGATGAACGACTGTTGCTCAACGCAACGGCAAGCGGTCAGAAAGACGAGGTTCACGGATTCTATCATCTGTGTGCAGACCGTGGCTTCACTGCCCAGTTCACTTCTCTCAAAGTGCATTGGCTCCACAAAGGCAACGAGTACGCTTTCCACCTGCACATCGACGGCAATGAAGTGCTGGAGCAGTTCTTCACTCCGTCAACAAGAAGGATGGATAGCTCAGAACGCGACACCTACAAGCCCACTTATCGCGGCCACATTCTCCGTGAGAAGGATTTGCCAATCATGCGCTTCAAGTGTTCTCACATCTCTTACTCTGGTGGCCATCTTGCAGCCACCGACCTCGCCGTCATCGACGAAATCATCAGCGCCATCAAGAACGCTTAGTCTCATGAGGCTGTGAACGACTGACACGGCCTCGCTCATTAACCCTAAAAACTACAAGAATATGGAAGAAAGAATTGAGAAGCAGCACAGCATCTGTCTCACCGAGGTCTTCAACAGCCGCGACGAGTTGCAGATGAACGAGAACGAATGCGCCTATTACAAAGACGAGTTCGCTGAGATCAAGAAGGCCATGGTGAAAGAGTTACTGCCTGTGCGTGGTAACTTTGGGACTTTCTGCCCACACCTTCAGTTTGTCACACTCGACGCTCTGCGTCCCGAGGACTGGCCGAACAACATTGCTCAGAACAGCATCTATCTCTATTTCGAGATTGACTTGAAGAGCAAGACTTTCGAAGTTGCACAATGCGGTCACATCTGGCTCAGCAAGCACGACCAGGACAAATCCTATCTCGCCATGTGTTCCATGAAGAAAGCCCACCAGCATTTGGGCGGCAAATGGCTTCGCAAGAGCAAGTACAAGGACGCGAACGACCTCACGGCCAAAGTCAAGAAGTTCTACGATTCTGTCATGGAAAACGTGACCAAGGCCACCGGCGGCTATCCGTACAAGAAGATGCTCATTGACATCTATTAGTCTCTAAGGGCGCGCCATGCGCCCACCATTAACCAAACTCTGAATGATATGATTAAGTACAAAGGTTATTCTATTTGGAACGAGCCTACACCGTCAGGCCGTCCGAATTGGAAAGTTGGCACAGTCCAAAACGATGGAAAGATGTTAGTCCATGCGTCCGGCTACGGAAGCTGCCTGACTGCGAAACGCGCTGCCGATGGTCACTTTGGCCGTCTCTGAGTCTCACCACCATTTCGTGCACATCCACGAAATGGTGCTCACAACCAATCCATTTTAGAATATGAAACACGAAGATTACAGAATCCGCTACAATGAAATCATGTTCGACGAACGCGACATGATTAAGAAGTTCTTGGAGAAGACAGCCGACATCCGCTACGGTAATCAGATGTTTGAGTACACGCTGGAGCCAATGGTGGAAGTTATCTCTGTCACAGGACTGAGAGTGAAGGTGCGCGAAGTCGTTCTCAATGATGATGGCGACGTGACTTTCCTCGTCTATCCCTACAAGACCTCAACGATGGAACGCTGGGAGTGCTCGAACTTCGCCCTGGGCGAACTGTCTAAGATTATCGACGCTCTACCCGAGGCTGACGACTTCATCTATAAAGATGCTCAGCACGACCTTCGTATGCTCTGCCGTCAGTGTGATGACAACACCATCGACCTCGAAGAGTGTCCTTTCTCGTGGAAGAGCGGCAACTCTACATTCACGGTGCATACCGTCTTTGTGGATGCTGCAGACGATAAACTCAACTACGAGATTTGCGAGCAGTCGCCTACGGTTCCCGACCCTCAGAAGAACGGTTGGGGCGTGTGGGAAGAGCTGTCTGCCGACAATGCCAAGGCTCTCGCTCGTCACATCAAGCGCCATTTCCTGCGAGATACCAAAGAGTACAAGCAACTCAGAAATCTCCTGCTGGAGCATGGACGGCCTGATGTCAGCAAGGACCAGCACTATTTCCTGTGGTCAGAAGACAATATCCCAAGCGTCTCTATCAACTACCAAGGCGTAGAGTTCGCCGTTGTCGAGGTGTTCCTCAATGTCGAAGAGGGTAGTATGTTCATCTATACGCATCCCGTAGAGAGTCGTATAGGCAACGAGTACACCTTCCACGAGCACGACCTCACGGCCAAGGAGTTGAATCCTGTCCTCGAAGCGATCGAGCAGTTCCTCAAAAGCAAGAAGTCTATGGAGATTCGTATCTCTGAGGTACGCTCACGCACTATCACTGTGCCCACCGACGACTTCGACGAAGCCAAGCGTCTTGCCAAGGAGATTCTTCTCAAAGAGCCGCTATGCGAAGCCGACTCAGACGGCATCGAGTTCTCTTAGTCTCTATGCGCCTCGTGGTTCTGCCACGAGGACCTACAAACCAACCCAAACGAATATGAAGTACAAAGTAGAAATCACAGAGACTCTCCAGCGCATCGTTGAGATAGAGTCAGAAGATGCCGAGTCTGCCGTCAAAGCAGCACGTCAGATGTATCGTAACGAAGACATCGTGCTCGACGAAGGCGATTACAAAGGTGTCGATTATGTTGTCATCAACTAATCAGTCATAGTCTTGTAGTTGGCGGTTGCCACCGTGCCCTTCGGTTTTCCGAAGGGTCTCTGGTACCGCTTTCAACCAACCGTCTCTCCATCATTTTCGTGACCTCACGAAAATGGTACTCATTTATGTCTAACCCATTAAACAAAAGAATTATGAGTAAACGTATCACAAAGGCAATGGCAGAAGCCGCCGCACACGAACTGGCCAAGATTGCTTTCGACAAGAAGGTAGAGAAGGCAGAGAACGATCTCCAGCAGCTCGCAGAGCATTTCGTCCGCAAGTACATTCCGGAAGAGGTGCGCGAAGTAGGAGTGACCTATGTTGAAGCCTATGACCACGAGAGTAGAGCCGAGTTTACCACAGAAGGTAATGGTGGCTACAACTACAAGTACGTCAGACTGTCCTACGAGCATCCGAAGTTCAAGCGCATCCAACTTTCAATTGAGGATTGGCGCTCTCTCGAGAAGGCCGACAAACTTCTGCGCGACATGCAGGATGCTTGTCGCGACTACGACTATGACGTGCAGACAGCACTCTTCAATCTCCGCACAGAGCGAAACGTCACCGACCAGTTCCCCGAGGCCCTTCCGTTCCTCAACTTCACAGCGTGTACCGCCCTTGCACCGAACCTAACTCCGCTCCGTGCACTGCTCAATCAGAACCTCTAAGTCTCTCTATGCTGCAACACCGTTGCAGCAACTATCAACCAAATCAAGACGAATATGACTGAAATGACTTACCTGCAGCAGTTCCAGCAGCTAAAGACGAAGTACGCCGACGCGCTCTTCCTCTTCCGCTGTGGCGACTTCTACGAGGCTTATGGCGACGATGCCGAGGTTTGCTCAAAGGAGTTAGGTGTCACGCTATCCAGCGTGGACGATATGAGATTCTGGCCGGAAGACCGTCTTGTCTCATTTCCCCATCATGCTCTCGATGCGTACTTGCCGAAGCTGGTGCGCAACGGCCACCGCGTGGCCATCGTCGACCAACTCGAAGACCCGCGTAAAACCAAGCAACTCGTCAAACGAGACGGCCTCTAATTGTGCAAGTTATTGTGCAACTTATTGTTCAATTTTTGAACAATAACCTGAACAATAAAATGCAGTTAAATATCAACTTATTGTTCAAATTCTGAACAATAAAACTCTCGTCTCGCGCGTGCGCGATAGTTACTCTATAGAATATAAATAATTATAATATATTTATATATCGGTCGAAATTCAAAATTAAAATCGTAAATTTGCATCTGAAATTCATCAAGAAATGAACAAGTTCGCACTGTTCCTTTGGTGGTGTACCATCATCATCCTCTTCACTGGCTACCTCGGCTTCCTGCTGACGGTGGCTATCGCATCTGTTATCATCTTACTCTACCTGCTTTTCTACAAGTATCTCCTTCATCGGCAATGGCGAAAGGAGCAGCGCGACTATCTCGACGCGCTCTTCCAATACGAGAACCGTGAGGAATACGAGCGTAAGCGTCAGGAGTACATCGACAATTGGGGTAAAGACCCAGGCTCCTACGACGAGCGACGCGACCGGCTCAAACGTGAGCTGGCTAAAATCAAGTAGTCTCTTTAGGGTTAGTGCAGCGAGGTTCGTCCTCGCTGTAAACCCACCAAGTTTAACCAAACCCTAAAGCGTATGAAAGAAATCAAGTCTCTGTCTTTCGAGGAAAACAAGCGCTATCAGGCAGCTATCGTCAAGGGCTATTTCGACACCTACGACGATGACCCGCGAGCATGGCGCCGCTCATTCCTCGGAACATTCATTTGGAAGCATCCTACGCGCATACCCACCATCGACATCTTTACTGAGGTCGTTGGTCACTTGCCGACGTGGGCAGACATCACAGACCAAAATCTGCGCGAACTTCAAGAGGCTATGGCCAAGCGTTATTGCGCCAACACGTGCAAGAACCGCTTCGCTGAGTTGAAGGCTATCATCAATGAGTATGCCGACGAGCAGCCAATGGCCACTCAGAAGTTCAAGCGCATCCTCGTTGCAAAGAGCGAACCGTCTCAGGCGGTCTATCTCAACACTCACGAGATTGCAAAGATTCTGGACTACCCTCCGCTCACCGATATCGAGCAGTATGTGCGTCGCATCTTCCTCATTGAAGCGCTCACAGGTGCTCGTAACTGCGACTCTGTGCGTCTCACGCTGGAGAATGTTGACTTCGAGAAGGAACCACCGCTCATAACGTACTTCTCTCAGAAGGTTCGTAAGAACGTCCATGTTCCCATGCACGCCTCGCTTCACGCCATCCTCGCTGAGAAGGTGGAGTGTCCTGCGCCGTGCCTCGACACGTTCAACTCCACGTTGCGCACCATCTGTCATCGGTGCGGCATCAACGAGCGCGTCACAATCTTCCGACGCGGCAAAGAGACGACAGACGAGAAATGGCGCTATGTCAGCTCTCACACTGGCCGACGCTCTTTTGCCACTAATCTCTTCATGCAGGGAGTTGACCCTTACGAAATCTCTGAGTATATGGGCCACTCTTCTCCGCAGATCACTATTCAGCGGTACATCATCGGACACAAGAACACGTCCGACGCTGCCATCCGCTTCTTCACAAAAGAATTATGAACTACCAAAACGACACAACCTACTCGTTTGAGGAAGGTAAGACCTTTAGCCTCGACACGCTGCCGAAGAATGCGTTACTCGTAGTCTTCGACGACTCTTTCATTATCACGCATGGCATGAGCCGCGCTCTCAGCAAGGCAATGGCGGGCCACGGCACGGTGCTCACACCTGCCGAGGCAGCACAACGCTTCCCTGACCGCTTCTCCGTCAAGCAGCACAACGTCTCTGTTCTTCTCTCAGAAGCACAGTACAAGTATGCAAAGATTCGTGGAAAAGGCTCGCCTGCTAAGTACATTCGCGAATTTATTGACATGGATATGAACTTAAATCCCATCAAGCCAATGAAAACATGACAAAACAAGAACTTCTCAGCGAACTGCAAGGCATCTTCGCTGACGCGGAAGCAGGCACCGACCTCGCAAACATTGAGCATCGCCTCTCTATCGCCGCCACGAAAGTTGACGCGCTGATAGAGTCAGGCAATGCTCCCGAAGGGTTCACGCGCTTCCTCACCACTACGCTCGACGCTATCAGAACTGCCATCGGCAAAGACCCCGACAAGGCCCACTTCTACATCAAGGCTTTGTCTGAACTTGTCAGAGGCAACGACGATGCTGCCGAGGATGCAATCATAGACTATCAGGTCCGTGAATTTATCAAAGGGAATAATCTGAGCCAGTAGACTCAGATTATTCTCAGATTATTTCCCATTCAGTCTCTCTTCAAATCCCTTCATCGCAGTAATGATGGATTTGTCCAACAACTTTGCGTAGGTGGCCCTCGTCTGCCGTGTGCTGGTGTGACCAAGAATCTTTGAGATTACTTCCATATCCACACCGCCGTCATTCAGCAGCATCGTAGCGCCTGTGTGACGCGCCCAGTGGGTCGTTATCGGCTTGTCTATCCCTGCCGCCTGAGCCACGAGTTTCAGATACTCGTTGTACTTCACGTTACTCAGCAGTGGCAGCTTGCCGCCGTACTTCTTCAAGACGTTCTTCGCTCCCTTCAACAGCAGAAGCGTAAATTCCACGCCAGTCTTTCCTCTCTTCGCCGTATAGACGCTCACATCAGAGCACAAGGCATCTTCGCCGCCTTGGATGGAAGAGAGGTCGAAAGCAACCAAATCGACGTAACTCAGACAAGTGTACGTCTGGAACACGAATAAGTCACGCACCCTTTCAAGGCTCTCTGTGCCCATTGGTGCGCGCTCCAAGCGCCTGAACTCTTCCAAGGTGAGAAACTTCTGCAGACCGCAGTTCTTCTCCTTCTCTATGTGAAGCCACTTGTAAGGGTTCCGTTTCAGCATCCCTTCATCCATAGCATCAAGAATGAAGCTGTTCATGAAGCGGTGGTAGTTGTTCCACTTCGAGTAGTTCTTCATCCCTGTCTTCGCCAGGTCTTCATCCATCTTCATGATGTTCCTGTCCGTCACGTCGCTGAAGAACACAATGTGACCCCACGCCCTGAGCCATTTCAGAAAACGATCGTAGCGGTCTGCCGTGTCGGCACTCTTGCCATACACACGCACCTTCGCCCTGTCTTCACAGAAGTCCACGAAGAGCCGCTTCTCCCTCGTCAGGGCCTCCATCCTGCTCGGAATCTCGTCAAGGTTCAGCGCTCCGGCATCCATCATGGCGTTCACCACCTTGCGCGCTTTCACCATGATAGCATCAAGGGCAGCGTTCAGTTCCTTCGCATCCACGCGGTTCGTCACCGTTCCGTTATGCCAATGCTTCGGGAGCAGGCGAATGCCTGTTGACATCCACTTGGCCCTGCGCTCAAACGTCACTCGCAGTTCTACGACTGCTTCTCTCTTACTGGAAGCGATATGCCTCCTGTCATACACGAAAGTCAGAATTGGTACAATCATAATCGAATACTTTTATTGTTAATAATCAGTAAATGTTCCTTTTTTGTTCCGTATGCCACACTCTCGCGTCATTTTCCCCGAAAGTGTAAAACATTGCCCCGAAAGGTGTAAAACATGTGTAAAACATTCCGTCCGCATGAATGATTATTTATCATCATAAATCTACGTCCGTTCAGAGAGGTCTCTATCCCCTTATTAGGCTAATACTCAGCCCATTAAGGACACCTAAAACCTATAAATAACTGATTATCAACAACAAAAGAAGGAAGCCGTTTTGCGACTTCCTTCTTCGTTCAGCGGAGAGTGAGGGATTCAAACCCCCGATACCCATAAGGGTATACCGGATTTCGAGTCCAGCGCGATCGATCACTCTGCCAACTCTCCGAATTTTCACTTCATACGAGTTCTGTTTTCCTCTCGCTTTTTGCGGATGCAAAGGTACGAAGTTTCAACGAAACCTCCAAATTTATTCAAAGGAAAGTTTCGCCAATCTGCTTTTTAACTGTTCGGCTTCACTTTTACGGATACTCAGGCAAATCTGACAGGTATTATCGTATGTCTGACTGACAATACGCGGGTTCATATCCTTGACGATTCGCATCACGTCGTTCATCAGCGGATAGGCAAAGGAATAAGTAACCTGCTCCTCCACCTGACGCGTCACTACCTCTGCATGGGCTATCGCATCGGCAGTCGCCTCACGGTAGGCAATAATCAGTCCGCTGGTACCCAGGTTCACGCCACCATAGTAGCGTACCACGACAACCAGGATGTCTGTCAGTTCGTTGGAGTTTATCTGACCCAGAATGGGTTTTCCGGCAGTTGACGACGGTTCCCCATCATCATTCGCACGGAACTCCTCACGCTCAGGCCCCAACATATAGGCATAGCACACGTGGCGCGCATCATAGTATTTCTTACGATACTGCGCAATAATCTCCTTTACCTCCTCGACCGTCTCAACATGATGTGCAAAAGCGAGGAATTTACTCCGTTTCTCAGAGTAAAATCCCTCGCTTGTTGTTGCTATCGTCTTGAATTCGTCTGTCATTCTTTCCTGTTATAACGTAATAACGTTATTAGGACAATTTATGAATCACCAGTCCAGAGCGCAGTTTAGGCTCAAACCAGGTTGCCTTTGGAGGCATAATCTTACCGCTGTCGGCAATATCCATGATTTGCTGCATAGAGACAGGATAGAGCGCCAGGGCAGCACGCATCTCGCCATTATCCACACGACGCTTCAGTTCGCCCAGTCCGCGCAGCCCCCCGACGAAGTCGATACGCTTTGAAGAGCGCAGGTCGCCGATATTCAGGATCTCATCAAGAATCAGGCGGCTTGAGATGTCCACGTCGAGCACACCGATAGGATCATTATTATCATAGGTACCCTCCTTAGCCTTCAAGCTATACCAGTGCTCATCCAGATAGAGTGAGAACTCATGGAGCTGGGCGGGCTTATAGATTTCCGTACCCTTATCCTCAACGATGAAATTCTTGTCCAACGCCTTCAGGAACTCCTCCGAACTGAGACCGTTCAGGTCTTTCACCACGCGGTTATAATCCAGGATGGTGAGCTGTGAAGCCTGGAAACATACTGCCATGAAATAGTTATACTCCTCCTTACCCGTGTGATTGGGGTTCTGCTTCTGTTTCTCGGCACCAACCAAGGCAGCAGCTGCTGAACGGTGGTGACCATCTGCGATATAGAGAGAAGGCATCTTGGCAAACTCGTCGGTGATGGTCTGCATATCAGCCTTATCGCTAATCACCCAGAACTGATGACGGAAACCGTCGATAGGAGCAATGAAGTCATAGATGGGCTCTGTCTTCGCATAGCGCATAATCAGCGCATCGAGCGTGCTGTTATCAGGATATGCAAAGAATACGGGCTCAATATTGGCATTGTTCACACGGACATGCTTCATGCGGTCTTCCTCCTTGTCGCGACGTGTCAGCTCGTGCTTCTTGATACGTCCCTGCATATAGTCGTCAACCAAAGCACCTACCACCAGACCATACTGCGTCTTACCGTTCATGGTCTGTGCGTAGATATAATAGTGGTCGTCCTCATCCTGTACCAGCCAGCCTTTGTCCTGGAACATCTGGAAGTTCTCAGCGGCCTTTTCATAGACGCGAGGATCATATTCCGATGTACCCACAGGGAAATCAATCTCCGGCTTAATGATATGATACAGACTTTTCTCGTTGTCGCCAGCCTCAGCACGGGCTTCCTCAGAATCCAGTACGTCATAAGGACGGCTCTCTACTTGTTCTACAAGCTCTTTTGGTGGACGAATGCCACGAAATGGTTTTACTGTTGCCATAGGTTTATTACTGATGTTTTATTAACAGAGCGCAAAGGTAATCAAAAATTTCGAGAACACGAAAAGAAAATGCCTATTTCTTTCCTTTATTGATAATGTATATTCCAGCTGTGGTCAATGTGGCCGCAACGGCATACTTCCACTGGAATTCCTCGGCCAGACACAGACAGGAGGTCACAGCCCCCACCACAGGGATGAGCGAGTTCCAGATGGCAATCTTTCCCACAGGATTACACGTCAGCAACTTGTTGTAGAGCGTAAAACCTATCGTAGAGATAGCTATCAGCATCAGCAGATAGAAGAGTCCCAGCAGGGTGACGTGCGGAAGGGTACCACCAAGTATCAGGCCTGGTATCACCAGCAAAGCGCCTCCGATACCCAGACTATAGCCTGTGCCCACAAACACATCCACACGCTTGTTGACACCCCTTGTCATCAGTCCTGCGAAGGCGCCGCAGAGCGCATTCAGGATAATCATACCGTCGCCAAGGAAAGTAAACGAGCCACTCCCCTCGCCTCCCAAGTTCAGCGAAAGGATACCGCCAAAACCGATGGCACAACCCACCATCTTGCGAAGCGTCAGTTTATCGCTCTTAAAGAAGGCGCAGGCCAGGAGCACCAGCACAAACACACTCAAGGAGTTCAGGATAGCCGCACGACTGCCCTGACTATGGGACAGACCGATGTAGAAAGCTGCATAATGCAATGTGGTGTTCAGAAGCGTGAAGGCCAACAGAAACAAACTGCTGGCCAGCACGCTGTCCCTTGCCTCCTCCTTAAAACTAAAGGAGCGATGAGTCAGTTTGGCAATAGAGAGGATGATAACACCAGAGATAAAGAAACGGATGCCGGCAAACAGCATCTTGCTGCCCGTCATATCAGCCGTAATCTCAAACTCATCGAACCCCAGTTTAATAAACGGATAGGCCCATCCCCACAGAAACGCTGCAGTGAAGGCAAAGAGTGCAGCCCACAAAGGGCGTTGAAAGAGCGTCTGTTTTGACATGCTATTACGGTGTCAGATGCCCGTTTAGGCGTCAGCAAAGGTCTTGCCGTCGCTCAACGTAATCTGGAGTTTGGTATACTCTGAATGAAAATCATTCCTCAGTCGATCCAAATAGCGGGCACATTCCCACTTACACATGGGCAGGTCGTGCAACAAATAGTTTCCGCAAGCCTCCGGACGGGTTGCCGGTACTTCATTCTGGGTTAGAATCCACTCCAGGCACTCTATGGTCAACTGACGCATATCCTCTACGCTGTAATCACCCGTCATAATGATGTACATACCCGTGAGGCAGCCCATAGGACCAACATATACCACATCTTCCTTAACATGAGAATTACGAAACCATGTTGCCATCAGATGCTCAATACTATGTATGGCAGCAGGAGCTACTGCCGGCTCCTTATTGGGTTCTGTGATACGTAGGTCAAACGTTGTAAAACCCTTATCTACACGGGACACATAGATACCCGGCTTCAGATGTGTATGATCAATTGTAAAACTTTGTATGACTTCCATTATTTAAAATATTTTTCTCATTAGAATTATCTGTTTTAGTAATAATAACGTATTTCCTGGCCATTTATTGCTTAGCAGAGAAAAGCACCTGCAAATTTGAGTTTTAATCATTTTGTAACAAGTAACATTTTTGTTTTTCAAAATTAGTTCGTATCTTTGTACCAAGAAATACAAAAGAATCATGAAGATACTTGTTGTAGATGATGAGCAGGATATCTGTGAGATACTGCAATACAATCTCGAAACAGAAGGATTTGAGGTAACAACAGCAAACTCGGCAGAGGAGGCGTTGGACCTACCTCTACAGGACTATTCTCTGATACTGCTGGACGTGATGATGGGAGAAATGTCGGGGTTCCAGTTGGCGCGCAGATTAAAGAACGATGCTGCCACTATGCGGATTCCAATTATTTTCATCACGGCACTCGATAGTGAGGACAATCTGGTAAAGGGATTGAATATCGGTGCCGATGACTATATCACCAAGCCGCTGGGTATGAAAGAAGTGAAGGCCAGAGTAAAGGCTGTGCTCAGACGTGCACAACTGCAGCAAGGCGCATCAAGTCCTGCTGAGAACAAGATTGTTTATGAGGGTATCACTGTTGACCTGAATGCCAAAACTGTCACATGCGACGGAAAGGAACTGGAATTTACAAAACTGGAATTTGAGTTGTTGTCGTTTTTTCTCCAGCATCCCAACAAGGTGTTTTCCCGAGAGGACCTGCTGAAGTATTGTTGGCCACAGGATGTATTGGTGCTCGACCGTACGGTGGATGTCAATATCACCAGATTGCGCAAGAAGATAGATCATTATGGAAAACAGATAAAAACTCGTGTGGGATATGGCTACTACTTTGAAAGATGTGACTAAACGGGAACCTTTTACGCCAGAGCCGAAGAGTAAATCCTTTCAACGCAACCTTCTGCTGAGCATCGGTGGTGTGTTCCTGCTATTTGCTATTTGTTTTAGTGTATATCAGTATAAGCGTGAAAAAGAGTATAAAATTGATATCCTTCACTCACGACTGCAGATGTATAACTATGAGATGGTGCAGACTGTAGGTATGGACAGCATCGTCTGCAGCCATACTTTTCGCAATTACGTCTTACACCATCAGATGGAGGGGCTTCGAGTGTCGGTGATTGACAAGGAAGGACGGGTTATCCTTGACAGTTACGACACGAACGTGAAAGACTTGGGAAATCACCTACAGAGAAGGGAAATCCAACAGGCTTTGCGAGAAGGCAGTGGCTATGACATCAAACGTATGTCACAATCTACCCATGAGACCTACTTCTATTCTGCCACACGCTTTGGCGACGTGATTGTACGTGCTGCCGTGCCATATTCTGCAGAACTTACGCGCTCACTGCAGGCAGACAACACTTACATTTACTACTCTGGTGTTCTCACCTTGCTACTTGGCATTGTGCTCTACTATATCACTCACCGCATCAGTCGCCATATAGGTTACTTACGCGAATTTGCCGTAAAGGCCGAGGAAGGCCAGGAACTCGATCATGAATTAGAACGCAGACTGCCTGATGACGAATTGGGAGATATCAGTCACGCTATCATTATGTTATACTGGAAACTACGGCATTCTGAAGAAGACAAGGTCCGTATCAAGCGACAACTTACACAGAATGCTGCTCATGAACTAAAGACACCTGCTGCCAGCATTCATGGTTATTTAGAGAGCATCATCGATAATCCCGACATGCCTGATGATAAGAAAAAACATTTCCTGGAACGTTGCTATGCTCAAAGCGAACGCATGAACAAGCTTCTGTTGGATATGAGTGTTCTCACCAAACTCGACGAGATTGACGATGGCTCATCTAATATTCGGCACGAATACCGTCAGGTTGACGTGTTGCAGATTATCAACAATGTGACAGACGACACTGACTTGCAATTACAGAATAAAGGCATCAAACTTGAACTCCACCTACTAGAACATATAGAGGTGCTGGGTGATTCAAGCTTACTCTATAGCATTTTCAGAAATCTGATAGACAATACTATTTCCTATGCCAGCGGGGCGACCCGACTGATCATCGCCTGCCGGGAAATTGAAACGGAAGGACGGCACTTCTTTGAGTTTCAGGTAAGCGACAACGGTCTTGGTGTAGAGGCAAAGCACCGTGAACATCTGTTTGAACGTTTCTACCGTGTGGACAAGGGACGTTCACGCAAGTTGGGGGGCACAGGCCTAGGGCTTGCCATCGTCAAGAATGCAGTATTGGCTCACGGCGGACAAGTTGAGGCACTTGCGACTCCTGGTGGTGGACTCACCATCAGGTTCACCCTGGCACGTTTTCTTGTCGTAGACGCCAAATAGCCAACGCCCCATCAAGCCATCCCATTGACAGGACCGTCGCCAAAGTCATTACTCAGTCCCTTTCCAGCCTGAACAACGTTCATCACGTAGTCGCCAAGTCTCTCACACTCCGAGATAAAGTCAACGTAGAACACACCGAGCTGATAGTCGTAGAGACCTGCGTTGACATCGTGTAGATTCTGGTTTTTCAACTGGGTACGGTAGTTGTTGATTTCATGTTCGATGTTGAGCGACGTCTTAACACCCGACTTTGTTGTAGGTTGGTCTATGCGCTTCAGCATCTCACTGAGGGCAGCATCTACCAACTGCAGCATCGTCATCATATGCTGTTTCTGTTCTGCGGTAAAAGATTTCTGGCAGTGCATACGGTGACGGTTTAAGGTACGCCCAAGATTATATACAGAGTCACCTATCGACTCTAGTTCTGATATCTGGCGGAGCATCTTCTGAATCTGCGTCTTTGAGGCATCAGACAGACGTCCCTCGCTTACTTTATTCAGATAACTGGCTATCTCCATCTCCATCGAGTCGGTAATATTCTCGTATTTCTCGATACGGGCAAAGATCTTATTAAACTCCATCTCGTCTTGTGTTTCCAAGAGCGTGGGCACAAAACCGGCCATGCGCTGACAGCGCTCAGCGAAACTGTGAATCTCCTTCTGAGCCTCCATGATGCTGAGCTCGGCTGTAGAGAGCAGGCCACCACTGATGAAGCGCAGGCGATAGTCTTCGTCCTGGGCCTTCATAGGCAGCACACGACACACGAGCATCTCTATCTGCTTCACAAAACCGATGAGCAACAGGGTGTTAATGACATTGAAAGCGGTATGGAAGGCTGAGAGTTTAAACAAGTCATTACCGCCACCTAGGATATTCTCTACAACCCAACTGACGGCATCGCAGGCTGGATAGAACACAATGAGGAAGACTACGACACCAAACACATTGAAGAACATGTGGGCCAAGGCTGCTCTTCGAGCTT
This sequence comes from Prevotella communis, assembly GCF_022024115.1. NCBI lineage: Bacteria > Pseudomonadati > Bacteroidota > Bacteroidia > Bacteroidales > Prevotellaceae > Prevotella > Prevotella communis. The sequence goes on from NZ_CP091792.1 coordinate 2,197,151, forward strand.
GCGTGTTGGCTGTCAAAGAGGCCATAAAGGCTGTGATGGTAGTACCTATATTCTGACCCATAGCCAACGCAGCAGCCTGCTCAAATCCAAAACCAGGGATATTCATGCCAAAGAGCATCAGCGTGATAGCCATCGTGGCTGCCGATGCCTGAACAATCATCGTGACCAGTGCACCAACAATAACGAAGAGAATAATGGTTAGGAACGAGTCTTGGGGCACGTGGGCCAACATACCAGCCACCATATCACCGATATTCATTGTGGTAGCTGCCTCTTGCAGAAACGACAAACCCATAAAGAGGAAAGAAAAGCCGAATATAAACTCACCAATACTTTTGCGTGACCCTTTGCTACTGAATATCAGGGGCATACCAATCGATAGTAAGGGAATGGCAAAGGCGGCGATATTCACCTTAAAGCCAACTGCTGATATAATCCATGCTGTAACCGTGGTTCCAATGTTTGCACCCATGATGACACCAATGGATTGGCCAAGTGTCATCAGTCCTGCATTAACGAAGCTTACAACCATCACGGTTGTAGCGCTTGACGACTGAATGAGGGCCGTGATCAGAATTCCTGTCAGGACACCCATCACACGGTTCTTGGTCATAGCTGCCAGAATACTGCGCAGACGATTGCCCGCAAACTTCTCAAGTCCTTCCGACATTGTCTTCATTCCATAGAGAAACAATGCCAGCGACCCCACAAGATTAAAAATGCCGATAATCAATTCCATTGTCATTTGTTTTTTTCAGGGTACAAAGGTATTACAATCTTGTTACGCTCATGTTACACTGATGTTACAATGTTGTTACAAACGGCGTTGTAACCTATCTATCACACGAATGAAATATTCTTGTAACATGCTCCATTTACCTTTGCAATGTCAATCACTAACGGTTGGCAAATCATTTATGGATAAAGAAAAAACTGTAAGAATTCAGAGAATATTTAATTGGGGGAGATTTATCATCCTTGTGTTGTTTCTCACATTTGTCTTCATTGGTTTATCTAAAGCTCAACCTACCAATGTCAACGTTGAAGAAGATAAAACGATACATGTAATCAAATAACAGAAGCGATGAATACTTTATTCCTAATCATTGTCATATTTCTGATTGTGCTCGCTGTGTTCGACCTTATGGTGGGCGTGAGCAACGACGCAGTGAACTTTCTTAACTCGGCCATCGGAGCACGAGTGGCACGATATCGGACGGTAGTGGCAATAGCCGCTATTGGTGTTTTTATTGGTGCAGCGCTTAGCAACGGCATGATGGACGTGGCGCGAAATGGCATCATGACACCGGCATACTTTTCTTTCTATGACGTCATGTGCGTGTTCCTGGCCGTGATGATTACCGACGTCATCTTGCTAGATGTGTTCAACACGCTAGGCATGCCAACATCCACCACCGTCTCAATGGTGTTCGAACTGCTGGGCGGAGCCTTTGCTATTGCGATACTCCAAATTATGCACGGGGCGACGGCGTCAGACGGCACGCTGCTATCGCTAGGCGATTTGCTCAACACAGAGAAAGCTATCTCGGTCATCCTCGGTATCTTCCTCAGCGTGGCCATTGCATTCGTCTTCGGCATGCTGGTGCAGTGGGTGGCACGTATCGTTTTCACTTTTACCTATCGCGTGAACGGCCGAACAACGGACCAGAAGGGCAAGATGGGGAGTCTGCTTACTTCGTCGTTAAAGATTGGCATCTTCGGCGGACTGTCGGTGACTGTCATCGTCTGGTTTCTGCTCATCAACGGACTGAAGAATAGCAGTCTGATGACGCCAGAGATGAAGGCACTCATCAGCGAGAACACATGGCTGATTATCGGTGGTGGCATTGCTGTATTCTCAGTGCTTATGACGCTGCTGAGTGCCTTGAAACTGCCTGTGCTGAAGTGCGTCGTGCTATTTGGCACGTTTGCTTTGGCAATGGCGTTTGCGGGCAACGATCTCGTGAACTTCGTGGGCGTGCCGTTGACGGGGCTTGAGGCTTATCAGGACTATATAGCTCACGGAAGCGCTGATGCTCAGGGATTCATGATGAAGAGCCTGATGGAAGGAGCCCGCACACCGGCTATCTATCTCATCGCGGCTGGTGTGGTGATGGTGCTCGCACTGGTCTTCTCGAAAAAAGCACAGAATGTGGTGAAGACGTCGGTCGACCTCTCGCGTCAGGACGAGGGCGATGAGATGTTTGGGGCGAGCGGAGTGGCTCGGACATTGGTTCGCACGTCCAGAAGCGTGGCCGGTGGTGTGGCAGCGATGGTACCAGGGGGCATGGCACGATGGATAGACTCGCGCTTCAATGCCGATGCTGCCGTGCTGAAGCAAGGAGCCGCCTTTGACGAGATTCGCGCAGCTGTCAATCTGGTACTCGCCGGAGCACTTGTGGCACTGGGCACATCGCTCAAATTGCCGCTATCCACTACCTACGTCACCTTCATGGTGGCCATGGGGGCTTCGCTAGCCGACCGTGCATGGAGTCGCGAAAGTGCCGTATTCCGTATCACTGGCGTGTTGTCGGTTATCGGCGGCTGGTTCATCACGGCTGGCGTAGCGTTCATACTGTGCTTTCTCGTCTGCATCACCCTGTTTTTCGGGTCGTTTATGGCAATGGTCGCTGCCATCGCGCTGGCCATCTTCTTGCTTATTCGAAGCCACCTGAGCTATAAAAAAAGCAACAAGACCAGCGAGGCCGACGAACTGTTTGATCGCATTATTCGTAGCAGCGATAAAGCTGAGTGTTGGAGATTGCTTCGACAGCATGTGACGCTAACCATCACGAACCAACTGCAACTGGTTGCAGAGACTTACAAATCGCTGACCGATGCTTTCTTTTATGAGGATTATCGCATGCTAAAACGTACTACAGCGATGACCGAAAACCAACGCAAGGATATTAAACGTCAGCGGCGCAAGCAAATTGTAGCCCAACGGCGCATAGACCCTGTGTTGAGTATCGAGAAGGGCACATGGTACTTCCTGACCATCAACTCGCTGGCGCAGCTGGTTTACTGCCTGAAGCGTATGGGTGAGCCATGCTTAGAGCATGTAGGCAATAACTTTAGTCCTGTGCCGGGAAGGTATATTCAGGAGTTCTTACAGATGCGCAATGAGATATTACAACTCATCACCCGGGCAAGCCACGCCGAAACAAAGGATTTGATACGTGGTGATGCTAATAAGATGCAATCACAACTTTCCGATTATCGACAGACTATCATCCACGACATTCAAGCCAAACAACTCAATATAGAGAGCATGACGGTATTTCTGAATCTAGTCCAGGAGTCGCAACAGATTCTCAGTGCCCTGCGCCATACCATGAGAGGATTAAACAAGTTTGAGGAATAGTTTGTCTTTGTAGCGGCTTTATGCTCTAGTCTCATGTTTGTTGTTAATCTGATAAATACTTTACTCGAATAGCCTTCGGAAGTTTCGATGCTATGAGTTGATAGGATTCTTTAATCAACCCCTCTACTATTGCTTCGTCCATCTCTTCGTAATAAACGTCGCTCCAGTGCGTCTTGTTCCAATGATAGGCTGGTCTAACGGCAGAGAATTGTTCTCTAAGTTCGATATTCCTGTCTGGAGATAACTTCAAGGCGATTCTTGATTCTCCGTCCTTCATATCATATCTGCCACCGCCTAACCATAGGCAGACAAATATCTTTCCTTCCAAGCGAAAGTTAAGGATGTCTTCACCAAACGCTTGGTCTTCGGTCACTCCTGGAAGTGACAACGTGTACTCTCTGACCAATTCAATATTCATACCCAATCAAAGTTGACTTCTCCGGCACCAATCTGCTCTTCCAGTATCTTGACTGCATCATCAGCCAAAGGTTCGTTTTTGTATGCCCTTACACTATGCCGGGCTTCAATAGCTTCTTGTAGTGTCATTGTTATATTCTTTAAAAATCAGATTCTTCCTTTCATTTCTTGATTGAGCCACAAAGTTAAAGAAAAATCTGCAAAGTTACACATTTTTCGCAAAAAAATGTGCTGAATGTACAATCTTTTTAAATCTTAATCTTACATATCTACCATAACACATGTTTTGTCTCTTTGGGGGTGAAAATGACTTTTCATAAGTCAATTTGGTGAGTTTTTTCCTGTTTTTTACTTTCAAAATTTGTTAAAACACAATTATTCTTGCCTGTCTGCTCATATTTTTAGCAAAACTTGTTTTTTTCTGCTAAAAAAACGTTATCTTTGTATCCTATAATATAATAATGTGTCACATGGAAGGTAAAGACTTAAACCGACTAAAAGTAGTGCTTGCAGAGAAGGGAGGAACCGCTAGACTACCGAGTGTCTCGTGGAGGGTACCAGCGCACCAATAAGTGGTTAGCAGAGCAGATAGGTGTTGCCCAAGCCACGGTTTCCAAATGGTGTACCAACAGCGCACAGCCCAACTTGGAAAATCTGATGGAGGTAGCCAAATGTTTCGAAGTTAACGTCAATGAACTTCCGCACATGTAACATAGAACGAACACAGGTCGATGCAAGCTGATGCCTTCGAAGATGGCTCGGAGTAGGTTCGTAGATGAAACCATACTCTAGGCTGTGTAGCCTTACCCTTGAGTGTGCTTACAGTATGGCAAGGGCAAAGAAGGAGAGACGGATGATGTGATACAGAACGGAATAAATGCGTTATACGAAATATGGACAAAGAGAACAAACTGATACTGTACAAGGATGATGAAGGCAGGGTGAGTGTGAATACTCGTTTTGCTGATGAGGATGTGTGGCTGACACAGGAGCAGCTTGCTACGATTTACCAGACTACTCAGGAGAATGTTTCCATGCATATCACCAACATCTATACAGATAAAGAACTCGACAAAGAGGGAACTTATAAGAAATTCTTATTAGTTCGCCAAGAGGGTAAAAGGCATGTGCGTCGAAACATCGACCATTACAATCTTGATGTAATCATAGCTTTGGGCTATCGTGTTCAGTCGCCCATTGCCGTACGCTTCCGCCGCTGGGCTACACAGCGGTTGCATGAATATATCCAGAAGGGGTTCACGATGGACGATGAGCGACTGAAGCAAGGGGGCAACCGATACTTCAAAGAGCTTTTGCAGCGCATCCGCGACATTCGCAGCAGCGAACGCAACTTCTATCAGCAGGTGACGGACATCTATGCCACATCGACTGACTACGACCCTCGTGCAAAAATGACGAAGCAGTTTTTTGCTACGGTTCAGAATAAGATGCACTATGCCGTACATGAGCATACGGCAGCAGAGCTGATTTATGAGCGTGTGGATAATGAGAAACCTTTTGTTGGCATGACCAACTTCAAGGGCAACTATGTGACGCGAGATGATGTAAAAATAGCCAAAAACTACCTGTCGGAATTGGAGTTGCAGCGATTGAACCTACTTACCTCTCAGTTCCTCGACTATGCCGAGTTTCAGGCATTGGAACAGAATCCTATGACGATGGCCGACTGGATTGCTGCCCTTGATGACCAGATATTGCGATTAAGAAAAAATATCTTAGAGGGGAATGGCACCGTGTCGCATCAAGAAGCCATTGAGAAGGCAGAACGTGAGTTTGAGATATATCGTGAGCGCGAGATGCGTATGTTGGAGAGTGATTTCGATAAGGCCGTGAAGCGGTTGAAAAATCTTAATGAAGATTCGGATGGAGATGATCCTGTTAAGTGTTAAAATAAATTTGGCATATGATAGATAAGAACGAAATTACCTGTCGGTTGCAGGAATGGATCGATCAGATGGAGGGAAACGGTAAGCACGTGAACCTGGATGACATAAACCGCCATCTGGGTGAAATCATGCATGCACAGAATGCTGCTCCAAAGCCGGATTTCAATGGATTCTCATCAGAGCAGATGCACCAGATGCTTAACAGACCGTTAGAAGTGGGGTGTCCAGTACAACTGCGTCGATTAACCGATGAACAGATGGAGCGGATTCCCGTCATGAGACAGGCGCTGCACCTGATGAATGAGTTGAGCGAAAAGGAATTGAAACTCACGGCACATGGGTATATACCTCCAAAGACGGTTGCCGAGCTCTACGAATTAGGAAGTCATAGTTGGAGCACTGACTGGTATAAACAGAAGAGTGAACCTAAGACAGAAGAAGTGCAGGTACTCAGGGTCGTGTTGAAGGAGTGCGGACTCATCAAGACTCGTATTGGAAAGTTGTCACTAACGGCCAAGGGTAAGCAATTACTTGCTGACCATAATGAGTTGATGCGGACGATGATCCAGTTCCTTTTTAGGAATTACAACACTGGCTGGCTTGATTTGTATGAAGACAACGAAGTGGGTAATTTAGGACGACTGTATTCTTTATGGCTTCTGCATCACTATGGCGTGGATTGGCGCGACACAAGATTCTATGCTGATGAGTATAGCAGAGCTTTCCCAATGCTAAATGCTGGTCATGGGTATGAATATAGAGTATTCAACCGCCTGTTCCGTTTTATTGGCCTCTGTGAGATAAACGAAAGCGATGAATTCAAGGGGAAGAACTGGGGTAAAGAAGTCCGTAAGACGGAATTACTTGACATGATGTTTGCCTTTGAAAAAAAATAATTGTTATTTTTGTGGCATAAAATAATCAGCAGACTTTTAGATGATATGAAGAATTTGCTTATTTCCCTGCTGCTCTGTATCCTGGCAATGGGAGCACAGGCACAACGGCAGCCTCGCCTGGAGCATCGTGATAATAGTACGGCTAGGATTGTTGTCAACGACAGGCCTATGCTGATGATTGGTGGTGAGTTGGGTAACTCGTCAGCCTCGACGCCAGAGGACGTGAAGCGTACGTTTTCGCATCTCCACAAGATGGGACTCAACACTGTGCTCGTTCCCGTGTCGTGGGAGTTGATTGAGCCCCAAGAAGGTGAATTCGACATGGGGACGCTCGACGTGATTCTGAGCGAAGCAAGGCATAACGAACTGAAAGTGGTGCTGTTGTGGTTTGGGGCTTGGAAAAACTCGATGAGTTGCTATGCGCCAGAGTGGTTTAAGCGAGACGTGAAGCGCTTCCCTCGTGCCCATACGTCTGAAGGGGTGCCCGTTGAGGAGGCTTCTTCGCTGAGTAAGAATGTGCTGGAGGCCGACAAGCGTGCCTTCTGTCATGTGATGGCGTATCTACGTGATCATGATGCTCTGGAGCAGACGGTGATCATGGTGCAGGTGGAGAATGAGATCGGTATGATTGAGGTGCCGCGCGACTATTCGGCGAATGCGACGCGGTTGTACCAGAGCGCTGTGCCCAAGCAGCTGACCGACTATCTGAAGAGGCATCAGAAGTCGCTGCACCCTTATCTGAAAGAGAAACTGCAGCCGCAGGCTAAAGCGGGTGCCAACTGGGCGCAGTTGTTTGGGGATGACATCTATACGGAGGAGATCTTCCAGACGTGGACCTACGCCACCTATGTGGAGCAGATAGCCAAGGCGGGACGTGAAATCTACAATCTGCCAATGTACGTTAATGTGGCTCTCAACAGCCGCGACCGGAAGCCTGGGCAATATCCGTCGGGCGGTCCGTTGGCTCATCTCATCGACCTGTGGCATTGTGGGGCTCCATCTATCGATGTGCTGGGGGTGGATATCTACGACAAGGGCATCAAGTCGTGGCTGGCAAAATACCACCAGCCCAACAATCCGCTCTTCGTGCCAGAGATACGACTGGAGGATAAAGACGCGATGTATGCTCTCTACGCCTTCGGGCATCATGGGGCGATGGGGTTCTGTCCGTTCAGCATCGAGAACTATCCGCTCACAACGGTTTCTAATGCCAACGACTGGAAGCAGATGGATATCTCGCAAGATGACCAGCTCAATACCTTCTCTGCCGTAGGCACATCGCGGTCGCCGCTTGTGGCTGCCTACCAGCTGTTGCGACAGGCAGAACCGTTGATTCTTGAGCGACAGGGCACGAAAGATATGGATGCTGTGCTGCTCGACAACGAACAGCGAGAGGCTGAGATCGTCACTGCTGATGGTTTCCGCTTCACCATCAGACATAGTTATTCGCTGGGTTGGGAACCAGGTGCGAAGGATGCGGAATGGCCAGAGACGGCTTGCATCATCTTAAGACTGGGTAAAGAGGATTATTTGGTGATAGGCAGTGGGGTGGTGGTTACCTTTCAGCAGCGCATCGGGTTGGCGAAATGCGAGGAGGTGGAGATCGTTGATGGCAAACAGCGCATCATCCGTCATCTGAATGGCGACCAGACGCATCAAGGTCGTCATGTGCGCATACCCGTAGGAGCATTCCAGATTCAACACTTCAAATTATACAGATACTGATGAGAAAGAACTTGCTTATTTTCCTGCTACTCTGCCTTCTGACAATGGGAGCGCAGGCACAACTGAAACCTCGTGTGGTGATCTTGACTGACATCGGACAACCGGATCTTGAACCTGATGATACGGAGTCGCTGGTGCATCTGCTTTGCTATGCCGACCAACTGGAGATTGAGGGTATCATCACCTCGACGGGCTGGAACTGCGACCCTTATCCCACGAAGAGCGCTGCCTATCGTGATTCGGTGGTAGAGGCTTACGGGGCGGATGTGCATAACCTGATGAAACGATCTGACCAAATGGCTTTTCTCAGCTTAGAGAAAGAGAACGGTTGTCAGGAGATGGGCTACTGGCCAAGTGTGGAGTACATTCGTAGCCGGAGTGTGATGGGTAGTCAACGGGCTGGCATCAAGGTGATTGGCAGCGACAACGACAGCGAGGGTAGCGAACTGATTATCCGTCTGGCTGACGAGAAGGATGAGCGCCCCATCTGGGTTTGTGCGTGGGGTGGTGCCAACACATTGGCTCAGGCGATCTGGAAGGTGAAGCAGACGCGCACGCCCGAACAGCTGAAGGCGTTTCTGCATAAGTTCCGTCTATACACCATCACTGATCAGGATATGGTGTATGCAATGCGCATGAATCTGGCATACAGCTCTCATCAGTGGATGCGCAGGGAGTTTGCCAGAGATCTTCTGTTTGTGTGGGATGAAGGCACATGGCAGTTGCAATGCAGTCTCGGACAGGATTACTGGCAGCTGATCAGAACGCAGATTCAGGGACATGCCACTTTGGGCAGACAGTATCCTGATTATAAATATGGTGTGGAGGGTGATACACCTTCGTTTCTGAACGTAATTCCCAATGGTCTGCACAATCCTGAAGAACCGATGCAGGTGGGTTGGGGCGGTTATCATATTTGGACAATGACCAAGGACCCGACAACCTGTGCGTGGACCAGTTGGCAGGAGCCTGTGAAGAGCATCTCGGAAACGTATTACAGACAGTTCTATCCTTCACAACTTAACGACTTCATCGCCCGCATCGAATGGGCTGAGAAGGGACAGGGTAACCGCAATCCGGTAGCTGTCGTCAATGGTGAGAACGGAACTGATGCTATCGTCATCATGGCAAAGGCTGGGCAGACCATCAGTCTCGACGCTTCTGCGTCATTCGACCCCGATGGTGATGAACTCACCTTCAAATGGTGGCAACAGGATGGTATCAGTCAGGCAAAGGCAACTGTCAGCAATGCCACTTCTTCGACAGTTAAAGTGGACATGCCAACAACTTTTGCAAACGATGAGATTCACATCATCTGCGAGGTACACGACCAAAGCAAGTACGCCTTGCCCGCTTATCGCAGAGTCATCATCAAACCGACAGAATGACGAATTTGAAATAGGTGCAGGTAATGACAAATTGATATAACGTAGTCTCATATCACTTTGAAGTGAACCCAGAAAGTTGGACACAACTGAAAGGATATGTTATTTTTTGTCCATTTTTTCAAAGAAAAATATTATCTTTGCATTTGTATTTAAAAGCAGTTCTCGAAGAGAAAGGAAAAATCCTGCAAATGGTTATCTAGGCGACATGGAGCAAAAGATTAAACCAAATACATCGATATAATCCCAAAACAACAAAAAAATGACTTACAAGAAATCTATTCTATTAACCGGTTGTGCTCTCTTTGCATTGGCAATTCAGGCACAGGTAACTATCGACATCGATACCCAGCAGCGCGGACCGAAGGTTAGTCCGATGCTCTATGGAATCTTCTATGAAGATATCAACCACGCAGCCGACGGCGGTATCTATGCCGAGTTGATACGCAACCGCTCGTTTGAAGACGGACCACGCTATGGCGCCCCTGCCGATATGCAGGGATGGACGACCGATGCTACCGTTCCTTCTCTGTTGTCGGCAAAACTCATACAACCCTCTAAAAAGACACCGTTGCTCAACAGCGTGCAGCATAATGCCTTGGAACTGACAGTCAGGGCCTCAAAGGAATCTCCCATACGCTTGGTGAATGAGGGTTTCTGGGGAATTAATGCCGTGCAAGGGCGCAGCTATCATCTCACATTCTGGGCAAAAGCCTTGAAATATCAAGGTAACGTGAAGGCTATGCTCTACTCGCATGACGGCTCACAGATATATGCCGAGACTATGGTAAGCAGTCTTTCTTCCTCTAATTCAAAGGGCTGGAAGAAGTATGAGGCTACGCTCACAGCTGATGGCAATGATCCTAAGGCACGGTTTGCGCTGGTCTTCGATGGCGTGGGACAGGTACAGCTTGACATGGTAAGCCTTTTCCCTCCAACCTTCAAGAATCGCGAAAACGGCATGCGTCCCGATCTTGCCAATATGCTGTGGCAGATGCATCCTAAATTCATGCGCTTCCCCGGCGGATGCTTTGTAGAGGGACAGGAGAGTCCTGATAACGCCTTCCGATGGGAGCGCACCATAGGACCGATAGAAGAACGTGAAGGGCATTGGAACGTGAACTGGGGATACCGCACAACCGACGGACTCGGTTATCACGAATATCTACAACTGGCAGAGGACCTGAACGCCAAGCCGCTCTATGTAGTAAACGTAGGACTATGGCACGGTGGTATGACTCCATACGACAACATACAGCCGTGGATTGACGAATGTATGAATGCCTTGGAGTATGCCAATGGTCCCGTCACTTCGAAATATGGTGCCTTACGCGCCAAGAACGGGCACCCTGAACCATTCGGAATAGAATATATAGAGGTGGGAAACGAGAACAACCAGCCTGATCCCAATCAACAGAGTGACCACTACTATGAGCGTTATGAGCAGTTCTATAAAGCCATACGTGAAAAGTACCCTGAGATGAAAATCATAGGAAACGTGGTCGCATGGGGCGATGACAACCCGAAGTGGAACAGCAAGCTGCCTGTGGATCTGCTTGACGAGCATTACTATCGCTCACCTGACTGGTTTGCTGCCGCTTTCCACAAATACGACAGCTATGACCGTCAAGGGCCAAAGGTATATGTGGGCGAATATGCTGTAACAAACGGCTACGGCAATCTGGGCAATATGAATGCAGCCCTTGGCGAGGCTGTATATATGATGGGAATGGAGAATAACTCTGACGTAGTCGAATTAGCTTCCTATGCGCCAATCTTCGTCAATGAGAACGATGCCCGCTGGCGTCCTGACATGATACGTTTCAATAGCAGTCGTGTAATGGGCACCCCAAGCTACTACGTTCAGCAGCTCATGCCTCAGCATCTGGGCACCCAGGTAGTGAAGGTGGTACAGAACAATCCCTACAAGGATGTGGCACGAAAACCTCTTACTCCCAAGCAGAGCCGTGTAGGATTCGGCACATGGAGCACACATGCTTCTTTCGAAACCGTCAAGGAATACGATTATGTCAAGGGCGACTGGAACAAAGAAGGTAATATCGTTCGACAGACAGGGCTGAAGGATGCCACCCTATGTATAGAGAAGAATGTTATCGACAGCGACCACTACACATGTAAGTTCCGCGCACGCAAAGACGAGGGAGTAGAAGGATTCATCATCATCTTCAACTATGTGGACGACAAGAACTACTGTTGGGTGAACTTCGGAGGATGGACAAACTCACAGCATGCCATAGAGCAAATCAGCAATGGCGGAAAGCTGCTGACCGCAAGTAAGCGAGGACATATCGAGTCTGGACGCTGGTATGATGTAACCCTTCAGGTGGCAGGAGATAGCGTCAAGGCATGGCTCGACAACGAACTTGTCTTCGACACGGTCTTGAAGCATGATGAAACGAAAGGAATCTTCTCGTCTGCCACTATCGACGATGCCACAGGTGAACTTATCGTAAAGGTCGCAAATACCAGCGATGTCGCAACAACCGCCAACGTCAACCTCAAGAATTTCACACCGGCATCAGCCCGAGTAGTACGCTTGGCAGCCAACGATGGTATGGAAGAGAACACGCTCGATGCCCCTACCACCATTCACCCTGTGGAGCAGTTACTCTCCCCAGAGAACAATAGCGTTCAGTTTGATGTACCTCCATACTCGCTGAACATCATTCGGCTTACAGCTCCAGCCAAGCCCTAACAAGCGTTAGAGAAATAAATAACGTCAGTTGAAATAGATCAATTTACACTCGCGGTAGAAATACTGTGCCAAAATAGCTTGAAAAACTGGTACAAACAAATATACAACTTGAAGTGTTAAAATACAAAAAGTCCCTCATTTAGAGGGACTTAGTTCAAATTACTCCAAGTTGCTCAGAGTTGTTTATAAGGGGTCACTTGCCCACGCAAAAGTTTTTAAAGATATTTCCTAAGACTTCATTGGGAGTTATCTGACCACCGGTTATCTCTGAGAGGGTATCGAGCGCCTGACGAAGATCCTCGCTAAGGAGGTCACCGCTGAGTTGCATCTGAAGACCATCGATGACACGCTGGATGCAGTCACGAGAACGGGTCAGCGCATCATAATGACGGGCATTGGTGACGATGATATCGTTGTCGGTAAGGGCTGGAATATCAGCTGCTTCATAGATGGCCTTCTCCAAATCCTCAATGCCCGTGCCATACTTGGCGCTAATAGCCACTAATGGTGAATTTAACAAATTGTAACTATTGTCATTTATCTTATCTGACTTATTACGAACTACGATAAGTTTTTTATTTTCAGTACGTTTCAATAATTCATTAACCTCTTCATCTGAAGGTTCTTCGTCGATAATCCAAAGAACGATACGCGCCTTATCGATGGCAGCATACGTACGACTGATACCTATCTGTTCTACCGTATCTTGTGTTTGACGGATACCTGCCGTATCGATAAAACGGAAGGTTACGCCCTGAATATCGATGGTATCTTCAATCGTATCGCGAGTGGTACCGTGGATATCCGAAACGATGGCTCGATCATCTTTCAAGAGTGCATTCAGCAGAGTAGATTTTCCAACGTTCGTCTTGCCTACAATAGCCACAGGGATACCCTGCTTTAGTGCCTGGCCCATTTCGAAAGAACGCGCCAACTTGGTGATATGCGTGTCAATTTCTTTGCTAAGCGCCAAAAGCTCGCTACGGTCAGCAAATTCCAGGTCCTCGTGGTCAGAGAAGTCAAGCTCCAACTCCAGCAACGACGTGAGTTTGAGCAGCTGTTCGCGCAATTGCGAAAGCTTAGAAGAAAAATGCCCCCTAAGCTGACTCAGTGCCACCTGGTGGGTAGCCTGATTGGTAGACGCAATCAAATCAGCCACAGCCTCAGCCTGCGTCAGATCCATCTTACCGTTAAGATAGGCACGCTGCGTAAATTCGCCGGGAAGAGCCATACGACATCCATGCTGAATCAGCAAATCCAACACCCTATTTAATATGTAGCGCGAGCCATGACAGGAGATCTCCGCACTCTCCTCGCCAGTATATGAGTGAGGAGCCCTAAACACGCTCACCAAGACCTCATCAACAAGGTTGGAGGTTGGAGATTGGAGGTTGGAGGTTTTGTCGACGATGTGTCCGTAGTGGACGGTATTTGGCTGGGCCGTTGTCAAGTCTTTAGTGAATATACGAGAAAGAATCTCAAGCGACTGAGCACCTGAGATTCTTATGATTCCTAATGCGCCACCCGGGGCGGTGGCCAACGCACATATTGTATCGACAGACATTAAATATCAAACATTAAAGATTAAATGCGGTCGAGTACTTTCTGAATCAGCGTATCAATAGAGTTCTTATACTCGGTATTCATCTCCTTGGCGTAACGGTTGGCAATCACCATACAGCAAGTCATGGCACGATGGCCAAGCAAAGCAGCCAAACCAGCAAGGGCAGAAGATTCCATCTCAAAGTTGCAAATCTTCATACCTTCATATTCGAACGCCTCAATCTTCTCATTCTGCTGTGGGTCAGCAATATCAGCACGCAACTGACGTCCCTGAGGACCATAGAAACCACCACAAGCCACCGTGTAGCCCTTAACCATATCGTCGCCAGCTACCTGTTCTATCAGGTCGGCATCAGCTACAGCCACATAAGGTGCGCCCTTGATGGGATCCCACTTCATATGCTCACAGAAAGCCTTCTCCATCGGTACATCACACACCACGTTACGTCCTGCATAGTAGTTCAGCAGGCCATCAAAGCCGATGCTCTTCACAGAGGCCACGAAACAGCCCGTTGGCGTGAAAGGCTGCAAACCGCCACAGGTACCGATGCGAACCATCGTGAGCGTGCGATGCTCATCCTTCTCCATACGCGTGGTATAGTCGATATTAGCCAGCGTATCAAGCTCGTTGACCACGATATCAATATTATCACAACCTATGCCGTGACTCTGAACGGTGATGCGCTTGCCCTTATAGGTACCGGTAATAGTATGGAACTCACGACTGCTTACCTCGTGCTCTATCGTATCGAAATGAGCAGCAACAGTATTTACTCGGGCTGGATCGCCCACAAGCACTACACGATCGGCCAGGAACTCTGGCTTCAGATGCAGATGGAAACAAGAGCCGTCCTCATTGATAATCAGTTCTGAGGGGGCAAAAATTTTCTTTTCGTTTGTCATAGTCTTATAAGGATTTGTTAGTTACTTTTATACTGTTTATTATGTACTTCCTTTTCTACGCGACGTATCTCCAGTTGCAGCGCCTCCAGTTCCTTCTCGCTGGTCAGTATCTCCTGAGTCAGCGTCTGGCGGTCGTTCTTTGAAGCACGCGCATAATAGTTGCGTGCCAGCAGGAGCGCCTTTTCCAGTACAGCTGCCTGATGACGCAAGTTGTCCAGTTCAGAAGAACCACCCTTCTTTGCCTGCAACTGCGTTGTCTTTGCCTTCACCTCATTCAGACGAGCCAAAGCCTGCTGACGGGTAGCCTTATCCGTCCATGTATCAGCAATACGACTGATATCTGCCAAGGCACGCATCTGGGCATCAGAATAAGCCTCCGACTGATAACTCTTTCGCGTCTCGTTAGGGATGAAGACGTAAATACACACCTTCCCCGCAGGCTGACGGCGATCCGTCACAAAATAACCCAGATTATTCACCTCGTCGATGGCATAGAGGTAGTCATTTGCCGTAGAAGAGAACGGCATGCCAATATTCTCGGCCTTGAGAAAAGAGCCAGTCTCCGGGTCATAGCGTGTGACAAAGATATCATACCCGCCAATACTCTGCTCACCCTTCTGGGCAAAATAGAACGTCACGCCATCCGGCATCAGGAACGGGTAATTGGCTGACGAGTCAGAAATACCCCCGACCCTTACAGGTGCTGTCCATTGATTAGCTATATAGTCGCTCTGTGCAATATGTATGCACGAATCCTTCTTGTCGAAATAAGCCGTCAGACGATGATCCTTCAGTTCATTGGTAAACTGTCCCAGGGAGTCCGTCTGTTCCAACAGTCCTGCATCCGCCGAAAGGGGGATACGACTGATGAAATGACGCTTGTCAACCACCATACTGTCGATAAACATCACCTTCTGTGTAGCTGCAAGCATCTGCTGGATGCGAGGGTCTTCAACCTTCACTTCCTTCTTGGCAGTTTTCTTCTTGACGACCTTACGTGGACGACCTGCCTGAGTAGCTGTAGTCAGCAGGAAGAGTCCCATAAGAAGCATTACGTATCTTTTCATTTGCGTCTTTGTTTCACTTTAAAAAGCAAAGATACAAATAATAATTGACAAACACCAAAATTATTAACTGAATTTAAGATATGTCCACCAGTTTACCTGCGCGCACGATTGCATTCCACAGACTATGACGGGCCTCAGGATTCATCTGCTGAATCTGTTCGAAGAGCTGTCGCATATCATCACGATGCGACACCGTCTCGTAGGGACAGAGTTTTACCTGCTTCTCATAGCCCCTCAACTCCGCATAGCGACGGATATCATTCTCCTCAACCATACAGAGCGGACGGATGATGCTCAGGGGCATCTTTCGCATCTTGAGCAAAGCAGGCATCGTATCAAAACGTCCCTGATAGAACTGGTTCATCAAGCAGGTATGCAACAAGTCATCCTGATGATGTCCCAAGGCAATCTTGTTGCCCCCCAGCTCCTGCGCCAGATTAAAAAGCTGCTTACGGCGGTTCCACGAACAGAGGAAACATGGCGGCTTTTGCTTGAGTTGAGAATTGGGAGTTGAGAACGGAGAGGTATGATTAGCAGGCGTGGCAGAGAAGCTGGTTGTGACGATATGCAATGGCACATCCAACTCCTTGCAGAACTGCTCCAGATAATCCGTCGAGGTTTCGTACGAGATATTCTCCATACGTACATGGATAGCCTCAACACGGAATCTGGGCTGGTCTATCTTAGCCCGTTTGCCCAACATCTCAAGCAGACATAGCGAATCTTTTCCGCCCGACAACCCCACAA
Source organism: Prevotella communis (assembly GCF_022024115.1). Lineage (NCBI taxonomy): Bacteria > Pseudomonadati > Bacteroidota > Bacteroidia > Bacteroidales > Prevotellaceae > Prevotella > Prevotella communis. Next base: position 2,213,841 of record NZ_CP091792.1, read on the forward strand.
GGACATGATCACCATCCTCAAGAAGATGGTAAGTGACAAAAGCCTTAACGAAGCGTTCGCGAATGCGTTTTTCTAGCAGGTCAACCTCTGTGCGCATCTTCGTTCTATTTCATGAACACCAGATAGACGGCACAGATAATCAGCAGGAAAGCCAGGATATGGTTCCAATGGAGACTTTGCCCCTGAAACATGATATTAGCAATGACTGCGAAGACAGCCAGCGAGATACACTCCTGTACAACCTTCAACTGCACCAATGAGAAAGGACCGCCATTTCCCAAGAAGCCAATACGATTGGCTGGCACCTGACAGCAGTATTCCAGGAAAGCGATACCCCATGAGAAGAGTATCACACCAATAAGCGGCCAGTTGCTTGAAGTTCCTGACTCCTGAAGTTTCAAATGCCCATACCAAGCAAGCGTCATAAAGACATTGCTTAGTATGAGCAAAAGAATAGTATAAAAACCGTTCATTTCTTCTGTAAATAATCATCCATATTCTGAGCAGCACGACGACCGTCACCCATAGCCAGGATAACAGTAGCACCACCACGCACGATGTCACCACCTGCGAAGATCTCTGCACGATTAGACTGCATACCCTCGTTAACCACGATGGTATTCTTGCGACCCAGTTCCAGTCCCTCGATACTCTTTGGAACCAATGGGTTAGGACTAACGCCTACAGCAACGACCACCTGATCGACATCGAGCGTCACCGTCTTGCCCTCCACAGGAACAGGACTGCGACGTCCACTGGCATCGGGCTCACCCAACTCCATAACCTGCAGCACGGCAGCCTTCACAGCACCAGCCTCATCAGTCAGATACTCTATAGGATTATGCAGACAGAGGAAGTTGATACCCTCTTCCTTGGCATGCTTCACCTCTTCCAGACGGGCAGGCATCTCCTGTTCGCTGCGACGATAAACCAATGTTACCTCAGCGCCCAGACGCTTAGCCGTACGACAAGAGTCCATAGCCGTGTTACCACCACCTACAACGAGCACTTTCTTACCCAGGTTGATAGGCGTATCCGTAGTTGGGTTAGCAGCATCCATCAGATTCACACGCGTCAGGTATTCGTTTGACGACATGATATTGATAGCATTCTCGCCAGGAATATTCATGAAGTTGGGCAGACCGGCACCAGAACCTACGAAGATGCCCTTAAAGCCCTGCTGCTCCAGCGTCTCCACGCTGATCGTCTTACCAACAATCACGTCGGTCTGGAAGTGAACGCCCATTTTAGACAGGTTCTCAATCTCCACATCCACAATCTTATTGGGCAGACGGAACTCAGGGATACCATATTTCAGCACACCGCCAATCTCGTGTAATGCCTCAAACACATACACATCATAGCCCTTCTTCACCATGTCGCCAGCAAAGCTCAGTCCGGCAGGACCAGAACCCACAACAGCAATCTTGATGCCGTTAGAAGGAGCAATCTCAGGCAGGGAGATATTGCCGCTCTCACGCTCATAGTCGGCAGCAAAGCGCTCCAGATAACCGATAGCCACAGCGGGCTCGTTCATCTTCAGGTGGATACACTTGCTCTCACATTGCTTCTCCTGCGGACAAACACGTCCACAGACAGCAGGCAGGGCAGATGTATTCTTCAGCACCTTGGCTGCAGCCAGGAATTCACCACGCTCGATATTCTTCACAAACGAAGGGATATTGATATTCACAGGACAGCCTTCAACACATGAGGGTTTAGCGCAGTCAAGACAACGCTTAGCCTCCGTCATCGCCATCTCCTTGGTCAGACCAATGTTAACCTCCTCTGTACGTGTGGTAGCACGATAAACAGGATCGAGCTCAGGCATCTTCACGCGCTCTATCTGCGTACGCTCCTTGGGCTTCATTGAAGCACGCAGTTCCTTACGCCACTCGGCATCACGGTCAGTGAGGACCTCTATGGGGTCAACAGAGGCTTTGGCCTGAGCGGTAGCAAATTCTTCACTCTTCACTTTTACCTCTTCCTTTCCATCCAAGTGCTCCTGGAAATGCTCCATCTCCTCCTGCTCGGCCTTCTTGAAGGTACCCATGCGCTTGAACATCTCGTCCCAGTCAACCAGGGCGCCGTCAAACTCAGGGCCGTCGATACAAACGAATTTCGTCTTACCACCAATCGTCAGACGACAGGCACCACACATACCCGTACCATCGACCATAATGGTATTCAGCGAAACCTCACAGGGGATATTATGCTTCTGGGCGGTGAGATTAGAGAATTTCATCATGATTGGAGGACCGATAGCAAACACCTTGTCCACATGCTCCTGTTCAATGAATTTCTCAATACCTACGGTAACGACACCTTTCTCACCATAAGAGCCGTCATCGGTCATGATGATTACCTCGTCAGAACTCTCGCGAACCTTGTCTTCCAGGATAATCAAGTCCTTGGAACGACCAGCCATCACAGACAGCACACGGTTGCCAGCAGCTTTCAGTGCCTGAATGATTGGCAGCATCGGAGCAACGCCCAGACCACCACCAGCGCAAACTACCGTACCGAATTTCTCTATATGCGTGGGATTTCCCAGAGGACCTACGATATCTGTGACATAATCGCCCTCGTTCAACATACACAGTTTCTTTGAAGAGAGACCCACCTGCTGTACTACCAGCGTGATAGTGCCCTTGTCTTTGTCGGCACCAGCAATGGTGAGGGGCATACGCTCACCTTTCTGTCCGACACGTACAATCACAAAGTTGCCTGCCTTGCGGCTGTTAGCAATAAGCGGAGCTTCAATCTCGAAAAGGAACACCTTTTCAGAGAACTGCTCTTTTCTGACGATTTTATTCATAATTCAGGTTTATTGTAACCAAATTGTTTAATAATTGGCTGCAAAGGTAACAAATTGTTTTGAATTAACCATACTTTTTACGAAAAAAGATGCAAACATATACTTATGCTTGCATCTTTATTCATAACCTATATGTATTAGTCAATCATTTCGAAACCTGTGTAGGGCACGAGTGCTGCAGGAATCTTGATACCGTTCTCTGTCTGGTTGTTCTCCAGCAGGGCAGCCACGATACGGGGCAGAGCCAGGGCCGAGCCATTCAGTGTGTGACAGAGTTCCGTCTTCTTGGTCTCACTGTTACGATAGCGGCACTTCAGACGGTTGGCCTGATAGGTGTCGAAGTTTGATACAGACGAAACCTCGAGCCAGCGGCCCTGAGCCTCAGAGTAAACCTCGAAGTCGTAGCAGATAGAAGAGGTGAACGACTGGTCACCACCGCAGAGCAGCAGGATACGATAAGGCAACTCCAGTTTCTTCAGCAGTCCCTCAACGTGTGCCAGCATCTCCTTGTGGCTCTCCTTTGAGTGCTCAGGCTTGTCGATACGTACAATCTCGATCTTAGAGAACTCATGCAGACGGTTCAGACCGCGAACGTCCTTACCGTATGAGCCGGCCTCACGACGGAAACACTCTGTATAAGCACAGTTCTTGATAGGCAGGTCCTTCTCGTCAAGGATCACGTCACGGTAGATATTCGTCACAGGCACCTCGGCCGTAGGAATGAGATAGAAATCATCTACCTCGCAGTGGTACATCTGACCCTCCTTATCGGGCAACTGACCTGTGCCGTAGCCAGAGGCAGCGTTCACCACTGTAGGAGGCATGATCTCCGTATAGCCACTCTTGCGAGCCTCATCCAGGAAGAAGTTGATCAAAGCACGCTGCAAGCGGGCACCCTTACCGATATATACAGGGAATCCGGCACCAGTAATCTTCACCCCCAGGTCAAAGTCGATAAGGTTGTATTTCTTGGCCAGTTCCCAGTGAGGCAGAGGATTAGCGATACCCAGTGAGGGGTTCACGTCCCAGTTGCCTACGGTATCCTTCTCCGTGCACTCCTTCAGGTTTGACTTCACCACGTGGTTATCCTCTGCGGAAGCACCCTCGGGCACCTCATCGTAGGGGATATTAGGAATCTGACAGAGCAGACGGGTCATCTCCTCCTGTGCCTGGTTCATGGTGTCCTCCAACTGCTTGTTGGTCTCCTTCATCTCGGACACCTTGGCCTTGATAGCATCAGCCTCAGCCTTCTTGCCTTCCTTCATCAGACCACCAATCTGGGCAGCCATCTTCTTGGCCTCGCTCAAGTTCTTGTCGAGTTCCTGCTGAGCCTCACGACGACGCTTGTCAACAGCCAGCACCTCGTCGATAGCCTCTTTAGCACCCTTGAAATGTTTCTTCTCCAAGCCGCGAATCACGCGCTCGGTTTCCTCAGTAATGAGTTTAAGTGTAAGCATAATCTATATTTGTTTTTTATCTTTTTATTTCAGTTCATTCAGTCGGGCGATATACTTGCCCAGGATATCAAACTCCAGGTTGACCACCGTACCTACACGGATATCCTGGAAATTCGTGTGCTCCATGGTGTAAGGGATGATAGCCACCTGGAATGAGTTTGCCGTGGGATTACATACCGTGAGCGACACGCCATTAACGGTCACCGACCCTTTATCCACCGTGAAGTAGCCACGACGTGCCATCTCGCGGTTCTCCGGATACTCGAAAGTGAAGTAAGTAGAACCGTTGGCATCCTCCATCTTGACGCACTTAGCCGTCTGGTCCACATGACCCTGAACGATATGTCCGTCCAGTCGGCCATTCATCACCATCGAACGCTCCACATTCACCTTGTCGCCCACTTTCAGCAGACCCAGATTCGTGCGGTCGAGCGTCTCTTTCATGGCAGTCACCACATACTCGTTACCCTCAATCTTCACCACCGTCAGGCAGACGCCATTATGAGCCACACTCTGATCGATGCTCAGTTCACTGGTGAACGAACAGGTCAGTGTGAAGTCAATATTCTCTCTATCGTGCTTAATCGCTACTACCGTAGCAAACTCTTCAATAATTCCAGAAAACATTTAAAAAACTCCTAACTCTTAATTCTTAACTCTTAACTAAAAGAAAAAGGGACCGCCAGGGTGATGTGATGAAAACTCCTTTATCACAGGTTATGGGTGCTCTCCGTCTTTGTAATCCATCGGCATTTGGAAAACGCTTGGGTAATGGCCCGCCATCGACAAGAGAAGACTGCCCGGTTTTCATTGTTATTTGATGAGTATCCCAATCTAACCGAGACGGTCCCAGTTTTTCTTTATTCTATTATTTCATAATCCGTAGAAGCGCCAGTGGTGTCAGTCTGCCTTTGGGCATCACGATACTGTGATGGAGTCATCTCCGTAGCCTCCTGGAACAGACGGTTAAACTGCGCCGCATTAGCAAATCCCAGTTCAAACGAGATGTCCGCAATGCTTGCATCTGTATGCGCCAGCATCTGCTTAGCTTTATCTATCCTATATTCGCTGATATATTCCTTTGGTGTCTTATTCGTGATACGCTTCAGCTTACTTTCGAAATCTGCCAGGCTCATGGACATGAACACGATCAACTGCTCTACGTCAACCGTAGGATTCTTATAGTTCTTTTCCATCCACAGCTCTACACGCTTCATGAACTCATAGTCCTCCTTGGCCCTGATGACAGCCTTCTCGCGCGTCTTACTATCCTTCATCGAGCGTCCCTGTCTTCTGCGGTGCATTTTCTGCAACCAGAACATCAGCATCACGCAGAGCACGACACCTATTGCCAAATAAATCCACATGGCATTGCGCGACATCAGGAACGATGGAGGCACAATTACCTCAATCTCTTTCAGGTCGTATTTCTCCGGCGAGTCAATCAGGAAGGCCTTCACCTTAAACTTATAGGTACCTGAAGGCAGGTTATTATACCATGCCGTCCTTGACACCGGGGCATTATGCCAATCCTCGTCATAGCCCTCAAGCATATACTGATAATGTACGCGGTGCTGCAACTGATAGTTCAGTGAGGCAAAACGGAAACCAATCTCATCATCATGATTCTGCAGTCGCACCGTCTTGGCATCGGGCACGTAATAGCCATACAGGGTGGTCTGACGCGGTGTCTGCAACACGTTGTTCAACCAGAAATCCGTGATGCGCAACTTCAGCATAGAACCTGTCGATGTCATCAACTTTGTTTGATCTACATCGTAATAGCCATTCACCGTACCGAAAAGCACATGTCCGTTTTGCAGCGTCACAGCAGAAGCCTCTGAGCAGATCGTCTCATCCACGCCTTCCAGGTTAGAATAGGTGGCAAAGATGCGCTTTCCCTGATCAAAGGAACAGATGTGGTGGTCTGTAGCAAACCACACGTTGCCACGACTGTCAAACGTCAGACATTTTATCTCCTCAGACGGCAGACCGTCTTTTGCGCCGAAATGCTCAAAATACCAGTGTCCCTCCGAGTCCTGTCCGATGGTATGTGCCAGACCACCGCCATTGGTGCCTACCCACATCATGCCATGCGCATCACGCGCCAGACAAACCACATCGTTTGACATCAGGATATTGTCAGGATACTCTTTGGATTCCAACAGTCGCTGCACCTCTACCTTACCTTTCTTATACGACATGATAAGCACACCGTCAGTTGTTCCTGCCCACACCTTTCCGTCCTTGTCGAGTTCCAGCGTGCGCACCTTCTGGTAGGCATTGATGGGATAATTGTTCATGCCCCTCTTGGGATAGAGGAATCCGTTCTTACCCTTAGGCAACAGATTCACGCCACCGCCATAGGTTGCCACCCACAGGTTGCCATCCTTATCCTCCAGACAGCAATAGGCACGATCATCATTCAGCGAGTTGGGATCACCAGCCTTATGACGCAGGTTCACGATAGAGTAACCGTTGCCCGTTGGCGTCATCCTAAACAATCCATTATCCTTCGAAGCAATCCAGTAGCGGCCACTGGCATCCTTTGAGATGCCGTATATACGTCCAATAGGACTGCCGTCATCGGTCCTTGACCAGGTAGTGTGTATGCTGTCGCCCTTGATGATATGCAGCACACCAGCCTTGGTACCCATCAGCAACTGTTTCCTGGACTTGTCATACAACAGTCCGCGAATTTCGTTATCCAATGGATTGGTGCTGCCAGGCGCAACCATCCTGCGAGCTATCGTCTGTTTGATAATCTCCAGTTTCTCCAGTCCGCGACGTGTTGTTGACTCAAACACCACGCCCTCGTTGGTTACCAGCATGGCATTCACCGCATTCGACAGGTTCCAGGGGTTAGAGGGGTCGTTATGGAAATACTCCACCTCATCGGTCTCACGGTTGTAATAGCCGAAGCCGCCACGGTTCATGGCTATCCAAACCACACCGTTACTCTCGGCAATAATACCGCCATAGCCGTCATAGTCGGGCGTTTTCACGTTCTGCGAGTAGAACCGCTCCACATGGGTCTCAGGATCTATCTTGCTGACACCCATACGCGCATCCGTAAACCATATCAGGCCGTGACTGTCCACAAAGAGCTTGGCAACCTGGTCGCCACCGGCACGAATCACCTGTGATTCCTGGCCATATGAGAACGACATGATCTTGCCACTCTTTGTACCCACATAGATATTATAGCCATTTGAATACAGACAAGTGATACTTTCGTCCAGGAACAGTCCCTTGCGCTCTACGGTCAGGTTACTGGCATCCATGCGATGCACGCCCTGATTCGTACCAAGCCATATATCGTCCTGATAGCCCTCGGTTATCGAGGTGATAACCATGTCTCCCACGGTGATCAGCTGTGCCTTGACGCCGGAAGACATCATACGCAACTTATACAGTCCCACGCCGTCTACAGTAACCAGCACGTCACCGCTACTTGTCACGACGATAGGATGTGTCGTACGGTATTCCTCACTGCCACTGACATTCTCAAAGGGATTGACGATGCAGTCGGTTGAGCGTTTCAGCACAAAGACCCTGGAGTCATACATGCGCATCCACACGTTCTGCTGATTGTCCACAGCCAACTGTGCTATACGGTTATGCAGATTCCTGATATGACTGGCAGCGCCCGTCTTATAATTAAAGAAGTTGTATCCGTCAAATCTGGAAAGGCCATTCCAGGTGGCAAGCCATATATAGCCATAGTCATCCTGCACCATATGCGCAATGGCATTGCTCGCTAATCCGTCATCCGTTGAGAAATGACGACGCGTAGCCTGAATCTGCTGAGCATTGACATCCGTTCCACCCAGTTGGAAGATACAAGCAATCGCAAGAAATATTTGTGTGACCTTTCTCATTGTATTTCCTTTTGTATAGATTTACGGCTACGAAATTACAAATATTTTTTCTGAGTTGATACGTTTTTATCTTTTTTAACGATTCTTATGCTCTAAAAACCACCTATGGGTCCAGAACACGTACATCAGAAGAGCCGCAACAACAAGGAGGAATGCCACCATGAGCATCTCCATCGTACGTCCGCTGAAGAAGTAATAGCCCACGCCGACACCGATAGCCAAGCCACTCTCCCACCCCAGCATGAAGGTGCTCTGCGAGGTACCTCGCTGGCAGTGACGGCTCAACTTGATGAAGAACAGCAGGAACCTACCGCCCACCAGTCCTACTCCCAAGCCCAGAAGGGGCGTTGTCAGGGGTGAATAGCGGGACGTCAGAAGTATAATCAACGAGGCGCCTATCAGCAACAGGCCGGTAATCACCTCACTCTTCAGTTCTGCATCACAAAACACGAAGCGCTGGGCCAGCAGGGCCAACAGGAAACCCAGCATCACCATGCCGTAAGCATGTACAGGCACTGGGAGCGACATCAGCATACCGATAGCCGTCGTCACCAACAAGAGGTTCAGGAAGAGTGTCCATCCTGACGTCAGGAAAAACCTGTCAAGACTCAGCACATGCAGGTTGTCCTCCGGAATACGGAACGGAAAGCGGATAAACGATACCAGTAAGATAGCCGCCACGCAACATACCAGCGCCAGGAAGAAGACGTTCAGCGTCGACATAGGCGAGGCCGGTATAGATGAAGGGACTATCAGACTAGACAACTGCATCATCAGCAGTCCGGCCATCGGGCCCAGCGACAGGGCAAACCGTCCGAACCACGTTGCTGAGTGGTTGGCCTCCGTGCGCTGATGCGATTCACAGGTATCGATAATCAATGTCGACGAGAGTACCATCTGCGCCAAGCCAAAGGCCGCACCCTGAAGTCCACGCCATACAAGTATTATCGGATACAGGTGCAAGGCGGGGAGCTTGAAAAACGGCAACGTCATTGATGCGGCCAATACCAGCACACATATCATGAACACCACGTTGCGCCTGTATTGCTGCACCAGGTAGGAGCAGAAGGCACCCGGCAAGAACAAGCCCAAGGCAAAAGACCCCATTACCAGACCCACCTGCCGGTTGTCCAGACCAGCAGCTTCCTTCAGCCATATAGGCAAGGTAGGAATCAGCATTGTAACGGCCATCGACAGCAAAAGGTTTGCTAGCACCATCAGCCAGAACTCCTTATGCCACAGTCCGATATGTAACCTTGTGCCTTGTGTGTTCACGCTTATAGTCTTTAATTAATACGATTCACTCTCGTTGGGGAAGTCACCGCTCTTCACGTCAGTAACATACTGTCCGATAGCATCCGTCATCACCGTATTCAGGTCGGCATAGCGACGCAGGAAACGGGGAGAGAAGCCCTGGTTCATACCCAACATATCCGCTACTACCAGGATCTGGCCGTCGCACTTACCGCCAGCACCGATACCGATAGTAGGCACACTGATTTCCCTGGTCACCTGTTCGGCCAGTGCTGCGGGCACTTTCTCCAGTGTCACGGCAAAACAGCCGGCCTCACTCAGAGCCTTGGCATCCGACAGTAGTTTGGCGGCCTCCTTCTCCTCCTTGGCACGTACAGCGTATGTACCAAACTTATTAATACTCTGAGGTGTCAGTCCCAGGTGGGCCATCACGGGGATACCGGCATCCAGGATAGCCTTGACGGTGTCCAGTATCTCTACGCCACCCTCCATCTTCAGGGCGTCACATCCACTCTCCTTCATGATGCGGATAGCATTCACCACGCCATCATGCACACCAGTCTGATAAGAGCCGAAGGGCATGTCACACACCACCAGTGCACGTTTCACGGCACGAACCACCGAACGTGCGTGATAGATCATCTGATCTACGGTCATAGGCAACGTGGTAGAGTTACCAGCCATCACATTTGATGCTGAGTCACCCACCAGGATGCCGTCAATACCGGCACGGTCTACGATGCCTGCCGTGGTGTAATCGTAAGAGGTGAGCATTGAGATTTTCTCACCTTTCTGTTTCATTTCAATAAAGCGATGTGTCGTCACTTTACGATTGTCGCTTACTAAATATCCTGCCATAATGTGTTTAACTTTTGGTAATTTATATCCTGATAATCTTTAATCTGTATATTCGATAATGCCTCGATATTCTCCTTGGTATTCGTGGTGGTCAGTCCCACGACGTACATGCCGGCAGCACGTCCGCTCTTCAGTCCATTAATACTATCCTCCAACACGACACACTCGTCCGGACTCACGCCAAAACGCTCAGCACCCTTCAGATAGCAGTCGGGCGAGGGCTTGCTCTCAGCAAAGTCCTCACTGGTCAGAATCGCGTCAAAGAGGGATTTGAACTCCGGACGTACACGGAATACGCTCTCCATCTTCGGCATATTGCTGCTTGTCACCACAGCCGTCTTCACGCCATGCTGGCGCAAGTCGCGCACAAAAGCCTCGAAGCCAGCGATATAGCTATAGTCCATCTGTGCCTCAAATTCGTTCAGGCGCCGGGTCACTATATCGCGCTCTTTCTCCAGTTCGCCGCTCCACCACTTGTCATAAATCTGCTGCAGCGTAGAACCCTTTATCTCATGTTCCAGCCCTGGGCGTTCCGGATGATATAACCGGCACTGACTTCCCCAGAAAACGGTGTACTGTGGCTCTGTGTCAAACACCACACCATCCAGGTCAAAAAGCGCCGCTTTAAGTTGTTTCATTACTTCTTCTATTTAAAAATCGGGTGCAAAGGTACAAAATAATTGAGAATTAAGAATTCTTTTTCAAGAAAAAGCGGTCAAGCCGAGCGAAGAATTAAGAATTATTTGTATCTTTGCACCATGAAATTGATTGAAAAGTATTTTCCAAAGCTCACCAACGAGCAATATGCGCAGTTTGAATCCCTGAATGCGCTGTATCATGAATGGAATCAGAAGATTAACGTTATCTCGCGCAAGGATATCGACAATCTGTATGAGCACCATGTGCTTCACTCCATGGCTATCGGCCGCTTCATAGGCTTCAAGCCCGGCACGCAGATTCTCGACTTCGGCACCGGTGGCGGTTTCCCCGGTGTGCCCCTGGCCATTCTGTTTCCAGAGTGCGAGTTCAAGCTCATCGACGGCACGGGCAAGAAGATTCGCGTGGCGCAGGAGGTATGCGATGCTATCGGACTGAGGAACTGTCACCCCGAGCATCTGCGTGGCGAGGACGAGAAAGGCAAGTACGACTTCGTGGTGAGTCGTGCCGTGATGCCCCTGCCCGACCTTGTGAAGATTGTCCGCAAGAATATCAGCAAGGAGCAGCGCAATGCCATCCCCAACGGTGTCATCTGCCTGAAGGGAGGCAACCTGCAGGGCGAGACGCAGCCTTTCAAGAAGATTGTCCAGTCCACGGAACTCTCCAGCTATTTCAGTGAGGAGTGGTTCAAGGAGAAATACTGTATCTACTTACCATTGTAACCATGCTGACTATCAAGGCTTTTGAGGTAAACCCTCTGCAGGAGAACTGCTACGTAGTGAGCGACGACACAAAAGAGTGTGTCATCATTGACTGTGGTGCCCTTTATGACAACGAACAGCATGCTATCCAGAACTATATCCGGGAGCAGCAGTTGAAACCCGTGCACCATCTCTGCACGCATGGCCACTTTGACCATGTGTTTGGCGCTGCCTTTGTTTACAAGGCCTTCGGACTGAAGCCTGAGGCTCACGCCAATGACCAGACGATGATAGAGGACCTTGACCAGCAGTGCCGCATGATGGGTTTCGACCTTGGCACCAGTTTTACCAACATCCCCTTGGGCAGGATTCTCAGTGATCAGGATGTCATCACCTTTGGCCATCACAGTCTGAAGGTGCTCCACACCCCAGGCCATTCTTCCGGCAGCATCATCTTCTATTGCGAAGAAGAGCATGTAGCCTTCTCGGGCGACACGCTCTTCCGTATGAGTGTAGGCCGTACCGACCTCCCTGGCGGCTCTTGGGAACAGTTAATCAACAGCCTTTCTACTGTCATTGCCCAGCTCCCCGCCGAGACCACCGTCTATCCAGGCCATGGTCCCAAGACCAATATCCTCGATGAGGTAAGGATGAATCCATATTTCCATTAACCATAGATAACCATAGAATATAAGAATGAAAAGATTGTTTTTATGCTACCTGTTTTTAATGGTAGCAATTGATATTGTGGCTCAACATGTGGATACGCCAAAGAAACTGGTGAGCGGCTACGTGATAACCAACGATAATGACACGATACACGGCACGATAGACTATATCTCGAAAAAAGAGAATAATGCCGTCTGCCGGTTCTTGCCAGAAGGCGAAACAACCTACCGAATGTATCAGCCCTACGACATCCGAGGCTACCGTTTCATGGATGACGGCTCTTTTTACGTAAGCAGTACGCTGCCTGTCAACGGCAAGGACAGTAACCTTTTTGCTGAATGTCTGCTACTTGGCGGAGTGAGTCTCTACAGTTATCAGGACGGTGATCAGACCTACTATTACATGGTTGATGCCAACGGCAAGACTGCAACCATCAAAGAGGAGTCATACGACGACTACCGAACGGAGGATGCCATGAAGCGAAAGCGAGAGAACCTGCGCGGTGCTGCAGAAATCATGTTTATCAGTTCTGAGGCTACACAGGCCCTGTGGAAAAATGATATCACTGCAGCCAATCTGAAGAAGACGACACGCCGGTACAACCAGATGTATTGTAAGGAAGCTGGCGACTGTGTGGAGTTTGAATACGACAACAGCAAATCCAAGTATGCCACCCGCTTCTTGATGGAGGGCGGTATGAGATGGGGCCAGATCAATGACAAGAACCTGTCCTATCATGCCATGATGCCACATGTGGCGCTGGGCTTTGAGTTCGGTGCTTCACGCAACCATCCCAACCTTGCATACCAGTTCATGGTACTGGCTGGACTATACAAGAACAAGGTGAAGGATCTGGACGAGTATTCTCATCTCCGCGTCATGGAGAACGACAAGCTATGGATTGAAATCGATTGCGGACTTATCTATCGCTTTGACACAAAAAAGAAGCACCGCCCCTATATATGCGGCGGTACTACTTTATCTATGACTCAGGGACTTTACGGCGGACTTGGCTACGAGTTCTGCATGGGGCGCAGACTGCTGCGTGTAGGGGCTAAAGGCAACTGCCGTTTCATCAATCTGGCCAATATCCTCGACAGCAATATCTTCGAGTTCAAGAAGATGCCCTCAAAATCACTCGACCTGTCCGTTGCCTGGGTTTTCTAGGACCTATTCTGCGGCCACGACCTCAATCTCCACCAGTGCTCCCTTTGGCAAGGTCTTCACTGCCACTGCCGAACGGGCGGGATATGGCTCTGCAAAGAACTCGGCATAGACGGCGTTCATATCCGCAAAGTCGTTCATGTCAGCCATGAATACCGTTGTCTTGATTACATTGGCCATTGTCAGGCCAGCCTCTTCCAGGATGGCCTTCACGTTGGTCAGCGACTGACGGGTCTGTTCCTTGATACCACCCTCAGCAAAACTGCCTGTGGCGGGGTCAATGGGAATCTGACCGGAGGTATAAACGAGGTTTCCCACTCTGATGGCCTGACTGTATGGGCCGATGGCTGCAGGAGCAGCCTTTGTACTGATTACATCTTTCATATGCAAAACTGTTTTTTAGAGTTGTGTTAGTCGTTAATAAAGGACTTTGTCGTCATATCATAATATAAGGCTTCCAACTCCGCCAGCGTCAGCTTCTCCACACTATGTTCGATAATGCGTATCAGCTCATCACGCCGACGTTCATCTGTCTGATTGAATCTGTTCATGTAAGCCATATTGCCTTTTCTTTCAAATATCCTATTCGTAATGTCTGATTCTAACGTCAATGCCGTCATTCCGGAGCAGTGACGGAATGCTGTTCAGGTCTGTCTGTCCGTAGTGATAGGGAAACAGCACCTTGGGCTTGATGATTCCTGCAGCCCTGACCAGTTGCCCTGGTGTCATGGTGTAGGGCTGGTTACACGGCAGGAAGGCAATGTCAATGTCCTTCACAGCCGACAATTCCGGGATATCCTCCGTATCACCGGCGATATAGATTCTCAGGCCGTCGACAGTCAGGATATAGCCGTTATCACGTCCCTTGGGATGGAACTGCGTGCGTCCCTCACTGTAGTTATATGCAGGGACAGCCTCAACAGTGAAGTCATCAGCCAACTGCAACTTATCACCATTCTTCATCACCTCACCAGAGCCATACATTTCGGCACATCGCTGGTTGGTAATGAAACGTGTCTTTCCGTCTGTCAGAATCTTTATGGCATCCTGACTGAAGTGGTCGCCATGCTCATGGGTCACAAAGAGATAGTCAGCCTTGGGCATAGCAGCATAGTCTATCGTCTTGTTACCCAACTTCGTCACAGGATCAATCTCTATCTCCTTGCCATCATACTGGATACGGATGCTGGCATGTGTCAAGGCATGAAACGTCACCGTCTTACCGCTTCTGGTCTTAAACATATCCACCTCGTAGGTGTCGGCCTTTCTTACGTCAAGGATTACCACGTCAGGGTCTGCAGTCAGTTCGGCAAACGCCTTCACATCATAATTGTCAAAATTCTGGCTGCAAGCTGTGTTCAGCCCCAGTACAGCCAACAAGAATGTCAGGACCTTTTTCATATTTCCGTGTGTCGTAGCTTCAAAAATTCAACTTTTGTTAATTGTGAGGGCAAATATACGAATAATATCCTAAAAAGGACTATCTTTGCCCTCACTTTTAATATGTTTTGTGATATAAGATTGTTGAGAGATCATTACTTAATGGTAATCCACACCGCCTCACCACGGTCTTTCGCCTCTACTATTTTCTTCTTCAGGCGATAGAGCCAGATGCGCGAATCGACCACCTGACCTACAAGCTTGTTCTTGCCCACGAGGATGCAGCCCTCAGTGTCGGCGGCAGTGTTACCCGCGTGGATGCGGATGCCACTGAAGTTGGGCACACCCAGCAGAATGGGCAACCATGCCTTGAACTTCGGGCTCCATGAGATAACTACTGCGTAGCGCCCTTCGGGAATGGCCGAGCGACCCTTTACCTTGCGGCCGCCGTGGGCATAGTCGCGCCATGTGGGTTCCAGTGTGTCACAAAAGTACAGGTTCTCCCCTGCCCCTTCAATTTCAAGCCTGCCTATCGTGTAGGTCTTGCGCTTTGCTATTCTTGTCAATACTAATTCCATAATTCTGAAATTTAATGTTTAATGCTTAATCTTTAATGTCCTTAATGTCACGATGTCACTTTGTCATTGTCACTTTTCGCCTTAGACCATCTTTTCGAGTCTGCCTTCACCACCCAGCCGTCGCGGTTCCAGCGCGAGATAATCTTGATGATGGAGTTTCGCGGCACGTTGGCGGGCTTCAGCGCAGCCAAGTCATCTGCCGTAAACGTGGGCGGCAGTTGGTCGAAGATGCTGTTGTTGGCACCATAGCGCTGACACTCCTGCTGGGCATCCACATACTGATTCTGCAGGGCCGCACCAAACACCTTGATTTGCTGGTTCAGACAGTAGTCGGCCATCATCGTGGCAAACTCCACGCAAGCGTTGCTCTCCTTCACGCGTCCCGTCAGCAGATGGAAGATAACCCCACAGCGGAAACCGATGACGGCAGCACGACGACGATAGGTGTCCTTCACGTGGTCTATATCCTTCAAGGCCACTACGCGCTGCTCTTCCACCCATTGGTCTATGGCCTTCCGCAGGCGTGGCGTGTCCACATAGCCGCTATACGAGCGCAACCGGGTGACGGCCTCCTGAATCTTCGACTCGTCCTCCTGGGTGCGACGCCCATAATGAGGCATCTTGGCAAACGAGGTGTCGGGCATCTCGGCCAGCAGGATACGGCTCGAAAGGCCGTTCTCTACGTTGTCTGCCTTGAAGCACTTCCTGACGGCCCCACTGGTGCCCAGCATTGACCAGTTGTACGCCACTTTCACCACGCCCGACTCAGCCTGGTCGCTGTTGTAGTCCTGACCCCATTCCGAGTCTATCGGGTCGAAGGCCAGACGATAGATGTCGTACTTCGACGACCACGAGCCGGCACCGTTGGTCTTGCGCAACGTGTCCAGTTCCTCGCCAAACGAGAAGAGCGTATGACCGTCTGCATTCTTCAGTCGCTTCAGCAGCGTAGAACAGCTCACCGTGACGGGCACCACGCGAATCAGCACCTTCGGGTCGTCCGGAGCCTTCTCGTTGGCCTTGCGGTTCTTCTTGCGCTCCTTCCACTCATCTTCACGCTTACGAGCCAAGGCATCCTCGTCGTCCAACTGGCGTTTCCAGATGTTCACAGCATGTTTGCAGACCGACTTACCGGAGGCCTGCTCGCCGTAGATAATCGACATCATGCCCAACTTCTGCATCTCGCCGTCGCAATAGCGCACCTCCACCTGGTCGGCATAGGCAGCCGCCAACGGCATCAGCGAACAGAGCACTGGCATATGCATCGAAACGGGCACACCTGTCAACGATTCCTTCAGGCCGATGGGCAACGCTTTCACATTGACCTTGACACCAGTCTCTTCCTGAACAGCCTCAGCATCGTCCACCTCGTCAGGACTGATGCCCGTTTCCAGAGCCTTGACAATCTTATCTATCAGCCGCGACCCTTTCGTAGGCTCCTTGCAGGCCGAGTGGATAATGCCGCGCATCTCCTGTGCCGACAGTCCGTATCGAGGCATCACCTCCAGCAACCACTCCTCGTTATCATCGCAGATAGCTCGCAGATTGGCAGCCAACTGATGCAGACGCTTATTACGCTCACCCTCACTGGGTTCGCCGCCAGTTCTGCGCCAGAACTCACCTATAATAGAGGTATAGGAGATGCCTTTGAAGTCGCTAGGGAAAGAAAGAAGACCCTCCCCCTTCCCCTCCAGACTCTCCCCCATCCCCTCTCTGTGAGAGAGGGGCGTAGATAGCTTCTGTCCTTGAGTCTGACCACTCCCCTCTCTGAGCAGAGAGGGGCTGGGGGTGAGTCTGGTGAGTCTGAATATCTCATCATCCAGAAATAGGAGATCCTCGGCGCTCCCCGTTGTCGTGAAAAACACTCTCGTGATGTCCTTGGCACCATCGTCATATTTGACCTCCAGCAGCTCACTCGCCCACTTCAGGTTCTCCTCCTGCGAGAGCTCCGGACGGCGACGGAACACCAGGTGATAGCCACCGCCACGGGCACTCTCCTCCAGCATCAGCAGACCCAGTTCTTCCTTCTTCTGCAAGATGCGCTCACGCACCGCGGGCATCTCCTCCTTCGACAGGTGGTCGATATCCATGCCCACCGTGGTGCTCATCGTCTTTGAGCCCTTCAGCGAGCCGTCCTCATTGGGCAGGCACGAGTAGTTCATCTGCACCAGCTTCGATTTCAGACCTTCCTCGCCAGCCCGGATACGCTCCACCAACCGCCGCTGCTCGCCGCCATTCCTCAGACTCAAATACTCCTCTCTCGTAGAAATGGGGCGCATCCTCTTCGCCCCATCCTTATAATAAATATAATGTACACTCATATAAAAAAGACCCCCTCCCTGCCTCCCCCTGAATGGGGAGGAGTAGTTAGTTGGGGTAATATTAGTTATTAATTGGAAAATCTATTCACTCCCCTCTCTGAGCAGAGAGGGGCTGGGGGTGAGTCTTAGAAGTTCGGGTATCCCAGTATAGAATTAAGGTAGTGCAGTCCCTGCATCGTCCACGTCATATAGGTGCGTATTTTCTTCTCGCCCTTCAATGAATAGGAGACGTGGGTGCGCAGGCGCACGAAGTCGCGGTCGGCAAGGTCGTCAGAGATGTTCCAACGCCCGCCGCGTCGGTACTGGATGCCCATGTCGCGCAGCACGGCGTTGAAATCGAGCGTGGTCATGTTGAATGTCTTTGCCACCTGCGTCGCCGTCAGCGTGTCCTCAGCGGGCTCGTTCAGCATACGGAGCCCCTCCCCGATGATGCCGTCGGCCAGGGCAAGGATTTTCTGTGGACTGGGCAGACATCTCGCATCAGCCATCTGACGTCTTGCGTCAGCCTTCTCCAGTTCCTCCCAGCGCAGCACCAGCTTGGCGCGTGCCTCGTCGTTGAACTTCGTGGCGATGTAGAGGCACTCGGTCTTAGTGAGCACATAACAGGGAACTTCCTTCGTTCCACCATTCGGCAATTGGTAGGTTCTGGACGAGAGTCCAAATTTGGACCCTTGTACTTTTTCCCATGCAATCTCCATCTTTCTAATGTCACGCATGAGATGATTGTGTTGTTTACCTGTCAGCTCTGCAATTTCGAGCGACGTGATTGTTTGAACTGTATGATTAATAATGTTTGTTTTCATTGTTGAGTTGTTATTAAGCGAGAAGAAGTGCTTGGAAATCCGATGGCCATCTTCACGTGAAGACTTCCTCTGCTTCAACTCAAATTCTCGTTTTCTTGAGGAATAAATTCCTTTTTTCTTGGAAACAAATTTTCGTAATTATCGTAATTTTCTCGTAATTTTTATTATGGATAAATTATGCGTATTACGGCAATTTGTTTCCATTTCAATTGTACGGCAATTTGTTTCCTGATCAATTGATTTTCACGATATCAGTGGCAAGTATTTCCTGGAACGTCTGTCCCTGATATTCGTGTGTAGAGAAACGGAGGGTGGCGATGACGATGTCACCCTCGTAGAACCTGCACGCCGCCAGATTACCCAGCATCGTGCACACATATTCATTTTCAAACTTTGAGCCCAGCTCCTTCAGCACAATGTTGCACTTCTGGATAACGCCCGACTCCTGTTTACTTGACTGTACGCTGAAGGCCTCGCCCTGGCGTACCACTTTCAAAATCTTTGTTTCCATTTGTTGTTGTATATAAAAACCTTGCTTGTAGCCGCCCCTTCCCAAGGGGCTCAAAATGTGTATCAGCATGTCAAAGAGCACCGTCGATCAATTCGACAGTGCAAAGGTACGGCAAGTAAAAAGAGTAAAAAAAAATAAAAGCCAGCCGATAAATAATAATAATTTATCAACTGACTTTCAATAAGTTACATTTCCGGAAATAACAAAAAATAAAATCAGGTATGCTTTTTTATTACCTCCTTGATGGCTTTTACTTCTTCGCGGGTCATTTCTGAGTCGGAAGAGTCGTAGTTCGCATAGTTATTAATATACGTATAATGCGTCTTACCTGTGTAGATAAGGGCATCGGCCTGTTTGGGATTTACATCGTACACACCTTCTCCACACAACAGTCCCACTAGATTACACGTCAACTTCTGATTATAGCCACCTTTGAAGGTGTTTGGCGATACCTGCTTTAGTTTCTTCTGCAAATCGCCTACCATCAGAATTGCATCCAACAACTCATCATAGTTTCCAGAGAAATCAGATACCACATGTTCACGTAGCGGCTGCATGTCTGTCAGCATACCAGTCATACACTCCTCCAACTTACGGTCGCGATTAGCTTTCTTCAACTGGTCAAGGTCTTGATAAATAAGGCCAAGAGTAGTCTCAAAACGGAAGTAGTGACCATAACGAGCTGGGCTGTAGGTGTCGCGATTTTCGTACATGTAGTTAC
This sequence comes from Prevotella communis, assembly GCF_022024115.1. Taxonomy (NCBI): domain Bacteria; kingdom Pseudomonadati; phylum Bacteroidota; class Bacteroidia; order Bacteroidales; family Prevotellaceae; genus Prevotella; species Prevotella communis. The sequence goes on from NZ_CP091792.1 coordinate 2,233,611, forward strand.
CGATAGCCTCCTTATTGTCAAACTCAAAACGCCCCATTCGTAAATCAACCATATCACGCAGCAATGCATAACGCAGAATTTGCACTTCGCTCATACAGTCTACTTCCAATCCCAGCTGCTCCAACTCCTCTTTGGCTTTTGTGCGTTTCGATCTTGGAATCTCGTAGTAGTCATCACGCAGAAACTTGGTGTCAAGCAGACTCTTTAGCATCAGTCCGACACGTTCAGTCAAATCCTCTTCTGTCACACCGCCGCCGTGACGCTTAGTCCAGACGGCATGATCCTGTCGCGCTTGTTGGATGGTATCTTGCTGCTGGGCGAGAATGGTGTCGTAGTACTCGCCACCTGGCACAGCCGTCAACTTCACTTCCACCTGACGTGTAATCATGTCGAGTTTGATGTAGTCAATATGGCGACCACCCGTCTCAAAGGCAGCCACACGACTGAATATTTCTTCTAACAAATCGCTCATGATGCACTGCCAGTATATTCAAAGTAAATGTAAAGCGAACGATAGTTCTCATCAGGCTCAGTTTCTGTGTTCACTTCGAAATGTGAGAATTCAAAAATCACAAAAGCAGTCTCAACATTCGGACCAGGACGCTTATAATCCATCAAATAAGTGGTTGCAATCTCTCCATTTTCGGCGTCATCCATCACTTGTTTTTCCAACTCTGCTAATATCTCGTAAGGACGTAGATACCATTCGTCATTGCCGAGCGTAAACATTTCCAGAAAATACTTCAGGTTACTTAGCATCAGTATCGTGGCACCACTTTTACCTGGTAGGCCCTTAGGCAGCACAACATACTCACGAGTTTCATCACCCCATTCATGATGAGTGGTCTCTTCTCTGTATTCAGGATTCTCTATTATCATTTATCTGTCTATTTTGATTTCTTATTCAATCCATAGCCTCTCGTTGAAGGCTCCACTAACTTAAAGTTTCCCTCTTGCGGAGCAAACGGGTCAAGATTGGCTTTGTACCTATAGCTGAGCTGATGTTTCAGGCTTTCCCTTTGAGCCTCCACCTGATTATCCTTCAACATCTCGTTCGAAACAAACGTGGTAAAGTTGAAGTATCGGCGGTCTGCACCCGAAAGGCCCAACGAGATGCCATTACGCGAATAGGTTATCAGATTCTTGAAACCCGCCTGACGATTATATTCTTCGTTTTCCTCGAAAAACATACGGTCTTCATCGTCAAGTTTTATTTTTAATTCAATTAACGTCTCATCAATCGCATCATAATGTTCTCTCATCACCATCTTCACAAGATTAGGGAAGTCTGGTTGCGACAACCCCCTGGCCTCAACAAAACGCTTGCGAAACTGATTGAAATAATGTGGCGGGAACTCATTGCACATGATTGTATCTTCGCTATTTGCGTTTAACAAATAGATGCCCATACCATTGTTGCTTTCAAGTTTTGCGTGGCAGACAACGTAAGTCTGATAGCCCCGCACGTTGACAATGCCCTTTTTCAATATAGCCTTGCTTTCTGCCATTACGATGACCGTCCACTTCCCCATACCATCAAACGTCCGTTCGAAAGTATAGAAAGTTGGGAACACCTTCGTCTTGAACACAATTTTATAATTGTGTTTCAACCAGCCCATGGCAGCCTCATACAGCAACGGCTTCATCTTTTCCATCTGTCTCACCTTCTCTTCAGGTGTCATTGTAGGGAGTATCATACAATCTTCTTACCTTTATTATCTATATGAATAATATATCGTGTTTTCGAATTGCAAAGGTACAAAAAATCCCGCTCTATTTGTGGTAGAACGGGAAAAATATTTATAAAAATTATATTATGCCGAATCATTGAGCAAAGCAGAGTGACTCGTCATGGGAACAAGGGCTGTAACCATTTTTTACTTCTTACAAATCTTGTTCTTTTAATGACTTCCGAAATTCCTCGTAGCTGATTTTGTCTTGCCCTGAAAAACGTTGAATAAAAAACAACGTTTAAAAAGAAAAAAATATGATTTTCTTTTTTTTTTCGTGGGAAATTCGTATCTTTGCGGCGTCTATACCTGCTGACTAACCTAACAATTCATCAAGATGAAACAAAAGATTCTTTATTCCTATATCCTGCTGCTATCCTTCGCCACATTTTTTACAGCCTGTTCAAAGGACGAACTGCAGGCCGAATCCCCGTCCGGAAAAGACCTGACGGTTCTCTTTGCGTGGGAATCCGGTTTCTCTGGTGCAGGCTACGACGATGCTATTCTCAAGTCCGTGTCGGAAAGTCAGGCAGCACATCTGGATATGAAGGTTCATCTCATAAGACCCAAGAGCCAAGCCGAGGCCCTTGCCCTTATGAATAATTTCACAACCAATGGAACTGCAGAGAAAGCCCTTATCCTCTGTGGTCCTCAGTACGAGTCTCTGGCACAAGAGCTTCACCCTGGAGCCGGGCGCATCCTTTTGGTAGATAGCCAAGAGGAAATGCCCAACGGTCTCTCCACCTTGCAACTGAAACGCTACGGCGGGGCATGGCTGGCCGGAGCCCTCAGCAAGCGTCATGAGTTGCATATCTTCAAGGCTTTTGACGGCGACAGCATGATGGACGCGGTGGCCGACGGCATTGAGGATGGTTATCGGGATGCAGGCGGACAGGAATGTCACCGCATTGTGCTGGCAGACAGCTACCGCGGCACCAACATGCCCGACGAGTTGTTCCACCTGCTGTATACGAATCCGGATGAATACTGGGAGGCTGTCAATGTTTGTCTGGCGCCGGTGTGTGGCGCTTCCCGGATGGGAGCCTACGCCTACTCCAACAATTTTTGTGTGTATTCCATGGGCATCGGGGAAGACTGTAGTATATTCTCTGACTGGCTGCCATATTCTCTCATTTACGATATGGGAGAAATCATCAAGACCTATATCAACCAGTGGCTTGCTGGCCAATCGTGGCCTGTACATAAGGACTTTGGTCTGTCCACCGGCCATGTGCGTATTCTATACAACGACCGCTTCTTTGGATTACTCAATCGCATCCATTACTACAGAGAAAACTTCCCTCAAAGGGACGAATACGAGGCGCTGGAAGCGCAATACATAGAAACCGCAAAAGAAAAGGAGATGACCCATGCGTACTAAACTGATATTCCTATTCACGATTCTGTTTCTCTGGAGTTGCAAGGACGAAAGTCCGACGCCCAGTTCCAGTCAAAACGTGGAAACGACCTCCTACAAAGTGGCCGTGATTATGCCTCAGGAAATCTGGGGCAGTATAAAACCCGTAGCAGAGCAGGCTCTCCAAAACGTGGTGAAAGCCCAAGAGGGATTAGCGAAAAGCGTGACAATGAACCTGGAATGGGTTGACGAGTCTGCCGAGAACCTGAAGGATGAAGTGTATCGCATCACCCACGACAACACCTATGCTGCCATCATCGGACCCAAATACAGTCGTCACGCCCGTATGGTGGCCAAGGAGAGCCTTTCGTACCGCATCCCCGTACTGATGCCCAGCGTCACTTCTGCAGAGATTCAGCGCATCTATGCGGGCAGCAACCGTACGGCCCCCAACATCTTCTGCATGTCGGAAAGCGACCTTGCCCAATGTCAGGCCATCTTGAGCATCATCTCCCACCAGATGTATTCGTCCTTCGTCATGCTGTTGTGCCGTCAGGACGACGCCGACGACTACGTCACTTCCTTCAACTCCTATCTGCCCTTCCTGGCCAGAGAACTCGGCTTCCGCAATGTATTGACCTACCCCTTCAAAGACAAGGAAAGTATGCGCGCGCAAATAAAATCCATTGCCGGTGATAATGTCCTCGCCAAATTCTTAAGCAGCATCTTCTTCGTTCCAGCGACCACCCAAGAAATGCTCTGGCTCGACGAAATACTGACGGAGGAAGGCATCAAGCAAGACTACGTCAATTTCCCCCGCATTTATTGCACAGATATTGCCAGCAACGAAGTCCTGGAAAAACAACTGAAACACGAATACGAAGGCATAGCTCTCTGCGGCAGTCCAGAAAGCGGTTTCCCCGCCATGCGAAAAGCCTTTACCGGCAAGGAAATCCAAAACGGCTATGCCCAGTTCTATGATTGTTTCACCCTTTTGGGAATGGCGTTGGCACACAAGGAGACCGCAGGACTGGAAACCGTGCGCGAGGCCATTGTTGCCGTAATGGATGCCTGTGACGGGCATGGAGACAAACTGGGATGGACAACCGAGAGTCTTTCCGCAGGGTTCCGCGCCATCCGTGGCGGCCAGTTGCCCAACATGGCGGGAGCGTCTGGTAGCTGGGTATTTGACCGCGAGACCCACATCAGTCAGCTGGGTACTTGGTACGGTCACTGGCGGTTCTACGATGGGGCCTATCATTTTGTGGAGTACCTTACCCGCAGTGACAATGCCAACAAGGCCTCCATGGATCAACTCTGGAATATGGAGATGGGTTATAGATTATTTCCTTCCAGCAGAGACTATGATTTTGAGTACGAGCCCCTCCAAGACCGCTATGCCGTGGTGATGGCCACCTCTACGGGTTGGAACAACTACCGCCACCAGGCAGATGCCCTCGACATCTACCGTATGCTTAGAAACGCCGGTTACGATGATGACCACATCGTGCTCATCACCGAGGACGACCTGGCCAACGATCCTGAAAATCCCCACCCTGGTGTGGTGCACGTAACCCCTGACGGGGAAAACCTCCACTTGAACATCAAGAACGATTACAAAATCAGTCAGCTCACCCCTGCCGACCTGGAAAACATCCTCAAAGGCAATGTCACAGAACGCACACCGCAGGTCGTACATGGCAGCAAGAACACCAATGTGCTCTTCTTCTGGAGTGGCCACGGGAAATACGATGGCATGCTCAACTGGGCGGGTGGCGAGATCACTGCAGAAGAGATCCGTACTGCCATCCATGGGGCACAAGACAACTTCCGCAAAATGTTGCTGGTCATGGAGACCTGCTACAGCGGCTCGGTTGGCGAGAATCTGACCGGTATTCCCGGACTGATGGTGCTCACAGCTGCGGCTCCAGACGAGAAATCCCATGCCGACGTCATAGAGGGCAACATCTATCTCTCGAATGCCTTTACCCGAGTGTTCCGCGAAGAGGTGGAGAAGAATCCGGACATCACCATTTACGACCTTTACACCCAACTGGCCCGCCACACTACGGCCTCCCACGCCATGATGTACAACTACGACTGCTATGGCAGCGTCTACAACAATACCTTAGGAGAATATTTCAAATAAAGAATAATAATTATTAATTCAAAATCTATAGTACAATGAAAAAGATTTTCAACATTCTAATGCTTTTCACCGCAAGTCTGCTGGTGCTGAGTTGTTCGGAAGATGAAACAGAAGCCATCAGAGAGGCGAAGACCTATGCCCATGCGCTGTCTGTCATCAACGAGGATTATTACGAGTTGCTGGTTTTGAACGAGCTTTCGGAACCTGTTACCGTTGCGTCAACTAACAACCTTCCCTATTGGCTTTCCGTGGAGGCTCAGGAGGGAGTGAATAAGAATGGCCATCCGGTGCTCAAGCTAAATGTGAAAAAAGAGGACGGCATGCAGGAAGAACGCCAGATTGAAGGTACCGTAACCCTCTCTACTGGCGACATCATCAGCCTCGCCGTGAAGCAGGGGAGCGATCTCCCTACCGGCTTTAATGACGGAGGAGTCCTCACTTCCAGTAATACGGAGTTCGAAGCCGACTGGGCCAGCTGTAAGAGCATTTCGCTGGTAACCAGCTATGTGGATGTCAATGGCCGCACGCAGGTAACCACCACAGAAGTTGCCCTGCCGTGGGCTCAGGACGCCCTTCCTCAAGAATGGCTGCCGGAGGACGAAGCTCAGTGCATGGTCATCAACAAAGACCAATGGGAGTTGGTTTTCAACCTCACCGGCATTGAGTCGCGTCCCAACTACAACTACTTTGGCATGTACAATAAGTACAGCGGCCTGTTGCGCATCTTCTACTACATGGACGAGGCCCATATGCCTGCCAGCGCTGCCAACGACCACATGTGGTCTCTTAACTTCTCCGACGACCTGGCCGAATATCCCGTTTTCCAATATGGTGTGCCTTACAACGAAAGTATTTCCATGTCTTACAAGCAGGCTGTGGGCTATCCCAACATCCAGTACATGACCAGTGCCACCACAAGTCAAATGAGCCGTCAGGGAAAAGTGATTCCACGCATTGGCTGGTGGGCATACGACGTAGACATGTCCCAGTTGCGTCCCAAGGCCTTGGCTTCGCGAGGTGGCTATATCACTCCCGGCATGTTGCTGTTTGCCCAGGACAATGTGTTCTTGAACTCCATCATGCACGGAGACATCGCAGGGAGCATCTCGGGTAAAATCGACCTATATGGACTGCTGCCTGCTAAAGTCAACAAAGCGGGCCTCGCCTTTACCGATATCTTTGGAATTGCAAGTTCTTTCGTTGGCGCAGGTGGTATGAGTGCTTTATTTGCGGGTAATTCTAAGAACGAGCCAGGCTCATATGCTCAGGGTGGTATTATGGCTGCCTTGAGCATGTTTGGAATGATGGCTTCCCAGATTAACCCGGGCTCAATCAGCAAAGATGACAAGAAAAACCTGGGTAATATTCAATTGCAGGCCCAACTGAACTTGAATGCCGAGATGGAAACCCAGGGAACCATTGGTGGAGAGCGCTCCACCAACATTGCCTCCCCTAAGATTTCTTCTAAGTATTTCAAAGCCGGCACCCACTTTGGTGAAGGCGTTTGGAACATTCAGAATACCCCCGTCATCTATGTGTTGGGAGATGCCTTCTGGAGTGATGCCACGCACTTCCTCGCCTACGACAAGGGAGAGGAGTTGGATGCCTCCGGCAAGGTAATCCGTACTTACTACAAGACTTTAAAGGACCCAGGACTCGTCAATATGCGAATGGTTTCGTTCATGGACCCGACTTCTATCGGAAATATCCTGCTGAACAACAATGTCTATGATGCCAATGCTCCGATGGAGGTTAACCAGTCATTTGGCGTTTATCCGGGATCAAAGGCCGGCTACACCAAAGGATTTCGTGAGGGTCTGGGCGTTAATCAACAGACAGATGCCATATCCGACGGCGCATTCAATGCGGCTAAAAATAATAAATTTGTAGCGGTACAGCGCCCCGTTGACGACGATTTGTTTAAGTATGACATTCCTGAGGAATACTCCAGTATCATGGCTCCGCGCTTGAGTCAGCAGTTAGACCCCACGAACGCGAACCTTGCCCGCCAGTTCTTTGGCCCGTCCACGTACTTCTACAAGGTGAACGCCGGCGTGAAAGAAGTGGATCAGGTACATTATGTAGCCGACCCCCAAGTTAAATTGCCCTATGCTATAAAGGATCAACCCGATAAGACAAATATGGAGAAGAAGCCAGAAGACAGGGCAAAAGACTACTTCCTCTACGACCCTGACTATGTGGACTGGGTAACGACTGTGAACCTGAGAATAGTGCAGGGCGAGCGCATCTATATCATGAACCGTCAGTTCATGCCTGAGGTGAAAGTCATCTCTTACAAGGATATGCCTGCCCTCATTAACCAGATGAAGGCGCGCAAGGGGCGGATTCCCAGTAACATGACATATCTCAACTGTGATGAGATGATTGACCGCATCCAGCGGTACTACGACGCGATAAAGGAAGCTGTAAAATAATAAATTAATAATGAATAGTCAAATTATGAAAAAGTATTTTTATTTGCTATTATGTGCAATATTTGCATTGAGTTCGTGCAGTAATGATGACTCTGAAGATAATTCTCAGACAGAATCAGAAGAATATACTGGCAAGTTGAGTGACCTCGAGCTTCTGGAGGAGCGTTTGGTGGAAACCGACTCCGTGGGCAACATCCTGGGGTATTTGGTGGGTGCAAACCTGAACGAGGCAGATCCCACGGAGATTTCCGTGCCTGTTAACACCTACGAAGAGGCTGTAGAGCTGTTCAAGAAGTGGTTGCCGGAAGGTGCCCAACTCATCGAAGAGAACAAAAAGATTACATGGAAAATGACAGACGAGGAAAACCAGGAAGAGGGTGAGACCATACTCAAGGAAAGCACCACCCCTGGCGAGATTGCCAACGTAAGCATTAGGAAAGCCTCCCAAACGGAGAATGCCCCCATCATTACAAGCGTGAAGTTCATTCCTTTTTCTGCCTGGCCGGAAAACTCAACGGCAATAGAAGAATACCTGGAAGAACATTATTATCTGGGGGCTGAGGTTAAGGTTACGGAGAACAAGGGGGCCAGCACAGGAACCTATGTAGTGATTCGCGAATGGAGCCCGCAGGAAGCCGGCATCATGATCCGCTTCTCAGGGGATACATGGAATACTTTTTGGGATGGTTATAAAAGAGATAATTGTTCCAGTGTCGGAACCACCCAGACGGTTAGCCGGGTTCTACATCAAGGGAGTAACTATGATTACTTTGTCAATTATTACGGACCAGAGCACAATTGGCCTGACCTGAATAAAAGATTCATAACAAAGACAATAACGGGTACAAAAATTTGGCAAACAAAAAAATATTGGTTTGTAAGACTTGATACTGGCGAGGCAGCTACCTTCCCTAATCATGCGGGGGCGAAATCCAGTTATACGAAGGTGTATATCTATTGGTTCATTCCCAAAGGCAACTCTGTTAAGATTTGGTAACAATATGAAAAAGAAAACATACGAGAAACCGCTGACAAGAGCAATTCAGTTGAATTTGCAACGCGTTTTGCTCATTGCCAGTCCCGATCCCAATGCAGAGACGGAGGATATCAACGAACAGCGGGACTGGGAGCATCAGGAAGGAGGCTGGTCATGAAGAAGATGTTTGTTTTGTGGGGTGCCTTGGCACTCCTGACAGCCGCCTGCAGTAATGAGGAGAGTCAGGAAGTATCGTTCAGTCCGCTGGTGCTGACGGCCCAGCAAGAGGGTGGTGAGGCAACAAGAACCTCACTCAGCGGTACGGAGGTTCACTGGTCGGCTGGCGACAACGTAGCTGCCTTTGTGAGCAACGTGGCACACACCTCTACGGCAACAGAAATACTATCTGCCAAGAGTGCCCGCTTCACCTTTTCCGACCTTGCGGCTGATGCTGTCGTGCAATATGCCGTTTATCCCGCTGCCGCAGCTGCAGGCCTGGCGGGCGACGTCATCACCGTCACCGTGCCCACCGAGCAGACTGCCGTAGCAGGCAGTTTTGCCGAGGGCAGTGCGGTGGCAATTGCCCAGGGCGGCAGTTCTACACTTGGTTTTAAGAACGTCTGCGGTTTCCTGGCTTTCACCATCAATGCTGATGATGTGCAGAGTGTACACATCTATGCCAACGAGAAGATGACGGGTACGGCTGACATCAACTGGAACAGCGGCGACCCAACGGTCAGCGCTTTTGGGACCTTTGCCTACACGGGTGTCAAACTCACGGGGCCATTCATCAAGGGCGCGACTTACTATGCCGCCGTATTCCCCGGTACCTATACGGGCCTTACGCTGAAGCTGACGCATAGCGACGGTTACGTGTCGACATACACCAACAGTAACACGCTCACTGTCAGTCGCAAGGACAATGTGGTTATCGCCAGAAACCTGGTGCTGCGCACTCCTGTCAGCGGCACATGGTTCGAGAAGACCCCTGCCACAATTGGATCTGGCGTGCCAGTCATCATTGTAGGTAAGGTGGGTGGCAGCTATCGCCTGATTTCTAACGCAGATACAGGTGCCTCGTCGTCTCCCAGCGCTGCCACTACGGCAACGGTTTCGGGTTCAACGGTTACGGATGTGGATGATAGCTTCGATGGCTACAAGTGGAATCTCTCGACAACCGACGGCAAGTTCACGCTCTATCCCGCAGGCGTTAACACACGCTGGCTCAATTGTCAGGCCACCAGTGGGTCGGCTAGTCAGACTTGTATGGCTGTTGACAACGAAAGTTATTTTAAACGTCGCTTCTTCATATGGGATGCTGCAGGGCACTTGGTCACCAGCGATAGTTACGATGCCCGCTATCTGAGCTATAATAATGGCTTATGGTGTGGCGAGACCTTCCCCGCATCGACCGTTTACCCTGCTGCCGTCTTCTCCTTCTATGTTAAAGTTCCGTAGAAACGGGCTTTGGTGATCACGGGGAATGCAGTTCCACTGACCATTCCGGACGGACTCTCGGTCCGAGCCGTTCGGAATGGCAAATCCCCAAAAGATGACATCGTGACATCGTGACATCGTGACATTAAGGATATTCTACATGCTGAGAGGGGAAAGAGTAATAAATTGTAAGAAATTAATTTTATAATAATATTATAATATATTATAATATTATTATAACTTATAGCATGCGCATATCGAGAGGTGCTTAATGTCACTTTGTCACGATGTCATTGTCACGATTTGGAGCTGGGTGCATGAAAGCAAGCGCGAGCGTTAACAGATTTTTACAGGTTACGCTATGCCGAAATTCGGCAGTTCAAGATTTTCTTTGTACCTTTGCATTGTCAAAAATGAGCAACACGCCGTATCGCTGACAGCAAAACGCCGGCTCGCTGAAAGAGAAAAGCCGTTTCGCTCATTAAGGGAATAGTGAATAGTGAAAAGTGAAAAATTTGCTACCGCTAGAACCTCAATTCTAAACATTAACCATTAAAAATTAAACATTAAAAATCACTATGGGAACAATTGAAATTAAGAAGGTAGAACGCAAGGTGACTGTGGGCAAGAAGGGCGAGCAGCGCCAGCAGGTGAAGAAGACCTACGGTAAGATTATCTATCGCGGCACAATGCGACTCACCGACATGGCCGAGCACATCATGAAGCACGGCAGTATCTATACCGAGGACGTGGTCATCGGTGTTATCACCAAGTTGAAGAGCTGCATGCAGGAGATGCTGGCCGACGGCTACAAGGTGAAGCTCGACGGCATCGGAACCCTCTACCCTGTCCTCACCTCCAAGGGCGTTGCTGACGCGAAGGACTTCAGCGCATCCGAGAACGTCACCCGCCTGGGCATCGCCTTCCTGGCCGACCAGAGCAAGAAGTCTGCCTACAAGGCTTCCGCCATGCGACAGGGCGCTACGCTGAGCACCCAGCTGTACAGCGAGCTGACGGGCGAAGAGACGGAGAACGGAAACACGGAGTCAGGGAACTCGGAGAGTGGAAACACGGAATCAGGGAATAACGGAGAAAGCGGACCCGTAAATCCTTAAACCTCGCACAGAGGTGATAATCTCACACAGAAATCACGGAAATCACAGAAATGAGAATCGCCAGCGATTCTTTATCCGCTGAATCCGATTAATCCGTGGTCGAAAGATTTCTGTGATATCTATTTGCTTTGCAAATACTGGAGGCGCAGCCAATTTCTGTGATATCTGTGGTTTCTGTGTGAACTTAAATAATCTATCGGTGTGAAATTAAAACATTATTACCATGAAGAACAAGACATTTTGGAAATTCGCAATCCAGACAGCCATTAGTGTGCTGTCGGCCATCGCAACGGCACTGGGAGTGACCTCGTGCATGGCATGAAAGTAGAAAGGTAAAAAGGTAAAAAGGTAAAAAACAGGAGTTGGCAAATCTGCCAGCCCCTGTATTTTTTTATAAGAGTAATTCCTTCATGCTATTCCTATCAGTTCAATTTCAAAGATAAGCGTTGAACCACCGGGGATGCCAGGCTGTGAGAACTTGCCGTAGCCCATCTCTGCAGGGATATAGAGTTCCCACTTGTCGCCGATGTGCATCTGCTGCATGGCGATGATCCACCCCTCAATGAGGTCGCACAGGCGACAAGCCAGAGGTACACCGCCACGACTGCTGTCAAACTGCTTACCGTCGATTGTCCAGCCGGTATAGTGGGCAGTGATGATGCTGCGGACCGTCGGTTTCTGACTATCCTGATTTCCCTCACCCAGCACCTTGTAATAGATGCCCTTAGGCAGGGCTTTTACGCCCTCCTCCCTGGCTTTCGCCTCCAGCCAATCCTTGTTGGCCTGTATGTATTCCCGTTTTGCCATATGTTATAAAGTTCTTTAATTTGTCATGAGTATGATGATGCCGCTGACGCAGATATAGGCATAGACAATATAGCGGAAGATGCGGTTGGGAATACGCTTGAAGACGTATGCGCCGAGCATCGTGCCGATGACGACACCACTAAGGCCATAGAGATAGCTGGTGGCGACTGTCGCGGTGAAGAAGCCATTGCAGGCTCTCACGCCCGTCATCATCAGATTGCCAATCAGGAAATAGGTCTGTGCCATCGCCATATAGTGCTCCTTGGTAGGCTCACTCTGGATGAAGTAAAGCACGGCGGGCGGGCCTTGCATACCAAAGAAGCCACCCATCAGTCCGCTGAGCGTTCCCGCGCCGACCTGCACCCTCTTTGTAGTCGGCAGTTTGATGCGCTGGCTAAAAAGCATGAAGTAGATGCTGATGAGGATGAGCACCACACCAAGGATGCGCTGCAGGATATGGTCTTCGATACGCGTCAGGGCAAAGATGGCGATGGTAGAGACGACGACAAACGTCAGCAGGATAGGCCAAAGCCGCTGCCACGTGACATAGCTGCGCAAACGCCACACGATAGCCGCAGATGTGGTGATAGCCAGCAGTCCTGAGAGCGTCGTAGCCTCGCCATAGCTGGGCATAAGAAACGGCAGCATCGTCATGATGAAGATGCCGAAGCCGAAGCCCGTGGTGCGCTGGATGAAACTGGCACCGATGCTCAGCAGGAATATGGAGAGGGCAATGCTACTCATTTCCTAATATTTATCAAAACTTGCAATTTTTCATGGCAAAGGTAACTATTTTTCATTGATTTTTCGTATCTTAGCGGCCAGATTTAATATGTTTTGTGATTATGGACAGAAGTTCTCAAATTATCCGTACCAGTTGGATAGGCATTATAGCCAACGTATTGTTGGCAGGCTTCAAGGCCGCAGTAGGTATCCTGGCCAGCAGTGTGGCCATCGTGATGGATGCCGTCAACAACCTGAGTGATGCGCTGTCGAGCGTCATCACCATCGTGGGTACCAAACTCTCCCAGCGTCCTGCCGACAGGAAGCATCCCTTCGGTTTCGGTCGCATCGAGTATTTCAGTGCCATCATCATCGCCGTCATCGTGCTGTCAGCCGGTATCACCTCGCTCATCGAGTCGGTGAAGAAAATCTTCGACCCCACGGAACCGGAATACACCACGACGACACTGGTGGTTATCGTGGTGGCTATTGTGGTGAAGCTTATCCTGGGCCAGTATGTGAAGAAGAAGGGCGAACAACTGAAGAGCGACGCGCTGATAGCCTCTGGCTCGGATGCGCTGTTTGATGCCGTCATCACGCTGGCCACGCTCGTATCGGCGGGAGTCATGCTGCTGTGGGGGGTGTCGCTCGACGGTATCCTTGGCGCCCTGATATCGGTTGTGATTATCAAGGCCGGTTTCGAGATGCTGGCCTCGCCTGTCAACGAACTGCTGGGTACGAGTATCTCGGCCGAGTACGCCCAACAGATCCAGAAGGAGGTATCCGACTTCGAGGGCGTGCATGGTGTCTTCGACCTGATACTGCACAACTACGGTCCGGACGTGAAGATTGGTTCGCTGCATATCAACGTGTATGATACGATGTCGGCCCACGACATTCACGGACTGACGCGCCGCATCTCTACGCAGATGTACGAGCGTCACGGCATCATCATGACCGTCGGCGTCTATGCCGTGGCTACAGGCGAGAACCGCCGTGCGGAACTGCAGTCGCAGGTGATGCAGGCCCTCGCTGCCCACAAGGAGATTGTTCAGGTGCACGGCTTCTACTATTCAGAGAAGAACAAATACCTCTCCGTCGACATCGTGCCTGATATCTCCGTCCACGACGAGGCCGCTTTTGTCAGTCAGCTGACCACAGAGCTACAGCCGCTAGTGCCCGATACAAAGGTGGTTGTGGTGGTGGATCACAATTACGCAGAAATACTATGTACCGCTGATCAGGAAACAAAAACAAAATCATAAACTGGCAATGATCGGAACAATAGTCAACGCAACCACCATCATCGCAGGCACCATCATCGGCAGTCTGCTGCATCGTGGTGTGAAGGAGAAATACAAAGAGGTCTTATACACCGGCTTGGGACTGGCATCGCTGGCCATCGGTCTGAATGCCACCATCAGCCACTTCTCTCAGTCGCAGTATCCGGTGCTGTTCATCATCTCGCTGGCCATAGGCGGCGTCATCGGCACGGCACTCGACATAGACGGAAGGTTCAAACGGCTCGTTGACAAGTTGCAGCGCGGAAAGAAACAAGACGGCAACCGACTCGCCGAGGGACTCTCGACAGCTATCCTACTCTACTGCATCGGACCGCTGTCGATGCTCGGCCCTGTCATCTCGGCCCTGAAGGGCGACCACACCTTCCTTTTCACCAACGCCACGCTCGACTTCGTATCGTCGATGGTGTTTGCCTCTACCTACGGCATCGGCATGGTCCTGGCAGCACCCGTACTGTTCTGCTGGCAGGGCATGTTCTGGCTCGTGGCCCATATCAGCAGTACCGCCATCAGCGATGCGCTCATGGCAGAGTTACTGATTGTGGGCGGACTGCTTATCACGGGCAGCGGTCTCTCGCTGTTGAACCTGAAGGACTGCAAGACGCTGAATCTCCTGCCCGCCCTCCTGGTGCCCGTCATCTGGTTCCTGATACGTGCCATGGTATGAGATCAGCCTCCAGGAACCGCAACTCTGCCTCCAGCATCTCCAGCTTTGGCATCGGACAGCCGGCCTCACGGGCAATTTCCAGGGGACGGGTGTATAGATAGTATATCTCCATGGGACGGTGGAAGTCGTAATCCAGTCGCATGGACGGCGAATAGGGTGTCATCGCATCGGTGGTCTCAATCATCTTATCCACAAACGATTCGTCCAGATTCTTTACACCCAGATGCTGGGCTGCACTGACTACTTCCATCATCTGCTCGCGAATCAGCTGACGGGTCGATTGGTTCTTCAGCAGTTGGTCGGTCTGCGTGTGCAGCGCTACGGTCATACCATTGAACGGCATGTTCCACACGGCCTTTTTCCATCGTGCCTCATGATACTCCACCAGTCCTGTCTCTATGCCGGCCTGACGGAACTCATCGACCACGGTCTGCATCAACGCTTCGCCCTTGCATGAATAGTTGGCCAGGTTGATGCTGCCATAACACTGGTGACTGACAAGTCCTGGCTCTGTCTTGGCAGAACAGATAAAGGCCAGTCCGGCAGCCAGTTGCACATCGGGAAACATCTGCTGCACATCTTCCTCTACGCCAATGCCATTCTGGATGAGCACCACCAGCGTATGGGCATGGAGCAGTGGTGGGAGCAACGACTGCAGTTTGTCGTTGTTGACTGACTTCAGGCCCACGAGCACCACGTCGCATTGCGGCATATCTTCCGCACGTTGATAAACATTAACATTATCCAAATGAAACGAGCCGTCGCAGGAGTCAACCTGCAGGCCGTGCTGTCTGACATACTCATAGTCGCGGTGCAGCAAGAAATGAACTTCCTGTCCTGCATGAGCCAGTTTTGCTCCATAATATCCACCAATGGCACCTGTGCCGATGATTCCGTATTTCATGTCAATAACTATATTTTACAATGCGACCGCAAAGTTACGCTATTTTTAGGAATTCCATCCCATTTTATGAGATTTTCATTGTATCAAGCTGCATTTTTCCATTCTTTTTCGTACCTTTGCAATGATTGATGACATCGGCGTGAACCAAAATCGGACATATATTGCCATCGACCTGAAGTCGTTCTACGCTTCAGTGGAGTGTGTGGACAGGGGACTTGACCCACTGACCACCAACCTCGTCGTGGCTGATGTGTCGAGGACGGAGAAAACCATCTGTCTGGCTGTTTCCCCTTCACTGAAAGCATACGGCATAGGTGGACGTGCGCGCCTGTTTGAGGTGGTTCAGAAAGTGCGCGAGGTCAACAACGAGCGCAGGAGGGCTGCCGGATGGAGAATGACCGGCAAGTCATTCAACGACCTGGAGCTTCAGGCTCATCCTGACCTCGAACTCGACTATATCGCTGCCCCACCCCGCATGGCACACTACATAGAGGTGAGTACCAAGGTCTATCAGACTTACCTGAAATATATTGCTCCTGAAGATATACATGTCTATAGTATCGATGAGGTGTTCATGGATGTGACGGCCTATCTGGGTACTTATAAGATGACTGCTCACGAGTTGGCGATGAAGATTATCCGCGACGTACTGGCTACAACAGGTATCACGGCAACAGCTGGCATCGGCACAAACATGTATCTGGCTAAGGTGGCTATGGACATTGTTGCCAAGAAGATGCCAGCCGACAAAGACGGTGTGCGTATTGCTGAATTGGACGAAATGGCGTATCGGCATGAACTATGGGATTATCGCCCTCTGACCAAGTTCTGGCGTGTGGGACGGGGGACTGTCGAGAAACTGGTTGTCTACGGTATTGACACGATGGGGAAGTTGGCGCGAATGTCAATTCAGAACGAAGGACTGCTATACCGTCTCTTTGGCGTGAATGCAGAGCTACTGATAGATCATGCATGGGGCTGGGAACCATGTACCATAGATGCTGTGAAAGCCTACAGGCCAGAGACAAACTCATTCAGCAGCGGACAGGTTTTGCAGGAGCCTTATACTTTCAAGAAAGCCCGTGTGGTGATACGTGAAATGGCTGAGGGAATGGCACTCGACCTTGTATCGAAACGTCTGGTGACTGACCAGTTGGTGCTGACCGTAGGGTATGATGCCGAATGTCTGACACGTCCTGAGATCCGCGAAAAATATCATGGTGAGATTACCACCAACTATTATGGAAAGGCTGTTCCCAAGCATGCTCACGGCACGTTCAACTTCGAGAGCCCTACGTCATCATCACGGCTCATCATGGATGGGGCAACTGAATTGTTTGACCGCTTCGTGAATCCTGATTTACTAATCCGCAGACTGAACCTGACAACAAACCATGTGGTATCTGAGGAAGCTGCATCGGCACAGGATAAAACGCCCCAGCAACTGGATCTCTTCACCGATTACGAAGCGTTAGAGAAACAGCACCAGGAAGAGCAGGCTAAACTGGAAAAGGAACGGAGGATGCAAGAGGCACAGTTGAAAATCAAGAAGCGTTTCGGTAAAAACGCTATTCTCAGGGGCTTGAACTTTGAGGAGGGCGCCACGGCCAAGGATCGCAACAAGCAAATAGGAGGACATAAGGCTTAGTTAAGAATTAAGAGTTAAGAGTTATGGATAATTACGACGATATCATCAATCTGCCGCATTACGAGCCGAAGCATCACCCGAGGATGTCGATGTGGAACCGTGCAGCCCAGTTTGCACCTTTTGCCGCACTGACCGGCTATGATGATGCCATTAAGGAATCTGGCCGTTTAGTAGAAAACCAGACAAATATGGCCGATGACTATAACATGTACGAGGAGTCTCATTTCTGAAACTCCTCGCATTTTTCTGATGTAGCCTGCTAATTGCATTTAGAAGGCAACATGACTTCTAAAATTTCTCGGCAATCTTTGCTGCCTGATAAATTCGGTTGCCCATACCTATGCCATCACGCATGTTACCTGCAAGAATCAGGCCAGGATAATCCTGCTCAATACAGCGGATTGCTTCAAAACGGGCACCACTATCCGCTCCATACTGAGGAATAGCATGCTCATGACGGAAGATACGGATCATATCGGGCTTTATATCTGCAGGATATTTCAACATGGAATGGAATGCCTCGATAACAATCTGCCGTATCTCGTCATCACTCTTCTGAAGATACTCCGGATGACGGGCACCACCTATGAAATAGGAATACAACGCTCCACCATCGGGGGCACGCTGCACGAAGCACTCCGAGGGGAAGAGGATACCCAGCAGCTGCTGCTTTTCCTTACTGGGCACCAAACCGCCAAAGGCGGGCTTATTGAGCCCACGGGCATCACGGATACCGACGCTCACCTGGATAACGGGAGCGTAGTACAGATTACTGATATGCTCCATCATACTGCTTGGCACAAAGGGCAGCATATCGGGCAATGCATAGGCTCCTACGGTGGTGATAACATGGTTGCAGCGTATCTCCTCTGCCCCGTCATTGTAAGACACGCGCCAGACATGCGCTCCATCGGGACGTACCCTGATATCCTGGGCATTGGTCACAATGTTGACGTTCTGTGCCAACGCCTCTACAATCTGTTGCAGACCGCCACGGGCTGAGAAAACTTTTCGCGTGGCCAGTCGGTCGCGATCGGTCTTTGGTTCCTTACGCTTGGCAACAGCACCACGCACAAAACTGCCATAGTTGGTCTCTAGGTTATAGAGCTTTGGCAGGGCATAACGGGTGGTGAGCTTCATAGGGTCGCCGGCATAGACACCGGATACGAAGGGATCGACGGCATATTCAAAGAACGAGCGTCCCAGGCGGCGCTGGGCCAACGAGCCCACCGACTCATTGGGATCGTTTCCTTTTTTACGCCAGGGTTCGCCGAGGATACGGAACTTATCCTTTAGGGTGAACAAGGGGGTGGTGATGGCAGCCACAGGACCGGCTGGCAGGGCATGAAACTTGTTGCCTTTCCATATCAGACGACGTTTGGACGACTCGCGGGCTATCTCTAATTGGCAGCTACCGTCGAGGTTCTGAAACAGTTCGGCCACTTCAGGGAAAGAGACGACACCGGTATTAGGACCGCTCTCGAAGGTAAATCCGTCTTCTGTATAGGTACGTATCTGTCCGCCAATACGGTTCTGCTTTTCCAGCACCAGGACATCACGTCCTTTCTTCTTCAGATTAAAAGCTGTTGAAAGACCGGTGAGTCCAGCTCCAATCACAACGATATCACATTTTTGAATCATCGGGAAAAAAAGGGAATTATATGGGAGTTGAGAATTGTTTATCTGTATGTCGCATCAAGGGGTCGAGGACAGCTGCCACACAGCGCACCAACGAACAGGCATCGGCATGCACGACAATGTGGTCGTCGTCGAAATCCAGAATACCGTCGGCTGCCATGTCCTGCAACTGATGCTCATCATAGTGGCAGGCTGCCCGGAGGGTGTCAACCGTAACGCCCATGCGCTCTGCCACCTGATGCCAGTTGAGCTGATAGTTGCACATCAGTGTCTCCACCACCTCGCGCACCAGTTTCTGCTCGTGCGACAATGTATAGCCTCGCTGTATGTAGAACCGTTTCTGGTTGATGGTCTCGATATAGGTTTTGATATCACGACCGTTCTGCACATAGGCATCGTCAAGCTGACTGATAGCCGTCACGCCGAAGGCATAGACCTGGGCTGTGGTGCGACGTGTGCAGTAGCCTTGGAAATTGCGATGGAGCATGCCCGACTGCAGGGCGGTATACAGTTCGTCCTCGGGCAGCACAAAGTGATCCAGTCCTACACGCTGATAGCCTGCTTGTGTCATCACCTCTGAGGCGGCTTCATACATCGCGCTCTTCTCCTCCATCGAGGGTAGTCCTATACGGTCCAGTATCCGCTGGCGTGGGAAGAGCTTGGGTAAGTGGGCATAGGCAAAGGTCACCAGACGGTCTGGACGCAGTTCTGCTGCCTGTTCTATGGTATGCCGGAAGGAGTCGACAGTCTGCAGGGGCAGACCATAGATGAAATCAAAGTTGACCGTGGCGCCCGATGCTCTCAGTATCTGCAGCACATCACTCATAGGGAGCAACGAGGGACGGCGGTTCACTGCCTGCAGCACGTCGGTCTTCAAATCCTGCATACCGATGCTATATCGGGTGAACCCGCACTCGGTAAGCTGCTGCCAGTCTTGCTCGGTCAGATAGCCGGGATGGCACTCGATGGCTATCTCCGGACGGTCTATCGCAGGTGCAATGCTCAGCAGGTGCTCGTTCAGCTCCTTTATCATTGATACGGGAAGCGACGTCGGACTGCCTCCGCCATAGTGTATCTGCGAGATTTGTCGGCTGCGGTCTATCTGACTGGCTACAAGGTCTATCTCCTGATGCAAGGCATCGACATAGTCTTTCACGGTGTCGGCCGATGCTGCGGGATAGGAATTACAACCGCAATAGTGGCACAGATGACGACAGAAGGGGATATGCAGATAGAAGGATATCTGGTTCTGACGGGCTGTGTTTGATGCTGCAACGACACGCTGATAGTCGCTCTCACTGAATGCTGTGAAATAGTTGGCTGGCGGATAACTGGTGTATCGCGGCACAGGACGGTTGTATTTCTGTATTAATTCTGGCTGCATGCTTTAAGATTGTGGTGAACAGGATGAAGCAGGCAAAGAGAATACGGGTGAAGCGGATGCCGACTCGACGCAACAGCAGACCTGCTCCAAAGGAGGCGCAGAAGGCGGCTGAGGTTCCCACGATGCCACTCATCACGCCTATCTCTTTCATGTCGTATCCAAGGTCCACTAACCAGGGGCGCATCATGGAGAGAATGCCTATCATGCTGGCATAATAGAGCATCAGAAAACCTATCTGACGCCAGATGCCACGCTGGGTGAAGAACGAGGCAAAATCGGTGAGGCGGGCACGCTCTTGTGTGCTCTTTGCCGCTATCACTGGTTCACGACGCATAATCAACGGTATGAGCATCAGCAGCACGAAGAGTCCTAAGCAGAGGGTGACCGTCTGCCAGCCAAAGGTATGTAGCACTACCAGCAACAGACCGCTACCAACGAGGGCGCCTCCGAAACTGCCCATAGACTGCATACTGTTCACCATACTCTTATCCCTACCCCCATGCATCAGGATGGCTAATGCATCAGTAGCGATATCTTGTGTGGCTGACGCCACCAGCGACAGACAGACAAGGGCGATGATGAGATACAGGTTGTCACTCACATCAAACAGGCCTGCCAGAATGATAAACAGGGCATAGACACACTCGCTGCCAATGATGCAACGACGGAAATCACGACCTGTCAGACAGTGACGGTCGACAACTGGCGACCAGAGGAATTTGAGTACCCAGGGCAACTTCACCAACTGAAGAAGTCCGATAGTCGCTAAAGAATAATGAGCTTCTCGCATCATCACCTGAAGGGCGGTAGCAAAGAAGCTGGAGGGAATACTCTGAGCTATGTAAAGGCAGAAGAACATCGGTAGCCCGATGCCTCCTCTGCCTATTAAAGATATTTTATTGAGTTGTCCTTGCTTTTCTTGTTGCATCTTTTTCATTAGAGATCAAAAATCAGCGATGTTCCAAAAGAGACGGGGCGTCCCTGCTGACCATAACCTACATTGGTCTTGAAATAGTAGGTCAGATAATCGGTATTGGTCAGGTTCTTTCCCCATACCTCCCACGTCAGCAGACCGAAGGTGGCACTCACCTTGGCATCGAGCAGGGCATAGAATGACTGACTGACGGCGTTGTCCTCGTTCCAATAAATCTTACCCATACCATTGACACCGGCACTCAGCACAATACGGTCAACGGTCTTACAACTGGGCAGAATGGTGTAAGCGCCTCTGAACGAGAGGGTCTGACGGGGAACAAGGGGCAGCATCTTGCCGGTATAGTCCACTGTGGCACTCTTCTTATAATTCAGGAAGCGGGCATAGGTGTAACCGTAGCTCATACGCAGTGTGAGGGGCTGCACAGGACGAACGGTAAGACCAAGTTCTACACCCTTGCTGTCGGAATGACCGGCATTGCGGGTGATATTACCTACGCCTGGCACAGTCTGCGTAATCTGCTGATGACGCCAGTCCACATAGAACAGGGTCAGGTCGGCCTGCAAGGCGTGGTCAAACAGTGAGGTCTTTGCTCCAATCTCGTAGTTCCAGTTGTACTCGGGCTCAAACGTACGCTCATCGTCCTGGGTAAAGGTAGAGTTAAAACCGCCTGTCTTGTAACCTCTTGTCACCGATGCATAGACCATATTGTCGTTACTGAAGAGATACTCAAGGGCAAACTTCGGTGTGAACTGGGTGAAATTCAGTGTGCTGTTATAGGTATCGGTCGGTGCGCCCAGCGTTCTGTCCCATGCTGTTGCGGTCTTATATGACTCATAATCTTCCTTAGCATGCTCATAGTCGAAACGCAGACCCAACTTTGCATTCAGACCGCCAACAATACGCAGTGATGACTGGTGATAGACGGAAAGACCGGTTGTTGGACTGTCATAGAATTTTGGGGTGCAATAGTTCTGCGAAATATAGGTGGTATAGAGGGCCTTCTTATAACTGTCGTTGAAGAAGAAAGCACCAAACATCCACTGATAACGACTGGCTGTTGTTGACTTAATCGTGAGCTCCTCACTGAAAATATTCTGACGCACACGCTGATTTACCCAATAAAGGTCGGCACGGGTGAAATCCTGGTCAATACCCTGATTATCATCAATATACTGATAGGCTGTCTGACTGTTGAAACTAAAGCCGTTGCCTTCGTAACGGGCATTCAGACCAGCAGTGGTCAACTGGCGCAGGTAAGAGCTGTAGCGGTTGTAGTTAATCTCGCCTACAGTACCATCTGCCTCGTTATACAGGCCATAGGGGTATCCTCCCTGGTCACTGTTACGATAGCTCAGGTCGGCTGAGATGGTCCAACGTTCGGTGGGCTTCCAGAACACGCGACCGCGCATAAAGCCTTCGTTAAACTTATCTATCTTACTGTCATCGAATGCGTTACGGAAATATCCGTCGTTGTGATGATAACTACCATTCACGGCAAAAGCCAGCTTATCGCTCAACTTGCTGTAATGACTGGCATTAACTGATACGTCATTATAACGTCCATACCCTACTTTCACGCGTGTGCCCTGATAGTCGAATGGTGAACGGGTATAGGCATTGATAATACCACCGATGCAATTACGACCATAGAGTGTACCCTGCGGACCGCGAAGCACTTCCAGTGAACTTACATCAAACAGATCATCATCAAATGCTGAGCGCTCCATGTGGGGCACGCCATCAATATAAAATCCTACTGTAGGACCATTTGTCTTGGCACCCACACCACGTACGAAAACGGGGGAGTTCTGACGCGTGCCATACTCTGGAATAAAGAAGTTGGGCACTACATAACCCAGATCCTTAATACTGGTCATCTCTGCCTGACGGATATTGGCAGCAGAAATGGAAGTAATAGAAAGAGCTTCCTTGATAGGCGGATCCTGTTTAAAACCTACTACAGTAACCTCTTCTACATTGTACTGTCGTGAAATTGTTGTGTCAGCTGTTTCTCCTACTCCATCCGCATACATAAAAATGGGACACAGTAATCCTAGAAATAATAAATGTTTTTTCATTATTATATTGAAGTTTTTGTGTTGTTAAGCGATTGCAAAGGTACAAACATAAAACTATCAACACAATCCCCATTTATATTGATTTTTGAAAACCATAGGTCAAGGCATCCTAAATCATAGACTTTGAGGTCCTAAACCATAGACTTAGGCATCGTAAACCTATGGTTTCCGACCTCAAAGTCCCTATTTTCCGATCTCAAAATCAGTGAGTTTGAAACTACCAAAATCAGGCTTCACCGGAACACTCTGGAAATGAGCAGTTTACAGTAAAGGTGAAACCTAAAAAAATAGTGCATACAAACACGAAAAAGACCCTGACTCATTGCTGAATCAGGGTCTTTACTAGTAAAAATGGCAGCCTCCTACTCTCCCGCATTGCATTGCAGTACCATCGGCGCAAGCGGGCTTAACTTCTCTGTTCGGAATGGGAAGAGGTGGGACCCCGCCGCAATAGCCACCTGAATATCTTCGCTAAATTGATAATTGACAATTGATAATTGACAATTATACAACCGCGTATAAGGTTGACATATCACACTAAGACTGAAGACAAAACTTCATCGTCAATACTGTCACAGTTGAAAGCATGCGCTTATTTAGCGAAAGCCTTCGGGCAATTAGTAGTGCTCGGCTTTGACATCACTGTCTTTACACCTGCACCCTATCAACGTCGTAGTCTACGACGACCCTCAATGGAGCCCTCATCTTGTGGCCGGCTTCGCACTTAGATGCTTTCAGCGCTTATCCGATCCCGACGCGGATACCCGGCGGTGCACCTGGCGGTACAACCGGTAAACCGGAGGTCAGTCAAACACGGTCCTCTCGTACTAGTGTCCGATCCACTCAAGACTCCCACGCCCACGATAGATAGAGACCGAACTGTCTCACGACGTTCTGAACCCAGCTCGCGTGCCACTTTAATGGGCGAACAGCCCAACCCTTGGGACCTTCTCCAGCCCCAGGATGTGACGAGCCGACATCGAGGTGCCAAACCACCCCGTCGATATGAGCTCTTGGGGGGGATCAGCCTGTTATCCCCGGAGTACCTTTTATCCTTTGAGCGATGCAGTTTCCATACACTTGCACCGGATCACTAAGCCCCAGTTTCCTGCCTGCTCGGCATGTCTGCCTCCCAGTCAAGCGCCCTTTTGCCTTTACACTCTATAAGGCCGGTTACCAATCGGCCCGAGGGCACCTTTGGAAGCCTCCGTTACGCTTTTGGAGGCGACCACCCCAGTCAAACTACCCACCAAACAGTGTCCACGCTACTGCGTGTTAGACCTCAGGCAGCAGAAGGGCCGTATTTCAACGGCGGCTCCATGAACGCTGGCGCGCCCACTTCATAGCCTCCGGCCTATCCTACACATCCGATGACCAAGGTCAGTGCTAAGCTGTAGTAAAGGTTCACGGGGTCTTTTCGTCCCATCGCGGGTAATCGGCATCTTCACCGATACTACAATTTCACTGAGATCGTGGCCGAGACAGCGTCCGGATCATTACACCATTCGTGCAGGTCGGAACTTACCCGACAAGGAATTTCGCTACCTTAGGACCGTTATAGTTACGGCCGCCGTTTACTGGGGCTTCAATTCAATGCTTCATCCGAAGACTGACATCTCCTCTTAACCTTCCAGCACCGGGCAGGTGTCAGGCTGTATACCTCATCTTTCGAGTTTGCACAGCCCTGTGTTTTTGTTAAACAGTTGCCTGGACCTATTCTCTGCGCCTCACTTAAAGTGAGGACCCTTTATCCCGAAGTTACAGGGTCAGTTTGCCTAGTTCCTTAGCCACGAATCTCTCAACGCCTTAGTATGTTCTACCCGACTACGTGTGTCCGTTTGCGGTACGGGTACCACACGGGTTAAGCTTAGCGGTTTTTCTCGGGAGTATGTTTACCTGCGCTATCAAGTTCTTCCGAAGAAGACCCTGTACTGTCACGTTCGGCTCGGAGTGTGGATTTGCCTGCACTCCTCAGCACCTACACGCTTCAACGTGCTATTCCGTCAGCACGCGGCAGTGTCACTGCTCCGTCACCACGTCGCCCCGTATGGTAGTCACGGAATATTAACCGTGTCAGCCATCGCTCTCGCCGTTCGGCTTAAACTTAGGACCCGACTCACCCCGGGGTGATTGACATCGCCCGGGAAACCTTAGTCTTATGGCGGACGGGAATCTCACCCGTCTTATCGTTACTTATACCTACATTTGCTTTTCCAGAAACTCCAGTGAAGGTCATCCTTCACCTTCGGCGCCGCTGGAATGCTCCCCTACCGATACTTTTTAATGCTATCCCGCGCCTTCGGTACCTGTCTTATACCCGATTATTATCCATGCACGGCCTCTCGACTAGTGAGCTGTTACGCACTCTTTGAATGAATGGCTGCTTCCAAGCCAACATCCTAGCTGTCATCGAGGCCACACTTCGTTAGACTAACTCAGACAGGATTCCGGGACCTTAGACGGCGGTCTGGATTCTTCTCCTCTCGGGGACGGACCTTAGCACCCGCCCCCTTACTGCCGGACTGCAGACCGTGAGCATTCGGAGTTCGTCAGGTCTCGATAGGCGGTGAAGCCCTCTTGACCTATCGGTCGCTCTACCTCTCACGGTGACCATCCGACGCGGCACCTAAATGCCTTTCGGGGAGTACGAGCTATCTCCGAGTTTGATTGGCCTTTCACTCCTACACACACCTCATCCGGAAGCTTTTCAACGCTTATCGGTGCGGACCTCCATCCCGTGTTACCGGGACTTCATCCTGGACATGTGTAGATCACTCGGTTTCGCGTCTACCCCATCCGACTTGGGCGGCCTCTTCAGCCTCGCTTTCACTGCGGTTGCGCCCCAGAAGGGCTTAACCTCGCCGGACATGGTAACTCGTAGGTTCATTATGCAAAAGGCACGCCGTCACTAGTATAACTAGCTCCGACCGCTTGTAGGCGACTGGTTTCAGGTACTATTTCACTCCCCTAATAGGGGTGCTTTTCACCTTTCCCTCACGGTACTGGTTCGCTATCGGTCTCTCGGGAGTATTTAGCCTTACCGGATGGTCCCGGCAGATTCGCGCAGAATTCCTCGTGCTCCGCGTTACTCAGGATACCACTAGGCCTCATTTCACTTCGCGTACAGAACTTTCATCTTCTATGGTTGAACTTTCCAGAACATTCTGCTCATGATCAGAGTACCACGGCGTGGTCCTACAACCCCCATTATGCATTGCTACATAACAGGTTTGGGCTCTTCCCCGTTCGCTCGCCACTACTAGGGGAATCATTGTTTATTTTCTCTTCCTGAGGGTACTAAGATGTTTCAGTTCCCCCCGTTTGCCTTCCTACCTTTGTAGGAATAACAGTCCTTCAGACTGCTGGGTTGTCCCATTCGGAAATCCCTGGATCAAAGATTATTTGCATCTACCCAGAGCTTATCGCAGCTTATCACGTCCTTCATCGCCTCCGAGAGCCAAGGCATCCACCAGACGCCCTAACTTGCTTTCGCCTATATACATTAAACATTAATGATTAAACATTAACATTCAATGCATAGCTCATACTTTCAGCTGTAATTTTGAGATTTTTTAATCTACTCAGTTTGACTTCTTAAAGTCTTTACTTACAGTCTTGTGTGTCAATATGTCAAAGATCTCTGTACTTGAAACATTAAACATGAAACATTAAATTTCAGAGGTCGTCCGTACTTGGTGGAGAATAACGGATTCGAACCGTTGACCCCCTGCTTGCAAAGCAGGTGCTCTAGCCAACTGAGCTAATCCCCCAACTTTTCGTTTTCGAGTCGGATGTAGTCCCAGGCAGACTTGAACTGCCGACCTCCACATTATCAGTGTGGCGCTCTAACCAACTGAGCTATAGGACTGGCTTCAAGCTTCGCCGTTACTACGCTCAGCTTCATCTTTCTCTATTCTTATATATAAACATCAGCAGTAAAGAAGCTTGGGTTAAAAACTAACCTTCTTAACTTAAAGCGGTAGCAAATTTTCACTTTTCACTATTCACTTTTACCTTTTATAGTCATTCTCTCCAGAAAGGAGGTGTTCCAGCCGCACCTTCCGGTACGGCTACCTTGTTACGACTTAGCCCCAATTACCAGTTTCGCTCTAGGCCGATCCTTGCGGTCACGGACTTCAAGCGCCCCCGGCTTTCATGGCTTGACGGGCGGTGTGTACAAGGCCCGGGAACGTATTCACCGCGCCATGGCTGATGCGCGATTACTAGCGAATCCAGCTTCATGGGGTCGGGTTGCAGACCCCAATCCGAACTGAGGAAGGCTTTTAGGATTAGATGCGCCTTGCGGAACACCATCTCTCTGTACCTCCCATTGTAACACGTGTGTAGCCCCGGACGTAAGGGCCGTGCTGATTTGACGTCATCCCCACCTTCCTCACACCTTACGGTGGCAGTCCAACCAGAGTGCCCAGCATAACCTGATGGCAACTAGTCGCAGGGGTTGCGCTCGTTATGGCACTTAAGCCGACACCTCACGGCACGAGCTGACGACAACCATGCAGCACCTCCACCAGCGCCCCGAAGGGCCTCAACATCTCTGTATCGTTCGCTGGCAGTTCAAGCCCGGGTAAGGTTCCTCGCGTATCATCGAATTAAACCACATGTTCCTCCGCTTGTGCGGGCCCCCGTCAATTCCTTTGAGTTTCACCGTTGCCGGCGTACTCCCCAGGTGGGATGCTTAACGCTTTCGCTTGGCCGCATACAGTATATCGCATACAGCGGGCATCCATCGTTTACCGTGCGGACTACCAGGGTATCTAATCCTGTTCGATACCCGCACCTTCGAGCTTTAGCGTCAGTTATAGCCTCGCCAGCTGCCTTCGCAATCGGAGTTCTTCGTGATATCTAAGCATTTCACCGCTACACCACGAATTCCGCTGACGTCGAATACACTCAAGGAAACCAGTTCGCGACGCACTTCCACGGTTGAGCCGCGGCATTTCACGTCACGCTTAATCTCCAGCCTGCGCTCCCTTTAAACCCAATAAATCCGGATAACGCCCGGACCTTCCGTATTACCGCGGCTGCTGGCACGGAATTAGCCGGTCCTTATTCTTACGGTACATACAAAAAGGGACACGTCCCTCACTTTATTCCCGTACAAAAGCAGTTTACAACCCATAGGGCCGTCATCCTGCACGCTACTTGGCTGGTTCAGACTTCCGTCCATTGACCAATATTCCTCACTGCTGCCTCCCGTAGGAGTTTGGACCGTGTCTCAGTTCCAATGTGGGGGACCTTCCTCTCAGAACCCCTACTGATCGTGGGCTTGGTGGGCCGTTACCCCGCCAACAACCTAATCAGACGCATCCCCATCCCTTAGCGGTAAACCTTTGATTCATCTTGAATGCTCGCAACGAACAACATAGAGTATTAATTCGACTTTCGCCGGGCTATTCTCTACTAAGGGGAAGGTTGGATACGCGTTACTCACCCGTGCGCCGGTCGCCGACAAAGAAAGCAAGCTTTCTTCTCGCTGCCCCTCGACTTGCATGTGTTAAGCCTGTAGCTAGCGTTCATCCTGAGCCAGGATCAAACTCTTCATTGTAAAATGTTTTATCTCTAAAGTCTTGGTAAAGCAGGAAATGCTGCTTTCACAATCTTTTATATCTGTCTCAGAACGACTATCCAGTATCAAGTTAAGAATTAAACGGTTTGTTTCTTCTACCCAAGAGTAACCGAAATTACTCTCGCTTCTTGTACTACTTCTGTCTATGTAAATCTTTCAAAGAACTCTTTCTTTAGTGCCTTGCCCGTTGTTAGGCGAAAGCGGATGCAAAGGTACGACTTTTTTCTGAACCACCAAACATTTTACTACTTTTTTTCATAAAAAAATTGCAGGCTTTCGAGTTATTTGACAAACCTGCAATTATACACCTTATTATATATAAGGGGATCATTTCCTGTTTCCAAAAAATCTCAGCAGATAAAGGAAGAGGTTGATGAAGTCCAAATATAAGGTCAATGCAGCAAGAACTGCATATTTTTGAGTATGGGCACTTGCATCAGGTGCCATCTGGAACATCTTTTTAATCTTCTGTGTGTCGTAAGCCGTAAGACCTACAAAGATAAGAACACCAAGATAAGTGATGATAACATCCAGTCCGGTGCTAGCCAAGAAGATATTTACGACAGTAGCAATGATGATACCAATAAGGGCCATGATAAGAATACGTCCTATAGCAGAGAGGTCTTTCTTGATAAATAAGCCTACTGCCGACATAGCCCCAAAAGTACCTGCCGTAACAAAAAAAGTCGTCGCCAGGCTTGGAAGTGAATAAACCAGGAACAATGTTGAGAATGTTACGCCATTAAGGAGGGCATAGACAATAAACATCAGTGTGGCTGTTGTAAGCGACAGCTTTTCAATGGCTGCGCTAAGAGATATAACCAAGCCAATCTCTGCAATAAACAGAATCCATATAGCGGCGCGAAAATTAAGCAAGATATTGAGAATCATCTCATTACCTGCCACGATATAGGCAGTGAGGCCTGTGATAGCCAAGGCCATTGTCATCCACAAATATGTCTTCAGCATCAATACAGAAAAAGCTGCCGATGACTCTAATTCACGTTCACGTGAAAAAGAACGATAGTTGATTTCTTCGTAATCCATATTTTATAATATCTAATGTTAAACGTCGCAAAGATACGTAGTTTTTACGTGTTTAAAGAAAAATAGAGACAATTTTTAAGATAAAAAACACTAAAGTCCCAAGTCGTGAGCCAGAATAGCAGAGAATTTGCACGCTCCCTGATCAGACAGATGGTCTGAATCGAAAAAATCATTATCACTCAAACGAGCATCACGAGAGTAATCACATTTCACAGAACCATACTTTGCACAGCAGCTATCGGTCATTGCATTAATCCATTGCAATTGCCATGCCGGAGCTTTTCGAGTATAATCTTTACATACTGGAGTCTGAAGCAGAATCAATTTCACCTGATGCTGCTGACACCAAGAGGCAATGGAATCAACGTAATCCCGATTGCGATACGTGTACTCCCAATTTACAAAAAGATGTTCCCTTACATTCTTATATAAGAAATCGTCAGGGTTGCGATCGGCTACCACATAATTATTGCCCCACCCCAGACTGTCGCACATAACACTCTGTCCCTGATAATGATATCGTAGTTTCTGATGAAAATATCCTGCATTTGATAATTCAAAACCATACTGAGAAAGCATTGAATGAGCCCGATACCCCATATACAACTGATAATAAGTCACGCGTGCAGGCTCGTCACATTCCATTGGGACATCAAAGAGATTAGAATTATCAGCAACCAGGATTACCTGTTTTAGCGCATCATACCTATCAGCATAATGACAAAGCAAGAAATAATCCTGTTCCAAACGTTGCGATACATTACACAGATTAAAGATGCTATCGCCCATAGCAGAAGGTTTCAAAGCAAAATAGCCATGAGAATTGCCAAGTATGAGTGTCTTTACACCATGCGCATTTCGCAGCATCCACTCGTTCTTCATCCGATAAGTATTAGGAATAGTACGCATATACCATTCTATCACCGCCAACATACAGAAGACAGGAATCAGGAAAAAGACAACACGGAAAAGAAACTTTCTCATAGGCATCTCAGAACTGGAAATAGATAAACGTCTGTTCCTCTCCACGGCCAAAGAACATCAACATGAACACAATATAATATACCAGCCAGCGCGTCCAGCGGTAGCGGCCCAACCAACATCCGTCCAAATGGAGAGGACATAAACGATCACGCTGTATCCACTCTATGACAACCAACAAAAGACAATAAATGATTGCCACCTTACCATAGACCGGCATTCCGAGATTCATGGATGTCAGGGTGATAGTCAAACGCTGCAGATATCCAGATGCTTCGGACAAGCTCTCTGCCCGGAACACCACCCAGCCCAATACGACTAAGGCGAAAGTAAAACAGACAGGAACCAGATCTCTTACCCCTACCCGTTCATCGGTATTAGCCCCTGACTTCCACAACCAGCGTGCCATCGCCAGTAGCACGGCATTATAGCCGCCCCACACGACAAAGGTCCAGTTAGCGCCATGCCACAGGCCACTCAACAAAAAGACGATGAAGATATTCCGGAAGGTATGATACGTCCCTAGCCTACTGCCACCAAGCGGTATATAGAGATAATCACGGAACCACGTCATCAGCGAGATATGCCAGCGACGCCAAAACTCTCCAATAGAGCGCGAGAAATAAGGCAAACGGAAATTCTCCATCAAACGAATACCGAATAGTTTCGCCGTACCAATAGCAATATCAGAATAACCGGAAAAATCACCATATATCTGGAAAGTGAACAGCACCATGCCACACAGAAGCGTCATAGCATTCGCATCTGTATAGTCATCCCATATCTGATTCACAGCCAGAGCACAGTTGTCGGCAACAACTAATTTCTTAAAGAATCCCCAAAGTATTCGGCGCAAGCCATCAACAGCTTCAGCATAGTCAAAGCGACGAGTGCTTAACATCTGCGGCAATAGATTCGTAGCACGCTCAATAGGACCTGCCACCAACTGCGGGAAGAAGGCAATATAAGTACAGAAAGCCACGACATCCCTGGTGGCAGGGAGTTTACCACGATAAACATCAATGGAATAGCTCAGCGACTGGAAAGTATAGAAGCTAATACCCACTGGCAGTATAATACGCCATGTAGGCATATCAAGCGAGAAACCAAACTGCGACAGGAGCAGATTCAGATTGTCGGCAAAGAAACCATAATACTTGAATACTGCAAGAATACCCAGATTCAAGCATATATTTGAAATAAGGTAAAACCGTCTATTACGTGCTTTCTCAATATAGAGTCCACTGAAGAAACTCGACAGCGATGTAATCAATATCAAGATGAGGAAGCGCCAATCCCACCAACCATAAAACACATAACTGGCAATGAGCAGACAGATATTCTGCAACTTCAGCTGTCTCTGCATAGTCCAATAAAACAAGAAAACTATGGGCAAGAAAAGCAGGAAAGATACAGAAACAAATGACATAAACAGTTAACTAAAGGTCGTATTCATAGATATCATAGCACAAACCACGTCCGCCAAATCCCTCTTTTTGGAATGCCAGAGATTCATTAAGACCGCTACCATCCGGATTCTCCGTGGAGCGTCCGAAGTCAAAATAGGGATAATTGACATAGTCGTGAAGCATGATTTGTTCATAGATTAGGTCGATCGCTCCCAGACTCTTTCCCTCGGGCGTTGCCGAGCTATACTGTGCATGAACAACCTGAGACGAGAGATAAAGCACGACGCCAGCTATGACCTGCCCATCCTTCACGGCTTCATAAAGAATGATATTCTCAGGAAAACGACTTCTCAGCAGCTCAATCTCCTGAAGAGAATGCACTGGCTTGATACCATATTTATTACCCAGATTATCAGAAAGAACTTTCCAGAAATCTGCGTAATGGTCAGAACGTCTTACGGTAAGACCAGCCTTCTGAGCCCTCACCACCCCACGGCGACGTACACGTTCCCAGCGCAGTCCGGCTCTCAGGAAGATATTCGTAGAATAATCCCTTGCCACCATTCTAGCCTTACAAACATGATACAAGGCATAAAGATCTTCCTCTGCAGGAAAACGGTGATAAATCCATGGGATACATTTATAATAGACACGTTTGATACCGATACTGCGAAGATAGTCGTTCAACTGCTTAAAGAGTTCAATAGTTTGGACTACTGACAGTTGGAGACTCATCAGAAGTCCACCATAAGTCAACCCTTTATGAGTGAAATAACCATCACCGCTGATATGTCCAGGAAGAACTGCCAGCAATCTGTTTTTCTCATAGAACATCAGAGAATGGTCATTGAAGCGGTCACTATGGTAATCCATATAGTTACGGTCGAAAAGGAACGTTCCGTTCTTAGCTTCTGCTACGAAACGGTTCCATATATCGGCCTTATCAGGAGTGTATCGGATAATATCAAACATTTACTTGCTATTTCGTCATAACATGATGATGGACATACGCCAGGAATTCATCATAATCATAGATATAGTCCTCTTCCTCATAATGCTCGGAAGCAAGAACCATACAAACTGCTCCCGACGAAAAATCATCGAGCGTACGCCACACATTCGTATCAATCAGCAAACCTTGCCAAGGATGGTTCAAAAGGACTGTCTTTCGTTCAAAACCATTATCGAGGGTGACATGAAAAGAACCGCTTAATGCCACGATCAACTGTTTGAGTCGCTTATGAGCATGCCCACCACGACTTTCGCCAGCGGGGACATCATAGACCCAATAGGCCCGTTTGATATCAAACGGCACCTTGTCGTTCCCCTCGGCAACGGTGAGGTTGCCCCGGGGATCAACAATCTTGGGTAAGTCAATCAGTCTAATCTCTAAGTTTTGCATAAGGATCAGTACCTAATACAGTCTTTGCCAGACGCTTGGCTTTTTCACGCAAAGCATCAATATCGTCACCCACCTCACCATAGCACAGGACAACACCCATGCGACGGCCTTTGTGAGCCTCGGGTTTACCGAAGATACGGATACGCGTACGATCTTCCTTCAAAGCATCCTCAAGATTATAGTCGAGCAAAGAACGGTCAACAGGTGTAGAAGCCTCCTTTGGAGAAAGGATAACAGCCGAAGCACCTGCATGCTCTAAATGGATGCCGGCAATAGGCAGCCCCATCACGGCACGGAAATGCAGTTCAAACTCAGAGAGATTGGTAGTATGACCCAATGTCACCATACCGGTATCATGTGGACGGGGTGACAGTTCGCTGAAGATAACCTCTCCCTGTTTGGTAAGGAAGAACTCTACGCCCCAAATTCCGGCTCCCGTCAGGGCTTTCGTTACCTTATCAGCCATCATCTGAGCCTGTTTCAAAGCCTCATCAGAAATCTTATATGGCTGCCATGATTCACGGTAGTCGCCCGATTTCTGAACATGTCCGATAGGAGGACAGAACAATGTAGGCCATCCATTCTTCTGAGTAACGGTGAGCAAGGTGAACTCTGAATCGAAGTCGATAAACTCTTCGATAATCACTTCCTTTACATCACCACGACTGCCTTCCATTGCCTCGCGGAAAGCCTGTTCCAGTTCATCATCGTTATGAACATAACTCTGTCCATGACCACTTGACGACATCAATGGTTTCACTACACAGGGGAAGCCAATCTCATCGGCAGCAGCCTTGAACTCATCAAATGTCTTAGCATAAAAATATTTTGCCGTACGCAAGCCCAATTCCTT
Organism: Prevotella communis; assembly: GCF_022024115.1. Lineage (NCBI taxonomy): Bacteria > Pseudomonadati > Bacteroidota > Bacteroidia > Bacteroidales > Prevotellaceae > Prevotella > Prevotella communis. Next base: position 2,268,176 of record NZ_CP091792.1, read on the forward strand.
TGATGCCAAATCGCGAATTGCACGACGGTTCATCGTGAAATTCACAGCACGGGCAGAAGGAACAACCTGAATGCCCTGTTCCTCTAACTGGAAAAGACGTTCGGTACGGATAGCCTCAATCTCAGGTACGATGATGTCAGGCTGATGTTTTTTCACCACAGCCTCCAGCGCATCGCCATCAAGCATATTAAACACTTCACGCTCGTCGGCTACCTGCATAGCAGGTGCATTGTCATAGCGATCACAAGCAATGACATACTGACCAGCACGCATAGCGGCAATTACGAACTCCTTGCCCAGTTCTCCTGAGCCTAACAATAATATCTTCTTCATAATTGAATGGTTTTTCCTAAACTATACTTCATTGCTTGGATATACGAAAGTTCCAAACGTCCCAATAACTGTATCCGCATTGCATTTCTCAGCGCCTCAAAATTCCTATATTCCCATTCTCCTATCTCGAGGACTACCTTCTCATTTTTGACGAGCCAACGTAGTTCTTCATCTTTAGATCCCATTTGCCCGTCGCTCTTGATAATCACATCATAACAACCATCAAAATCATCCAACAGATAGTACTTCACCCGAAATGGCCATAACAAACGACGCACTTCCACTTGTCCTCGCCATACCGTGATATTCTGATAAGAGAAAAGATAAGCCCGCGTCAGTCCGCCAAAGAGCAATATCCCGAAGATGGAAAAGAAGAATATACCTAAAGAAACAACTTTGCCATCGCAGTATGGCCCCACAGACATAAGTGCCATAACAGCTACGGAAAACGAGCCAAAGCCTAGTCCCCCATACAGGTGAACCTTGTTATACTCTGAAACGACTTCTGCATTGTCACGACCAGAGAAATGTTCTTTTGTCTGCACGCCAATGGCTTGACAAAGTTGCGTGTAGTTCTTATATATAGCTGAAGAGAAACTTACCACTCTCCTACCGTCCTTTATAAGCCACAGCACTTCTCCGCTGCTCGTTTGCAGCTTTTCAGAATAGTCGAACTCTGCGAAGCGATAGAATTGCTTACTAAATGGCAGCAAAACACTATGGATTTCAAAACCGTCATTTAATATAGTTATGCGCTTTAAAGATAACAGGAAGAATGCAAAGAAAAAGAATGTAAATATCCCCATAACAAGTAACATTGGCACAAGCATCTCCTCCTTAAACAAGGAAACGCCTATCGATGACAGCACACCCAATGCTATCAATACGAACGTCGTGTAAATATACTTTGTATTAAATTGGGAATATACCATTTCCTTTTATCTATCCTTATACATATTATCGTAATACTTCTGATAGTCACCGCTAGTTACATTATCCAGCCACTCCTGGTTGTCAAGATACCAACGAACGGTTTTCTCGATACCTTCCTCAAACTGGAGAGAGGGTTCCCAACCAAGCTCACGCTGCAACTTGGACGAATCGATAGCATAACGCAGGTCGTGACCGGCACGGTCGGTAACGTATGTGATAAGATCCATATCCTCACCCTCCTTACGTCCGAGGAGACGGTCTACGGTATTGATAAGCACCTTGATGATATCTATGTTCTTCCACTCATTAAATCCACCGATATTATAGGTGTCGGCAATCTTTCCTTTATGGAAAATCAAATCGATAGCACGGGCATGGTCTACCACATAGAGCCAGTCGCGCACGTTCTCGCCCTTACCATAAACAGGCAGAGGCTTACGATGACGGATGTTATTAATAAAAAGAGGTATCAGTTTCTCTGGAAACTGATAAGGACCATAGTTATTCGAGCAGTTGGTCACCACCACCGGCATTCCGTAAGTATCGTGGAAAGCACGTACGAAATGGTCACTGGAAGCCTTTGATGCTGAATATGGTGAGTGAGGATTATACTTCGTAGTCTCCAGGAAGAACTTATCGCCATAAGCCAAATGATGCTCAGCAGAAGAAGCCGTCGTAGTAAATGGAGGCTCAATACCCTCTGGATGTGTCAGCTCAAGAGCGCCATACACCTCATCGGTAGAGATATGATAGAAACGCTTGCCTTCATACTTCTCTGGCAGGCTCTCCCAATAGAGTTTTGCAGCCTGAAGAAGTGAGAGAGTACCCATCACGTTAGTACGCGCAAAAGTGAAAGGATCCTTGATAGAACGGTCCACATGACTCTCGGCAGCCAGATGGATGATACCATCAACCTTTTTATCCTGCATCAATTTATAGAATGCATCAAAGTCGCAGATATCCATCTTCACGAACTCATAGTTTGGTGCATTCTCAATATCCTTGAGATTAGCCAGATTACCTGCATAGGTCAGTTTATCCAGATTGATAATATGATACTCCGGATACTTGTTTACGAAAAGGCGCACCACATGACTTCCAATGAAGCCTGCACCACCGGTAATGACAATGTTCTTCATACTCATTATGTTATTTGTTTTTATTCTTTAGTTTGCTAAATAAAGTCAGGGCGATATAGACCACGAAACAGATACCATAGGTCTGGGCTGCATCATCCCATGTCTTATCAAACCCAACGATATATGATATTAACGTGAGAACTGCGGCAACTATTGTGCCAGTGATAAAATCAATTACATATTCTTTCATCTTCTACGTGGATCTTCAAGGGTTATCACCTCCATATCCTTAAACGTGGAGCCGTCGATAGTAAGTCGGACCAACGTTCGTTCCTTATGCCATCCCTGCAGTCCTGCTGCCCCTGGATTTATATGAAGCATCTTCAGTGTTGGGTCGTATTTCACTTTCAGTATATGCGAGTGTCCTGCAATAAACAACTGTGGCGGATTTGTATAGAGTGTCCGCATCACAGAATGATCATAGTTGCCAGGATAACCGCCTATATGTTTGATAAGTACATCCACATCCTCACACTTAAAACGATTCATCTCACGATACATCAGTCGCAGGTCGCCACCATCGCAATTACCGCAGACAGCCCTAAACGGACGGAACTCCGCCAAACGGTCGGCCACCTCCACACTGCCGATATCCCCCGCATGCCAAATCTCGTCGCAAGGTTCGAAATAGTACAGGTACTTATCGTCCCAGTAGCTGTGTGTATCGCTGATGATGCCGATTCTTTTCATTTGGATGTTAGGTGATAAGTGATTGATTATAGTTTAAGTTTCTTTCTGGCAAATTCTGCTATTAGGCGGGCGGTCTCTGCTGAGCCTATGGCACTGGAATCTATGCAGAGATCATAACTGGATGCATGTCCCCACTGCTTTCCCGTATAGTAATTATAATAAGATGCACGACGGCTCTCTACATGCTGAATGCGTTTGACAGCCTCATCATACGTCACGTTCTTTTCCTTCATAAAAAGATTCGCCCTTGATTCGATAGAAGCCGTAATAAATACGTTGACCACATTATCAAAATCACGCAACACATAATCGGCACAACGTCCCACGAAAATACACGAACTTTCCTGAGCCGCCTTGATAATGGCATCACTTTGGAACTTAAACAAACTCTCCTGCGAGAAATTGCTCTGATAAAAGTTACTGCCGCCACCCCAGCTATTTCCATAGGACAAGTGGAAGAACGAACGCAAGAAGCCCTTTCGCTCATCGCTCTGTTTAAAGAACTCCTCTGAAAATCCGCTTTCCTTAGCAGCCAGATTCAGCAGTTCGCGGTCATAGTATTTGGCTTGGAACTCATCAGCCAGTAGCTTTCCGATTTCCAATCCGCCAGCACACACCTGACGACCAATGTTAATGATTATCTTTTTGTCCATAAGACTTGAATTTACGAATATGCCATATCAATATGGGGATAGTAAAGGAAAATGCGATAAAGTCACTGGCAGGCATTGCATACCACACGCCATCAAGATCCCAGAACAGCGGAAAGATATAGGCCATGGGTAATAGGAAGATGAGTTGGCGCGCCAGCGATAGGAATATACTGATTTTCACCTTACCAATACACTGGAAGAAATTAGTGATGACAGCCTGCGAGCCCACCACGAAGAACACCAACATGTCAAGCACGATACCATGAGCAGCCATTTCAAGCAACACAGGATCGGTGGTAAAGATGCGAGCCATCTCTCTGGGGAATAACATTGACAGTGCCCATCCGCACAGCAGTATAGAGGTAGCCACAGCGATAGACAGCCACAAGCAGCGCATCATGCGGTCAGACTTCTGTGCTCCATAGTTATACCCCACAATGGGCTGCATTCCCTGCGTAACGCCCATCACGAACATAAAGAACACCATGACCATTGAGTTAGCTATAGAATATGCACCCACAGCCATATCGCCGCCATAACGCACGAACTGGTTGTTCATGAAAATCACGATGACACACGAGGTGCTTTGCATCAGGAATGGAGATACGCCAATAGCTATAATATTTCGTACCAGGTCAGCCTTCAAGCGATAAATACCCCGTTTCAGATGAAGCAGTTCACGCTTGTCACTAAGTATCCACATCTGCCAGCAAAGTGCAAAAGACTGCGATACCACTGTTGCCAAAGCAGCTCCTCGAATGCCCCAGCGGAACAACCAAACAAAAGCCATGACCAGCACGATGTTACACCCTACGGTAAATAACGTAGCATACATAGCATGGCGCGGTTTTCCCGCCGCACGAAGTACGGCATTCATACCGAAATACATGTGGGTCACCATATTTCCCAAGAGGATGACCTGCATGAACTCACGGGCATAAGGCAATGTAACATCAGACGCACCAAAGAAACGAAGAATCGGATCAAGGAATATCAGGCTGACTGCCATGAACAGGAAGCCCACAATGGTATTCAGCGTTACCGTATTACCAAGCAGATGCTGAGCAGTAGCATAATCACGCTGCCCTAATTTCACACTGATACACGTTGATGCGCCCACACCTACGGCTGCGCCAAAAGCAGCACCCAGATTCATAAAGGGGAAAGTGATACCCAGACCAGCGATAGCCTCAGGGCCTACCACTTGTCCGATAACCGAACGGTCGATGATATTATACAGCGAACTGGCCACCATTGCCACCATTGCAGGCAAGGCATACTGCCACAACAATTGCCCAACAGGCTTCTGACCTAGTTCTAATGCTTTCTGTTTATTATCCATAATTCAAGTTGCAAAGGTAATGTTTTTTTCTGACACAACCAAAACTTACAACAAAGATTTGGCTGTTTCAAAAATTTTATGTAAGTTTGCAACCGATAAGATGACACATCATGAAACAAACGACATGCTTTCTAATCGTACTCCTATGGAGCTTTACGATGTTTGCAGCAAAAATAAAATATCCAGGAAAAAAGACCTTCATCTACCGCTATGCGCTCATTGACAAAGCGTCAACGGAATTTACGTTGGACCAACCCTTACAATTCCTGTCCCAGAAAAGTCTGGAGAGACGTCAACGCCAAGGCCTGAGCGTTGATTCCACTGACCTGCCCGTATGCAAACAGTATATCAGGCAATTCCACAGAAAAGGAATTCACATTATTGGTACTAGCAGATGGCAGAACACAATACTCGCAAGTTCTTCCGACTCACTGTTGTTGGCTAGCCTCGACACACTGTCTATCGTCAGGAAGAGCACATGCGTATTTGTCTCACCCGACTCAATCGAACACCCAGGAGACATCCGTTGGAATGTGCACGAGGACTTCAATCGCTGGGACTCCGTGAAAAACGACCCATACGGCATGGCCCGTCAGCAAATTGAAACGTTGGAAGGTATCTTTCTGCATGAGATGGGATACAGAGGTAAAGGCATTACCATTGCCGTACTAGACGGTGGTTTTCAGAACTATAAACGCATCCCTGCCTTTAAAAGAACCAATATCCTTGGCACGCACGATTTCATTAAGCCACGAGAAGACAAAAAATATGGCGCATTTGAGAGCATTGACCACGGAACAAAGGTTCTTTCCGCAATGGCAGCCTATGCGCCAGAGGTCACTATTGGCACTGCACCAGAAGCCTCCTACTGGCTATTGCGGTGTGAGGACCCACTCACCGAACAGCCTGTAGAAGAGGACTATTGGACGATGGCTGTAGAAATGGCAGACTCATTAGGAGCCGATATCATCAATTCATCCTTGGGCTACTATGCCTTTGAGAACGGGCAAGGCAATTATCGTCTTCAGGATTTAGACGGACAAACGGCATTCATCTCACGCTCTGCCTCCCTGTTGGCTCAGAAAGGCATGATTCTCTGCAATTCCGCTGGCAACTCTGGTATGGGACAGTGGAAGAAGATCAGTGTACCTGCAGATGCTCACAACATCCTGACTGTTGGAGCTATTGACAGGAACCGCCTTTTGGCTGCATTCTCAAGCATTGGCCCGTCTCAAGACGGACGTATCAAGCCCGATGTAGTAGCACAAGGCGCCCCCACCGTATTACTATCAGGAAGAGGCACATTGGTACACGACATGGGAACATCGTTTTCGACTCCGCTGATCTGCGGATTGGTGGCATGTTTATGGCAAGCACTACCAGAGAAAACCGCATCAGAAATCATGGAGATTGTACGACGCAGTGCCAATCAATATCATGAGCCAACCAACATTCTGGGCTATGGTATTCCTAATTTCCGTCAGGCTTATAACAACAACCGAACCCATTAATTCCACGATATATCATGGACGCTTATTCACTCTTAGAGCTCAACAGCATGGTGCGCCAGTCCATTGAGCACACCATGAACCAAGAATACTGGGTCGAAGCAGAACTATCTGAATGCAGAGAGAACAGAGGCCATTGTTTTATGGAACTCATTCAGAAAGAAGAACATAGCAACACGCCCATAGCGCGAGCCTCAGCCAAATGCTGGCAAAGCACATGGGGTATGATAGGTCCTTATTTCGAACGAACCACAGGTCAGCCACTTCATGCCGGACTGAAAGTGAGGCTACAAGTTTATCCCCAGTTTCATGAAGCATACGGTTTTTCTTGGATTATCACCGATATCGACCCCACCTTCACATTGGGCGATATGGCACGACGCAGACAGGAAATCATCCGTCAACTCAAAGAAGAGGGCATCTTTGACCTGCAGAAAGATCTGACACTACCGCTTTTTTGCCTCAATATCGCTGTCATCTCCAGTCAGTCTGCTGCTGGCTATGGTGACTTTGTCAACCAACTGGCCGACTCGCCTTATGATTTCCATACCCAGCTCTTTCCCGCTATCATGCAAGGTGAACAGGTAGAAGAGAGCATTATCCAGGCACTCAATGCCATTTACAATTCATGCGCGAATCAACAGACATCTGCCTTTGATTGCGTCGTGATTATACGAGGGGGTGGTGCTACAGCAGACCTGTCGGGCTTCGATGCCCTGCAATTAGCAGAAAACGTAGCCCAATACCCCCTGCCCATCATCACAGGCATTGGACACGACCGCGATGAATCCATCCTTGATATGGTGAGCAACACGCGAGTGAAGACACCTACTGCAGCTGCGCAACTGCTCATTTCTCATCTAGACAGCACCGCTCTGCGCATTGACACTTGTGGTGAGCGTATCAACACATTCTTCTCACTGTTAAAGACACGCGAAGAAGCACGTATCGACAAACTGTCCTCTTATCTCTCACCACTCATTTTCCACCTTTTAGAGCGCGAGCAACATAAGTTGGAAATGCTGGAGCAGAGAGCAAAAGCACTTGACCCAGCCCTACTGTTGAAACGCGGCTACAGCATCACCTTACACAACGGACATCTACTACGGAATGCCGCAGAAGTGAAACCTGGAACAGAATTAGAAACCCGCCTGGAACAAGGCACAATCATATCTATAGTAAAATGACCTACGAAGAATCACTGAAACAACTGGAGGATATCGTCCGACAGATGGAAGCCGGCAGCTATAGCATCGACCAACTGGCCGATAAACTGACGTTGGCACAACAACTCATTACACAATGTAAAGAGAAATTATACAAAACAGATTCAGAAATCAAGAAAATTTTAGAAAAAAGATAGAAAAACTTGCAAGTTATAAGAAATATGCCTATCTTTGCACTAAAATCATAAACTAAATAGGAGAAAATGAAAGACCTAGACTGGAAAAACCTTTCCTTCGGCTACAGGCCGACCGATTACAATGTCCGTTGCTATTATCGCGACGGAAAGTGGGGAGAAATTGAAGTATGTTCTGACGAGTATCTGAAGCTGCATATGGCAGCAACCTGTCTGCACTACGGACAGGAGGCTTTCGAAGGTTTGAAGGCATACCGCTGTAAAGACGGTAAGGTACGCACATTCCGCGTAAAGGACAACGCTGAGCGCCTGCAGTCAACCTGTCGTGGTATCATGATGCCCGAGGTTCCCACAGAACTGTTCACCGAGATGGTTAACAAAGTAGTTCGTCTGAATCAGGAGTGGATTCCCACCTATGAGAGTGGTGCTACACTGTATATCCGTCCTCTGCTGATTGGTACTAGCGCACAGGTAGGCGTACATCCCGCCAAGGAGTATTGCTTCCTGATTTTCGTAACACCCGTAGGCCCATACTTCAAGGGTGGTTTCTCAAGCAATCCATACGTCATCGTTCGTGATTATGACCGCAGTGCTCCTTTGGGTACAGGTAAATATAAGGTAGGTGGAAACTATGCAGCCAGTCTCTTTGCCAACAATCTGGCTCATGAGAAGGGTTATGCTTGCGAGTTCTATCTGGATGCCAAGGAAAAGAAATACATCGACGAGTGCGGCGCTGCCAACTTCTTTGGTATTAAGAACAACACATACGTGACACCAAAGTCAACCTCTATCCTACCCTCTATCACCAACCGTTCACTGATGCAGGTGGCTGAAGACTTAGGCCTGAAGGTTGAGCGTCGCCAGATTCCTGAAGAGGAACTGGAAACTTTCGAGGAGGCTGGTGCATGCGGAACAGCAGCAGTTATCTCACCTATTTCATATATAGATGACCTTGATACGGGCAAGCGCTATTCATTCGGCGATCAGCCTGGTCCAATCTCCAAGAAGCTGTATGACACTCTGCGTGGCATCCAGTATGGCGAGATTGAAGATAAGCACGGTTGGACAAATGTAGTCATTGAGTAATAACCATTAAAACAGTCATTATGGAATACAACAATCAAGAAAATACATTTGTACCACAGCCCAACGACTACAAGGTTTGGTCTATAGTAAACTTAGTGGTATCTATCCTCTTTTGCTGTTCATGTACGGGTATTGTCAGTCTTGTGTTGTCAATTATCGCCCTCATGAAGTCAAATGACGTCAACAAATACAACATGATGGGCGAATCATCTGCCATATTAGCACAGGATGCCTCTAAGACAGCTAAGACGCTGAATATCATCAGTTCTATTCTGTTGGCAATAGGCTTCATCACAAGCATTATTTACATGCTTATTTATGGCATAACAGGCATTGCCGAGGCCATGCAGCATTAAATATAATGACCATCAAAAAAGGATTGCCTTTAATACTGGGTATAGCAGCGACAGTAGTCGTGCTGACGCTGCTTTACCTTTTCAATCCAGTTGAAACGGAATACGCTCCAAAATGCATTTTCCACGCTGTAACGGGATTGAGCTGTCCAGGATGTGGTATGCAAAGATTCCTGCATGCTTTTATGCACGGTAACTTCCTTGAGGCAATACAATACAATTACATGCTAATTGTTCTCATTCCTTATTTATTATTATTCGGAATAGAGAGATTTATTCTCATAGGCGAAAGAAAAAAACGCTGGAACAGTATTATTGAAGGGCGTGTTATTTCAACAATCATGATAATCCTTGCACCAAGCTGGTTTATTATCCGGAATATTTTACATATCTAATTCATATTTTATTAACCCTTAAAAGTATTACGCTATGACAAAAGAACAGATTGATCAGCTAATTGACATGAACTGTGACAAGCTTGCCTCAGAATTCATTCCTCAGATTCGTGAGCGTTTGGAAAATGTTGATGAAGGTGTAGCTCAGGCTGCATTCTCAAACCTGAAGGGTGGCACCCTGATGACCTTTATCGCATGGTTCCTCGGAGGTCTCGGTGTTGACCGTTTCATGCTTGGCGATACTGGTTTAGGTATTGCGAAACTCCTGACCTGCGGCGGTTGTGGCATTTGGACAATTATCGACATTTTCACCGCTGGCAGTCGTACAAGAAAGTACAATGCCCAAAAGGTTCTATCATCAATTTAATAATTAATCGAAGGGCAACACATTGCCCTTCGATGCTTTTTCGACCGAATATACGATGGAATTAAGAGACGCAGAACAAATCATCTTGCTGTATTCTTCTAAACTATCTCCAGAATACATCCCGATGATAAAAGAAAGACTATTGGAACTTGATCGTTCTACCGCTATTACTGCTTTCTGTGACTTGAAAGACCCGCAAACAGCCTTCATCATCTCAATTTGCGAGTTTTTTATCCAAATCCATGGAATTAGTCGCTTTTACATAGGTGATATAGGCATCGGCATAGGAAAACTACTAACCTGTGGCGGTTGCGATATCTGGTGGCTCATAGATCTCTTCCTTATTTCTGATGCAACCCGCAGCAGAAATACACAAAAGGTGATGCGACTCCTTGGCATCTGATTAGAATAGAATTGCCGTATTGCTATAAGAGAAAGGCCGTATTGCTTCGAGCAATACGGCCTTTCTCGATTCACAATTATCCACATTATTATGATGACACAACATTCTGAGGGTTGCCATTCAAAAAACAACGCACATTATCAGTCGCGACTTGTATCAAACGTACCCTCGCCTCTTTCGTTGCCCATGCTATATGAGGGGTGATATACGCATTTGGCTGCATCAAAAGTGGATTTGACATACTCGGCGGTTCATTCGTAAGCACATCAGCGCAAAAAGCATAAAGACGTCCACTTTCAAGAGCATTAGCCACAGCCCCATCATCAACCAACGGTCCACGACCGGTGTTGATAATAACAGCAGAAGGTTTCATTTTGCTAAGTGTCTCTTTATTTACGAGATGACGAGTACTGTCAGTCAGAGGGCAGTGTAAGGACAATACATCAGAAGTAGCCAACAACGTATCGAGATCTACTTTCGAGACACCATCAGGCAGCTCTGTTTCCGACTTACTCGTCAGCGCCTGTACCTTCATTCCAAACGCAATAGCAATCTGAGCTACACGACGGCCAATATTACCCAGTCCCACAATACCAAAGGTCTTACCAGCCAACTCTGTCAACTCCGTATCCCAATAACAGAAATCAGGATTAGCACTCCAGCGACCATGACGATTCTGAAGAGCGTAATGCTCTGTGCGATTCATCACAGTAAGCAAATGAGCAAATACCATCTGGGCAACGCTCTCCGTACTATAAGCGGGTACATTCGTCACCACGATGCCACGTTCACGGGCCGCTTCAATATCTACCACATTATAACCTGTAGCCAATACTCCGACATATTTCAAAAGCGGTAACTGGGCTATCACCTCCTTACTGATAACAACTTTATTAGTAAGCACTATCTCTGCGTCTTTAGCCCGCTCTACAGTCTGTTCAGGCGCAGTACGGTCATAGACCATCAATGTGCCTAAATTCTCAAGACCCAGCCAAGATAAATCTCCTGGCTGGGCCGAGTAACCATCTAAAATGACTATCTTCATTGCCATTTATTCCTCTGGACTAAAGTCTTCTTTACTTACACCGCAAACAGGACAAGCCCAATCATCAGGAAGATCTTCAAATGCAGAACCAGCGGGAATTCCGCTATCAGGATCACCTACAGCTGGGTCATACACGTAACCGCACACATTACACACATACTTTTTCATAGTTGTTTTGTTTTTAGTTAGACATCTAATTTACTTTATCTCGGCTACAAATATAGTAAAAAAACAGCAATATATAGCATATCAACAAATTATTTTAATAAAAAAATCAAAAAACGAGGTCATAATTAGTAGAAAATAGGTAACTTTGCGCAAAAATAAACATATGAGTAAAGGAAAATTGGCTAAGTTTGCCGACATGGAAACATACGAGAACGTCTTTCAATACCCTTATTCGGTAGTGAGCGATGTGCCGTTTGCCATGCGCGGACACTGGCGCGAGCAATATTTTAAGAACAACAACCCTATCGTACTCGAACTGGGATGCGGAAAGGGAGAATACACCGTAGGATTGGCAAAGCGCTATCCGCAAATAAACTTCATTGGCGTTGACATCAAAGGAGCACGCATGTGGACAGGTGCGACACAGGCTACTCAAGAAGGCCTGAAAAACGTGGCATTTCTACGCACTAACATTGAGATTATCGACCGTTTCTTTGCTCCAGATGAGGTGCAGGAGATTTGGCTCACTTTCAGCGACCCGCAGATGAAGAACCCACGTAAACGTCTGAGCAGCACATACTTCATGGAGCGTTACCGTCGTTTCCTCACAGACAACGGAATCATTCATCTTAAGACAGACTCCAATTTCCTGGCTACCTACACCAACTATATGGTGGACCATAATCATCTGCCAGTTGATTTAAGGACTGACGATCTCTACAAGCAAGAAAATCAGGCTTTTGCTGAAGCTGCCTCTATCCAGACCTATTATGAGTCCATGTGGTTAGCACGCGGACTGAACATCAAATATCTGAAATTCCATCTTCCGCATGAAGGCGCCCTAGAAGAGCCAAATGTAGAGATAGAATTGGATGACTATCGTAGTTATCACCGTTCGAAACGCAGTTCATTGGAAACGGCAAAATAAAAAGTATCACATGAAACGATTTCTGTTAAGCATACTATTGGTGACCTGCCAATTGTCATATTGCGCAGCACAACAGCTTACCGTAAAAGTTGATTCCGTAGGACAACTGGCAGGTAAACTGACGGACGATATTCGTTTTTCTATGTCAGAACTGAAGGTTTGCGGTCCACTAAATACCAGTGACCTCAGGCTATTGCAGACTATTGCCGGACGAGGTGTAAAACCAAAGCGTGCTAGTAATCATCATCTCTTGGCGCTCGACCTCTCAGAGGCCAGTATCCCTGAGTCTAAAGGTGCTATCCGTATGCGCGCAGGAGCACTCCCCGCGGCAATGTTTTTGAACTGCAAAGATCTGGAGCGTGTTGTCCTGCCTGCCTCGTTGACAGAGATAGGCCGAAGCTGTTTCAGTGGATGTATCAATCTGAAAGTCGTAGAGTTGCCAGAAACGCTAAAATTAATCGGAGAGTATGCTTTCAGTGGTTGTCAGAACTTGACTGATATCACGATTCCAGCGAGTTTGGAGTCTCTTCAAGGCCACGCATTCGATGGTTGTGCCTCACTCACCTGCGTAGATATACCTGAACTTGTAACGAATATCGACGCATTTGCCTTTAATAATTGTAAGTCACTGGAGACTGTCAATATAGAAGGACAGATAAAACGTGTCAACAATAACCTGTTCTCAGGTTGCGAACATCTGAAAAGTATCACGCTGCCACAATCTGTAACCTATATAGGAAGTGAAGCTTTCAAAGGTTGTACAGCCATGGAGACTGCTGAACTCCCAGAGGTGCTCACAGAAATTAATGTCAACGCATTCGAAGATTGCCAAAGCTTGCGCGAAATTCAACTCAACGTGGTTACAGCCATCAGCAGTGAGGCATTCAAGGGCTGCAGCAGTCTTGAGAATTTCAAAGTTGACAATCTTAAACGTATGGGACCAGGCGCTTTTCAGAACTGTCTTAATCTAAAAGAAATTAGCATAGACGGCAACCTGCCTACCATCAGCGCGGAATCATTCTCCGGCTGTACCAGTCTGTCATCCGTGACTCTCCCAGATGGTATCCGAACCATTGGCAAGCGAGCTTTTGCTGATTGCAAATCTATAGAAATCATCAAGTTACCTGCTTCTTTGGCAAGGATTGACGATGAAGCTTTCAACCAATGCTCCAGTCTGAAGAACATCTATCTTCCCAAACTCACAAAAAAAATGGGACGCGGTGTCTTTGAGAATTGTATCTCACTTGACAGCGTCAATATTGAGGGCTTTGTAGATAAATTGGATGACAGAGTATTCCGCAACTGCCACTCATTACGTGTGATACTGCTCCCAGTCTCTATCAAAGGCGTAGGTGACAATGCCTTCGAGCAGTGCAGTTCGCTCTATGCTATCGACCTGCCTATATCCTGTTCAGAGGTCGGAGACAATGCTTTTGAGAAGTGTTCTTCACTAACTACAATGATTATCCCTGCCGCTTGCACAGAGATAGGTAGCGCGGCCTTCCGCGAGTGTAGCGGATTGGCACGTATAGAATTCCCTGCAGCATTAAAGAAAATTGGCGGTAATGCTTTTGCAAAATGCGCCTCATTACGCGAGATTGCATTCAGTTCACCCATACCTCCTTCCATCAGTAGCAGTTCATTCAAAAATGTTGTAACGGCTACCTGTATCGTCTCTGTACCCAGAGGGGCAAAAAGGAATTATGCAGAGGATAAAACATGGAAAAAGATGGCAAAAATCGTTGAACAGTAAACAGTAAACAAAATAATGACTTTATATCCCAAACTGATTATGGATGCCCTTGCTACGGTGACGTATGCGGGCACAAAAAAGAACTTAGTAGAAAGTGAGATGGTGGCCGACACCCCATCTATCAACGGCCAGGCAGTAAAGGTCATCCTGGTATTCCCACGTGATACAGACCCATTCCTAAAATCCACCGTAAAAGCAGCAGAAGCCGCCATCAAATACCATTGTGGTCAGGATGTAGAGGTAACTATCAAAACAGAATTCAAGTCGAAACCTCGTCCTGAAGTGGAAAAACTACTCCCTCAAGTTAAGAATATCATTGCCGTCAGCAGTGGTAAGGGTGGTGTAGGCAAAAGCACTGTATCTGCCAATCTTGCAATAGCTTTGGCTCGTCTGGGCTATAAGGTAGGATTGCTGGATACTGATATCTTCGGCCCATCTATGCCAAAGATGTTTCATGTAGAAGATGCACGTCCATACGCTGTCAACAAAGACGGTCGTGACCTCATCGAACCTATCGAGCAATATGGTGTCAAGCTGCTTAGTATCGGATTTTTTGTAAATCCCGACACGGCAACGCTTTGGCGCGGTGGTATGGCTACAAGCGCACTGAAACAACTCATTGCAGATGCCGACTGGGGCGAACTGGACTACTTTATTCTGGATACACCTCCAGGCACTAGCGATATTCATCTGACGTTGCTACAGACACTCAGTATCACAGGTGCCGTCATCGTCTCTACGCCACAGCAGGTTGCATTGGCTGACGCACGCAAAGGTATTGATATGTATCGTAACGAGAAAGTCAACGTGCCCATTCTGGGTCTCATTGAGAATATGGCTTGGTTTACACCAGCCGAACTGCCAGAGAACAAATACTATATCTTCGGCAAGGAAGGTTGTAAGCAACTGGCACAAGAGATGGATGTACCCCTATTGGCACAGATACCACTCGTGCAAAGCATCTGTGAAAGTGGTGACGAGGGAGCTCCTGCTGCCACAAAGGTAGACACCATAACAGGTCAGGCTTTCCTCAATTTAGCTCAGGCTGTTGTCACGGTAGTGAATCGTCGAAACAAAGACTTGCCCAAGACAAAGATTGTAAAAGTATAAAAAAGAAAAAGGTCATTTCCCTATTGAGAAATGACCTTTTTCATTTTATGTCGTTCTGATTATCTCAGTTCTTTCAGATTCCATTTCGAGTTATCTGAGTTGAAGTCCCACTCGGCCAATGTAGGTGTTGAGTCCGCGATGCTATAAAGGCAGAGTTTCTTGTTCACGTCAGTCTCACCAGGAATACGCTTAGGCATAATACGGAAAGTACCATCAACAGCCTGTTCGATACGCCAGAGCTGCTCATCAGCACCTGTAAAGGTTGGCACGGTGCTTACTTCTTTATTAGCTGTAGCACAGAGTGCACGGTCTGTACCTGAAATAGTAATCTTGAAATAAGAATTACTCAGATAGCCACCAGCCTCGTTAACTGGAGTTATCGTCCAAAGCTGATGAGGACGGAACATATAGTCACCGCAACGTACGGCGATATCGCCCTCGGGCCAAGTTCCCTTTACCTGATCCAGAGTCTGGTTCTCAATAGGCTTTGGAGGAGCTGCGTCAGCCTGTGGGCGACCGAATCCGCCACGACGTGCAACGTTCATGCGAACGAAGTCAACAGCAAGTTCCAAAGAATAGCCACGACGCTCTGACTCAATCTCGAAGGTGCCTCCCTTGAAATGGTCACCAGCATAGGGCCAATCGTTCTTCCACAACAAAGGACGGATAGCCAGCACACTACTACCACCTTGATCAAAGTCGGCCTCCCAGTGGAATGATGTCACCTCGATACCCTCGTCAATGATGGTACGTCCGAAGTGTCCGGCACCTGTCTTACGATCACCGGCAGCGACCACCATCTTACCACCACCATGATACATGTCGCGACCTACATTATCAAGGTAAGGACCTTCCACACTACGTGAGCGTCCCACCACTATATTATAGGTAGAGTTCACACCATCACAGCAAGTACCGTGTGTACCCAACAAATAGTACCAGCCATTACGATAGATAAGATCGGTAGCCTCACAGTCGATAGCAATATCTTTTTCCTTGTTACCCTTCATGCGGAAGCCCGTCTTAGGATCAAGTTCGATAAGACGGATAGTTCCGAAATAAGTACCATAGCTTACCCACAGACGACCAGTCGTAGGATCAAGCAATACGCCTGGGTCGATAGCATCCTGATCTTCCATTCCGTCGGAAGCACAAACCTCCACAGCGGTACTCCACTTGAAATCTGGTGACTTAGGGTCAAGCGTCTTATTCCACATCGTGAGGATACGACCACTATGTCCACCGCCAAGTCCACCACCTGTAGCACCATAGATACACAGGTAGCGATCACCTATCTTTATCATATCGGGAGCAGCACCGCCACCAGGACGGTCAGCACCACTGTGCCAAGACCAACCATCATCAGAGATGATACCGCCACCACCTGTACCAAAGGTATAGTATTTTCCATCACACTCTGCAAGTGTTGAAGGGTCGTGAATATATGGTTGTCCAATTTGAGCATTGGCTGCTGATGCAATAGCCAGTGCAGCCAGGATTGTATGTAAACGTTGCATAATTATTTGCTATTAATGATTGAATAGTTTGTTACAGGGGTACCTTTCTCGTTAATGAAGCGCACGCAGAAGTCGCTCATACCAGGGCCATTAATAATGGCACCACGCAGGACGTTGCGTCCTTTCTTTAAGGTCAAGCGGTGAGACACGGCATCGTCCTTCACCATACGACGGTCGCCAGAGAGCAGAAGCACCTCGTCACCATTGAGCCACCACATTGAAGCAGAGTTAGAACCAACAGCCAAGCGTACATTCTCAATATCCTCAGGACAGTCGATAATAGTCACACCCCAGAAAAGCACACCATAGACCTTCTCGCCCCATTTCTCTGCGAAGCGGAACAATTTCACATTGAAGTTCTCGCTATCAAGCGCATGCCAAGTCAGCGTCTGCTTCACGGTCTTCACTTTCGGTCCCTCCGGCATCTGCTGTGCACCACGACCGAATCCTGCAGGAGCCTGTTCCTGCTGGAACACAGCCTTCACCTTCTGACCATCCTTAGGCAGAATCGTCTGCTGCCCCTTAAAATACTCACGATTGAAATGCTCACGCAGATAGGTATCAGTAAATACAGTGTTACCACTATTCGGCTTATCAATAGGCTCTAAGAGTGTCCATCGACGTATGAATCCCTCGCTATCAGGCTTAGCTGGTGTTGATGTAGCTGGTGAGAAATACTTCGGACGATTCTTGAACAAAATCCAGTCAACAGAGAGTTCGCCCCCACCCTCATTAGTCATTACAAGGTCGGTAACTCCCTTTGGTGTGTACTCCAACGTTGTAGTCTGAGTGAGCCACTGATTTCTCTGATCACGACGGAAACGAGCCATCATTGGATTGGCAGCAGCTCCAGGAATGGGTTCTGGTGGGCGAACGGCCAACTTGATGCGAGCGATGACCTTACCTGTAGCACTCTTTTCACGGATACAGAACTCAGTATCATCACTTGCTTTCACACTAATCTGAAGATAACCGTCTGTCAGACAATCGAAGTCCACATCAGCATATCTCATCCAACCCTTAGAAGGAATAGTTGCATAATCACCACTGAAAGCAATTGTTGTATCCACATGAGCAGTGGTCACGCTCTGAGAAGCGTTACTGTAACGATCAATCTCAATCTTCTCTGTAGCCTTATTAATACCAACACCTCGCATTGTAGGTTTCACTTCCTGTATGGTACCATCAGCATTGAAATACAGTTTCTCAATCTGTACTGAGCGACGCTTATCATCGCTGGGCGAGAAGAAATTATGATGATAGAACAGATACCACTGCCCTTTGTAGTTCACGATACTATGATGGTTAGTCCAACAACCATTGGCATGCTCTGCCATAATCAGTCCCTTATACTCGTAAGGTCCCATGGGATTCTTACTCATGGCATAGCCTAGAACCTCGGTATTCTCTCTTACATAAGGATAGGTCAGATAATAATTGCCATTATACTCAAAGGCGAAGGGTCCCTCAGCCTGCCGATTAGGCAGATCTTTCAAGCAACTAACACCAATCATTTCCATCTCACGGTTACCCCACTTCACTGTCTCCTTGGGATTATCGTCAGCCAGTTCTTTCATATTGGGCTTCAGTTTGGCACAACGCCCATTACCCCAGAAGATATATGCATTACCGTCTGAAGCCTGAAGCACACACGGGTCAATGCCATTGATACCCTTGATGGGCTCTGGTTCAGGAATAAACGGACCCTCTGGACTATCGGCAACAGCTACACCAACAGCAAATCCGCCACGTCCGGCAGCAGGAGCAGATGGGAAATAAAAATAATACTTTCCGTTTTTCTCTACGCAATCAGGAGCCCACATAGAATAAGAGTCTTTTCTTACCCAGGGAACCTTATTCTGAGTCACAATCACACCGTGGTCGGTCCAGTCAGTCAGATTCTCTGACGAGAAAACGTGATAGTCCTCCATACAGAACCAATCCTGACGTTGTCCCGTTGGTGGCAGAATGTCGTGAGACGGATAGAGATAAACTTTACCGTTAAAAACTCGCGCAGTTGGGTCAGCCGTAAACTGGTCACGGATCACGGGATTTTGAGCTGCTGTAATTAATGGCACAGCTAGCGTCAAAATAGTTAAGGTTTTCTTCATATTGTTTAATTAAAGGTAGATGTTTATAATATCGAATGCAAATGTAACAAAAAAAAATAATATGTCCAACGCGCGTATACAGAGATTTCTCAATTGTAACATACTAAAAAGTCTATGCAACAAAAACATAAGGAAAAATCGGGATTGTATAGTAATTTTGTAGCAAATTTCTAAAACTATAAGAAAAAGATGAAACGAAAGACTCTCATTGTGACGCTGCTCACAGTCAGCCTAGGTATGCAGGCTCAGGTGCTACCATATCAAAATCCGTCCCTCAGCGCCAAGGAACGAGCCAAGGATCTCTGTTCACGACTGACACTTGAAGAGAAGGCAAAACTGATGCTAGACGAAAGTCCGGCAATTCCCCGATTGGGTATTAAGAAGTTTTTCTGGTGGAGTGAAGCCTTGCATGGTGCTGCAAACATGGGCAACGTAACAGTATTCCCAGAACCAATCGCTATGGCTGCATCCTGGAACCCAGGCCTGGTGTATAAAGTATTTGATGCAGCCAGTACCGAGTTCCGTGCACAGTACAACCATCGTATGCACGACCTGAAAGGCGAGGACGAGAAATTCCATAGTCTCTCTGTCTGGACACCCAATGTCAACATCTTCCGTGACCCACGTTGGGGACGCGGACAGGAAACCTATGGTGAAGATCCTTACCTGACATCAGTCATGGGTGTACAGGTGGTTAAGGGCCTACAAGGACCTGAGGATGCCAAATATCGTAAGCTCTGGGCTTGCGCAAAGCATTATGCCGTACATAGTGGTCCGGAATATACCCGTCACACAGCCAATCTGACAGATGTATCACCACGCGATATGTGGGAGACCTACATGCCTGCTTTCAAGACATTGGTACAGGATGCTAAAGTCCGTGAGGTGATGTGTGCTTATCAGCGTTTAGATGATGACCCCTGTTGTGGAAGCCAGCGCCTGCTGCAACAGATTCTTCGCGACGAATGGGGTTTTGAGTATCTGGTAGTGAGCGACTGTGGAGCTGTTAGCGATTTCTACGAGTCACATAAGTCATCAAGCGATGCCACACATGCTTCCGCAAAGGCCACAATCGCCGGTACCGATGTAGAGTGTGGCTACGGCTACGCTTACAGAAGTATCCCCGAGGCTGTGAAACGTGGGTTCATGACAGAGGCCGAGGTTGACAAGCACGTTATTCGTCTGCTAGAGGGACGTTTCGACTTAGGCGAAATGGACGATCCTTCACTGGTAGAGTGGTCAAAGATTCCCTATTCTGCCATGTCTACTAAGGAATCTGCTAATTTATCACTGGATATGGCAAGACAAAGCATTGTATTGCTAAAAAATAGCGATTCCGTCCTGCCCTTGAAAAAGAATTCTGAGAAGATTGCTGTTATTGGTCCCAATGCCGACAACACGCCAATGATGTGGGGCAACTATAATGGCCAGCCCAACCACACTATTACGATTCTGGATGGCATCAAGGCAAAACAAAAGAAACTGTTCTATGCACCTGGTTGCGACCTGACCTACGACAAAGTATTAGAGAGTCTGTTGGGATCACAGTGTTCTTTCGAGGGAAAGAAAGGTATAAAGGGAACATTCTGGAACAATCGTAAGATGGAAGGAAAACCAGTTACCACGCAATACTACACCCAGCCCTTGGCTGTAACCACCTTTGGTATGCACAACTTCGCCCCAGGTGTACAACTCGAGGATTTCTCCGCGAAGTACGAGACGGTCTTCACCCCCAATGAAGCTGGCGAATATGTGGTAAACGTGGATGGATGTGGTCAATTTGAGCTCTATCTCAACGGCGAACGCCAGTTCCACCATCGTATCTGGCGCACCACGCCCAATCATATTGTTATTAATGCCGAGAAAGGTAAGAGTTACAATATCGAGGTACGTTTCTCACACGTTCCTACTTACAACGCCAACCTAGCCATTAATATCGCTAAGGAATATCCCATTGACTATCAAACCATCATCAATCAACTGAAGGGAATTAATAAAGTTATCTTCGTGGGAGGTATCTCACCAGCTTTGGAAGGCGAAGAGATGCCTGTGGATATTGATGGATTCAAGGGAGGCGACCGTACCCATATTGAGTTACCAAAGGTACAGCGCGATTTCCTGAAGGCACTGAAGGATGCAGGCAAGACCATTATCTTTGTCAACTGCTCTGGCTCATGTATTGCCTTGGAACCCGAGATAAAGACCTGCGACGCTATCGTACAGGCATGGTATCCAGGCCAGGAAGGTGGTACGGCTGTGGCTGATGTTCTTTTTGGCGACTATAACCCAAGTGGAAAACTGCCCGTCACCTTTTATAAGAATAGCAACCAATTGCCCGACTACGAGGACTACTCGATGAAAGGACGCACTTATCGCTACTTCACAGACGCCCTCTTCCCCTTCGGTTATGGACTGAGCTACACAAACTTTGAAATTACAAAGGCTGGAGTTGAGAAGAATGGTACGAACCCAACAGACTGGACATTAACTGCAGAAGTAGCCAATACCGGCAAACGCGACGGTGCTGAGGTCGTACAGGTTTATATCCGCAATCTACAGGATGCCGATGGACCATTGAAAACACTCCGTGGCTTTGAGCGTATCAATGTGAAGGCGGGAGGAACTGCTACTGCTACAATCCAACTCAACAAACAGTCGTTTGAGTTCTGGGATGCAGAGTCAAACACCATGCGTGTAAAACCTGGTAAGTACGAGATTCTTGTTGGCACCAGTTCTGATGAGAAGAACGCGAGAGAATTAATGATAACAATACAATAACAAAGGAGATGATGATTAAGAAATTATTAGTACTGTGCGTGGCAATGGCCACTTTTACGGTAACACAGGCCACTGAGCGATTCGTGAAGTTCACCCCCGTAGAGGGTGCCCTACCTCTCAGTAACGCCTCTATCAGCTATAGCGCTGACGAATACGAAGGCGTAAAGATTGCCATCAACAACCTGAAGATAGATATCGAAAAGGTGCTGGGTAAGACTCCCAACCTTTTAGAGGGGGCAGGAAAGGGCAACATTCTGATTGGTACACTTGGAAAGAACAAGGATATCGACAAGTTGAAACTTGCCAATCTGAAAGGCAAACGCGAAAAATATATTATCACCACCGTGGGCAACCAACTGGTCATTGCCGGTAGTGATCGTCGCGGTACCATCTATGGTATCTATGAGTTGAGCCAGCAGTTAGGTGTATCACCTTGGTACTATTGGGCAGATGTACCCATCACCAAACGTGACGAGGCCTATATAATAAAAGGTACGTATACCGATGGTGAACCTGCAGTAGAGTTTCGAGGCATCTTCCTCAATGACGAGGCTCCCTGTCTGACCTCATGGGTGAAAAACACCTTCGGCACAGACTATGGCGACCACCATTTCTACGAGAAGGTCTTTGAACTCATCCTGCGCCTGAAGGGCAACATGATGTGGCCTGCTATGTGGGGATGGGCATTCTATGCCGACGATCCTGAGAATGGCAAACTGGCCGACCGTATGGGTGTGATGATGGGCACCTCTCACCATGAGCCTATGGCACGCAACCATCAGGAATATGCACGTAATCGTGGAAAATGGGGAGCATGGAACTATCAGACCAATCAAGAGAAACTTGATCAGTTCTTCCGTGAGGGTATTGAGCGCATGAAAGGTACTGAGGATATCGTGACCATCGGTATGCGTGGCGACGGTGATGAAGCCATGAGCGACAAGGCAGATACAAAACTGATGGAGCGTATCATCAATAACCAGCGTCAGATTATCAAGGATGTGACAGGTAAACCTGCAGAGAAGACCACACAAGTATGGGCATTATATAAAGAGGTGCAAGACTATTATGATGCAGGGCTGCGCGTACCCGATGACGTTATGATTCTCATCAGTGATGACAACTGGGGCGATATCCGTCGTGTACCAGTAAACGACAAAGAGCGCAGCCGCAAAGGCGGATGGGGTATCTACTACCACGTAGACTATGTAGGAGCACCTCGTAATTCGAAATGGATTAACGTGACCCAGACCCAACAGATGTTTGAACAACTCTCACTGGCCTACGACCACGGTATACAACGTATGTGGATTCTGAATGTGGGCGACTTAAAGCCTATGGAATATCCCATCCAGTTGTTTATGGATATGGCTTGGAATCCCAAAGAGTACAACTTACAAAACGTGACCGACCATACAACAAAGTTCTTCCGTAGAACACTCGGATGCGAGGTTGCCAAGGAAGCTGCAGATATCTACAACCAGAACTGTCAGTATATGGCACGCGTCACCCCCGAGATGTTGGATGCTCGTACCTATAATGTGGAGACTGGCGAATGGAAAAAGGTGGCCGACGAGTATCTGCGTCTGGAGACACGTGCCCTCCGCCTCTTTGCAGAAATACCACAGGAGAAGCATGATGCCTATCGCCAGTTGATACTCTTCCCCGTTCAAGCAATGGCCAACCTCTATGACATGTACTATGCTCAAGCCATGAACCTATACCTGGCAGAACGTAATAGTCCAGATGCCAACAAATGGGCGAAGCATGTTGCCGACTGCTTCAAGCGCGACTCATTGCTCTGTGCCTATTATAATAAGGAGATGAGTCAAGGTAAATGGGATGGTATGATGACCCAGAAACATATTGGTTATCGCTCCTGGAACGACAATTTCCGTCGTGACATGTTGCCCACTACCAAGAAGGTTGAAGACAAGGGACTGGGTGGCTATGTCTTCACTCCTAGCAATGGCTATATATCTATGGAGGCCGAGCACTTTTTTGCCAGCAAAGCCGATGGCGATACTCAATGGAGCGTCTATCCCTATTACGGTCGCACACGTAGTGCCGTAGCTTTAACACCCTATACAAGCCCCGTAGGTGACGCCTCGCTGACCTATCGTTTCACCTTACCCAAGGATGCACCGAAGACAGTAAAGGTACGCGTTATAGTAAAGTCAACCCTCGATTTCCTCAACATCGGTGGTCATGAGTGCACTATCAGCATAGACAACACAAAGCCAGAGACCATCAATTTCAACAAGACCCTTGTAGATCGCCAGCCCTATATGTATTCCGAGTTCTATCCCACCATTGCCCGCCGTGTTGTGGAGAAAGTGATAGAACTGCCTGTGGGTGATAGCGATGTTCATGAGCTGAAACTACAGCCCAAGCATCCTGGCATCGTCTTTGAAAAAATTGTTGTCGACTTCGGAGGTTATCGTCCATCCTATCTGTTCATGACAGAGTCAGACTACAAGAAAGAATAGCAGAAACGTAAAAAAAGAATAATTTGCTACCGTCTAATATGAATACATATTTAAAAAATATTAGGCAGTAGCATTTTTTTTTCCATTCACTTTTAGTTTTTACCTTTTTTTAGTACCTTTGCGGCCAAATTGTAACAAGAAAGAATGAAAAAACTTACAATTGCCCTTTTTGCAGCCGGATTGCTGCTCATGGGGCAAACTGTTTATGCACAGGATTCAACCAAACAGACGACAGAGGCCGTTGTGGTTGACAGTAGTGATGCCGACATGTCCATAGAAGAGATGATTGGCAACGAGGATATGGCAGAACTGGCCGAGATGGCAGCAGAAGACATTGGGATGCATCAGGAATTGAAGAATAAATTCATTGAGGGTGATCCACGTTATATGTCGCTTGTTGCTATTGTCCTGATTATCGGTTTGGCTCTTTGCATTGAGCGAATCATCTATCTGACACGTTCCGAGGTAAACACCAAGAAGTTGCTCTCTGATATCGAGAAGAAAGTAGAGAGTAGCGATGTGGAAGGTGCTAAGACCATCTGTCGCAACACCCGTGGTCCAGTGGCCAGCGTCTGCTATCAGGGACTAATGCATATCAACGAATCTGCTGAGGACATCGAGCGTAGCATCATCAGTTATGGCACAGTGCTCACCTCACGTCTGGAGCGTGGTTGTTCATGGATCAAGCTCTGTATTGCTATTGCTCCCTCACTGGGATTCCTAGGTACAGTGATTGGTATGGTGATGGCTTTTGACCAGATTCAGGCCGAGGGCGACATTAGTCCTACCATCGTGGCAGAAGGTATGAAAGTAGCCCTGATTACCACTATCTTTGGTATCATCGTGGCACTTATTCTGCAGGTGTTCTACAACTTTGTCAACTCTCGCATTGACCGTCTGACTACTCAGATGGAAGAGGGAGCCATCAACCTGATGGATATCTTTGCAAAAGTAAAAGCGAAGAGCGAAAAGTGAATAATTTGCTAGCGCATTAAGAAAAAAAAATGGTTGACGTTCTACTCTATACGATTTATATTTTGATGGGCCTCCTAGCAGGTCTTGTTATATGGTCTATTGTTCATCAATATACCACCCACAACGACTAATAGTTTAGATTCATGTTTACGAGGAAAAAAAAGGAGATGCCAGGTTTGAACACCACATCGACAGCGGATATATCATTCATGCTGTTGATCTTCTTCCTCGTGACCTCATCCATGGACACTGACTGGGGACTGCCTCGCCAACTGCCTCCGCCAGATGATCTGACGAAAGAAGAGGAACTGGTAGTTAAACAACGTAATGCCCTCTGCCTCAAACTCGACGCCAACAATCAGCTCACCTGCAACGATGAGCCTATGGCAATCGATGATTTGTCTAAGCGTGTAGAAGATTTCGTAGCTAATACTGCCGATGACCCCACCCTGCCCGAACTGAGTGTACGCGAAGTGCACCTTTTGGGACGCTGTAAGGTCAGCGATCGTCATGTGATTATCGTTGAGGTCAGCCCAAAGGCTACCTACGACTCCTATTTCCAGATGCAGAATGCTGTGGTAGCAGGCTACAACCACCTACGCAACGAATTGGCCCTCAAACAATTCCAGCACCCCTACGCTCAGTGTAATGCAGAGCAGCGAGATGCCATTGCCCTGGTCTATCCCCAGCGCATCAGCGAGCAGGCTCTTGAAGAGAAAGGAGGTGAGTCATCATGAAACGTGGAGTTTTTCGCAGAAAGAAACATGAGATGCCAGGTCTGAATACAGCAGCCCTACCCGACCTGATATTCACCGTGCTCTTCTTCTTCATGATTGTCACCCACATGAGGGATGTCGACTTACAGGTGCGTTACGATGTGCCCAAGGGAACAGAAGTACGAAAGCTGACTCACAAGTCATCAGTCAGCACCATCTACGTAGGTCGTGTACCAGGTCAACCGGCCGATAGTTTCTATATCCAACTAAACAACAAACTGGCCACCATGTCGGACATCAAAGCCTTCGTGGAAACCGAGAAAGCCCAGATGAATTCAGAAGACCAACCCAGAATGACAGTCTCCATCAAGGCCGACCGCGACGTACCATTCGGCATGATAGCTCAAATTAAAAAAGCCTTGCAACAATCGTTTGCACTAAAAATCAATTATTCAGCAGTAGAGAAAACAAACAAGAATTAAGATTTAAAATTAAGAATATGGCAAAAGAAAAACTTGACAGACTGGACAAGCAGATTCTGAAGCTTGTCGCCGCCGACGCACGTATTCCTTTTCTAGAAGTAGCACGTGTATGTGACGTGAGTGGAGCAGCCATTCACCAGCGCATCCAGAAATTGACCAATATCGGTATCCTGAAAGGCTCACAGTTCCTTATCGACCCTGAGAAGGTGGGTTATGAGACCTGTGCCTTCATTGGTTTGAACCTGAAAAATCCTGAGGATTTTGACCAAGTATTAGAGGAACTAAAGAAAATTCCCGAGGTAACGGAATGCCATTACACCACGGGAAATTTCGATATGTTTATTAAGATTTATGCTCAGAACAATCACCATCTGCTCACCATCATCCATGACAAACTGCAGCCTTTAGGACTTAGCAGTTCGCAGACGCTGATTTCATTTCACTCAGCCTTCGAGAGACAGTTGCCCGTAATGGACATGGTAGACCTTGATGACTAATGTAAGATGGGCTGATGTGAGATAGTCTTAACGTCTTACATAGTCAACAAACGCATAAGGATAGGCGTGACGATCATCCGCGGGGTGATCTTCGCGCCATTTTTCTTGCCAGTCTTCCTCATATTCAGGGAAAAACGTATCGGCTTGCGCAGGTGTATCGTCAATCTCCGTCAGACAGAGACGGTCGGCCTTGTCCAACAGGTTTGTATAAAGGCTGGCGCCCCCAATGATATAGATATCCTCATCAGGCTTGCAACTCTTGAAAAAGTCGTCCCAACTATCAAAGCAGTCACAACCTGGAAGTTCTTTAGAACTCTTTGTCAGCACGCAGTTCCTGCGATTAGGAAGAGCCCCTTTTGGCAGACTCTCAAACGTCTTACGTCCCATCACAATGGTGTGTCCCGTTGTCAAAGCCTTAAAACGCTTTAGGTCATTGGGCAACCAGTAAATCAGTTTATTCTCAAAGCCAATAGCGCGATTCTTCGCTACGGCGGCAATCATTGATATCATACGCTTACCTCTGCTTTAATATGTGGCCAGGGATCATAATTCTCTAATTGGAAGTCCTCATACTTGAAGTCGAAAATACTCTTCACGTCGGGATTAATCTTCATTGTGGGCTGAGGTCGAGGCTCACGCGTGAGCTGCAAGCGGGCCTGTTCCAAATGGTTCAGATACAGATGAGTATCGCCTGTAGTATGAATGAACTCACCAGGTTTCAGTCCACACACCTGTGCCATCATCATACACAACAGGGCATACGATGCGATGTTAAACGGTACACCCAGGAAGGTATCTGCACTACGCTGATATAGCTGCAATGACAACTTGCCGTCGGCCACGTAGAACTGGAAAATCGTGTGACAAGGAGGCAACGCCATCTTGTTCACCTCAGCCACGTTCCACGCCGATACAATCATACGTCGCGAATTAGGATTATTCTTAATCTGATCCACCACATACTTTATTTGGTCTATCGTACCTCCGTCGTAGTCTGGCCAAGAGCGCCATTGGTGCCCATAGACGGGTCCAAGTTCGCCGTTCTCATCAGCCCATTCATTCCATATCCTTACACCGTTATCCTGCAAGTATTTCACATTTGTGTCGCCATTAAGAAACCACAGCAATTCGTAGATAATCGACTTGAGGTGCAACTTCTTTGTAGTGAGAAGAGGAAATCCCTTACTTAGGTCATAACGACTCTGCGTACCAAAGATGCTCAGTGTGCCCGTACCCGTACGGTCACCTTTCTGCGTCCCCTCTTTTAGGATGCGATCCAGTATGTCAAGGTATTGTTTCATTTAAGTTTTGATGTTTTTATGGCACAAAGGTAGTGCAAACCAATTGAAACGCAAAACAAAAAAGCATTTATTTCATTTTACTTACCCAAATTGTAGTTCTTTTTTGCATGATAGGAACAATGTTTGGTGGTACAGAGATAAATGAGTTCCTTTGCAAAAACTTTATTAAAACAGAAAAAAAATGGCAAACGAAAAGATTGTTTTGGTGACAGGTGCCAACAAAGGCATCGGCTTTGGCATTGCAAAGCATCTGGGCCTAAGCGGATGGAACGTGATAATCAGTGCACGCGACGAGCAGCGTGCTGAGAAAGCCATCTGCGAACTGAAAGCTGCTGGCGTCAACGTACTGGGCTATGTGAATATCGAACTGAAGGACCTGAATGGTATCAATCAGGCTACAAAAGAAATCAGCGAGAATTACCCCAACCTTTCACTCCTTGTCAACAATGCTGGCATTCCTGGCGACATGAGTGTAGATAGCGCTCACACGGAATTGAACGATATCCGCGAAACACTGGATGTGAACTTCATCGGCACATGGGCGCTAACAAAAGCCTTGCTCCCAGTATTAGCGAACAATAATGGTCGCATTGTGAATATCACCGTGCCTTCAGAAATCAGTCCCTACTGGCATCCTTTGGCTTATGTTGCCAGCAAGGCCGCCCTGAATGCCATGATGGGCGTGATGGCAATAGAATTCCAACAGAGCAATACGCCCGTAGAGATTTTCTCAGTACACCCAGGTCCCACTACCACCGACCTGAATGGCAACATGTCTCTGCCTGGTTTCCACGATATCGAGACTGTAGGTCAGAAAACAGCCGAACTGATTAATGACGGACAAAATCATCAGGGTGAGTTCATCGAACTCTATCCCATCGTAGAAGAGTAAAATCTTATTGAGCCCACCTCTTAACGTGGGCTCAATCTTTTCTCCTGCTCTATCAATGCCTTACGATAAACAGGGCCATTGATAAATTCCATACCTATTACATTTGCTCCTTCTATGTTTTCAGGAATCCAATAGAGACGGAAGTATAGATTTTTCTTTCTCCAATGATGAGTAGAAAAAGATAATATATCAGCTGTATCCGCCTCCGTATACATATATTTATTTGAATCTGAACCATATACGCTCTTGAAATAAGTTGCAAGCG
Organism: Prevotella communis; assembly: GCF_022024115.1. Lineage (NCBI taxonomy): Bacteria > Pseudomonadati > Bacteroidota > Bacteroidia > Bacteroidales > Prevotellaceae > Prevotella > Prevotella communis. Next base: position 2,297,765 of record NZ_CP091792.1, read on the forward strand.
AATCAAAATCCGCTTTAGTCAGGTCTGCCCAATCCTCCAAACCATGATAACGCCATGTTATGTAGACGTTAAATGCATACAACTTATCTTCATAAAACAGGCTCTTACCTGTAGTTGCACAGTAAGAAATGCTATCCAAGTCCAGTCGGAACTGGTCACACTCTAGTCTTGGCAAATGATAGGCATGGTCAACATTTTGTTTCACACTTCTTCCAAACCTGAAACCTGCAATAAGTTCTTTGACTGATTCCGGCTGTGTTTCTGTGAATGAGGCGAAAGCATTTAATTGTTTTAATGTATCTTCTTGTACGTGGAAGGTATTGTTCTCTGTACTATCTGCAGAGTCAACTAATGATGTCCGAATACTATCTACATCTTGCACAGAAACGTTATCTTTCTGTGTTTTACTTCCGCCACAAGCCACAAAGGCAAAGGTTGCTAAGATTACAAAAAATTCCTTCATGTTTTAAGTTAAAGTTTAAATCTGTATGCAAAGGTAAAAAAATATCATTATTAGGCAAAGGAAACAAAATAAAAAATATTACCTTTGCACACATAAACAAAATAATAATGAGGAAAACTATTTTGATGACTACGCTCATCCTGTCACTATGGGCAGGAAAGGCAGGGGCACGTGATTATAATATTGTGGCATATGGCGCAAAAACGGATACCACAATGCTCAGTACAAAAGCCGTGCAGCAGGCAATTGACGACTGTGCGAAGGCGGGAGGCGGCAGAGTGGTAGTACCCACCGGCCAATATAAAATTGGCTCTATCGTACTGAAATCAGGTGTAAACCTCTATCTGGAACAAGGGGCTACGCTCTTTGGTAGCACGGACCTGAAGGAGTATCTGCCTATGAAGTCTGATTACGTATCATTGCGCACGCAGACCTCAACCATCCAGTTGATTTATGCCGACAACGTGAAAAACGTAGTGATTGATGGCTTTGGCACCATCGACGGACAAGGTCGCGCCTTCAAGAAACTCACCTGGAACGACGAGGGCATCACTCGTCCCCACCTCATCCGTTTCATCCAAAGTCAGGATATCACCATCAAGGACATCACCCTTAAGAACTCCGGTTGCTGGATGCAACACTATCTGGCCTGCGACCGCGTAAGAATAGAAGGCATCAAGGTGTTCAATCGCAACAACTACAACAATGACGCGCTTGATATCGATGGCTGTCATGAAGTCATTGTCAGAGGCATTATAGCCGATAGCGACGACGATGGTATCACACTGAAGAGCACTTCACCTCGTCTCTGCGAAAATATCCGAATCTGTGACTGCGTGATATCCAGCCATTGCAACGCCGTAAAACTGGGAACAGAGACCAATGGAGGCTTCCGCAATATCAATATTTCAGGTATCGTGGTTAAACCCAGCAGTGACCAGTCAAGCCAGTTCTTTGGTGCTCCTTCTAAAATTGGAACGTCGGCCCTCTCATTGGAGATTGTGGATGGTGGAATGCTCGAGAATGTTAGCGCATCAGACTTCACCGTTGAAGGCACCGAGTCGCCCATCTTTATCCGTTTAGGCAATCGTGGACGAGGTTATAAATTGAAAGAAGCAGGGAAAGCGCTCAGTGGCACGGGCAATGATGACACCATCACCGAACTGATTCCCATAAACCACGTAGGTCGTATTGACGGTATCCGTTTGGAAAACTTCCATATTCGGAATGCTGGTCCTGTGGGCTGTTCTATCACAGGTCTGCTAGGCTATCCAGTGCGCAACATATGGCTATCGAATATCACCATCCAACATCAGGGAGGCGTGAACGAAATCGACCTCAAGGCCATCAACGACTCCATAGCTAACGAAAAGGAAAAAGCCTACCCCGAGGCCACTATGTGGGGCAACCTGCCTGCTAAGGTTTTTTATCTGCGACACACCCGTAATGTACATTTCAATAACATCGACATTAGGACTGATGCCCCCGATGTACGTCCCGACTTTGTGCGCAGCGATACAGAGGGCTGGGGCGACCAAGGTAACGGCACCTACAAGAATCCCGTGCTCAATGCCGACTTCTCCGATCCTGACGTCATTCGTGTTGGCAAGAAATACTATATGGTAGCATCCGATTTTCATTTCCTCGGCATGCAGGTATTGGAATCAGACGATATGATTAATTGGCAGTATACCAGTCAGATATACAGTCGCTTCAACGAGCCTGGATGGGACGAGAACAAGCATTACGCCGGTGGTTCGTGGGCACCTGCCATCCGCTATCACGATGGTCTCTTCTACGTCTATTTCTGTACCCCAGAAGAGGGACTTTATATGACTACCGCAAAAGACCCGCACGGCCCTTGGGCACCCCTTCACCTGGTCAGACGCGTGGTCAAATGGGAAGATCCCTGCCCATTCTGGGATGAGGACGGACAAGCCTATTTAGGTCGCAGCAAACATGGTGCAGGTCCTATCATCGTACATCGGATGTCGGCCGATGGCAAACAACTGCTCGACGAGGGTACCACCGTCTATGAAGGTCCTATCGCCGAAGGCACTAAGTTCATGAAGCGTAATGGCTATTACTACCTCATCATCCCCGAGGGCGGTGTAGGAACTGGTTGGCAGACAGTACTGAGAGCCAAGAATATCTATGGACCCTACGAGCGAAAAATCGTGCTCGAACAGGGTTCTACCTCCATCAACGGCCCTCATCAGGGTGCCTTGGTCGATACCCCCGATGACACCTGGTGGTTTTACCATTTCCAGGAAACGCCCGTCTTAGGGCGCGTGGTTCACCTGCAACCCGTTCGCTGGCAGGACGATTGGCCCCTCATGGGAGTCGATTATGATGGCAATGGTATTGGTGAACCCGTTTCTGAATGGCAGAAGCCGATAACTTCATCCTTGCAATTTCTCCCACAAACAGACGATGAATTTTCATCATCCACACTAGGTCTGCAATGGCAGTGGAACCACAATCCCGTTGACACCCACTGGAGCTTGAAGGAGAAAAAAGGCTGGCTTACGCTAAAAGCCCAGCCCGCTGATAGTCTGAAACTCTGTAGGAATATGCTCACGCAGAAGGTCATTGGCTATCAAAGCGAGAGCACCACCCTACTCACCGCACAGGGCAACTGCTATGCCGGTCTCTTCTGCAGTGGCAAGACATTCCATGGCATCGGCCTCTGTAAAGACGGCATTTTCATTGAGTCTCAAGGCAAGCGTGAAGTCATTCAGAAGGGTAAGTTCCAGAAGCTCTGGGTGCGCATTAATAACGACTGTCAGGCTAATCGTCACCAGTTCTCCTACAGCACCGATGGCACCCGTTTCATCCAAGCGGGCGACGCATTCCCCATGCGTGCCGGCTATTGGAAAGGCATCCGCGTAGGCCTCTTCTGCTATGGAAACAGTGGAAAAGCAGCCTTCGACAGTTTTGCCCAGCAGAACACCAGTTTTGCTTGGCATGCTTTTTGCATGGATAAAGAAAAACATTAGAATTATGGAAGAAAAAGATATAAAGAAAGAAGAGCAGGAGGTAAATACTGACGATATGGCAGTAGAAACCCCTACTGACGAAGTGACAGAAGAACAGACTGACGCAAAAGTTGAGGAAGCTGAGGAAGAGACAGATCCTCTGAAAGCTGCAGAAGCTCAGATTGCCGACCTGAAGGACAAATTACTCCGTCAGATGGCAGAATTTGACAACTATCGCAAGCGTACGCTGAAAGAGCGTTCAGAACTGATTCTGAATGGTGGAGAGAAGACCATCACAGCCCTACTCCCCGTTATCGACGATATGGAGCGCGCCATTGCCAATGGCGAGAAGACAGACGACCCACAGGTTCTGCGTGAAGGTATGCAACTGATTTACCAGAAGTTGATGAAGGCGCTGGAGGCTCAGGGCGTGAGCAAGATTGAGACAGAGGATGCCGACTTCGACACCAGCCTGCACGAGGCAGTAGCCCTGGTTCCTGGCATGGGCGACGACAAGAAAGGAAAAGTCATCGACTGCATGGCTCCTGGCTATAAACTGAACGACAAAGTGATTCGCTACGCTAAAGTAGCCGTAGGACAATAAGAACTGACAATTAATGGCACAAAAAAGAGACTACTACGAGGTACTTGGTGTAGAGAAGACGGCCTCGGAAGAAGAGATTAAGAAGGCATACAGAAAAATTGCCATCAAGTATCACCCCGACCGTAACCCTGGCGACAAACAGGCAGAGGAGAAGTTCAAGGAGGCCGCAGAAGCCTACAACATCCTGCACGACCCACAGAAGCGTCAGCAGTACGACCAGTTTGGTTTCAACGGACCTATGGGTGGCGGATCAGGAGGCTTTGGAGGCTTCGGCGGTGCGTCTATGAATATGGACGACATCTTCTCTATGTTTGGTGATATCTTTGGCGGACACGGATTCAGAGGCTTCGGCGGACGCGGTGGACGCCCTCAGCAGCACAGAGGCAGCGACCTGCGACTAAAGGTACGCCTCACGCTGGAAGAGATCAATCAGGGTGTTACCAAGAAATTCAAGGTTAGAAAAGATACCACCTGCTCACACTGTCACGGCACAGGTGCTGCCGACGGTAGTGGCAGAGAGACCTGTCCTACCTGTCATGGTTCAGGCGTTATCACCCACACCACACAGAGCATCTTTGGTATGATGCAGACACAAGGTGTATGTCCTACCTGTCAGGGTGAGGGTCAGATTATCAAGAACAAGTGTCCGCATTGTAGTGGCACTGGTGTGACCAAGGGTGAGGAAGTAGTAGAAATCAATATCCCCGCTGGTGTAGCCGAAGGCATGGTAGTCAACGTACCAGGAAAGGGTAATGCCGGCCATCGCGGAGGCGTTGCCGGTGACATCCAGGTATATATTGAAGAGGAAGACCACAAGCTTTTTGTCAGAGACGGTAACGATTTGATATACAACCTCTTGCTCGACTTCCCAACAGCAGCACTTGGAGGTGAGGTAGATATCCCCACCATCGAGGGCAATAATCTGAAGATTAAAATTGAGAACGGCACACAGCCTGGTAAGACCATGCGCCTGAGAAGCAAGGGACTGCCTGCTGTTCAGGGATACGGAAGCGGACGCGGCGACTTGGTGGTCAATATCAGTGTGTACGTACCAAAGACACTCTCGCGCGAAGAGAAGAAAGCCATCGAGAGCTTTGTTGGCAGTGACAACTTCAAAGGCGACAACCAAACGAAAGAGAGCATCTTCCAACGTTTCAAGAACTACTTCAATTAAATTTCAACTCTCATGACCTACCAAGAAGCAACAGAATATTTGTTCTGCAAGACATCGAATTTTGAACATCAAGGTGTTGGCGGTTACAAAGAAGGACTGGAGAACACCCTAAAACTGGACGAGCACTTCGGTCATCCGCACGAGCACTTCCGCAGTATCCATATTGCAGGAACAAACGGCAAGGGCTCCGTGTCAAACATGTTGGCAGCCCAGTTGCAGACATGCGGCTACAAAGTAGGACTCTACACTTCGCCCCACATCATTGACTTCAAGGAGCGTATCCGCGTGAACGGTACACCTATCAGCGAGGACTACGTCACGAAGTTTGTGGAAACAGAGAAATCATTCTTCGAATCATTCAACCCCACCTTCTTTGAGATAGCCACAGCAATGGCTTTCAAGTATTTCAAGGAGATGGACGTAGATATCGCCGTTGTAGAGGTAGGCCTGGGCGGACGCTTGGACTGCACGAACATCATCACCCCTATCCTATCCGTAATCACCAACATCTCACTGGACCACACCCAATTACTCGGTAACAGTCTGGAACAGATTGCGATAGAGAAAGGCGGTATCATCAAACGCGGCATTCCCGTGGTCATAGGCGAGTCGACAGCTGAGACAAAAGCCGTGTTCGACACACTGGCAGCAGAGGCCCACTCACCGATTACCTACGCTGAAGAACAGGATGAAGTAATCTCGTGGGAAGAAGAGCCCAACGGTTCAGGCATCAAATATCATACAAAGCACTACGGCGACTTCCTTTGCGAACTGTCAGGATCGTTCCAGCCAAAGAACATGAAAACGGTTCTGGAAACCATGCATCAGTTGGAGAAACTGGGATACATGTCGGCCTACCCAGAAAGCGGGCACAACGAGAATACCATCTCTGAGATAGAAAATGCCTTCAAGAATGTGACAAACATCACGGGACTGATGGCACGCTGGCAGATTATCCGACAGAATCCCACCGTGGTATGTGACACAGGTCATAATCCCGGCGCTTGGGAATACCTGGGCAAGCAACTTGAGAACACGAAATGCCGCGAACTGCGCATCGTTTTCGGACTGGTGGAGGACAAGGACATCTATACCGTGATGTCACTGCTCCCCAAAAACGCCACCTATTATTATACTAAAGGAAGTACGAAGCGTGCTTTCCCTGAGACCTCTCTGAAGATATTCGGCGACCAATTCGGTCTGAAAGGCGAATGTTACCCCACAGTAGAGGAAGCATACCAGGCAGCCATGCAAGGTGCTACCAATGAGGACTTTATCTTTGTAGGCGGCAGTACGTATGTGGTATCAGACTTTATGAAATCGCGCATTTAGTTGTTTTTAACACCAAATTTTTACCGATTTGTTTGCACAAGTCGGTATTTTTTTGTTACTTTGCAAAAGGAATAATTAATTCGTAACTAAAAACAAACATTATGGCGAACACAACAGAAAATGCGAATCTGTGTGGTCTGAAGCGCGAAGACTTCCAGACCACAATTAATGGTAAGAAAACCGACCTTTACATTTTACGCAACCGCAAGGGTTACGAAGTAGCTATCTCAAACTATGGCGGTGCTATCTGTGCCATCATGGTTCCCGACAAAGACGGCAACGTTGGCAACGTCATTCAGGGACACGCCAATATCCAGCAGCTTATGAGTGGAAACGAACCATACCTTTCAACACTGATTGGTCGTTGGGGTAACCGTATCTGCAAAGGTACGTTCATCCTGAACGGCAAAGAGTATCAGGTAGCACTCAACGATGGTCCTAACCACCTGCACGGCGGTCTGAAGGGATTCAACGCAAAGGTATGGGATGCCCGTCAGATGGGTCCACGTTCACTGGCTTTGCACCGTGTTTCTTCATACGGTGAAGAGGGCTACACAGGCGAGCTCGACGTCACAGTAGAATTCACCTTCACAGATAACAATGAACTCGTATTGGAGTATCTGGCTACCACCAACAAGAAGACCGTTGTCAACCTGACACACCACGCTTTCTTCTCATTGGCAGGTACAGCCGATCCTACTCCTACAGTAGACGATCTGGTTTGCGAGATTAACGCAGACTTCTATCTGCCCACCGACGCAACAGCCATTCCTACAGGTGAGATCCTGAAGGTAGAAGGCACACCATTCGATTTCCGTCAGCCCAAGGCTATCGGCAAGGAGATTGATGCAGACAATGAGCAAATTAAGTTTGGTAAGGGCTATGACCACAACTACGTACTGAACAAGCAGGAAGAGGGTGAGTTGAGTTTCGCCGTACGTCTGACAGAACCCAAGAGCGGACGTACGCTGGAGTGCTACACCACAGAGCCTGGTATGCAGCTCTACACAGGTAACTACCTGAATGGTTACAAGGGAGCTAACGGTGCGACCTTCCCCCGCCGTTCAGCAGTATGTCTGGAGGCACAGCACTTCCCCGACTCTCCCAACCGTCCCTACTTCCCCAGCGTTATCCTGAATCCAGGTGAGCGTTACAAGCAGAAGACAATTTACAAGTTTGGCGTTGTCAAATAAAACAGAACTAAAATACATCTATGGATATTGAATTTGTAAGAAGTCGCTTCATCAAGCACTTTGACGGAAAGACAGGAAATGTCTATGCATCTCCTGGCCGTATCAACCTGATTGGTGAACATACTGACTATAACGGCGGATTTGTCTTCCCTGGCGCGGTAGACAAAGGAGTAATCGCTGAAATGCGCGCCAACGACACAGAAGACACCGTGATGGCCTATGCTATCGACCTGAAGGACCGTGTGGACTTCAAGTTGAGCGACCCTGCAGGTCCCAAGGCTTCCTGGGCCCGCTACATCTACGGCATCGCATTGGAAATGAAGAAGTTGGGTGTTCCCGTGAAGGGTTTCAACATTGCCTTTGCTGGTGATGTACCCCTCGGTGCCGGTATGTCTTCAAGTGCTGCCATGGAAAGCTGCTTTGCCTGTGGCCTCAACGACATCTTCGGCGACAACAAGGTCTCTCAATGGGACATGGTGCTGGCTGGTCAGGCAACAGAGCACAACTACTGCGGCGTGAACTGCGGTATCATGGACCAGTTTGCCTCTGTATTCGGCAAGGCAGGCTGTCTGATGCGCCTTGACTGTCGCAGTCGTGAGTTCGAGTATTTCCCATTCAAGCCCGATGGCTATCGTCTGGTATTGCTCGACTCTGTAGTGAAGCACCAGTTGGCTGGCTCACCCTACAACGATCGTCGCAACTCATGCGAGAACGTGGTGAAGCACATCCAGGCTAAGCACCCCGAGGGCAAGTTTGAGACCCTGCGCGACTGCACATGGGAGCAGCTCGAAGAGGTGAAGGCCGAGGTTGGTGAAGAGGACTACAAGCGCGCTAAGTTCGTGCTTGGCGAGAAGGACCGCGTACTGGCAGTCTGCGATGCCCTGAACGAAGGCGACTACGAGAAGGTGGGCGAGTTGATGTACAAGACACATGAAGGTCTGTCAAAAGACTACGAGGTTTCTTGTGAGGAACTCGACTTCCTGAACGATATCGCCAAGGAATGCGGCGTTACCGGTTCCCGTATCATGGGCGGCGGCTTCGGTGGCTGCACCATCAACCTGGTACGCAATGACCTGTATAAGCAGTTCGTCGAGACTGCCAAACAGAAGTTCAACACCAAGTATGGCCATGAGCCCAAGGTTTATGACGTAGTCATTGGCGATGGCTCTCGCAGACTTTGCTAAACAATAAAAGCCCCCTGAGCCATCAGGGGGCTTAAATTTTAATATTATGTTTCAGATAGACCGTTCATATATAGACCACATATCCTTAGAATCTATCCAGGGACACATCTGGGATATCCGTACAGACCACAAGGACGACCCCACCCTGCCCAGAATAGAAAACTACCACATCACGGAGAAAGCCTTCGAGGATTATCTGGAGAAGAAACAGAAATTCGAGGACTTCAAGGACTCCTGGCGTACCCGTCGCTACATCATCCTGGGATTGGCATTTATCATCCCTGTGGCATTGTTCAGTCTTTTAGTAAGAGGTTCAAACACAGCACTCTACGCCTATTCGTCAGGTTTCCTGCTCTGCACGCTCATCTATTTAATCTACACATTAATAGAAGCGACAAAAGCCAAGAAATTCCGCAACAACCCATACGAAACATTTATTAAAGCATTATTATCCTGGGAGGCGAATCAACGCGCCTGATTATGCACTACTTATTATCCATCATATTAGCTATCAGTTCGTTTAGTACAAAACACCAACAGATACAAAACGAGCTCACTTATTACCTACAACGCCACTCCGTCCAGGACGAAGGTTTTGATATGGTTGCCCGTTATGCTGAAAAGGGTGACTCCACCTTAGCTGCCTATATGCCAAAAGGCAAACTGACGATGACCAGTTTCCTGCATCTGAAAGACTATCCCCGCGAAGGGAAATGCCTGACAAAAGATATGTATGGTCGCATTATCATAGGTCAGTTTCATGCCGACACACTGATGTACGGCATCCGCATTGACGCCCACGGCACCTATGCAGGCCAGTTCGACAGACACATGATGGCCAGTGGACACGGTTCCTACCAGTCGGCCGACTATCAATACTACGAAGGTCACTGGGAGATGGACAGACGTCATGGCTTCGGTTTCTGCGTATCACCCGATTTCCTGAAAGCCGGCATCTGGAAGAAAGACCGCTATATGGGCGAAAGAATGGTATATACCACAGAGCGCATCTATGGTATCGACATCTCGCGCTACCAGCATGAACAAGGGCGTAAGCGCTTCAATATCAACTGGAAGCAGCTACGCATCAAGGGACTTGGACGCCGTATCAGCACCAATCGCGTCAATGGCGAGGTGGACTATCCCGTTTCGTTTGTCTATATCAAATCAACGGAAGGCATCTCAATCCTGAATCGCTATTACGCGAACGACTATAGGAGTTGTCATCTCAACAAGATTCCCGTTGGAGCCTATCATTTCTTCTCCACCCGCCAGGATCCCACAGCTCAGGCCAATCATTTCCTGAGACATACCAGTTTTAAGCGTGGCGACCTGCCCCCAATGCTCGACATAGAACCCAGTGATGCCATGATCAAGCAGATGGGCGGTCCTGAGATACTATTCAAGAATATCCGTACCTTCCTGAAGGTTGTAGAGAGACGACTGGGCGTCCGTCCACTGCTGTATATCAACCAGCGCTTTGTCAACACTTGGCTGGACTATGCCCCAGACCTGAAGAAAGACTATCATTTCTGGATTGCGCGCTATGGCGAGTACAAACCCGACATCCATCTGTCATTGTGGCAACTCAGCGCCGACGGCTATGTGAAAGGCATCCAGGGACATGTGGACCTGAACGTATTCAACGGCTATCAGGGACAGTGGGAAGAATTCGTTAGCGAGCATTGCATACGCTGAGCAAAACGACACTTTATAATTCAATATTTTTAATTACACAAATAATTTATTGTTAAATACTTAAAATATTAACAAAATCAATTAACCAAAAATACCGTTGTATTTAAAAACTTCCTATCTTTGCGACATCGAATCAAGAAAATAAGAAGATGAAGAAATCAACGATATGGGTCATAGCAATCATCATGGGTCTTTCCTTCCTGGGATTACTCTACATGCAGATCTCTTACATCGAAGAGATTGCCAAGATGAAGAAAGAACAATTTGATGAGAGCGTCAACAGAAGTCTTTATCAAGCCTCCAGGAATCTGGAGCTTAACGAGACGCTGCGCTACCTTGAGAAAGACGTCAACGACGTTGAGCGCAGAGCCTATTCACAGGATTCCGTCATTGTCAACGGACTTGATGGCAGCATCCAGCACGCCCATCAGTTCTCCGTATCAGCAGAGGACGGCACCTTCTATTCAGAGTTTGAGCTGAAGACCTTCGCCACCAAGCCAGCCAATGTGCCCAAGGCCATGATGATGCGTACAGACAAGGACCAGTTGTCGGAAGCTACGAAATCGCTTCAGGAGATTGTGCGCAATCGCTATGTCTATCAGAAAGCCCTGCTCGACGAAGTCGTATATAATATATTGTATACAGCCAGTGAGAAGCCCCTGAAGGAGCGCATCAATTTCAAGCTCCTGGACCAGGATATCCGCAACGAACTGCAGAACAACGGTATCGACATCCCCTACCACCTGACAGTATCTACTGCCGACGGACGTGAGATTTACCGTTGTCCCGAATATAACGAGAAAGGTGAACAGTGGAGCTATTCACAAACCCTGTTCCACAACGATGCCATCAACAAGCGAGGCGTTGTCAGGATTCACTTCCCAGACATGGACTCATACATCTATTCCAGTGTACGGTTCATGATTCCTGCCGTGATTTTCACCATCGTCCTGCTGCTCACATTCATCTTCACCATCGTGGTCATCTTCCGTCAGAAGCGTTACACAGAGATCAAGAACGACTTCATCAACAACATGACCCATGAGTTGAAGACCCCTATCAGCAGTATCTCACTGGCCGCTCAGATGCTTGGTGATGAGTCAGTTACGAAGAGTCCTACAATGATGAAGCACCTCAGCACCGTGATTGGCGACGAGTCGCGCCGTCTGCGTTTCCTCGTAGAAAAAGTGCTGCAGATGTCCATGTTCGACAGAAAGTCGACCTCCTTCAAGAAGAAAGAGCTCGACCTCAACGAACTCCTGGAGCAGACTGCTGCAACCTTTAATCTCCGCGTAGAACATACAGGCGGCAAGATCAACACCGAGATAGAAGCCGTTGACTCTGCCATCTTCGTGGACGAGGTGCACTTCCAGAATGCCATCACCAACCTGTTGGACAATGCCGTGAAATATCGTAAGGCAGACCAGCCCGTCAATATCCATATCCGCACATGGAACGAGGGCGAGCACCTCTGCTTCTCCATCAGCGACGACGGCCAAGGCATCAAGAAAGAGAACGTAAAGAAAGTCTTCGACAAATTCTACCGCGTCCATACAGGTAATGTACACGATGTGAAAGGCTTTGGACTGGGTCTAGCCTACGTGAAGGAGATTATCAACCTGCACGACGGAGAGATCAAGTGCGAGAGTGAGTTGGGCAAAGGCACCAAGTTCACTGTCAAGCTCCCTATTTTGCAAGAGAATTAAACAATTAGAATATTAATCATTTAAACATTTAGAATTATGGAAGACAGACTAAAAATCTTGCTTTGCGAGGACGACGAGAACCTCGGCATGTTGTTGCGTGAATATCTGGCAGCCAAAGGCTATGAGGCCGAGCTATGCCCTGATGGAGAAGCCGGTTTCAAGGCTTTCACAAAGACCAAGTTCGATATCTGTGTGCTCGACGTGATGATGCCCAAGAAAGACGGTTTCACACTGGCTCAGGAGATCCGCACCGCCAACGCCGAAATCCCCATCATCTTCCTCACCGCCAAGACCCTGAAGGAAGATATCCTGGAAGGTTTCAAACTGGGTGCCGACGACTATATCACCAAGCCCTTCTCTATGGAGGAGCTCGTATTCCGTATTGAGGCCATCCTGCGCCGCGTTCGTGGTAAGAAGAACAAGGAGTCTACCATTTACCGCATCGGCAACTTCGTGTTCGACACCCAGAAGCAGTTGCTCACCATCGGCGACCAGCAGACCAAGTTGACCACCAAGGAGAATGAGCTCCTGGCTCTGCTCTGCTCACACGCCAACGAGATCCTGCAGCGCGACTTCGCCCTGAAGACCATCTGGATTGACGACAACTACTTCAATGCCCGTTCTATGGATGTGTATATCACCAAGTTGCGCAAACATCTGAAGGATGACCCACAGATTGAAATCATCAATATCCACGGTAAAGGTTATAAACTCATCACACCAGAAGAGGAATAAACAGCACCATTGCATATGAGAAAATGGTTTATCGGATTCCTATGGACACTGCTCGCCGTTGTTGTCATCGGCGCAGCAGTGTGTTTCTGGGCTATATCCGAAGGAAAGATAGGCTACATGCCTCCTATCGAGGACCTGCAGAACCCCATCAACCGTTATGCCACACAGGTATATTCCTCTGATGGAAAACTGCTTGGTACATGGAGCATTAGCCGTGAAAACCGTGTCATGGTAAACTACTCAGAGATAGCGCCGTCGCTCATCCAAGCCCTTGTGGCCACTGAGGACGCCCGTTTCTATGAGCATTCCGGCATCGACTTCTACGCCCTGGGGCGTGCCATCATCAAACGTGGCGTCATGGGTCAGAAAGCAGCCGGTGGTGGTTCTACCATTACACAGCAGTTGGCCAAACAGCTCTTCTCAGAGACAGCCCATTCTACGATGGAGCGTGCCCTGCAGAAGCCCATTGAGTGGGTTATCGCCGTGAAGCTGGAGAAAAACTACACGAAGGACGAGATTATCACCATGTATCTCAACTACTTCGACTTCCTCCATAATGCGGTGGGTATCAAGACTGCAGCCAACACCTATTTTTCAAAAGAGCCATCAGAACTGACGATTACTGAGAGTGCCACACTGGTAGGCCTCTGTAAGAACCCCTCGTATTTCAATCCTGTGCGATACCCCGAGCGTTCACTGGAGCGCCGTAACGTCGTCTTAGGCCAGATGCTGAAAGCCGACTATCTCACACAGGAAGAGTATGACAGTTGCTGCCAGGTGCCTTTGAACCTGAACTTCCATGTTGCTGACCATAATGACGGAGAAGCCACCTATTTCCGCGATTTCCTGGCCCATTACATGATGGCAAAGAAACCCGTAAGGTCCGACTATCCAGACGGTTACTACGTGAAGTACTACATGGACTCCCTCTATTGGGAACAGGATCCGCTGTATGGCTGGTGCAACAAGAACGTGAATCGCAATGGCGAGCACTACAACATCTACACAGATGGTCTGAAGGTGTATACCACCATCGACTCACGCATGCAGCAGTATGCCGAACAGGCCTGCTACGACCATATTGTGAAGTATCTGCAGCCAGAGTTCAACAAGGCCATGCGCAACAAGCCCAACGCGCCCTATTCTCGTAATCTGACGCAGGCCGAGATACAGAAGATTCTGCAGCGCAACGTCCGTCAGTCAGAGCGCTATCGCGTGATGAAGAACAGTGGCAGTAGTGACGAGGAAATCAGGCGTGCCTTCGCAACGCCCGTGCCCATGACCATCTTCACCTACCATGGCGAGGTGGACACCACGATGACACCGATGGACTCTATCCGCTATTACAAGTCGTTCCTGCGCACAGGCTTCTTCAGCATGGAGCCCCAGACAGGAGCCGTGAAGGCCTATGTGGGTGGACTCAATTTCCGTCATTTCGCCTACGACATGGCTACACAGGGACGCCGTCAGGTAGGTTCTACCATCAAGCCCTTCCTCTATTCACTGGCTATGGAGAACGGTATGACACCCTGCGACGAGGTGCCCAATGTGCAGGAGACCTATATGGTCAACGGCAAGCCATGGACCCCACGTAACGGCAGTCGTGCACGCTATGGTGAGATGGTAAGCCTGAAATGGGGTCTTCAGCAGTCAAACAACTGGATATCAGCTTATTTGATGATGCACCGTCTGACACCGGAAGGTTTTGTAACCCTGCTCCACAACTACGGCATCCGCAATCCTGAGATTCACCCGGCACCATCACTGTGCCTTGGTCCCTGCGAGATTTCCGTTGCCGAGATGGCCAGTGCCTACACCGCCTTCATCAACCACGGTATCCGTTCGGCACCATTGTACGTCACCAAGATTGTGGACAACGAAGGCAACACGCTGGCCGAGTTCAAGCCACGCATGAACGAGGTTATCAGTGGCGATGCAGCCGACAAGATGTTGTACATGCTTCGTGCCGTTGTTGATGGCGGTACAGCCGGACGCCTGCGCTTCCGCTATAACATCACGGCACCGCTGGGCGGTAAGACAGGTACGACCACCAACAACAGCGACGGATGGTTTATGGGCGTAGCCCCAAGACTCGTCTCTGCCTGCTGGGTAGGAGGTGATGACCGCGATATCCACTTCGACTCCATGACCTATGGTCAGGGTGCCTCCATGGCGCTGCCTATCTTCGGTCTCTACATGAAAAGTATCTATGCCGACTCCACCCTGCCCTATTCACAGGATGACCAGTTCGACCTACCCCCTGGATTTGACCCGTGTAGCACTGAGGACGATATGCGCATCGTTGACGGCGCACCTGGTGAAGCTGACGAAATCATTGAACAGATTTTCGAATAATCTTTGATTTTAATTATAATTTGGTAGTTTTCCGCAAATTTACTAACGAAAGTGTTGGTGATTTGCGGAAAATGCTTTATTTTTGCAGTTCTTTAAGAAAATCAAGATACGATTATGAAACATCAACTGAGAAGTAGCATCTGCACAGAAGGCAGACGTATGGCAGGAGCGCGCGCCCTTTGGGTGGCAACAGGTATGAAACGTGAGCAATTCGGCAAACCTATCATTGCCATTGTCAACTCCTTCACCCAGTTCGTCCCTGGTCATACCCATCTGCACGAGATTGGTCAGATTGTCAAACAGGAAATCGAGGCCATGGGATGCTATGCAGCAGAATTCAATACAATAGCCATTGATGATGGTATCGCCATGGGACATGATGGCATGCTCTATTCACTGCCCTCACGCGATATCATTGCCGACTCTGTGGAGTATATGGTCAACGCCCATAAGGCAGATGCCATGATTTGCATCTCCAACTGCGACAAGGTGACACCAGGCATGCTGATGGCCTCTATGCGCCTGAACATCCCCACCGTGTTCTGTTCTGGCGGACCTATGGAGGCAGGCAAATGGCGTGGCGAGAATGCCGACCTGATCACAGCGATGATCAAGGGTGCCGACCCCTCTGTATCCGACGAGGAGATGGCTCAGATTGAAGGCTGTGCCTGTCCTGGATGCGGCTCATGCTCAGGTATGTTTACTGCCAACAGCATGAACTCACTCACAGAGGCTATCGGCCTCTCTCTGCCAGGCAATGGTACTATCCTGGCTACCCACGCCAATCGTATCGAACTCTTCAAGGCTGCTGCCCGTCAGGTGGTAAAGAATGCCCTGGCTTACTATGAGGATGGCGACGAGAGCGTACTGCCTCGCAATATCGCTACGCGCGATGCTTTCCTCAATGCCATGACCCTCGACATCGCCATGGGTGGCTCTACCAATACGGTGCTCCATCTGCTGGCTGTGGCTCAGGAGGCTGGTGCCGACTTCACCATCAAGGATATCGATGAACTGAGTCGTAAGACGCCCTGCCTCTGCAAACTGGCTCCCAACACGCAGAAATACTCTGTTCAGGAGTGCAACCGTGCCGGTGGCATCCTGGGCATCATGAACGAGCTCAACAAGGGCGGACTTATCCGCACCAATGCGCCTCGCGTGGATGGCATGACGCTGGGCGAGGCCATGAAGGCTTATGATATTACTAGTGAGACTAGTAAGACTAGTATCTACTTCTCTGCCCCAGGCAACCGATTCTCTACCAAGATGGGCTCACAGAGCGAGGTATATCCATCACTCGACACAGACCGTGCCAATGGCTGTATCCGTGATATCGCACATGCCTACACCAAGGATGGCGGACTGGCTGTGCTTTTCGGAAATATCGCACAGGACGGTTGTGTGGTAAAAACAGCCGGTGTTGACGAGAGTCTGTGGCATTTCGAAGGTCCTGCCGTGGTCTTCGACTCTCAGGAAGATGCCTGCGAGGGCATCCTTGGCGGTAAGGTGAAGAAAGGCGACTGCGTCGTCATCACCCACGAAGGTCCCAAGGGCGGTCCCGGCATGCAGGAGATGCTCTACCCCACCTCATACATCAAGTCTATGCATATGGGTAAGGAGTGTGCCCTGATTACCGACGGACGCTTCTCTGGTGGCACCAGCGGCCTCTCTATCGGCCATATCTCACCCGAGGCAGCCTCTGGCGGCAACATCGGCAAGATTAAGGATGGCGACATCATCGAGATTGACATCCCCAACCGTTCTATCAACGTAAGACTCTCAGACGAGGAACTTGCAGCCCGTCCTCAGCAGCCCCTGAAGCGCAATCGCGTGGTCAGCAAGGCGCTGCGTGCCTATGCACAGAGCGTATCGTCAGCAGACAAGGGCGGCGTTAGAATCATTGATTAAGACTCTCCCCCGCCCCCTCCCTGGAGGGAGGGGAGAAATTACATATTTATCAGAGAAATGTTGAAAGATAGAATTACAGGCGCAAAAGCGCTGATGCGCGCACTACAGGCCGAGGGCGTGAAGACCATCTTCGGCTATCCTGGTGGCAGTATCATGCCCACCTACGACGCGCTCTACGACTATACACGAGGCGAGAAAAAATGTTTCGACCATATCCTGGTACGCCACGAACAGGGAGCTACCCATGCTGCTGAGGGCTATGCCCGCGTCAGTGGCGAGGTTGGTGTGGTACTGGTGACCAGTGGTCCTGGTGTGACCAACACGCTGACAGGTATCGCTGATGCCATGATGGACTCTACGCCTATCGTAGTCATTGCCGGTCAGGTGCCTACAGGTGCGCTGGGTACTGATTTCTTCCAGGAGGTCGACCTCGTAGGCGTGGCACAGCCTATCTCCAAGTGGAGCTATCAGATACGTCATGCATCCGATGTGGCATGGGCTGTGAGCCGTGCCTTCTATATCGCGCGCACAGGACGTCCTGGTCCTGTGGTGCTCGACTTCACCAAGAACGCACAGACTGAGGAGATTGACTGGGAGCCCAAGAAATGCGACTTTATCCGTTCTTACGTGCCCTATCCTAAGCTCGACAACGAGGCTGTTCGCCAGGCTGCCGAACTCATCAACAACGCGAAGCGTCCTTTGGCACTCGTGGGTCAGGGCGTAGAACTGGGTAACGCGCAGGAGGAACTGAAGGCATTCCTCGAGAAGGCCGACATCCCTGCCGGACGCACCATGCTGGGACTCTCTGCCCTGCCCTCTAATCATCCGCTCAACGTAGGCATGCTGGGTATGCATGGCAATTATGCCGTGAACCTGAAGGAACAACAGTGCGACGTACTCATCGCTATCGGCATGCGCTTCAGCGATCGTGTGACAGGAAACCTGAAGACCTACGCCAAACAGGCCAAGGTGATTCATCTGGATATTGACCGTTCTGAGATTGACAAGAACGTGAAGGCCCATGTGGCTGTGGTGGCCGACTGTAAGGAGTCGCTCCCTGCCCTCACGGCGCTGGTCAGCAAGAACAACCATCAGGAGTGGCGCGACTCTTTCCATGAGCTCGACGAGAAAGAGCGTACCAAAGTCATCGAGCCGGCCATCCATCCCAAGGAGGGTCCACTGCTCATGGGCGAGGTGGTCAATGCTGTTGCCGAGCAGGCAAAAGAAGACGCCATACTCGTAACGGATGTTGGTCAAAACCAGTTATTTGCAACCCGTTACTTCAAGTATCACAATAAGCGCAGCATCTGCACCAGTGGTGGTCTTGGCACCATGGGTTATGGTATGCCTGCAGCCATCGGTGCCACCTTCGGTGCCCCTGATCGTCAGGTATGCTGCTTCATGGGCGATGGTGGTTTCCAGATGTGTATCGAGGAACTGGGCACCATCATGGAACAGAAGGCGCCAGTGAAGATGATTCTCATGAACAACCACTACCTGGGCAACGTACGCCAGTGGCAGGACATGTTCTGGATGCGCCGCAAGTCGTTCACCAAGATGATGAATCCCTGCTACGAGCTCATCGCTCAGGGCTACGGCATCCCCTATCAGGCCGTGACAGACCGTAAGGACCTGGCGTCAGCCATCGAGAAGATGTTTGCCACCGATGGTCCATTTATCCTGGAGTGTGCTATCAAGGAAGACGATGACGTGCTGCCTATGACGCCTCCAGGTATGGATGTTGATAAGATGAAATTGGAGATTTAAAATATGGAAGACAAGAAAAAATTATACACCCTGCTCGTCTATTCTGAGAACGTGGCAGGTATCCTGAACCAGATCACCGCCGTGTTCACCCGTCGTCAGGTTAATATCGAGAGTCTGAACGTATCGGCCTCCAGCATCCCTGGCGTACACAAATACACCATCACCGCCTGGAGCGATGAAGACCAGATTAAAATCATCACCCGTCAGATTGAGAAGAAAATCGACGTGGTGAAAGCCAACTATTTCACTGACGACCAACTCTTTATCCGCGAGGCTGGCCTCTATAAACTTTCTACGGAGAAGGTGCTGGCCAACCCTGAGATTTCGCGCACCGTGCGTCGCTATGACGCCACCATCACGGAGGTGAACCCCACCTATACCATTGTGATGAAGAGCGGCAAGACCGACGATATCATCGAACTATTCCGCGCGCTCGACGCCTACGAGTGCGTGCTGCAGTACACCCGCTCAGGTCGTATTGCCGTGACGCGCGGCATGCAGGAGCAGGTCAGCGCCTTCCTCGAAGAACGCGAGGAGACAAGGGAAGCGTGAATCTTATCAATATGAAATAAAAATATGAAAAACATGGATAAAATAGGAAAATACGAATTCTTGGCCGAGCCGTTCCACTGCGACTTCTCAGGCCGTCTTTTCATGGGCCATCTGGGCAACCACATGCTCAATGCAGCCGACTTCCACTCGTCGGCCCGAGGCTTTGGTATGAAATACCTCATGACCATCAACCGCTCGTGGGTGCTCTCGCGCCTGGCTATCGAGATGGAGGAGATGCCCCAGCAATACACCAAGTTCAATGTGGAGACATGGGTAGAGAGTGCCATGCGCTATTTTACCAGCCGTAACTTCGCCGTCACAGGTGTTGATGGCAAGGTCTATGGCTACGGACGCTCTATCTGGGCCATGATCGACACCGACAGTCGCCAGCCAACGGACATCTTCTCGATAGACAATGGCGCCATCAACAACTGGATTGTGGCAGACAAGGACTGCCCTATCGACAAGGGCGGACGCGTGAAGATGAGCGACGGCGCCGAACTCATCCGCACCATCGACACTTTTTACAATGATGTAGATATCAACGGGCATATCAACTCCGTGAAATACATTGAGCACGTGCTCGACCTCTGGGACCTCGACTGGTATCGCACACATGCCATCAAGCGCTTCGAAATAGCCTATGTGGCCGAGGCTCACGCTGGCGACAAACTCTCTTTCCATCAGGAACATACGGCCGACGACGAGTACTGCGTCCGCATTGTTCGCACGGATGGCACCGAATGCTGTCGCAGCAAAGTGACATTTACAAAAATATCTTAATTTTTCTGATAAACCTTTGGCGTTTTCAATGAAAATGCCTAATTTCGAACCCACAATTTATTATACCTATAACCTAAAGACTATAAAGTATGAAAGTTTATCAGACAAACGAGATTAAGAACATTGCATTGCTTGGCAGTGCGGGTAGCGGCAAGACTACTCTTGCCGAAGCAATGGTTTACGAGGCCGGCATCATCAAGCGTCGCGGCACCGTAGAAGGTAAGAACACCATGAGCGATTATTTCCCCGTTGAACAGGAATATGGCTACTCGGTGTTCTCTACTGTTTTTCATGTGGAGTGGAATAACAAAAAACTCAATATCATTGACTGTCCAGGTTCAGACGACTTCGTAGGTGGTGCCATCACCGCCCTCAACGTCACCGACCAGGCTGTTATTCTGCTGAATGGCCAGTATGGCCCTGAGGTAGGCACCCAGAATGCCTTCCGCTACACAGAAAAGCTGCAGAAGCCCGTCATCTTCCTGGTAAACCAGTTGGATAAGGAGCACTGCGACTTTGACACTATCCTTACTAATATGAAGGAGATCTACGGTGAGAAGTGCGTACCCGTGCAGTATCCTATTGCCACAGGTCCTGATTTCAACGCCGTGATCGACGTGCTTCTGATGAAGAAATACTCATGGAAGCCCGAAGGCGGTGCTCCTATCATTGAGGAGATTCCTGCCGACCAGATGGAGAAAGCAAAGGAGTTGCACGCTACCCTCGTAGAGGCTGCTGCAGCCAACGATGATACACTGATGGAGAAATTCTTCGAGAGCGAGAGCCTCACTGAGGACGAGATGCGCGAAGGTATCCGCAAGGGTCTGGTAACCCGTTCTATCTTCCCCGTGTTCTGCGTCTGCGCAGGCAAGGATATGGGTGTGCGCCGTCTGATGGAGTTCCTGGGCAATGTGGTGCCCTTTGTGAGCGAGATGCCCAAGGTGCGCAACACCCGTGGCGAGGAGGTCACCCCCGATGCCGCAGGCCCCACATCGCTCTATTTCTTCAAGACGGGCGTAGAGCCCCACATCGGCGAGGTGCAGTATTTCAAGGTGATGAGTGGCGCTGTGAAGAGTGGCGACGACCTGACCAACTCCGACCGTGGTTCTAAGGAGCGCATCGGCACCATCTATGCATGTGCAGGAGCCAACCGCATCCCAGTTGACGAACTGAAGGCCGGCGACATCGGCTGTACCGTGAAACTGAAGGACGTGAAGACCGGCAATGCCCTCAACGGCAAGGACTGCGAGTGGCGCTACGACTTCATCAAGTATCCTAATTCTAAGTATTCTCGCGCCATCAAGGCCGTCAACGAGGCCGAGACCGAGAAGATGATGGTGGCCCTGACCAAGATGCGTCAGGAAGACCCCACATGGGTTGTAGAGCAGTCTAAAGAGCTTCGCCAGATCATCGTTCATGGTCAGGGAGAATTCCACCTGCGCACCCTGAAATGGCGTATGGAGAACAACGAGAAGATCAAGATTGAGTATATCGAGCCCAAGATTCCTTATCGTGAGACCATCACGAAGATGGCACGTGCCGACTATCGCCACAAGAAGCAGTCAGGCGGTGCTGGTCAGTTTGGTGAGGTCCACCTGATTGTAGAGCCCTATGCTGACGGTATGCCCGATCCTACATCATTCAAGATTAACGGCCAGGAGTTCAAGATGAACATCAAGGGCAAGGAAGAGATCGACCTGGAATGGGGCGGCAAACTCGTCTTCATCAACTCCGTGGTGGGTGGTGCCATCGATATGCGCTTCATGCCCGCTATCCTCAAGGGTATCATGGAACGCATGGAACAGGGTCCTCTGACAGGTTCTTACGCTCGCGACGTGCGCGTTATCGTCTACGACGGTAAGATGCACCCCGTTGACTCTAACGAGCTCTCATTCATGCTGGCTGCACGTAATGCATTCAGCGCTGCCTTCCGCGAGGCTGGACCTAAGGTGCTGGAGCCTATCTACGACCTCGAGGTCTATGTACCTGCCGACTATATGGGCGACGTGATGAGCGACCTGCAGGGGCGCCGTGCCATCATCATGGGTATGGACTCTGAGGCTGGCTATCAGAAGCTCTCTGCCAAGATTCCTTTGAAGGAGCTCTCCAACTATTCTATCGCACTGAGCTCTATCACTGGCGGTCGTGCATCGTTCACCACCAAGTTTGCCTCTTACGAACTGGTGCCAAACGATATCCAGCAGACCCTTATCAAGGAGCACGAGGCCGAACTCAAGGACGAGGACTAACCCCTCGCCTATCGATAAACGAAAAAAAAGATGCGTCTCAAAAGAGGCGCATCACTTTTTTGTTTTCAAAAAGCTTTTAGTGAAGTGGGTGCTGATGGATTCGAACCACCGAAGTCGAAAGACAGCAGATTTACAGTCTGCCCCATTTGGCCACTCTGGAAAACACCCGTTTTTCAAAAGCGAGTGCAAAGGTACTGATTTTTTTCGAGACTACCAAATATTTTTCGCAGAAAAAAATCTTTTCAAAGAAAAAGTACGTCTTGTTTAAACCTCAGGATAGTGCCCCCGTCTAATTACGTAGTAAATTTAATCAATCATTAATTGCTTAAAACAATGAAAAAAATTTATTTCGCAGCATTGCTTTGCCTCTCTGTGATCACAGCCAATGCCCAGGAGCCCCAGATTCCCATGTTCGGTGGCCCACAAATTGATGTAAAGTTTAATGAGTACAAGGCAGCCCCTCAGGGTTTCGACCAGGAGCGCGAAGGCATCGTCAAAGGCACCGTGCAACTCATTGAGTATCAGTCCGAATCTGTTGGTACCACCCGCAAGGCCAACGTCTACCTGCCTCCCGAGTACGACGCCAAGAAAAAGTACAGTGTGCTCTACCTGCTCCATGGCATCGGTGGCGACGAGAACGAGTGGTACAGAGACGGTGGTGTGCCCCACATTATCATGGACAACCTCTATGCCGACGGAAAAATAGCCGACATGATTGTGGTCATGCCCAACGGACGTGCCCAGAAGGACGACTCACGTGCAGGAGGCATGGGTTCTTTCAGAGCTTTCGGTGATTTCGACAAAGACCTCATCGGCAGTCTGATTCCCTACATCGAGAAGAATTTCAGCGTCTATACCGACAAGAACCACCGTGCCATCGCCGGTCTGTCAATGGGTGGCGGACAGTCGCTCAACTTCGGACTGGGCCATATGGACGTCTTTGCCTACGTAGGCGGTTTCTCTTCTGCACCCAACACCATGCGTGCCGCACAGCTCATCCCTGATGTGGACAAGGTGAAGAAGGAAAACAAGCTCCTGTGGATGGTATGTGGCGGTGCCGACGGACTGATGAACAACAGTGCTCAGCTCAAGGCCTTCTGCGACGAGAAGGGCATCCCCTGCACCCTTATCAACTATCCAGAGCAGGGCCACAACTTTGTAGTGTGGAAGTACGGACTCTACAACTTCGCCCAGCTGATTTTCAAATAAAACACGCTTCTACAGAGCAAAATACAGAGGATGAGCCATGTGACCCATCCTCTTTTTTTTATTTCTCATACCTATTTCGGATTAACCAAACCTTACAATCTTACATTCTTACAATCTTACATTTGGTATAAAAAAAATGCGGAGAGAAGTATAAGTAATATAATAATATTATAATATTATTATATTACTTAACTCCAACCTCAAAAAAAACATATGAAATGTAAGAATGTAAGATTGTAAGATTGTAAGATATTCATGTTTTCATATTTCTTGACAAATAATAATTGTAGATATCATTTTTTATGAGTACCTTTGCATCGTCAATAAGGGATAAATATTGCGCCCTAACTAGCGAGAATAATTTTCCTAGTGCACGAGGAAAATTGGAAGCACGAAGACACTATAGAAGCCCGAAATTGACACCAATAAAAATAATTAACAATACCATTTAAAACACATTTAGATTATGCCATTCTTTGAACTCATTAACCAGACCATCAGTATCCTAGGTTTTCACCTACCAACACAACGACATGTCGGCCCTGAGGGGAGTTCCTGAGGAAATGGACATAGTTACAGATAGACTGCGACGAGTTGCAGTTATGACACACACCGTCGGTCTTGCAAGGCGTCTTGACATCGAAGCGCGCCGCGTTGGTAGGCGCCGCCGTGCTGCGCGCCCTAGCCAGAGCAGCCTCCACACTTTGAGCCACCTTATTTATACCGACGATAAAGATCACCTTCTTCGGTCCCCAGGTGATGGCAGCCACCCGGTTTCCGTTGCCATCAATGTTCACAATGACGCCATCCTCAGAGATAGCATTGGCGCTAGACAGATAGACGTCTGAAGAGAACGCCCTGAGATATATCGCTTGTGCTTCCTCTGGCGTTGCAGCGAGGTCACGGTCGAGCACCTCGAGTGTACCACGGTCTTTAAGATACTGGGGGATACCCATGTCGCGGACAGTCATTGTACCGCCCCACGTCACACTGCTTCCGTCCTCAATGAGTTCAGAAACTTTCTTCACGGCCTCTTCTGCCGTCGCACAATAGAAGCCCTCCATATGCCGGCGCTTCAGGTTCTTGATAACGGTCTGAGCCAACTGCTCATTTCTTTGTTCCAGTGGTGTCATAGCAAAAAACTAGTTTATTCTCTTCTATAGTATATATATTTTGCCTGCAAATATAAGAAAAAAGAGCCATATTCGGCCATAATTTAAAGAAAACAGAAAATTATTGCAAAAAAATTTGTGAGAGTCAGAATTATTTCGTACCTTTGCACCCGCATTTGAGCGAGAATGCTTTTCGGACACCTTTAAGGGAACCGAGGAAGTTTGGGTGAGTGGCTGAAACCAGCAGTTTGCTAAACTGCCGTACGGGTTCCCGTACCGGGGGTTCGAATCCCCCAGCTTCCGCGCTCATAATATTACTGAAGAACCAATGGTCGATTCATCTAATGGTTAGGATACAAGATTCTCAATCTTGGCATAGGGGTTCGATTCCCCTATCGACTACGAAAGGGTTCTTTCAAGGTAAAAAGATTTATAAATGAATGGTCGATTCATCTAATGGTTAGGATACAAGATTCTCAATCTTGGCATAGGGGTTCGATTCCCCTATCGACTACAAAAAAGGCTTCTCATTTTTGAGAAGCTTTTTTTGTTTTTCAATTCTTAATTCCCACTCGCCTTAGGCGGCACTTCTTACTTAAATCCTAACTCCTTTCCACCAAGTCCTCCAGCTTCACATCCTTTGCCTGCTTGAGGTAGCCCATGCGCATCACCACAGCACGCCCCCACTCCGCATTCATCAGGTTGCTCAGCGGAAGGTCGAGCTTCCAACTGCCCTGCGCCTCCAGACGATCAATCATCACACCCACACTGAGATTATCAAGACTCTCGGCAGGCACAAAGACAGAGGTAGCACCCTTCTCATCAGACGATACCTCGATGACCATTTTAGCCTCGGCCAACTTAAACAGCAGGTCGTTGACAATACGGATGGGGATGCCCGTCTCCTTACGCAGATCATCGGCCGAGGGAGCCGCCTTGCCATCAGCAAAACGACGACAGATGCGCGACATGAGCAGAGCGGAAATCATCAGCTGGTAGCGATGCGAGATATCATCGGTATGCGCGTCGTAGTCGTAGAAATCCAGGTTCTGCGACGTATAGGTCAGTTCGGCACCAAACAGGCAGATAGTCCACGATATCTGCACCCAGAGCATAAACAGAGGCAGGGCAGCAAAAGAACCGTAGATGGCGTTATAGCCAGTGACCCACATCTGAGAATGGATATACACAAACTGCACCATCTGCATGGCGATACCCGAGAGGATGCCTGGCACAATGGCGTTCTTCACCTTGACATGCGTATTGGGCATCAAGACGTAGAGGGCGATGAAGAGCAGACACATCAGGAAATATGGCGTGGCATCAATAAAAAACTTCAGCGTAGAGCCCAACAGCAGGAAATCGTCCATGGAGTTGGCCATCGTGGCCAGAAACAGGCTGAGACCCGACGACACCACGATGAGGATGGGGAAAAGAAAGAACATAGACAGATAGTCCGTGATGGTACGGAAGATGCTACGTTTCTTCTTCACCTGCCATATCTCATTAAAAGTCAGCTCGATATTGTTGACCAGCATCATCACCGTGTAGAGCATAAAGATAAGACCCACACCCAGGAAGATGCCACTCTTGGTATGCACCAGATAACTGTTGACGAAGCCAACGATGACCTCGGCCACCTGAGGCTGCGACGAAAACGAGTCGAGGAACCATACCTCTATATACTTATTATAGCCGAAGCCGCGCGCTATGGCAAAGACCACAGCCAGGATGGGCACGATAGCCAGCAGCGTGGAATAGGTAAGCGCCGAGGCCTGATTGACCACACGCTTGGTGGTAAAGAAACGGATAGCCAGTGAGGCCACCTTGATAATCTCGTAGCACACACGGCGCACAGGCGACAGTTCCTCATCAGGAATACGCCAGATATCCACCTGCAAGAATCGTATCAGTTTTTTTAGTCCCATAAGCCTCTATAAAGCGGAAGCCGCTCGACCTTTGGTCGCTTGCACGGCAAGAAATTTTTCACTTTTCACTATTCACTTTTCACTAAAAAAAAGAAAGCATTGCCCCTATAAGCCGGGTTCTGTGCCAGCATTGCTGCCGGTGCCTGCCATTTATCTACTACGCATGTCACCATACGTCTCTAGCGTTCTACCCTCCATCGCATCCACGAAGGAACTCGGGCGGGCAACCCTGACATGGCGATGGTATACATGAACTTGCGGCCTCCAGTGGGAACAGCACAACGATCACCCGCTGCCTGGTGGTCTCTTACACCACCTTCTCACCCTTACCTCGCAAGCGAGGCGGTCATTCTCTTCTCCCCTGACCAACTGTCACCAGCTGCTTCTACTTTCAGAAGTGGAGCGCCCTGTGCCGCCCGGACTTTCCTCTCGTCTCTCCTTTCAGAAAGGCCAGCGACAAGCCGGAGCAGTGCTTTCAGCCTGCAAAGGTAGTGCAAATCGAGCGAAAAACCAAATTTATTTGAGTTTTTCCGAGATGCAGCCTACCTTCGACAAAGTCAGAGGTTGTAAAATTAGTGGCCAAAGGAACCAAAAGTATGATGCAAAGCACAGTAATTAACATTTTTTTTGAAACATACGTATTGTTTTTTCATGACAAATGCTTAATTTTGCTCACAAATATACTGTGAACATGCTACGTGCACCTAAAATAATCAACAAATCACTATCCATAAGGCTTAGTTTGATGATAGTGTTGGCCATGTCTATTTTGCTTCTGGCCTCAATGGTTTGCATGTTGTATTTTTCCAGGAAAGCCGTTAAGGAAGAGGCCACCCTGAACGCCCAGCAGACACTCGACGGCACCATTTCCCGCATAGACAACGTATTGCTGAGTGCCGAACAGACAGCCGGTAATTTCTACTTCATGATGCTTCCCCACCTGAACCAACCAGAGCAGATGTATAAGTTCAGCAGGGAACTGGTAGAGTCAAATCCCTTTATCATCGGCTGTGCCATCGCCTTTGAACCCGGTTTCTATGAAGAGGGCAAGGAGTTCATGGCTTATTATCACCGTACGGACGAATACGATCCCACACTGGTAAGGTCAGAGACATTTGGCTACTCACGCTATACCCAGCAGGCGTGGTACAAACAGCCTATACAGACAGGCAAATCGGGATGGATGAACCCCATGTCCGATGTGGAGGGTGTGACAGAGCCCATCGTCACCTTTGGAATACCCATACACCAGAGTGGCAGCGAGAAGCCCATCGGCGTGATGGGTATCGACGTGTCGCTCAAGTTGTTGTCAGACGTGGTACTGGCCTCCAAACCCTCGCTCCACTCATACAGCATCCTGTTTGACGGCGACGGTACGTATATCGTTCACCCTGACACCAGCAAACTATTCCACCAAACCATCTTCACGCAAGAGGAATACAAGACGGAGGACGGTCTGAAGGAAGCCGCAGACGCCATGCTCAGGGGCGAGTCGGGCTACAGACCATTCATGAAGAACGGCGCCAAGCAGTTTATCTTCTACAAGCCCTTTACACGACTTGCCGTGAAGGGTCGCTCCATGGAGACGCTCAACTGGCACGTGGGCATCGTCTATCCCAAGGAGGACGTCTATGGCGAGTACGACAACCTGTTGTACTATGTCTTTGCACTCGCCATCGTCGGCCTGATACTGATGTACATACTCTGTCATGTTATCATACGCTATATGCTGCATCCGCTGAAACTGCTCACCACATCGGCACAGCGCATCGCAGAGGGCAAGTTTGACGAGCGCATCCCTGCCAGTCACCACTCTAACGAGATAGGACATCTGCAGGACAACTTCAGGGCGATGCAACAGTCGCTGGCTGTAAACATCGGCGAGATGGAACAGCAGAAAGTCACGCTGCAGAAACGTGCCGACGAACTGAAAAAGGCTTACAACGATATCAAGAAGGCCGACCGCATGAAGACGGCATTCCTGCACAACATGACCAACCAGATGATTACGCCGGCAGCGCAGATAGACAAGGATGTAAGCACGATGTTTGCCGGCACCACGTCAACAGACGGCATTCTCACCCTGACGGAGGATGTACAGAAGAACGGTGAGGCCATCACCAAACTGCTCAACGACCTGATAAACATGTCGGAAGAGGAAATGAGAAAGGAGGACAGCTATGAAAATGAAGATTAGACTGCACCACCTTTCCACCAGGCTCGCCTTCGTGATACTGCTGCTGGCAGCACCCGTCTTCATCACGACGATAGGTGCGCTTTTCCTGGAGGCACGACAGGTAATCAGACATAAGGCCGTAGGACGTGCCAAGAGTGCGCTGAACGCCAGTATGCAGCGCCTGGACAGAAACCTGCTGGCGGTACAGACGGCCACCGAAGCGTACAGCTGGGTGCTTGAGGAGCAGTTGCACCCCGACTCATTCCTGACGCTCTCGCACAAGGTGGTGGCCCTGAACCCGCATATAGACGGCTGTTCGGTGAGCGGCGAACCTTTCCTGTTTCCCGACAAGGGGCGCTACTACTCGGCCTATACCGTGAGAGAGGACGACAGCGTGAAGACCGTGGTGGAAGATATATATGAATATTTCCAGAAGTCATGGTACAAACTGCCACACGACCAGGATGCTGCCTGCTGGGAGATATTTTTCGACGAGACCGACTCGCTGACGCTGACCATCGACGGCATGCTGGCATCGTACGGCCGACCGCTGCACAACCAGGACAACGAGGTGGTGGGCATCATCTCTACAGACCTGTCGCTGCTGAAAATCACAAAGATCATCAATCACGAGCGCCCCTACCCCAACAGCTATTTCATGATGCTCGACCACGACGGACGCTACGTGGTGCATCCCGACACTACGCGTCTGTTCAAAAAGACCATCTTCGACGATGCCGACCCTCGCACGCAGCAGGACCTCATCGCACTGGGTCACCAGATGACGGCCGGCAAGGAAGGAGGCATGGCGGTATATGTTGACGGCAAGGGTTACTTGGTGTGCTACAAGCCTGTGCCGGGCACTGACTGGAGCCTGGCCATCGTGTGTCCTGACAATGATATCCTGAAGAATTACTACATGCTGACCAACATCCTGGTACCCTTGCTGGTCATCGGATTGCTGATCATCGTGCTGCTGTGCTACAGGGCCGTGTCGCAGAGTTTCAGCAGCATCAGAGAACTGCTGGCGAAAACACGTATGATTGCTGAGGGCAACCTGGAGGTGTATATACGGCGCAGTAAGCGGATTGACGACATTGGACGACTGCAAAACAGTTTTGCCGCCATGCTACAGGCACTGCAGTTCCACATTGGCATCGTGCGCTTTATCACAGACAAACTGCAGCTGCGCAATAAGGAATTGGAAGAGGCCACGAAACTGGCTCAGGAGGCCAACAAGCAGAAAACGGCCTTCATTCAGAATGTGTCGCACCAGATACGCACCCCACTGAATATCGTCATGGGATTCTCGCAGGTGCTCCACGATACGACAGGAAAGAAGGAGGCGCTGCCCGAAGAGGAGATGAAGAGCATCGTCAGCACAATGGATCATCAGGCAAAACTGCTCCACCGTCTGATCAGCATGCTGTTTGACAGTTCCGACTCGGGCTTCTCCGAGGAACTGCGCACAGCGCAATTCGACATGGTGAGATGCAACGATATGGCACGCGAGTGTCTGGAATACCTGAAGAGCCACTACCCCAATATTCACATAGAACTCCAAACGGAGGTCGACGATGATGTCTGTGTAGAGTCCAACCGGGTTTACCTGATACGCTGTCTGAGTGAGCTGCTGTACAACTCTGCCAAATACTCTGACAGACAGCATATCGTCCTGAGAATCGTACCCACGGGCAGCGCCATACGCTTCATCGTAGAGGATACGGGTAAAGGTATCTCTGAGCCTTATCGCGACCTGATGTTCAAATTCTTCACAAAGATAGATGACCTGTCTGAGGGTTTGGGATTAGGACTGCCGCTGGCTAAGCGCCACGCGCTCAACCTGGGTGGCGACCTATGGCTCGACGACAGCTACCAAGAGGGGTGCCGCTTTGTGCTTGAGATTCCGTTAAAGCAGATTGAAAACGATTAATGAGAAGAGAAGAGAGATACAAACTGGTATTAGACTATTTTAGGAAGGAGATGCCCGAGGTGGACACAGAACTGACGTATGGCAGTGTGTTTCAACTACTGGTGGCTGTGGTGCTGAGTGCACAGTGCACGGACAAACGCGTGAACCAGGTGACACCCGAACTGTTTCAGCGCTATCCTGACGCGCAGCACATGGCACAGGCCGAACCCGACGAGATACTGGATTACATCAGTAGCGTGAGCTACCCTAACGCGAAGGCGAAACATTTGTCGGAGATGGCTCGACTGCTGATGGAGCGGCATCAAGGTCAGGTGCCTCAGGATATGAATGCGCTACTGGATTTGCCTGGCGTGGGACGGAAGACGGCCAACGTGATGCAAGCTGTAGCCTTTGGGCAGTCGGCTATGCCTGTAGATACGCATGTGTATAGGGTGAGCCACAGGTTAGGACTGGTCACGAAAAAGGAAAACACGCCCTACAAGGTGGAGATGATGTTAAGAAAACACATTCCTGAGCAGGAGATGGCGCAGGCCCACCACTGGCTGCTGCTCCACGGACGCTATGTATGCACATCGCGCAAGCCGCATTGCGAGAAATGCGCGCTGGAGCCATTATGTCCAAAGTATTTAGAGGATTCAAGATTAGAACACTGAGATAAAAAGAAAAAATGATTGTATTTCCTATTGCAAAGATTAATTTAGGACTGAATGTCGTAGAACGCCGGCCAGACGGCTATCACAATCTGGAGACCGTATTTTTCCCTGTAGAACTGAAGGATGCACTGGAGGTGCAAGAGATGAACGAGGCGTTCCCCTCGCCCTTCGACTGTGACCTGAAGGTAACGAATATCCATATTGAGGGCGACGAGCAGCGCAACCTGGTGGTGAGGGCCTATAACCTGCTGAAACAGGACTTTCCACAGATGCCACGCGTACATGCACACCTCTATAAGGCTATTCCCACGCAGGCCGGCATGGGAGGCGGGTCGAGCGACTGTGCCGCAATGTTGCTGGCGCTGAATGAGATGTGCCACTTAGGACTGACAGAACAGCAGTTGATTGACTATGCCGCACGCCTGGGTGCCGACTGTCCGATATTCATCCTGAACAAACCGGCTTATGCCGAGGGTATCGGAGAGCGTCTGCAGACGATAGATGTGAACCTGAAGGGCTACTACCTGGCTATCGTCAGACCTGACATCCCAGTGCCTACGAAAGAGGCGTTTTCACGTATTGTACCCCAGAAGCCCGCGAAGAACTGTCGTACCATCGTCAGTCAGCCTATTGAGACATGGCGCGACGAACTGGTGAATGATTTCGAGACGAGCGTCTTTGCCCTGCACCCCGAGATAGGACAAATAAAAGAACGGCTCTACCAGATGGGAGCCGTCTATGCCGCTATGAGTGGTAGTGGCAGTGCGCTGTTTGGCATCTTCCGCGAAGAGCCAGACCTCAGAGCCGACTTTGGCACGATGTATAACAAGGTGCTTAGGCTATGATGCCTGCCTCCTGCCACTTGGCAATGAGTTGGGTGGCATCCTGACGGGCAGTAGCCTCATCAATATCATATTCCTCAAGGAGCAGTTTCGTCAGCGTGTCAGCGTCAAAATCTGCTCCTTGAATGTGTTGCCACAGGTAGGCAGCCGACTCGTTCATGCTGATGATACGACTGAAATCAATATTCTCAATACCTTCTGCCACGATGATATTCTCACCGCAGATGGTACGCAATTTAAAACCTTTCTTTGTCTTCATTTGAATCGTTGGGGTATATGGGGATAAATAATAAATAGCAGGTAACGACGGAGGGGATAGAGGCGCGTCCACCACCAGGAATAGAGGCGCCACTTACGTCCGTCAGTACGGTCGAGCGTCTGTCTGCCCTTCCGATAAAAGCCCACGGCCTTTGCCCTGATGTCACTCAGCATACAGTGTTCGTCGCTGAGGTTGCCATCGCCACGAAGGGTCACCTGTCTGCCCTCGATACGGATGATGCGATGGAGCACGAAGAGACCCTTTGAAATCTCGGCCAGCACGGCATCGCCCACCTGCGGATGGTCGCAAAGCTGCAGCAGGGCCTTGTCGCGCCCGTCTTCCAGGAAGGGGCGCATACTGCGTCCACGCAAGGGAAGAGTGGCTGTATGCCCTTCGTTCAACTGCTCTATGACAAAGGGCAGGAACACATCATTGGGCATCTGGACGGTCTTTATCTGGTGATGGTCTTGTGGCATAGCACGGCTGCTTCTTGATCAGGTAAACAATACAGGGTATAGACAGGGGTGGTCTCGATGATACGTGACACGGCATCGCACAGGTGGTTGTAGATTACCGCGTCCCACTTCATGCTGCTACAGGCTGGAAGCACGGAGGCGAAAGCCTGAACGGGGCCCAGTTGCTCAATACGGTTCTGGGGGGCACGCTCTATACGGGTGACAGCACCCAGGCGGGCACGCACAGGACGATAGCAGGGCGTCTTACCACTCCAGGGAGAGCCAAAGATATAGGGCAGTCCGTCGTCCATGATTCGAACGATAGGATTATCATCGTTCATCAGCTGGCAGTCCTCGATATGTTTCAGCCAGAGCGAGGAATGTGTGCTCTTGCCGGTACCACTCTGGGCAATAAACGGATAGCCATAGCCATGATGCATGATGGTAGAGGCATGAATCAGCATGGTGTGCCGATAGGCCCCAGCAAAGGCATAGGCCAGCATCAGGGCATCATTAAGTCCGAAGGAGCGCATCAGCCAGTCGCCATTCAGCGCACAACGACAATCGGAGAAATCGCTATTGGCAATCAACAGACAGCAGTCGCGATCGTGGATATCACGGATGATAAACTGATAGCCTCCGTCAGGCAACTGATAGACCAGGGTGTCGCCATTGCCAGTATCAAACTTCCTGACGAGTTTCTTGTTGCCCGCAGGACGGATGGTGTCATCGACAGTCAGCGTGAAAAGAAAATCATCCGACTCCTGACAGCACTGAAACGCTCCAAAGGAAGGGAGCAGCGTCATTGAGTTGACAGTGGTGTCAGCGAACCGGATGCAGACTTGATGCCCTGCAATGAGAAAGACATTACTGTTCGGCATTCACGTCGTCGAAATAGTCACGAAGATTGATGGTCTTGAAATGAAACTCCTTATCCTCCAGATAGCGCAGGTCGTACTGCTGGTGCTGGTTCTTGGACTGCTGGGTATAGAGTTTCTTGAACTTCAGGAATTGCTTCTCCACCTTCTTCTTGTTCTTATTGGCATATACCACACAGGTGCGACGGGGCATCTGCTTCTGATTGGCCAGGAAGTCGCGCAACTGATAGGAATACAGTTCGCGCGTCTGCAAGAAATTATTCTTCTTCTCAATCCATGCGCTGTCAATCTCCTGCACATTGGTGAAGTGCACAATAGTATCATTAAACGAAGCTGCAAAACCAAAGATGTACATCTTGGGCACCTGCACCTTCTTGGCACTTGTCTGCACGCTCATGCCGAGTGCCATCACAGCAATGAGCATCATTACGACTCGTTTCAAAATATCACTAGTTTTATTATATTCTCTACTAAAATTAACCCAGATAGCTTTTCAGCATCTTGTTCTGGGTGTTGTTGCGGAGGCGG
Source organism: Prevotella communis (assembly GCF_022024115.1). Classification (NCBI taxonomy): domain Bacteria; kingdom Pseudomonadati; phylum Bacteroidota; class Bacteroidia; order Bacteroidales; family Prevotellaceae; genus Prevotella; species Prevotella communis. Next base: position 2,332,419 of record NZ_CP091792.1, read on the forward strand.
CGGATAGCCTTCTCCTTGATTTGGCGCACACGCTCACGGGTGAGACCATATCTGGTGCCAATCTCCTCAAGCGTCATCTCAGGCTGCTCTATGCCATAGTAGGCCTCGATAATCATGCGCTCACGCTCATTGAGACACGAGAGGGCCTTCTGTATCTCCTGACGAAGCGACTCCAGCACGAGCTGCTTGTCGGCAGAAGGCGAGTTATCGTTGACCAGCACATCCAGCAAGGAGTTGTCCTCGCCATCGGCAAAGGGTGCATCCACGGATACATGTTTGCCATTGATGCTCAGGGCCTCGTCAATCTTCTCCAGGGGCAGGTCCACCTGCTCAGAGATTTCATCAACCGACGGACGGCGCTCGTTTTCCTGTTCAAAGCGACTCAGCACCTGACTGATCTTATTGACGGAACTGACCTGATTAAGGGGCAGACGCACGATGCGACTCTGCTCGGCTATGGCCTGGAGGATGCTCTGACGAATCCACCACACGGCATAGGAGATGAACTTGAAGCCACGTGTCTCGTCAAAGCGCTCTGCAGCCTTGATAAGCCCCAGATTGCCCTCGTTGATGAGGTCTGGCAACGACAGGCCCTGATTCTGATATTGCTTCGCGACACTGACAACAAATCTAAGATTGGCTCTTGTGAGAGTTTCCAATGCTTTCTGGTCACCTTTCTTAACACGTGCTGCAAGTTCTACTTCTTCCTCCACAGTAAGGAGCTCCTCCTTGCTGATTTCCTGAAGGTATTTGTCAAGCGACTCGCCATCACGGTTAGTGATTGATTTAGTTATCTTCAATTGTCTCATAGCTCTATCAGTTTCTAGTCAATGTGCAAAGGTAAACCAAAAAAATGATATGGCCAAAAAAAAAGTGCAGATTCTTGGATAATCCTCAAATCTGCAACCTTTTATGAAAATAAATCAATCGTTCTGCAGCTGTACGATGAAGTAGCCGCGCTTACCAGTGGGGAAGATACCCTTGATAACGAGGACGGGCTCCTTAGAGGTAGAAGCATCCTTGACAATATCCTGCAGATCCTCAACAGTATTCATCGCCTCGTCGTTGACGCGCTGGATGATGAAGCCCTTAGGCACACCAGCCTCCTTCATCTTGCCGGCATTGACCTTGATAACCTCCAAACCGTAAGAAATTTCCAACTGCTCCTTCTGTGCCTTCGTCACCTCACGGAAGTCGGCTCCCAGCACGTCGAGGTCGGCATTCTTCACCACCTTGGTGTTGCCCTGCTCGTTGCGCAGCGTCACCGTCTTCGTCTGCTTCTTCTTGTTGTGCAGGTAGGTCAAGCTAATCTTATCGCCAGGACGCTTCTGGGCAATCAAACCAGAGAGGTCGCCAAACTTCGTCACCTTGTGGCCATCCACCTCAGTGATGATGTCGCCCTTCTCAATGCCAGCCTCGGCAGCAGCGCTATTCTCCACAACCTCAGCCACATAGATACCCTCCATAGTGCCATAGTCAGCATCCTTGCCATCCTCCTTCTCAATGTCAACCTGTGTCTTCACGTCGCGTCCGCTGATACCAATCATAGCACGCTGCACGGTGCCATACTGCTTCAGGTCGGCCACCACCTTGTTCATCATCGCCGTAGGAATAGCGAAGCCATAGCCGCTATATGAACCTGTCTGGGAATAAAGCATGGCATTGATACCAACCAGTTCGCCATTGGTATTGACAAGGGCACCACCTGAGTTACCTGCATTAATGGCAGCGTCGGTCTGGATGAAGCTCTCCACGCCATTGGCACCCAGTGTACGGGCCTTGGCTGAGATGATACCAGCAGTAACGGTATTGGTCAGACCGAGGGGGTTACCAATAGCCAGCACCCACTCACCTACCTTCACATTGTCACTGTTAGCAATACGGATAGCAGGCAGGTTCTTGGCATCAATCTTGATGAGTGCCAAATCTGTCGTTTTGTCAGCACCGATGATACGGGCAGAGTATTCCTTGTTGTCATTCAGCGTGACTGTCAGTTCGTCAGCACCGTCAACCACGTGGTTATTGGTGACGATATAGCCGTCTGCAGAGATGATGACACCAGAACCGGTGGCAGTCTTCTTAGGCGTCTGCACCTGCTGTTTGCGTGTGCCGCCCTGACCACGCTGTCCGCGTCCAAAAAAACCTCCAAACGGATCACTGAAGAAATCGTCAAAGGGGTCGCTCTGCACTTCTACAGTCTGGATTTTTGAATTCTGCACGTATTTAATATGTACAACACAAGGCAGCGCCTTTTCAGCTGCATAGGTCAGGTCAACAGGTTGAACGGCTGTGGCCGTTGACATTTCCAAAACTTCCGGCTCTTGCGTAGCAGCCTGTGTCTCACTGAATGCTGCTACTGAGAAAACAAGGGCTGCCATACTAAGAGAGGGCACCACATAATTTAAAATCTTTTTCATATCTTCTCGTATTATGTTAATGATTATTTCTTGCTAGAAAGCGTTGATGCAAATATATAGGCAAAAATCATGAAACTGACAATATGTCTCGATTTTTTCTTGCATTTTAACATTTCACGCAAAACCTTTAAAATCCGTTTGCTCGCTGACGAAAGAAATTTGCATTCGTTTAATAATTTAATTTAAGTAAATTTTTGCTTTTCACGCCATTTTTTCGTACCTTTGCAGTCAGAAGAATTATGGACGACGCAAAAATCATCAACGACCCGGTATTCGGGTTTATCAAAATACCACGCGGCCTGCTTTATGACATCGTGAAGCACCCGCTGTTTCAACGACTCAATCGCATCAATCAACTGGGTCTGGCATCTGTGGTCTATCCAGGTGCCCGCCATACGCGTTTTCAGCACTCGCTGGGGGCCTTCCACCTGATGAGCGAAGCCATCCAGTCGCTCCAGCAGAAGGGACAGTTTATCTTTGACTCTGAAGCCGAGGCAGTAGAGGCGGCCATCCTGATGCACGACATCGGGCACGGCCCGTTCTCGCACGTACTGGAGAATACCCTCATCAGGGGCATCTCCCATGAGGACATCTCGCTGATGATGATGGAGCAGATCAACAAGGATTTGGGAGGACAGTTGAACCTGGCCATCTCTATCTTCAAGGACCACTATCCGAAACGTTTTCTGCACCAGTTGATATCCAGTCAGCTGGACATGGACCGACTGGACTATCTGCGTCGTGATTCGTTCTTCACCGGTGTCACGGAGGGCAATATCGGCTCTGCCAGAATCATCAAGATGCTGAACGTGGTAGACGACCGTTTAGTGGTTGAACAAAAGGGTATCTATTCACTCGAGAACTACCTGACTTCCAGGCGGTTAATGTACTGGCAGGTATATCTCCACAAGACGGCTGTTGCCTACGAAAAGGTGCTGGTCAACATGCTGACCAGGGCAAAGGATCTGGCCAAACGGGGACATCAGGTATTTGCGTCGCCTGCCCTCTCCTACTTCATCGAAAACGATGTCAACGCACAATGGTTTGCCGACCACGAAGAGGCGCTTCACATGTACGAGGAACTGGACGACAGCGACATCTGGAGTGCCATGAAAGCATGGAAGCATTCCGATGACAAGATACTGTCGACCCTGGCTACGGATATGCTGGACCGCCGCATCTTCAAGGTGGAGGTACACGACAGTCCCATCACCGACGAACGTATTGACGAGCTGCAGACCATGATAGCGCGGAACATGGGCATCGACAAGCGCGATGCCCACTACATGATGAGCATCAACAGAATTCAGAAAGATATGTACGCCGTTGACGACGATTCTATCGACATTCTCTACAAAGACGGCACCATCAGGGACATCTCGGAAGCCTCGGAGATACTGAATGTGGCGCTTCTTTCTAAAAAAATACGAAAATATTACCTTTGTTATCAACGTTTTCAATAAAAATGCTTATCTTTGCATCCTAAAAAGAACACTGAATCATTATTATGGAGTTTACAGCCAAACAAATTGCCGAGTTTATCGGTGGCCGAGTGGAAGGCAACGATAATACAGCCGTCCATACATTTGCAAAAATAGAAGAGGGTCAGCCTGGAGCTATCTCGTTCCTCTCGAACCCCAAATATACCCACTATCTTTATGAAACAGCTTCCAGCATCGTCTTGGTGAACGATGATTTGGAATTAGAGCAGGAAGTGAAGGCTACACTGATTCGCGTAAAGAATGCCTACGAGGCTGTGGCCAAACTGCTGCAGCTCTACGAATCAATGAAGCCTAAAAAGACGGGCATCGATCCACTAGCTTTCGTATCACCTAAGGCCACACTGGGAAAAGACGTCTATGTTGGTGCATTCGCCTGCATCGGCGATGGTGCTGTCATTGGCGACGGCACACAGATTTATCCCCACGTAGTGATTGGCGAGGGTGTGAAGATGGGAGAGAAATGTCTTATCTATCCTAACGTCACCATCTATCAGGGATGTAAGATTGGTCAGAACGTAACGATTCACGCCGGCAGCGTCATTGGTGCCGACGGCTTCGGTTTCGCTCCCAACGTAGAGGGTTACGATAAGATTCCACAGATTGGTATCGTCATCATTGAGGATAATGTGGAGATTGGTGCCAATACCTGCGTAGACCGTTCTACGATGGGTGCTACCGTCATCCACAAGGGTGTCAAGCTGGACAACCTGATTCAGGTGGCTCACAACTGTGAGATTGGCGAGAACACGGTGATGTCTGCCCAGGTAGGCATGGCTGGCAGCACAAAGATCGGTTCGTGGTGTATGGTGGGCGGACAGGCTGGTTTCGCTGGTCATATCCACGTAGCCGACAAAACATTCGTGGGTGCTCAGTGTGGCGTCATCGGTGACACCAAGGGCAATGGCGAACAGCTGATTGGTTCACCTGCCATGGATCCAAAGGTGTACTTCAAGGGCATGGCCATCCTGCGCCGTCTGCCTGATATGTACAAGGAGATGAGCGCTCTGAGAAAAGAATTGGAAGAATTAAAAGCAAACAAATAAGCATATGAAACAGAAGACTCTGAAAGGCAGTTTCTCGCTCTGCGGAAAAGGCCTGCACACTGGACTGAGCCTCACGGTGACGTTCAATCCCGCTCCAGAGAATCATGGTTATAAGATTCAGCGCATCGATCTTGACGGCATGCCTGTCATCGACGCTATAGCCGAAAACGTAGTAGACACACAACGCGGCACAGTGCTTGGTAAGGGCGACATCCGCGTTTCAACAGTAGAACACGGTCTGTCAGCACTCTATGCACTTGGTATTGACAATTGCCTGATTCAGGTAAACGGTCCTGAGTTCCCTATCCTTGACGGCTCTGCCATCCAGTATGTCAATAAGATTGAGGAGATTGGTACTGAGGAACAGAATGCGCCAAAAGACTGGTATGTCATCCGCAAGAAGATTGAGGTAAGAGACGATGAGACCGGCTCTTGCATCACCATCCTGCCTGATGAGCAGTTCTCACTCACCACCATGTGCTCATTCGAGTCAAAATTCATCAACAGCCAGTTTGCAACGCTCGACGATATCACCAAGTATACCTCTGAGATTGCAGCTGCACGTACATTCGTATTCGTACGCGATATCGAGCCACTGGTTCAGGCTAACCTGATTAAGGGTGGTGACATGGACAACGCTATCGTCATCTACGAGCGTCAGACCACTCAGGAGCGTCTCGACATGCTGGCTGACCTGCTGCATGTAGAGCATCGCGATGCTACCGAACTGGGTTATATCCAGCACAAGCCACTGCAGTGGGAGAACGAGTGCACACGTCACAAGTTGCTCGACGTGATTGGCGATATGGCCCTCATCGGTAAGCCCATCAAGGGACGTATCATTGCAACACGTCCTGGACATACTATTAATAATAAGTTCGCGCGCGAGATACGCAAGGAGATTCGCAAGCACGAGATTCAGGCACCTGCCTACGATCCCAATGAAGAGCCTGTGATGGACGTGAACCGCATTCGTGAGCTGCTCCCCCATCGCTATCCCATGCAGTTGGTAGATAAGGTCATCGAGATTGGTCCTACAAGCATCGTTGGTGTGAAGAATATCACCAGCAACGAGCCATTCTTCACCGGTCACTTCCCTCAAGAGCCCGTCATGCCTGGCGTACTTCAGATTGAGGCTATGGCACAATGTGGCGGTCTGTTGGTACTCAACGCCGTTGAAGAACCTGAGCGCTGGTCAACCTATTTCATGAAGATTGACGGTGTCAAATTCCGTCAGAAGGTAGTTCCTGGCGACACCCTGATTTTCAAGGTAGAGCTGATTGCTCCTCTCCGTCATGGTATCTCAAGCATGCACGGCTATGCTTTCGTAGGCGACCACGTTGTTTCTGAGGCCACCTTCACCGCCCAAATTGTAAAGAACAAGTAAAAAGACAATATGAATCAAATACATCCCCTAGCAGTAGTTGACCCTGAAGCTAAACTGGGTGACAATAATATCATCGGTCCATTCTGCGTTATCGACAAGAATGTGGTGATGGGTGATAACAACCACCTGCTAAATAATGTGACCATCCATACAGGTGCCCGTATAGGTAGCGGCAACGAGTTTTTCCCTGGTGCCTCTATCTCAACAAAGCCTCAAGACCTGAAGTTTAAAGGAGAAGAGACAACCTGCGAGATTGGTGACAACAACTCTATTCGCGAAAACGTGACCATCAGTCGTGGTACGGCCAGTCGCGGCAAGACCGTCGTTGGTTCTGGAAACCTGTTGATGGAGAATATGCACATAGCCCACGACTGTATCATCGGTAATGGTTGTATCATCGGCAACTCAACCAAGTTTGCCGGAGAAGTGGAAGTTGACGACTTCGCCATCATCTCAGCCGAGGTGCTATTCCACCAGTTCATCCGCGTAGGCAGCTACGTCATGATTCAGGGTGGCAGTCGCACCAGTCAGGACATTCCTCCCTACATCATCGCAGGTAAGGAACCCATCCGTTTCGCTGGCGTCAATCTGATTGGCTTGCGTCGTCGCGGTTTCTCTAATGAGACCATCGAGATGATTCACGATACCTATCGCACCATCTATGCCAAGGGCATTATCAAGGATGGTGTTGCAGAGGCACGTTTAAAATATCCCGATAGTAAAGAGGTTGAATATATCTGCTCGTTCTTTGAGAACTCAAAGCGCGGAGTCATTCGTTGAAAAAGACGCTGATAGTCATTACCGGACCTACTGCCGTTGGAAAAACGGATTTATGTCTGGACATTGCCAAATATTTTGGCATTCCTATCATCAATGCCGACTCTAGGCAGATTTATCGTGAAATAAAAATCGGTACAGCCGCACCTACTGAAGAACAACTTCGGCAGGTGCGGCATTATTTTGTGGGAACACAGGCATTGACGGATTATTACAGCGCCTCTATCTATGAACAGGAGGTGATGAGCCTGCTCGACACGTTGTTCCAGACATCCGACTATGCCCTGCTCTCTGGTGGCAGTATGATGTATATCGATGCTTTGTGCAACGGCATCGATGATATCCCGACGGTAGATGACGAGACGCGTAACACGCTGAAGAGGCGCTTGGCTGAGGAGGGACTGGAGAGTCTCTGCGAACAGCTTCGCGTGCTCGACCCGGAGCACTACGAAATCGTGGACAAGAAGAATCCACGCAGAGTGGTTCATGCCCTGGAGATTTGTCTGATGACAGGTCGTACCTACACATCATTCCGCACCAATGAACACAAGGAGCGTCCATTCAACATCATCAAGATTGGTCTTACGCGTGATCGTGAGATTATCTACGAACGTATCAACAGGCGCGTGGATATCATGATGGAGCAGGGATTCCTTGACGAGGCACGCAGCGTCTATCCTCTGCGCCACCTCAATGCACTGAATACGGTTGGCTACAAGGAACTGTTTGCCTACCTGGATGGCACGTGGTCACTCGACGAAGCCATAGAACGCATCAAGGGCAATACACGCCGGTATGCCCGCAAACAACTGACCTGGTACAAGAAAGACCCTCTTGTCACCTGGTTTTCACCCGATGATAAAAAACTGATTCTCAATCATATCATTAAACAATGAATTATATCAGGAAAATCACTGCAGCCACATGGCTCTACTGTAAGAAAGCATTCAAATGGTATATGGGTATATTCAAGGGACGTCCTTGGTATATCAAGCTATTATCGGCAACGGCCTCTGTCATTGTCGCCTTCATACTATATCTGGGAGCTGTTGACATCAACTTCTTGGGATTGTTTGGTAAATCGCCCAGCATGGGCACCATTATCAACACACGTCCGGCTCAGGCTTCAGAGATCTATAGTGCCGACAGTGTGATGATTGGCAAATACTTCAGTGAAAACCGCACACCTGTGACGTACAATGATGTGAACCCTGTCTTCTGGACCGCCCTGATTGACACCGAAGACGAGCGTTTCTATCACCATTTCGGCATTGATTTCCAAGCTTTTGGTGCCGCATTAAAGGACTACGTCATCCATCATGATGCACGTGGTGCATCAACCATTACCCAACAGTTGGCCAAGAACCTTTTCCGCGTGCGTACAGAATATTCTACCGGTCTCCTGGGCAGCATCCCTGGTGTCAAAATGCTCATCATGAAGACCAAGGAGTGGATCACAGCCGTGAAACTGGAAGCCAACTTCAGTAAGGAGGAGATTCTGACAATGTATGCCAACACCGTTGACTTCGGCTCTAACGCCTTCGGCATCAAGACGGCCTGCAAGACTTATTTCAACACCACGCCACAGCACCTGACCCCCGAGCAGGCCGCCGTGCTGGTGGGCATGCTCAAGGCCACCACCTACTATAATCCCCGCCTGCATCCCGAGAACAGCATGAACCGCCGTAACGTGGTGCTGGGCAACATGTTGCAGCGAGGTCACCTCACCCAAGAGCAGTACGACAGCCTCACCATCAAACCCATTGAACTGGACTACAGCGTTGAGAATGCCTATGATGGAAAAGCGCTCTACTTCCGCGAAGCCGTGAAGGAATACCTGAGCGACTGGTGCAGAGAGAATGGCTACGACCTCTACACAGATGGACTGAAGATCTACACCACCATCGATACCGCCATGCAGCGCTATGCCGAACAGGCGGCATGGGAAAACATGAAACAGTTGCAACAGCGCTTTAACAACCACTGGGGCAGAGTCAATCCCTGGCAAGACGAGTATCATCGCGAGATACCTAATTTCATTGAGAACATCGCCAAGCGCCTGCCCTACTACAAATACCTGGACAAGCGTTTCGACCATAATCAGGATTCTATCGACTTCTATCTGAACCAGCCACACCCCGTGAAACTGTTCAGCTATGACGGTCCCTACGAAACAGAGATGAGCACGCTCGATTCCATCCGCTATATGGAGCATTTCATGCACTGTGGCTTTACGGCCATCGAACCAAAGACAGGATATGTGAAAGCCTGGGTAGGCGACCTTGACTTTGGTACATGGAAATACGACAAGGTGACAGCGATGCGCCAGCCCGGTTCTACTTTCAAGCTCTTTGTCTATACAGAAGCCATGAATCAGGGACTGACACCCAACGACCGCCGTGAGGACTCATATTTCAGTATGAACGTATGGGACAACGAACAGAAGAAGGAAGTGCTATGGGCACCTACCAATGCCAACGGATTCTTCACAGGCTATAACATGACCTTGAAGTCAGCCTTTGCCCAAAGCGTCAACTCAATCGCTGTTAAGATAGGACAAGAGATGGGTATAGACCGCATTGCAAAGACGGCGCACAAGATGGGTATCAAGAGTCCGCTTCACGAGACGCCCTCACTCGCCTTGGGCGCCAGCGATGTGAACCTGCTGGAACTGGTCAACGCCTATTCTACAATCGTCAATGACGGAATGGCACACGAGCCTGTACTCGTGACACGTATCCTCGACCGCGACGGCAATGTCATATACGAGGCATCCACCGAGCAAACCGAGGCTGTAAGCTATAGGTCTGCATTCTTTATGCAACAGATGCTGATGGCTGGCATGCGTGAACCAGGCGGAACCAGCATGAACATGTGGCGATATGTCAGGAATTTCAGTGATACCGACTTTGGTGGTAAGACAGGAACATCCAACAACCACTCTGATGCCTGGTTCGTAGGCATCAGTCCCAATCTGGTGTGTGGCGCATGGGTAGGCGGCGAATATCGCGCCATCCACTTCCGTACTGGTGAACTGGGACAAGGCAGCCGCACAGCACTCCCCATCTGTGGGCAATTCTTCGAGTCGGTTCTTAGCGACAAGCGATTTAAGCACTATCACGGCAAATTTGGTGCCCCTCGAGATGCCAGCATCCTGGACAGCATGTATCAGGGTATCAGCACCTACGAACCACTCGACAGTCTTGAAGAAGACAGTCTTGACGCCGAGCAGGAGCAAAATAACGAAGAAATACAGGATAGTATTGGCGCTTAGTATAAAAAGCCAAAAACAAGTTGTCGATAAAAATTCGGATAAAATAGACGAATATAGGCATTTTGAGGACTAACAAATGTTAAATAAGCGAATTGTGCACCCACACAACATTTTTTCATAAAAAAAGTTTAAGAAAAACTTGCGCAGTTCAATAATTTTCCATACCTTTGCCAACGTTATCCTGAAAACAATCTTTTTACCTTAAAAGAACTAATACCTATTGAAGATAAGGCGATTGGCTGTGAAGCCCGTCGCTTTTGCTTTTTTATATACGTCCGTATCTGATATTTACAGAAAAATCACTATCTTTGCAGCTGAATACAAGCAGATATGAAAACAGAACTAATCTTAGTTGGCAAAACCGTCAACAAACATTTCATTGCAGGCATCAACGACTATGCCGAACGTATCAGCCATTATATGCCCTTCAACATCATAACGATTCCTGAACTGAAAAACACCAAGAATCTCACGGAAGAGCAACAAAAGACGGCCGAAGGTGAGCTTATCCTTAAACAGATCCAGCCACAAGACACTGTGGTGCTTCTGGATGAACGCGGACGCGAACCACGCAGCGTTGAACTGGCTTCATGGCTTGAGCAGAAACGCAATACGGCCCGCCGACTCGTATTCGTCATTGGCGGACCGTATGGATTCTCTCCTGCTGTCTATCAGCGTGCTAATGAGCAGTTATCACTCTCACGCCTCACGTTCTCACATCAGATGGTGCGCCTGGTGTTTACAGAGCAGCTCTATCGCGCTTGCACCATCATCAAGGGTGAGCCTTATCATCACGAATAAAAAAAACACGCCACGCCCCCTCTCCTCGTCGTTCAGGAAAGGGGCGCGGACGTTATAGCGTGTGCAGTTTTGTCTTTACAGGTTTCATTCCAGGGGCACTAGCGGTGAGTACCACCTGCCCCTTTGCGCCAGCCTTTGAGCGCAGAATCACCGTGCACGTGCCGTTATAAAGACTGCGCCTGCAGCCCACGAGCATCTCGTTAGAGTTGATGTCGCCATTCACCACACCCACGATATCAGCAGGTCCCTCAACAGCGAAAGTCACCTCGCCAGCAGCCGTCTGCACCCTTCTGCCTTTCCTGTCCACAGCCACCACCTGCACATGCTGCAAGTCCGTGCCGTCGGCCCTCCACGCAGCGTTGTCAGTCTCTGCTTTCAGACGCACCGCCTCCGACGTTGTCTCTATCTGATGACGCGCCACCTCGCGCCCGTTGTTGCGCGCGATAGCCACCAGTTTGCCCTGCTCGTATTTCACGTTGTTCCAGCGAATCTGGTTGCGCATCTTCGCATCCTTCACGTCGTTCAGTTTCTTGCCCAGCGACCGGCCGTTGAGCACCAGTTCCACCTCCTCAGCATTCGTATACGTGACCAGCGACAGCACCTGTCCCTGCCTGCGGTTCCAGTGGTCAGTCATGCCGTCGTTGCCCGTCTGCACACCATTCCACATCATGTCGCCCTTCTTCTCGATCACCCCAATGTGCACCACCGGCTCATCAGCCTTGAAGAAACTCTTCATGTAGTACGCCTTCGGCTTCGCGTTCAGTTCCAGGTCGAACACTCCCTGACTCCAGCCCTTTGCAGGCCATCCCTGACTCTCGCCCAGGTAGTCTATAGCCCCCCAGTAAGCCAATCCCATGACCCGCTGCAAGTCCATCTCGAAAAAGTTCTGTCCCATAGCAGCCACCGACGCCTCACTCTGGTAGAACCTCATCCAGGGGAATCGACGCCCGTCGCCCGGGAAGTACATATATCTGTAGTTGTAAGCCTGCACATCCGTCACCATAGCCAGGTCGCACGGCAGCGAGTCCGTCTGCCAGTTGCGGTAGCGCGGATGCATGGCCACCGTGACCAGTCGTGTGGAGTCGTAGCGATGAATCAGTGTGCGCATCAGTTTAAACATCGTCACGCCAAAATCGTTAAACGGCTGGTTAGCATCCTGTTGCAGTTCGTTGCCCAGGCTCCACATCACCACGCTGGGCGAGTTTCTGTCGCGTTTGATCCACTCCGGCACATCCGTTTGCCACAGCGCCTCAAACGGCACCCGTCCGCCCGTATGCTGACGCGTCCATTTGTCGTAGAGCTCATCGACCACCAGGATACCATTCTCGTCGCACAGTTCGATGAACTCCCTGCTGTAGGGATTATGACTCGTGCGGATATGATTGATGCCAAACTGCTTCATCAGTTGTATGCGTTTCTCGATGGCCCTGGGATAGGCAGCCGCGCCCAGTGCGCCCAGCGAGTGGTGGTTGGCATACCCCTTCAGCAGCACCTTTTTGCCGTTGAGCAGCAAGCCCTCGTTGGGCGTTACCTCGACGGTGCGAATGCCGAAGCGCTCCTTCACACAATCCACCGCCACCCCCTTCTCGTTGTAGAGCGTAGCCACGACGGTGTAGAGGTTAGGATGGTCCGTGTCCCACAGTTGCGCATTGGGTATCTCCACCTCGGCCAACTGCTGTTCCACGATGCGTGTAGGCGTAGAGCGACGCATCTCTGTCCTCCCCTCATAGACCGTCTGTCCCTGCGGGTCGAGGATGCGCAGCGCTACCGGCATTTTCTTGTCGCGCCCGCGCGAAGCCACCTCGGCAGCGATGGTCACAAAGCGGTTGTCGCGCGTGGTGATGCGCAGCGGGTGACGCTCAAAATACAAGTCGCGGTTGGTGCTCACCAGTTTCACGTCGCGAAACAGTCCGCCCCCCGTGTACCAGCGAGAGTTGCCAGGATCGCGCGTGTCGGCACACACAGCCACCACGTTGTCCTGTCCCACCTTCAATTCCTGAGTCACGTCTATCTGGAACCCCACGTAGCCATAGTCCGTACCTCCCACCTTCTTGCCGTTCACATATACATCGCCCACATACATGATGCCACCGAAATCCAGCAGCAGTCGGCGCCCCCTGAGCGAGTCGGCCGGCACCAGGTGCAACCTGTACCATCCCTGCCCCATCTCCTTGAAGCCACGACTGCTCAGTCGGCTCTTGATATTGGCTGCAGGATCGTCATTATCAGCCTTCTCGCCAGCCGCAGGCGCCACCCACGGTTGCTCTATCTGGAAGTCGTGAGGCAAGCTCACCGTGCGCCATCCTGCGTCGTTCAGTTCCACGGCCGCCCCGTTTTCCACGTTGCCCGCCTGGAAGTGCCAACCGTTGTTCAGCACGGCCACGCTGCGCTGCGCCATAGTAGGCTGCACACACACAGCCGCCAAGGCCAGCAAAGTCCAAAATTTAGTTTTCATCATTTTGATTTGTTCGTTTTTAGTAATTGCGAATCCACTGTTGGAAATCCGACTGCAAAGATAGCGAAAAAAATGCGATTCCCCCGCTATTTGCAGTCGAATTTAAAGTATTTTCATGATTCTGGGCGTGCAGGTGTCAGATGCCGTTTCTGCACAGTTCCCATCCTCTTAGCATAGCAAACCAGTCGAAGCCCTCCGTGCCGCACTCCTGGATGCCCATGGCCGCGCCGAGGGCTATCCACCTGCCGGGCTTGTCGCTGGGTATGCCCAGCGGCTCGTCGGGCCCTATGCCCGTGAGTCTCGACACATTCTCTATATACGCCCGCGTATTATTCTCGTTGGGCGGTGCCCAGCGCGTGACTATCGCACGGATGGTATAGAGCCGATACGTGTGATAGTAGGTGCGGGTGAGCAGCACGAAGGCTGCCCGCCAGCCATACGCCATTGTTTCAAACTGACAGAACTGAGCATCTGTCTGCAAGGCCTTCATGCCCTGCCATTTATCCTTTGAACGTCTTATATTCAGCGGATTATTATTACGAATTCCTCTTGCAATCATTTCGTTTCTTCTTGTTTACGTTTATTGGTGTACTATTTGGAAAGGCTTCACTATAAGCCTTATCGAGCGCTTTCAGATTGACTTTCCGATAGCTGACGCCCGTTTTTACAGCCACGATAGCACGCAACAGTTCACGGTGCTTGCGCGGATAAAGACTCGGTATCGGCAGCTCGTTCCAGCCTTTCTGAGGCTCGTCATCGACCACAGCCATGTGACACACCTCCCAGATAAAATCGTCGGTGGCTTCGCTGCCAAACCATGCCTTCAACACATTGCGGATGCAATACCGCTTACACTGACCTCCGAGGAGGCGCCTCGTGCGCTCCAGCCTGCGCCAGAGCAACACAAAGCATTCCTGCGAATTGTTTAATTCTAAATTCATAATTCTAAATTTCAATATATCATAAAATCGATTTTGACCAAATGACCTTGACCAAATGACCACGTTACAACTTACGATAATTACCATCCTCTTCCAGTATCACGAGCTTTTGTTTGCGCCAATTCTTCAGCATCTGCCGCACGGTGTTATGGTTCACGTTGGCACCCTTCACCGCCACCGATTGCTGCATAGCCTGCTCGAAAGAGAACTGGATGTCCAGTCGCTCAAAGATGGAGTCGTTCTTGCCGCGCTTGGTGCGCTCACCGTTCATATTGCCGGCGTAGTCGCGACTCTGGAAGGCGTTCTCTATGCGGTCGCGGAAGAAGTAGAGCGCGTTCTCCAACAGCGAGTCGGCTATCACGTCGTAGACCTCCAGCATCGTGGGCGTCTGCGCCTTCAGCAGCATCTCCTTCCATAGTCCCGGCTGCTGCTTCAACTGTGCCTCTGCTCTGGTCAGCCCGTGCTTCTGAATAAGGCTTTCGCACACCTTGCATAGCATCAGACAGCACGTCATTCTTTGGGCTGTGACGCAGACGCGGAAGCGCTGACGGGCACGGGTGCGGTCGTCGTTCTTCATCGTCTCCAGTCGGATGCGCTCCACCCATTCACGGCCCTTGGCCTCCAGCTTGGGCAGCACCACCTCGCCATACATCAGCGGCAACAGATGGGCTATCTGCTGGATGCGGTCGCGCTGGCGGTCGGTCAGCACAGGCGGCTTGTCCTGCAGCGGTGCAAAGGTATTGTCGGGCGTACGGGCCACGGCGATACGGCTCTGGAAACCGTCGGTGTAGTTGTTCACCACGCGATACAGCGCATCGGGCGTGCCGCACATACACACGTTCCACAGCAGTTTGTCGATATGCACGTTCACCGCGTCAGCACTCCTTGCCTCACGCTCGTACTTCGTACCGTCGTAGCTCTGGCGCAGCATCACGGAGAAGTCGCTCATCGTGGATTTCCATTTCTGCGCCACGGTATCGGCCTCGGGTGTAAACGAGAAGGCGTGCTTGCCCTCCGTGTTGGCCAGACGCTCGGCCAGGTTGGCCACCGTATTGTTCAGCGTCAGACAGCGCACGGGCAGTTTCGGTTCCTCGGGCTGCTCCTTCTTATTCTTCGCCGCCCGCTTCTTGGCACGCCACTCATCCTCCTGCACCTGGTACATCTTGTCGAGCGCCTGCACCTCACTCATCCACGCCTCCACCACGGGGTCGATGCCACCCTTGCCGCTGGCAAAGTCGCCGGCGATATAGGCAATCAGGTTCAGCCCTCGCTTCTGCCCGTGCACATCCAGCTGCACGCCCGTGGCCAGCGTACCGATACAGGGGCAGATGGCGGTGATAACAGGCATGGAGAGCTGAGGACCGACGGCATCGATGGAGTCGCGGATGCCCATCGGCATTCGCTTAAGGGAAGAGTGAAGAGTGAAAAGTGAAGAATTTGCTACCGCATCATCATTGTCATCTTCATCCGCTAGGCCCTCCTCCCCTTTGGGGAGGTCGTGAGAGGTTAAGGCATTCAGTGTGTTGCGCAGCCTCTGCGGAAATCCGTTGTACTCCGAACTCAGTGCACTCTTAATCTTCGCCCGTTTCTCCTCTTCGGGGAACCCGTTGTAGCAGGGAATCACCTGATCCAGCCAGTCAGCATTCTTGCCACAGATATGCCTCAGGTCGCAGGCCAACTGATAGGTCAGCGTGTCGCGGTCGCCAATGGTCGGTTCAAACCCGTGGTTGTTCAGCTCCCAGTACTTCTTCAGTATCTGCTCAAACGGTATGCCGTGGTAGTCGCTAGGGAATTTATTGTCTAAGGAGTCTAGGAGTTTAGGAGTTTTTTCATCAGCACCTTGTCCTGATACTCCTTGATTTCTATTATTTGTAGTTCCATCAAATATCTCCTGCTTCACACTCTCGCTCACATTCTCCTCAAACAGTCGCTTATCAGGACCATAGAGCACATAGCTTCTCGGTACAGCAAACGACCCGCGAGCCAGGTCTTTTGTCTTGGAGTCATCGGTTACGCCAAGCTTAGCAGCAAGCCACTGTTTCGACTGGTCTATGCGCTCCGTTGGCGACAGATGGCCGAACTGACTTGGAATGATATACACTATGCGCAAGCCCTTGCCCGAACAACTTACGTGTACCAATACTATCAGATGCTCCAGCTCCAGCATAATAAGCGTCTGCACCAGTCGTTTCCACACCTCGCGCGGGTCTTCGCCGTTCAGCTCATCCAGATCCAGATAGGCCATATTCGTAGGCACAGCACTCTTGGCGTGTCGGTGCCCGTCGGTATAATGGGCCATAAACATGAGCAGCGGCAACCCCTGCTTCAGCGTCTTTGCCTCGTCACTATCGTGGTCTACGGTGGTCAGTTTCTGGCACACCTCTGCCACAACTGGCGAGTCCAGAATCTCGTTCAGTTTATCCTGAGGGCAAGCCAGAACCTGCGCTGACTTGCCATTCTTACAGTATGAAATCATCGTCTATGTCCCCTTCCATTTATCAGTTCGCGAATCACTTTCTGCGCTACCGCGCTGGCCTGACGCACCAGTTTCTCGGGCAACTGCCCCAGCTGATCCTCGTCGAGCGAGAAGTAGAAATAATATCGCTTATCCTTACCGTGCGACAGCGAACAGTTGTCTTCGCGGAATATAGGTTTGTTTTTGTGTCGTTTAGGTTTCTCAGTCATATACACGTTGCCGTCGCGCATCCCTTGTACGTGGAAATCGCCATGAAAGGCTTCTGCTGCCACATCCTCGCAGCACTCAAAATCAAGTGTACGCAGTCCTGATTCTTGCTTGCCGAAGGTCATCAGACCCTCGACCATTACCTGTTGTCCTAAAATAGGTGTTCTTCTAGTTTTCATTTTACTTAAGTTTTGCGAGCAGAAGTTTCAGAAATCCGATGGCCATCTTCACGTGAAGACTTCTTTCGCCTCAACTCAAGTTAGTTTTTTAGTGAAACAATGATTTGATGAATTCCTTGCCCTGCGGTGTCCACACCATGTATGGGCGCTGCTTCTTGTCACCATTCAGGGCGTAGTAGTGAAACATGCGTTCTTCCGTATAGCCGCATTCAGTATATTGGGCCTTGAGCTTGTAGCGTGAACCGTTCCAATACTGTATGCCCTTGTCCACCAAGAAGTGGTTCAGCGCGTTCGCCGTTGTTTCCAGGCTCTCGGCCACCTCTGATGCAGTGAAACAGTCGTCAGCAGGCAGGTTGGCACGCGATATGGTGCGAGCTATAATCTTGTTGGCCTCCTCAACCATCTCGCCCTCAGTCAGTGCCTCGCCAGTGCGCAGGTTCCTTGTTGGCAGATAACCGCCCGTCTGACGAATCTGCGGCAGCACCTCAGCCGTTACCCAGCGCTTAAATTCCTTAGCCTGCGGCAGCTTGGAGCTGAGTACCAGGGAGTAGAGACCAGACTCGTTGATGATAATCGTTTTCTGAGTTCCACCAAGGGGGCCCTGAATCAGGGCGTCCTTTTTGTCCTCATCATCAACATGAGCCGCTAAAGCATTACGACTTTTAGCATATCCCAGCGCCTGTGCCACATCCTTACCCACAAAGAAAGTCTCACCTTTCTCATTTGTCATTGTTCGAACCTCGCCGAACATATCATTCTTAAAAATCTGAATATTTGTTGTCATTGTTGTTTTTACCTTTTTATTTTTTACCTATTTACCTTTATCAGGTCTGTCGCCAGTATTTCCTGGAACGTCTGTCCCTGATATTCATGTGTAGAGAATCGGAGGGTGGCGATGACGATGTCACCCTCGTAGAACCTGCACGCCGCCAGATTACCCAGCATGGCGCACACATATTCATTTTCAAACTTTGAGCCCAGCTCCTTCAGCACGATGTTGCACTTCTGGATAACGCCCGACTCCTGTTTACTTGACTGTACGCTGAAGGCCTCGCCCTGGCGTACCACTTTCAAAATCTTTGTTTCCATTTTGTTGTTATTAAAAATCTGTTATTATAAATTTGTTAATGTGTTCTTGCGTCCTTTCAGTAGCAAGCGAGCAAAGCTCGAGCGACTGTGTCTTTAAAAACCCATTACTCTGTCTTTAAAACCCATTACTGTGTATCAACATGTCAAAGATCGCCTTGTCGTTGTTCGACGATGCAAAATTAGGCACAAAAAAAAGGTGCATGAAACAACGTCATGCACCTCTGTAGGTTATTCTGTAGGTTATGTAGGTTATTCTGTAGGTATTACGCTGTGCGCCTGTCCTCAACGGCATTTTTATACGCCTCCATCAGTTGCAGCACCCGCTGCTTGGCACCCTGCTGCGCCCATTTGTCCACATGCAGGCGCATATACGGATTATTTCTGAACGTATTCGACAGCAACCCCTCCTGACAATGGAAGTCGCGCTCAAACTGCCTCATATTATTGGCATAGCCGTAGCAGTCGCGACACGTGCAGAAGATGACCGCCAGCGCACTGTCGCCCCAGAAGTATTGACGCACACTGTCTACACATGTCGCCAGCGTCGCTACATCGGGCTGCTCATCATCCTGAGGCGCGTCTGGCGTCTTTGGCTCCGGCACGTGCTGGTTGACCGTCGCCCCGGGCATGGCAAACACACAGCCGCGGATATTGCCGTTGAATACCTGACAGTTTGAGCCAGGCTCAAAATTGTTCACAACATTTTTCTGATTGTCTTTTTCCATTTTTTCTTGTTCTTTTTGATATCGTTACGTTTCTTGTTATTCTTATTCCTGTCGCTCTGGACTTTGCCAAACTTACCGCTCACCCGGTCGTTGAACACCTGCGAACTGCTGCCCGCCTCGAAGTGGTTGTGAATCTCCATAGGCTTCGCACGCACCTCCGTCTCCAGGTGCTGTCGCTCCGTCTCCAGATGCTGGTTTCTCGCCTCCAGCAGTTGCCGTTGCAGGTCGTCTATCTCCTGTTGGTGCTGACGGCGCAGATCTTCTATCTCCTGATCCCGCTGCTCCAGCTGCTCGTTCAGGTCGTCCACCTCCGCCTGCAGCCGCTCGTTCTCGGCCTGGATATCGCCAATCACCTCCGTGGCCCGTGCCAGTCCGTCCAGCATTTTCATCTGTTCCATCATTCTTTCGCGCTCCCTGTCGAGCGCACGCCTGGCGCCATCGCTCCAATCTCTCAGTTCGTCAAAATTTACGTCCATTCTCTTCTAAGAATTTATAGTCCGTGAATATTACCACTACCGCAATGATATAAATCCAAAAAATCGCATCCATAATCTTAATGTTTTTAGTTCGACATATATTGATTTCGGATTGCAAATATACAACAGAGGGTGTCCCAGAAACCGGGGACACCCTCTTGAGATTTAATATCTATTAAGCATTTCTTTTATGATTTTACACATTTTAAGGCGAAGTTCAGGCGGGTCGACCACTTCCACGCCATGGTCGTATTTCAGCAGTTCGCCTAGGAAGTCGGGCGTGGGCCTGACGTCGAGCGTAAAGTCGGTATAGGCCTCGGTCGTGTCTGCCACCCGCTGCGAGTGGTGAAGTGGCAGCGTGCGCAGGTAGTTGGCCGTCTTGCCGTAGGCACGCACCACCACGTGCGTCAGCGGCGTTGTCTCGTCGGTCAGCACACCGTAGTATTCGCCGAAGTACTGCTCTGACGAGAAGTCGGCAGGCATCACGAAGGTCTCGTCGGTCATCTCTACCGACAGCATGCGGTCCAGCGAGTAGGTAGCCATGTGGTGGCCCGTAAACACCAGCAGATACCAGCGACGTCCCCACAGCTTCAGCACGTAGGGCTCCACCGTCTTCTCGCTCACCTCACAGCCGAAGCGCTGGTAGCGCATGTGCAGGCGGCGGTTCAGTCTGATGGCCTTGATTATCATCGGCAGGAACTGCTCGCCCTCGGGCACGCTCTCCAGAATGATGCGGTCCTTCACCGTCGAACTGTCGGCCAGTGCCACGTTCACCGTCATCGTCGACAGCAGCCAACTCTCAATCGAATGGTCGGCCAGCTCGCCCGGGTTCGAGAAATAATACTGGTACTTCTCGTCGCACTCCATCATCAGGCCAAACAACTCGAAGATTTTGTCACGATAGCGGTTGAACGACGAGCGATAGAGCGTGTCGCCCATCTTGTCGGCCGTCCATTTCTCCTGCAGCGCCTTCAGCGTGAGGCGCTCGTTCTGCCTGATGGTCGTTATCAGCCACAGGCACTGTCGTATTGTGTTGCTTTGATACATAGTATTTGATTCTAGTTGAGACTAGTCAAAACTAGTTTCCTTTATCCTCTTCTCTTTTCCCTTTCCTGCCGCAGCAGCACCTCCAGATGGCGCTTCTCATTGAGAAGCTGCTCAATGCGCTGCTCCAGGATAGGCACCTGCTGACGCAGGCTCTTGTTCTCTTCCCTCAGCCGCTGCAGGTCTTCGTCTATGCCCTTTCTGTAGCCCGTGCGGGCCGCATACATACGCTCCTTGATGCCACCCTGAGTGACAAACTGCTTATCAAGGCCACTCAGATAGGTCTTCATCATCTTGTCTGTCATGTGCAGCAGGGTCAGCGCCACGTTGCATTGCTCCTCGTCGCCCCACCGTTCAAAATAGGGTTCATAGTCGCTCACTTTATTATGCTGCCTGCAAAACTTCAGCAGCGTGTCGTAGCGGGGATTACCACTATCCCACACGGTAAGATGACGCGTGCAGAGGTAGTCCTCATAGTCTGCGCGCAGTTCCTTTAGCGACGAGCGTGCCACATTCAGCAGTTTCAGCTGCAGCTCTGTGGATGTCATGCCATCGGCAAATCCCTCTATGATATTCTGCTTTCCCGAGCGTGCCGCCTGTATCATCTGATCTACAGTGCGGTCAGCCTTAGCAGGCAGGAAGCGCTTGGCAAAATGATATGTCAGCGCATATAGCACCTCTGTCTTCTGATAAAAGAAGAGGTCCTGGTATTGCACCTCGTTCTGCAACACCTTCGGAATTTCCTTATCCTTGTCCATTTTTACCTTTTTACCTTAATAGAACCAATAATTTACCTGCAAAGGTACAAAAAAATCCCGCTCTGTTTGTGGATAGAACGGGAAAAATATTTATAAAAAAATTGAATCGAATCCTAGTATCCGGGATTTTGTGTGATATTGGGATTTGACATGATATCCACATAAGGAATTGGCATCAGTAACTCATAGTCGAAACAACCCGTAACAGATTGTGCCTGACCTAAACGCTTAAGAGCAGCCCAGTACCCAAAGTCGGCATAGGTGTATTTCTTCCATTCTGCAGCAACACCCTCTGGGCCTGAAGTGGCACCTCCATCACCTAATGAAACGTTAGTCTCCAATACTAATCCATCCTTACTGCCTGTAATTTCATACAGATACAACTGATGATGGGTGATAGTATAAACAGGGATATATGGTCCCGAGCTAGCTTGAGCCATTGCCCAGATAACAGGTCTTTCCATAGTTTGAAGAACAGACCTCGTCTGATAGATATACGAATCCTTGTCTATCTGGCTCAACGTATTCTGAGCCGCGCTTTTGCTCCCCAAAGTCAGTTCAATCTCTGCTTTTAGCATCTTGCCGGCATCCTTGTTGAAATAAAGTTTTCCTTCATTCTGATAATTACTTTCAGGGAGATTGCCCAAAGCATTGCAGATATCGCTGTATGCCAGTTGAAAGACTTCACTTTGGCTGCGTTGCGGTATGTTGCTGGCTTGTTCTGAAGACATGATTGCCTGAGTGATAACGGGGACGTTACCCCACAGCATGCCAAGGTTATAATAGATAAAGGCCCTGATGGCTCTCACTTCTGCTAAAAATTGCGTAACCTGCTGATTTAGTTGAAGATCACCTCGTTCTGCCATCTCTAGAGTGTAGTTGATTCTGTTTATGGTGCTATAAGCTGCCTGCCATGTATTGCTGACTACAGGACTCTGGGCAGATATCTGGTGTACTGTGTTAGGGGTTGATCTGGTTGCCTCCAATTGCAGTTGTCCCTCAACAAATGATGCGCAACTGGCATAAATAGGAGCACGGAGCGCAACAATATTTGACTGATAATCCTCCGTAATAGCATCCATGCTTTGATACACCACTTTGGTTAACACGACAGTTGCCTTGAGCTCGTCATCAAGTGTGCCCTCCATGCGCACGCTTATGGTACTATCTTTCTGCGAGAGCAAGGTGTAGACATACATCGGCTCGCTCGTCTGCTTATGATAGGTCTCTATTCTGCCGTTTTTGATGAGCCATGCGTCCTCCATAGAGTGGAAACCTACGCACGAACCGTCTTTCTTAAATGAGATTTCCTTATCCTTTTGGATATATGAGTTTCTGCCCTTTTCGATAGTAAAGTCCTTGACCTTCCATGAGAAGTCTCCTGCAATCAAATCATCAGTAAACGTCAACACAGGCTGGACGACACCGCTATCATCATCACTCTCACGGTCGAAATAATACTTAAAGGTGACGCCATTGTTTGCAGCACCCTCCCATATCATTCTTTTCCCGCTGAAGGTCACGGTAATAACAAAAGTGCCTCCGTTGTTGCTTTTGACCGTAACGGTGTTGCCATTGACAGAATAGGTGCCAGTATAGCCAAAGGATTGGGCGGTAGATGTATAAGTACCGCCTGCGTTGATTGTCACCTCTTTACCCACCATCAGGCCATCATAAGAATGACCTTGCTGCGTGTCGGTACTCTTAACGCACATCCATGTACCGATAGCTTTACTGATGAGTTCGCCATCAGAAATGACCTCAGTCTTCTCATCGTCGTCACCGCATGATACCATCGTAGGTATCATTAATGTCGCGAGCAAAAGAACGCACAAAAGTTTGAAATGTTTCATATCTTTCTCTGTTAAAAATCAGTATTACACCATTCGTAAGCATTACTTAGCCAAATACCAACTTGCTTGCTTCGGTCTAATTGAAGATATAATTTATTGGGCACACCTTCTTGGGTAATCTTCTGAATCGTACCTTTATACTTCGTAGGTATTCCATATGTAACAAAGGTGACATCAATGTTTGTACCCGATAGAACATAGGACATTGTATCTTGGTTGCAGACCCAAGAATCTACAACTTGTTGTGTAATCAAATGTCCGTTTCGGAACTTAATATATAGATTCTCATATTTAAATGATGGGACAGATTCCAATTCAGCTTTAGTAATATCGCAATAAACTGGGGTGTTGTCTATCCTATCATCGTCACCGCACCCACTGATTAATGACATAAGCATCATTGGCAATGCCAAAAGGAGGAACCTCTTCATAATAAGTTGTAGATTTTTCATATTATCGGTATCAAATACTTATATTTTTTGCAAAGGTACAAAAAATCCCGCTCTATTTGTGGTAGAACGGGAAAAAAATTTAAAAAATGTTTTTGCAGTTATGAATCATAGGACGCCTAGTGGCTTTTTATCATTTTACAATCTGTGGTCATTTGGTCAAGGTCATTTGGTCAAAATCAATTTCGGGAACGCGGTCATTGCTCACTATATATAAATATAAATATTTATATTATAGTGGCGGATTTTGACAGTCAGTTTTCGATTTTGACAAATGACCAAATGACCAAATGACCGCGCAAGACACAAAAATAGACAAAATAATCTTGGATATGTATTCGTAGACCGCAATGGAAATGTAGTACCTTTGCATTGTCAAAAATGAGCAACACGCCGTATCGCTGACAGCAAAACGCCGGCTCGCTGAAAGCAACACGCCGTTTCTCTCAAAACGACACAAATAAATCTCAAATCTCAAACCTTAAACCTCAAAATTAAAAACTATGGGAACAATTGAAATTAAGAAGGTGGAACGCAAGGTGACTGTGGGCAAGAAGGGCGAGCAGCGCCAGCAGGTGAAGAAGACCTACGGTAAGATTATCTATCGCGGCACGCTGCGACTCACCGACATGGCCGAGCACATCATGAAGCACGGCAGTATCTATACCGAGGACGTGGTCATCGGTGTGATCACCAAGCTGAAGAGCTGCATGCAGGAGATGCTGGCCGACGGCTACAAGGTGAAGCTCGACGGCATCGGAACCCTCTACCCTGTCCTCACCTCCAAGGGCGTCAGCGACGCGAAGGACTTCAGCGCATCCGAGAATGTCACCCGCTTGGGCATCGCCTTCCTGGCCGACCAGAGCAAGAAGTCTGCCTACAAGGCTTCCGCCATGCGTCAGGGCGCTACGCTGAGCACCCAGCTCTACAGCGAACTGACGGGTGAGGAGACGGAGAACGGAAACACGGAGTCAGGGAATAACGGAGGCACGGAGAACGGCGGCGGCAGTTCTAGCTCCGAATCCGGCAACGGCGGCGGTCCCGTCAATCCTTAAGCCTCGCACAGAGGTGATAATCTCACACAGAAATCACGGAAATCACAGAAATGAGAATCGCCAGCGATTCTTTATCCGCTGAATCCGATTAATCCGTGGTCGAAAGATTTCCGTGATTTCTATTTGCTTTGCAAATACTGGAGGCGCAGCCAATTTCTGTGATTTCTGTGATTTCTGTGTGAACTTAAAATAATCAGCGTGAAATATTAATCAATCAGTGTGAAACCTAACCATTTAAAATGATGAAGAACAAGACATTTTGGAAATTCGCAATCCAGACAGCCATTAGTGTGCTGTCGGCCATCGCA
Source organism: Prevotella communis (assembly GCF_022024115.1). Taxonomy (NCBI): domain Bacteria; kingdom Pseudomonadati; phylum Bacteroidota; class Bacteroidia; order Bacteroidales; family Prevotellaceae; genus Prevotella; species Prevotella communis. The sequence goes on from NZ_CP091792.1 coordinate 2,357,635, forward strand.
ACGGCACTGGGAGTGACCAGCTGCATGGCATGAGATTCATGACCGATGAATCGTGATGAGAAGGGGGAGCACCGCAGCAACGGTACTCCCCTCTCTCTGTTTTTTATTACTGATAGAGCGTGATATTCACGTTTTTCTTGGTGATATTCCTGCTATACTGGAAGGTGGCATCATGACGGGCGGAGATGTGGATATTCTCCAGGTGGATGCCGTCTATGGGCATCTCGGGCAGCCCGTTGAACTCCATAGCATAGCCGGCATGATAGCAGTTCACGTTGCGGATGTCTATATGGCGGAATACGGGCGTCTCGTCGGTCACGGGCATCGCAGCCACACTGGTGCTGCTGGTGCCGCCCTCGGCCAGCACCTCGGCCACCGACTTGCCACCATAGTACATATTGAAGGTCACGGCATAGGTGGCGATATTGGTCATAGAGATGCCGTCGATGAAGATATTCTCCACGATGCCGCCGCGACCGCGGGTGGACTTGAAGCGCAGGCCCACATCGGTGCCCACAAACTGGCAGTTGCGCACGGAGATATTCCTGACGCCACCACTCATCTCTGAGCCCACCACAAAGCCGCCGTGACCGGCAAAGACGGTGCAGCCGTCGACCACCACATTCTGGCAGGGCATACCGCGTCGGCGGCCGTCGGCATCCTTGCCGCTCTTGATGCAGATACCATCGTCGCCGGCATCGAAGCGCGAGTTGACGATGAGGGCGTTCTTGCACGACTCTAAGTCGAGCGCGTCGCCATTCTGCGCATAGGCAGGATTTCGAGCCAATATACGGTCGATGATGATATTCTCGCACATCAGGGGGTGGATGTTCCATGCGGGCGAGTTTTGGAAGATGACGCCCTGCAGCAGCACGTTTCTGCAATCCACCAAACTTACCATCACGGGGCGCAGAAAGCGCTTCACGGCCTGCCAGTCGGCCTCTGTCTGAACGTCGGGCACATTCATGTTGGCGCCCTTTTCGCCCTTGGCATAGCCCTCTGAAGGCACCCAGTAGTCTTTTCTTATGGCCACGCTGCCGGGGACGGCCAGCAGGCGCTTCCAGTGGCTGTCGGTGACCTTGGCCCGCTTCACGGGGCGCCAGTACTGTCCGTTGCCGTCGATGACGCCATCTCCCGTGATGCTGATATTCTCGGCACCGCTGGCACTGAGGGGCGACTGGCAGCGGCGGGTGTCGAGCCCCTCGAACGAGGTGCTGACGAGGGGATAGAGCGACTCGTCGGGGGCGAAGAGCACCACGGCCCCTTTCTCCAGGTGGAAATCAATGTTTGACCGGAGCACGATAGGTCCGGTGAGCCACACGCCGCGGGGCACGATGAGGTGTCCGCCACCCTGCAGGCTCAGTGTCTTGATGGCCTTTGCAAAGGCGTCGGTGCAGAGCTTGGTGCCTGTGGGGTCGGCACCGAAATCGGTCAGCACCACCCGTCGCCCGGGTATCTTGGGAGCCTTGAATTCCGGCAGGGCAAAGGGCAGGTTGGCTGTGTACTGTTTGTAAGGATTCTTGGCCGCGGCACACACAGCCACAGCAACGAGCATAGCAGAAATTAGTTTTCTAAGCATAGTTAGTATTTTGTTTTGAGTATTTTAGTTTGGCGCCAAAGGTACGAAAAAAAAGCGATACAAGCAAAAGAAAAAGCGAGAAACCTAAAGATTCTCGCTTTTTTTTATACGAAACGCGGCAAGGCCTTACGCCTCCTCGGGCTTCATGTTGGTATAGACGGTCTGCACGTCGTCGAAGTCCTCGAGCTTCTCCACCATCTTGTCGATGGTCTCGCGCTGCTCGGCCGTCACGTCCTTCAGGTCGTTAGGAATACGAGTGAACTCGGCACCGGTCACCTCGAAACCGTTCTCCTCCAGATGCTTCTGCACTGCGCTGAAGCTTGAAGGGTCGGCATAGATAGTGATGCTGTTCTCCTCCTCGTCCTCGTCGTACTCGTCCTCCACGCCGTAGTCAATCAGGTCGAGAATCATCTCGTCCATATCCAGTCCGTCCTTCTTCTTGAAGGTGAACACTGCCTTGTGGTCGAAGAGGAACGACAGTGAGCCCTGTGTGCCCAGGTTGCCATTAAACTTGTTGAACACGGAGCGCACGTCGCCCACGGTGCGGGTGGTGTTGTCGGTCAGCGTCTCCACGAAGATAGCGATGCCGTGAGGACCGTATCCCTCGTAGTTCACCTCCTTATAGTCGCTCTGGTCCTTACCCATAGCGTTCTTGATAGCACGCTCAATGTTGTCCTTTGGCATGTTCTCGCGCTTGGCGTTGGCAATGATAGCACGCAGCGCAGGGTTGTTCTCGGGCTCAGGACCACCAGCCTTCACGGCGATGGCAATCTGCTTGCCGATTTTTGTAAATGTCTTGGCCATGTGGCCCCATCTCTTCAGCTTTGTAGCTTTACGATATTCAAATGCTCTTCCCATTGTATTTAATTCTTAATTCTAAATTCTTAATTCTAAATTAACGAAGTTCAGCATTTAGCTGCTTCTTCAGGTTGGCAATCAGCTTCTGCATGATGGCATCAATCTGCTTGTCGTTCATGGTCTTCTCTGTGTCCTGCAGGATGAAGTTCACTGCATACGACTTCTTGCCCTCAGGCAGGTTCTTACCCTCATAGACGTCGAAGAGCTCTACCTTCTTCAGCAGTTTCTTCTCCGTCTGACGGGCAATCTGCTCTATCTGGGCAAACTCCACGGCATTGTCAACAAGCAGAGCCAGGTCGCGACTCACGGCAGGATGCTTGGAAATCTCGGTGAAGGTCACCTCGTTCTTCTTCGTGGCCTTCATCAGTTGCGTCCAGTTGAGTTCGGCGAAATAGACGGGTTGCTGCAGGTCGAACTGCTTCAGCAGCTTCTTTGACAGGATACCCATCTCGATGAGTTTCTTGCCGCCGCGGTTCTCGATGACGATGCCGGCAGAGAAATCAGGATTCTCGCTCTTCTTCTGCACCATCAGGCCCTGCTTCATGCCTATGCGACTCAGGATATTCTGCACATAAGCGGCCAGTTCGTAGTAGGTAGAGTCCTCGTTGGGATGAGCCCAAGAGCCCTCTACACGCTTACCGGTGACCCAGATGCCCATGAAGTTCTCTTCCTTGTAGGCCTGAATAGGATTCTCCTCGTTCAGCTTCTCGGGGTCGAAGAAATAGCAGTTGCCAAACTCGAAGAAACGCAGGTTGGCCTGCTTGCGCTTCACATTGTGCTCCACGCTCTCAAGACCGCCGTAGAGCAGCGTCTGACGCATCACGCCAAGGTCGCTCGACAGGGGGTTCATAATCTTCACCACGGTGTCGCTCTCACCATAGTAGGCAGTCTTGGTGAGCGAGTTGTTCAGTATCTCGTTGAAGCCAGCACCCACCAGCTGCTCAGACACCAGGTTCTGCAACTTGTGCTTGCGGTCTTCCTCGCCCTTGATGACGAGGCTCGACTTCAGCTGTGTGGGTATCTCCACATTATTATAGCCATAGATACGCAGGATATCCTCTACCACGTCGCAGGGGCGAGTGACGTCCACGCGATAGGCGGGAATCTCCAGTTTCAAGCCCTCGGCCGTCTCCTGGAGCACCTTCATCTCCAGCGTCTGACAGATATTCTTGATGGTTTCTACGGGGATATCCTTGCCCACGAGGTTGTGCACGTAGCTGTACTGCAAATCGACGACGGCATTCTCCATCTTCTCTGGATAGACGTCGCAAATCTCCATAGACACCTTTCCGCCAGCCAACTCCTTGCAGAGCAGGGCGGCCTGCTTCAGGGCGTAGATCACGCCATTGGGGTCGATGCCACGCTCAAAGCGGAACGAGGCGTCGGTGCTCAAGCCGTGACGGCGGGCCGACTTGCGAATCCACGTGGGATGGAAGTAGGCGCTCTCGAGCACCACGTTTGTCGTGGTCTCGTAGGTGCCGCTACCCTTGCCACCGAATACGCCGGCTATACACATGGGCTCCTCTGCATTGCAGATAGCCAGGTCGCGCTCAGAGAGCTTGTGCTCCTCGCCGTCGAGGGTCACGAAGGGTGTGCCCTCGGGCATCGTCTTCACCACAATCTTGCGACCCTTCACCATATCGGCATCAAAGGTGTGCAGGGGTTGGCCGTAGGCCATCATCACATAGTTGGTGATGTCCACGATATTATTGATAGGACGCAAACCGATGGTGGTCAGCTTGTTCTTCAGCCAGTCGGGCGACTCCTTCACCTGGCAACCACTGACGCTCACGCAGGCATAGCGCTTGCAGGCCTCTGTGTTCTGAATCTCCACCTCGATGGGGAGGTCGTGATTGTCGACAGCGAAAGCGTCGTCGGAGGGGCGGTGCAGACTTGTCTCGTAGCCGTTTTGCTTGAGCCAGGCGTAGAGGTCGCGCGCCACGCCCCAATGAGACAGGGCATCGGCACGGTTGGCAGTGATGTCCACCTCGATGAGCCAGTCGCTCTCCAGATTGTAATACTCGGCAGCGGGCGTACCTACCACGGCGTCGTCGGGCAGCACGATGATACCATCATGACTGGTGCCCACGCCTATCTCGTCCTCGGCACAGATCATACCGTTAGACTCGACGCCACGCAGTTTGGATTTCTTGATAACAAATTCCTGGTCGCCGTCGTAGAGCACGCAACCCAGGTCGGCCACGATAACTTTCTGACCAGCAGCCACATTGGGTGCACCACACACAATCTGTGAGGGTTCGCCCTTGCCCAGGTCAACTGTGGTCACGTGCAGGTGATCAGAGTTGGGATGCACTTCGCAAGTGAGCACCTTGCCCACGTAGAGTCCTTTCAGCCCACCACGAATGGACTGCACTTCTTCCAGAGCGTCAACTTCAAGTCCCGTAGAGGTCAGCGCATCACATACCTGCTGCGGCGAAAGGTCGAAATCAACGTATTCTTTCAGCCATTTATAAGAAATATTCATTCCTAAAACAATTGTTTAAATTCGAATTCGGCTGCAAAGGTACAAAATAAATTGCAATTAACGCCAAAAAAAATCTGATTATCCATTGCGAATAACCAGATTTTCTCGTTTTTCTATCGCTTTATTTCAATGTCGCGGCGCACATTGTCGCGAATCTTGGTGAGATAGCGCTTCATGGCGGCAGCATCTTTTGTGTCGATAATCTCGAGCAGCTCCTTTAATTCTGTACGGATTTGCGACACCTGATCGTGGGTGTAGGGGTTGAACAGGATTTCCTGCAACAGGTAGTCGTCCTCATTGAGCACGCCCTTGGCAATGCGCATGTGGCGCTTGAAGGTGGTGCCGGGCGCATCCTGATGTTTCATCACGGCCGCAAAGACAAAGGTGGAGACGAAGGGGATACTCAGCGAGTAGGCCACCGTCTTATCGTGCTCCTCGAAGGTGTACTCGTAGATGTTGAGCCCCAGCTTCTGGTAGAGGTCCTTGAAGAAGCAGCGCCCCATGCAGTCGCCCTCCTGGATGATGATGGCGTTCTCCTCTGACAGTTGCTGCAGGTTGGCAAACGTGGGTCCAAACATGGGGTGCGTGGACACGTAGCGCATGCCCGTCTGCTCGTAGAAGTCCTTCAGGTCGGTCTTCACGGAGGCTATGTCGCTGATGATGCACTCCTTGGGCAGATAGGGTATCACCTCCTGGAACACGGGGATGGTGTATTTCAGCGTCACGGCATTAATCAGCAGCTCGGGCTTGAAGGCCTGAATCTCTTCGTAAGTAGTAAACCGCTGGCAGTTGTAGGTGAAACGCATGCGCTTGGCATCGCGCTCGAACACAGCCACCTCGTGGTCAAAACTCAGCAGGTCGATGAAGAAACTTCCCATCTTGCCTGCTCCCATCACTAATATTCGCATTTCTTATTTGTTGATAATTTCAATCTGTTGTCTTACACTCTCTTCGTGGATGCCCTCGAAGACTTTTGCCACAAACTCGGAACCCATGCCCAGAAGCGAACCCTGCGCGCCTCGCTTGGCCAGAATCTCGTTGTAGCGCGAGGTCTGCAGCACGGTCATATTATGCTCTTTCTTATACTGACCAATCTCACGGCACACACGCATACGCTTAGCCAGGAGGTCCATCAACTGGTTGTCCAGTTCGTCAATCTGCTTGCGCAACTGCTGGATGCCTTCTGTGGTGGCGTGCTCGTCGCGGATAACGAGCAGCGAGAGGATATAGTCGAGCACATCGGGCGTCACCTGCTGGGCGGCATCGCTCCAGGCTTTGTCGGGGTCACAGTGGCTCTCCACAATCAGGCCGTCGAAGCCCAGGTCCATAGCCTGCTGACACAGAGGTGCAATCAGCTCACGACGTCCACCGATATGACTGGGGTCACTGATGATGGGCAGCTCAGGAATACGACGATGCAACTCGATAGGAATCTGCCACATAGGCATGTTACGATAGATTTTCTTGTCGTAGGAAGAGAAACCACGATGGATGGCGCCCAGACGCTTCACGCCTGCCTGATTGAGGCGCTCCAACGCACCAATCCACAGTTCCAGGTCGGGGTTCACGGGGTTTTTCACAAACACAGGGATGTCAACACCCTTCAGCGAGTCGGCCAAAGCCTGCATAGCAAAGGGGTTTGCTGATGTACGGGCACCAATCCAAAGGATATCAATGCCATACTTCAATGCCAGTTCCACGTGCTCAGGCGTTGCCACCTCGGTAGAAACCAACATCTTCGTTTCCTCTTTCACCTGCTTCAGCCATTGCAAGGCAGGTTCGCCGTGACCCTCAAAGCCGCCTGGCTTCGTACGAGGCTTCCACACACCAGCACGGAAGTTGTGGCATCCTTTCATTGCCAACTGCTTGGCAGTGGTCATCACTTGTTCCTCGGTCTCTGCAGAACAAGGGCCTGCAATCACAAAGGGACGTTCATTGTCACTCGGAAGGTTCAGTTTTTCTAGTTCCAGTTCCATATCTTATAATGCTTTTTTGATTCTTTCTAATGCTTCTTGTATCTTTTCCTCCTTGGCACACAGCGAGATGCGGATATAACGCTCACCATTTGAACCAAAGATAAAGCCTGGGGTGATGAAGACGCGAGCCTCATGGAGCACACGCTCCGTCAGGTCTTCCACGTTCTGAATTTCAGCAGGTATCTTGCCCCAGAGGAACATGCCCACCTGATTCTTATCGTACGTACAGCCCAGCACATCCATAATCATCTCGGCCCACTGGCGACGACGGGCATAGGTCTCGATGTTATATTCGCGATGCCAAGCCTCATCATTCTTATAGGCCTCGGCAGCTGCCAATTGGATGCCACGGAATGTACCACTCTCAATATTGGACTGTACCTTCAGTATCCACTGGATGAACTGTGGATTTGAGGCACAGAGGCCCACACGCCAGCCTGGCATATTATGGCTCTTCGACATCGAGTTGAACTCAATACAGCAGTCCTTAGCGCCTGGTACCTGCAGGATGCTCAGGTGCTCCTCGCTCAGGATGAAGCTGTAGGGATTGTCGTTGACCACTACAATGTCGTGGTCCTTGGCAAATTTCACCAGGCGCTCATAGGTCTTCATCTGGGCACGACCACCCGTTGGCATATTGGGATAGTTGGTCCACATCAGCTTAACCTTCGAGAGATCCATCTTCTCCAGCTCATCGAAGTCAGGCTGCCAGCCATTATCCTCACGCAGGTTGTAGTTCACAATCTTTGCACCCAGAATCTTTGAGAGCGAGGTGTATGTGGGATAGCCAGGATTAGGCACCAGTACCTCATCGCCAGGATTCACGAAGGCCAGCGTCACGTGCAGGATACCCTCTTTGGAACCTATCAGGGGCAGCACCTCGGTCTTGGCGTCGATATCTACGTTATACCAGCGCTTATAGAACTGTGCCATAGCCTCGCGCAACTCAGGTGTACCCTGTGTAGGCTGATAGCCGTGTGCATTGGGCTGGTTGGCCACCTCACACAGTTTGTCGATGGTCTGCTTTGAAGGAGGCATATCCGGACTGCCGATGGCCAGTGAGATAATATCCTTACCTTCGGCATTGAGTTGTGCCACCTCCTTCAGTTTCCTGCTGAAGTAGTACTCCTGTACTAAACTTAATCTGTCTGCTGGTTGTATCATAATTATCAAATCAAAATCTTAAATCTCAAATCTCAAATCGCCCTATACTCTCCCAGGATTTTCAAATCACGTGTCAGGGGGATAATGGCATCCACCGCCTGACGGTAACGGGTCAGGTCGTTATAGGTCACATCCACATAGAACAGGTACTCCCACTCCTTGCCGATGATGGGCAATGACTGAATCTTTGTCAGGTTAATCTTATAGAACGACAGGATAGCAAGTACTGCTGAGAGCGAACCCTCTTCGTGAGGCAGGGAGAAGACGATGCTAGCCTTGTTTGACTCCACGAGCGGACGCAGCATGTCGGCTTTCTGAGGTGCCGAGCACACCAGGAAACGTGTATAGTTGTGCTTATTATCCTCGATACCGTTCTCCAGCACCTTCAGTCCATAGAGCTTTGCAGCCTCGGCATGACAGATAGCAGCCCATCCCTTATGGTGACCCTCGGCTATCATCTTGGCCGAACCTGCCGTATCGTCCCCTTCCACAATACGCAGATTGGGATGATGCTCTAGGTAGTGACGCGTCTGCATCAGGGCCACAGGATGAGAGTGCACCTCTGAGATGGTGTCCCAGTCGTCCTCTGGCAGACAACAGATGCAATGGGTGATGTGCAACTTATGCTCGCCCACCACCGTTGTACCACTGTCGCGCAGCAGTTCGTAGTTGTGCAACAGGCTGCCGGCTATCGTATTCTCGATGGCGGCCATACCTATCACCGTTGGGTCCTGACGCATACTCTCATACACCTGTTCAAAGGTGTTGCAGCAAATCAACTGCAACTGTTCTCCCTCGAAATACTGATGGGCGGCAATGTCGTGGAACGACCCGATCTCTCCTTGTATTGCTATTCTCTTCATACTCTAAAAAGAAGCCCCACTTTCACTCTTCGTGAAGCGGGGCCTTATTTAATTTTTTCAATGTTACAACTCATCATTTTTACATACGACTACCCGCTTCACAATTGCTTGTAAAGTAATAATAAAAATAGAAGTATGCATTAAATTTTATCATTTTTGTTACTATTTGTTATTTTCGAGTGCAAAAGTATAACAATTCTTTCAAATCACCAAACTTTTTCTTGTTTTTTTTACAATCCAAATGGATTAATGGCAGAATAGACGCGTTTCATAGCCTGTTCTACGCCTTCGGCCGAGTAATCACCACTCACATCGGCCAGTTCGTTGGGGTTCATCTCCAGCAGTTTCTGCATATCTTCCTCCGCACCTTTCTTGTCGCCCTGCTCGTAGCGTATCTGGCCACGCTCACGATAGGCATCCATCTGGAATGGATTCAGGTCTATCACCTTATTATAAATATTAAGGGCATCATCATTCTGTCCCTTGACATGAGCCACGCGTGCAGCCATCAGCAGCACCTCCTCTTCATCTTCGGTATGCGCCATCAACCAGTTGACATCCTCTTCCGCACCATTCACGTCGCCCAGTTTCAGAAGTGTCTTGGCACGAAGCAGACGGGCATCGTCCAGTTGTTCATTCAATACGATAGCTTTGGTCAAACGGGCAATACCGTTAATCAGATCACCCTGACCCAAAGCGGCCTGCGCCACCATATAGTTAGCCATGCCGTTTTCAGCATCCACACCCAGTGCCTGTTCACAGAAATTTTTCATCTGTTCATAATCCTCCTGCATATAAGCCACATGGGCTGCATGCAACATGATAGCAATATTATCCGGTTCGGCCTTGATGATGATGTTCAACTCCTCCAGGGCCTCATCCAGACGATTCAGGCGAATCAGTGTCTGAGAGAGATAATCATGCACTTCCAAGTCTTCCTGGATTTTCAGCGCCTCACGAAAACATTTCTCCGCATAATCAAACTGTCCCATGCGCATGGCTTTCACGCCATCATATTTAAACACGTCAAAGTTTTTAGCCTCGGCATTCTTTTTCTCTTCTTCAGGGTTACTCTCCTCCCCTCCGAAAAACGATTTCCAAAATCCCATAATTACAAATTATTTAAATTTTGGCGCAAAGTTACGAAAAAGTCGAGAGAAATGCAAAAGGAAAACTTGTTTTTCTTTATGATTTAAACAGATCTCCTTCCACCATTCTGCTTTCTATACGGGCACGCTCACGTCTCTGGTCAAGAGAGGGCACGTCGCACTTCTCTTGCGAGGGTGCAGGCTTATCCTCTGCCATCTCTTTAAAATCACCCATCAGGGCTACTGCTACTACTGAAATGATGTAAATCCAAAATAATGCATCCATAATCTTAATTGTTTTTTGAGTTATACATATTAATTTCTGGTTGCAAATTAAAGCGGAGGTCGTCCCAAAACGCAGGACACCCTACCCTGAATTAACTTCATTTAAGAAAATAATTCGATTCTGGCGTCCAATTTCACAGTTTTTTAGGTATCTTTGCCGCATGAAGAAGAAAATAATACTGGCCTTGCTCATGCTGGCACCGTTGTCGCTGAGCGCATGGCATAGCATAAAGGCACCAAATATCAAGAGTCTGCAGGTCATCAAGAACGATGACTTTGAGGCGCTCCCTGTATTGCAACTACATGGGCGAGACGTGCTGAGCATCAGCTTTGATGAACTGTCGCACAACTACCACCGCTTTATTTACCGCGTGGAACCCTGCAATCCCGACTGGACACCTGCAGAGGGACTCTTTGAGAGCGACTGGCTGGAAGGGCTTAACGACCAGCCTATAGAGCAGTATGATAACTCTATCAACACCACAGTCCTCTACACCCACTACGAGCTGCAGTTTCCCAACGAGCACACCAACCTGCGCATGAGTGGTAACTACAGGCTGCACATCATTGATGATGACAGCGAAGAGGAAGTCCTTGTGGTGGAATTGCGCGTTGCAGAACCCATCATGCTGGTAGGATTGGGCATCACCACAAACACAGACCTGGACCTGAACGGCCGATACCAGCAGGTAGGGATGACGGTGAAACTCAACGGACTCAGGGTGACAAGACCCAACGAGGAGATACAGACGTTTGTGATGCAAAACGGACGGGAGGACAACATGAAGGTGAACGTCACGCCAAATTATATCACCAACCAGAGTCTGCAATGGGAACACAACAAGCATCTGATATTCGATGCGGGTAATGAATACCATAAGTTCGAGATACTGGATCCGCGTCACACCACCATGGGACTGGCAGGCGTCAGATGGGACGAAACGACGAAGACCTGGCATGCAATGCCCATGCCCTGCGAACCCAGAAGGAGCTACCTCTATGATGAGGACACCAATGGTGCTTTCCTGCTGCGCAACAGCGACAACTATGACGCAGAACGAACATCAGACTATGTCTATGTACACTACGTTCTTCAGCCCTATCGTCCATACACAGATGCAAACATCATTGTAAACGGCAGATGGACCACAGACGCCTCGGACAACTACGTTATGACTTACAACGAGGAAAGCAAGACATATGACCTCACCGTGATGCAGAAACTAGGCTACTACAACTACCAACTGCTCCTGACGGATTATGACGGCACCACACATACGCTACCAGAGGAAGGCAGTTTCTTCCAGACAGAGAACACCTACCAGGCATTCGTGTATTATAAAGCCACAGGGGCACGAGCCTGGCGACTGGTGGGATATCAGGAGGTGACGTACAAATAATCAAAACAGTCAAAATCGCAGAAGCCCATTGTCTGCAGCACTTCCATACTCTTTTGTCTATCCTCCTCGGTGTTGTAATCAGGAATATGGGGCAATCGGATGGTTACTTTCTGACAATAGTCGTGACTAGCCAACCACGACAGATTCTCCTGTACAAGCCGGTTATCCCTTGAGGTATATCGCCGATAGATATCGGGATTCATGTCCTTCACATCAATATAATAATGGTCAATAAAGGGAGCCACGGCTTCAACAGCCTGCAGGGGTACATTCAGGGATGTCTCTATATAGATATGCCATTCCGCAGGACACAGTTGACAGAACGCAACTATCTCACGACTTCTGAGCAACGGTTCACCACCGCCAAAAGTGATGCCGCCGCCAGTAGCCTGGAAATACAGATTATCAACCATCACCTCATCTAGGATCTCCTGCACACTCATCTTTTTCCAAATGCCGTCAGCCTGCAAGCATTGCATATTCAGACAATATTTGCAGCGGAGCGGACAGTCGTGAAAAGCCACGAGCGTTGTCACGCCCTGTCCATCGGTAACCAGTCGGTGACGACAAAGACCGATAAGAGGGATGCTATTCATTCAGGCGAAATCTTACTGGAAGGGTAAAACCTACTCTTCTCGAAATCCCATTCTCCTTGCCTGGAAACCATTTAGGCATTGACTCCACCACCCTCAATGCTTCTTTATCCAGCAACGGATGAACGCTTTTAATAACCTTCGCATTAGTGATGGTGCCGTCTCTCTCCACAATAAAAGTAACTACTACCCGTCCCTCGATGCCTTTCAACATACATTCTGACGGATAACGTATATTCTCATCAAGAAAAGCCATTAATGCGGCATCACCTCCACGGAACATTGGCATCTGCTCTACAATGCCAAACACTTTGTTTAGATCTGGCTGTGGGGGACATTCGTCAACGACTACTTCCCCTACTCTCAGCACATGTTCCTCTTCCACTATGGCTGAATCCTTCATTTCCGTCGTGGTTTGGGATGCTGGGGCTTCAAACGGCGCAGTACGCTTCTTGATTGTTGCAGGGTCTTTCTTTATAATGACAGAATCAACAGGCGAGCGATATGCCACGTCGCCATCAACATGCTCCATCGTATCAATAACAGATTTGCAATGGCTGAGCGAATCCTGTCCCTCATCTATTTTATTCTCCGGCTTTACCTTATTATTACAGCCCGTCAATGCCGCAAGTCCTGCCGATATGCCAATGATAGCAACAGCCTTACCCAACTGCCGACGCATATCCAACTGCTGTTCCAGATATCTGACCTCAGCCTCACAAGCCGGACATGTACCAAGACACTCACCCTGATAATGACACACGCGTGGTTCATACTTGATGCCATTAGCATCGGCCACCTGCTTGCGGATGGTCTTCAGTACGCTGCAAATTGATTTTCCTTTTGACATAGATACTTTCAGGTTTTTATTGTTGATGCTGCAAAAGTAGTAATTAAACTTATTTCTGCAAAAGAAATGGCAGAAAAAGAATAAACAAGTAGTAAACAACCAGTAAACAAGGTTGTAAATAGCCGGTAAACAGGGACAAAAAAAGGGGAATGTGTCGTCATAAACACATTCCCCTTTGTATTTTATTTCGTCCCTTCTATTAGAAGAAGATGTAACGATTATCCTTGATGTCAAGGTTGTTGTACAGCTCCTGCATAGCCATGCGAACAGTCTGCTGCATGCCCTGCTGGCTCAGCATCTGCTGCTGTTGAGCGGCGTTGAACTGTACACCTGCACGAGCAGCACGATCCAGAACCTGGAAGAAGTAAGCGCCAGAACGACCCTTGACAGGAGCCTTAGAAACGGCACCCTTCTCAACACCTGCCACAGCACCACTCAGGGCAACCTCAGGTGACATTGCACCAGGAACATAAGCGGGAGAAGCGAAAGTGATGTGAGAAACGGTGTCAACACGAGCACCCTGAGCCTTAGCCTCAGCGATAGTCTTCACATTAGCCAGCTTCTCGGCCAACTTAGCATATTTCTTGTCGATGAGAACCTCCTGCTTCAGAGTCTCCTCAACAGAAGCCATTGACTCGTAGCCCTTAGGATTAACCTTGCTCAAACCTACAACCAACAGGCGGTCGTTATCGCCACAACGGTCATATACCTGTGAAATCTGGTTCTCCTCTGCCTCACTGAACACCCACTTCAAAGCATCGTGAGTAGAACGGATGTTGGCAATGGTGTGGTCAGTATTTCTGATGGTACGATCCAGAACGGTATAGCCATACTCAGCAGCCTTCTCCTGAAGACCTGCCAAATCCTGACTCTCGCTCACAAACTGACTGAACTTGTTGTAAGCCTCGTTATAAGTCTCGTTAGAGAAATCGATAGTACGCTTAACGATAGCTACGTCATACTTTTCTACAGAACCACGACGCTGAGTAACCTGCAACACAACGTTACCCTGAGCAAAGGTGAGATTCTTCACCTCGTTAACAGGTGCATTCAGAAGTGTTGTGAAATACTGCTTATCATCAGCGCTCAGTGTAGAAGCCTGCTCATAATCCGTAGAACGCATCCATGTCTTCTCAGCACGCTGACCATAGTTCTTTGCAATTGAATCGAAAGGAGCACCAGCGTTGACAGCTTTCACAATGCTATCAGCAGAAACTGCAGCACCATTCATACCCACCAAGGAGATGAAACGGTACTCGATAGAGTCGGCTACGCTGGTCTTACCCAGGAACTTCACTACATTGAAGGTGTTATCACGGCTCTCGAAAGGAGCTGTTACCTGACCTACGCTCATCTTCGTGATGCTATCAGCCAAATCTGTGGGCAGGGCAGCACGTGAAACGGGGAGACCCAGATAAGAAACATTACTCTGAGAAGTACGGATAACCTCTGTCACAGCAAGGCTGTCACCCTTGAGTTCAGCATAAGCCTTGTTCATCACCTTCATCAGTTCATCACGGTCTTTCTGAGAAGCAGCAACCTGAACGCTTACAAACTTGATGTCACGAGAATCCTGATAGTTCTTGAAACCTTCCTTCAGTTCCTCGTACTTAGCCTTCAGATCAGCCTCAGACACCTCAACGTCGTTATCGTTAATCTGGCTGTAAGACATTGAAGCAACGAGAGCCTGACTCTCAATGTTCTGATTGTCGAAAGCTGCCTTAGCAGAAACAGGGTTTGACAGAACGCAACCAGCGAGCAGCATCTGATACTTGTTGGTCAGCAGGTTCTGAGCCAGCATCTTCTCTGCAAGAGCCCAGCTATGAGTGAAAGCCTCATACTCCTCAGCTGCCTGAGCGTTGGTCTGAGCCTGAGCCTTCATATTCTCACGATACACATTCACCTTGTTAATGTCCAGCGTACGAGTCTGAGGATCAACAAGTCTTGAAAGCAGAGGATTCTGCATAATAGCAGGGTGTGTACCTTCCTGGAGCACCTTCACAACCTCGTCATCGGTAACGGTGAGGCCCAGTTCCTTTGCTTCTTTCTCAACCATCTTGTTCAGCACGCAGGTATTCCAAACCTCGTCACGCAAGCTGTTAAGCTGCTCTTCGTCAAAATTACCCTGACCCAAGAACTTCAACAGTTCCTGATACTCTCCGACGAGGGTCTGATACTCCTGAATGTCGATCTTATCGCCATCGATAGAACCAGCGATGCTGCTGTCCATCTGAGCGCGACCTCTACAAGTGCTAAAACCATCTTGTGCAATGAAGCCTACGAGACCCAAGGCCAAAATACCGACCAAGGCAGGTCCCCAGCTTCTGATTTTTCCAATTGCTGCCATTTTTTCGTTTTTAGTTTTTATTTATTTTTTATTTATAATTTTCTTGATTTACAGCCCGCAAAGTTACTAAGTTTTCTTGAATTATCGGCATTTTTTTACAAAAAATTGGTGTCTTCAACCACTTTTAGCCTGACAAGTTCTATTTTTGTAGCTGTATTTTTAATGATTTTGAATTCAAAACGACCAATTTTCACGACTTCATTCAGTTTGGGGAAGCTCTGATACTCATGGAGAATCAGTCCGCCAACAGTCATGTAATCATCATTTTCCGGCAAATCCAGGTCAAACATCTCATTGACCTTCTCAATCTCCAGACGGGCGGAAAGCAGATATTCACCATGTTCCAACTGCTTGGCCACATAGTGAGTAGAATCGTGCTCATCCTCAATATCTCCAAAAATCTCTTCCACGATATCCTCAAGTGCCACAAGACCACTCGTGCCGCCAAACTCATCAACCACCACGCCCAGCGATTTCTTCTGAGCCAGCAGCGTCTGCATCATCTTACTGGCGGCCATCGTCTCGGGCACAAATATCATTGTGCGCAGGCTCTTGGTCCAGTCCAGCGGGTTACGGAACATCTCCGACGAGTGGATATAGCCGATGATATGGTCGATATCCTCGTGATAGACCACAATCTTGGAATGTCCGCTCTCTATGAATTTCTGTTTCAGTTGTTCTATATCACACGTATCCTCAATCGCATCTATCTCCGTACGCGGCACCATACAGTCGCGCACCTTTGTCTCCGAGAAATCCAGGGCATTCTGGAAGATACGTACCTCCTCCTCGATATCCTCCTCGTTCTTGGCATTATCGATACTGCTCTGCACCAGATAGTCCAGATCCACCTTAGTAAACTCCTTGTCTTCCGTCGTAGAGTGCCATTTGATGCCAAACATGCCCAGCAACTCCTTCGAGAGCATCGTGGCAAAACGGGAAATGGGATAGAGCACCACATAGCACAGCCACGCAGGAAGCGCGAAAAAGGTCAGCATCATGTTGGCATTGCTCTTGAAGATAGTCTTAGGCAGGAACTCTCCCGTAAAAAGCACTATCAGCGTAGAGAGGAGCGTATCTGCCGTCACACGGGGAGCACCCTCCGGCAGTGGTGCAAAAAGGGTCTTGTCAAAGATATCAGCAAAGAGGATACCATAGACCACCAGGGCAATATTATTTCCAACGAGCATCGTGGACACAAAAGTATTGGGATGCTTATAGAACAGCGCGATGGCCTTCTGTGTCAGCCCGTTTTTCTCGCGTCCCATCTCCACCAGCATCCTATTGCTCGATACGAACGCTATCTCCATCCCTGAGAAGAAGGCGGAGAATATCATTGCAATTAGTAGTCCTATAATCAGTGGTGTCATTATTTCTTGTTTTCTGTGGAATCAGCCTTTTCCTCCTCCAGGTCATTGGGCAGGAATGAGCCTTTCGAATTAGTCACCATGTAATGCGTCATCTGCTCATCACTACGGAAATAGGTGCCCTCTATCGTACGTTCCGGCGTAACCAGGCGCGAGAAGACGGTGCTATAGAACTCATGTCTCAAACCGTCCCAATACAACTCCTCGCTCGTATAGATGAGTCCGTTGGTATTGCGCACATTCACGCGCCCACGCAATTTCCACAGACGCTGCTGGTCGAAATACCAGGCCGTATCAGCCTGGATATAGCCCTGGACACGGAATTTCTCGTCAAACTGTTCGAAGAAGATACCCTTCATAAACTCCCATCGCGAGGGCTGTCGCACCGTATTCACGTCCCACTGTTCCGTCACAATACGATATTTGATAACACCAGAGTCACTAATCAGCGTATTGACGCCATATGTCGTCATCATAGACACAGAGTCCTCCGGATTCACAGCAGGAGCCGTATGCTCGTGCGCCTCACTACAGGCCATCAACAGCGTAAGGGCAAGGACACTCCCCACCCCACACAGTCGTTTTATATAATTTTCAATTACCAATTGTCAATCAGTTTAGTCCACCTTCCACTTAGCAAACCAACGCTCATTAAACGTCAGACCGAGGTTGATGCGGAAAGTATTCTCAGTAATCAGGTCTTTGGCTGAAGTATGTGCCCACTGTGCGCTGATATTCAGGATAGACCTGTTGTTGTAGCTATTCTGCAAGGGTATGCCAAAACCGGCGCTGACACTCATCTCCTTGGGCCCCTCTTTGCCATTTATATAATAATAAGGTGTAGCATAGCCTGCTCCAATACGATAATGAACGCGGGACAGCAGGTTACGACTTGTGCTGTTAGGCACATAGTCAGCACCTACATTCACCTTGTATGAATCCTTCAGCAAACCGCTACGCAAGGCATAAACCGTATTGGCACCGCTCTGTACAGAACCAGGAAAATCAACACTGCCCCACTTCTGCATCATCACATCAGCACCAACAAACCATTTCGTACCATGTGTCCATCCCAGGCCAACGCCATAGGTCATAGGCACGCTCAACACATTCGTTGCGTCGTAAACGGTAGAGTCACCATTCTCAATGGTATAGCTGGAACGCAACTTATGTCCCAGGCCTACTGTCACACCCAGCGTCAGGTTATCCTTTCTTGACAAGGGCTGTTCCCACTGGGCACCCAACGTCACCAGATAGCTGTTCACATTACCAGAATACTTCCTTGAGAAGTCATTCACATACGTGGTACTGCTGGAAGAGATAGAACGTTCGAAAGTGCCCCAGAAATATGCCACATTAGCACCTATTGACAAAGGTTTCACCACATTCCATCCGATACCGACAAAAGCCTGATGCAGGCCACCAGAACCCTTTGTGGTCACAGGAACAGAACCAAAGGTCTCGTTGAGCGTGGCAGTAGAGGAATACTCGTAACCAATATTTGAATAAGGCAGGATACCGAAACTGGCACCAACCTTCGGCAGCAGCCTGAACGACCCTACCACATATTCAAAATCAGCATTATTGGCGTTTTTCTTACCATTACCTTCTTTGAAATTGGTAACCTGACCCGACAAGCCAATATCAAAGATCATGGTCAGCGAATCAACTGCAGAATAAGAAGCAGGGTTCAGGGAGTTGACCACATTACCCCTTCTAAGGGCCAGTCCGACTCCGTTCATGCCTCTGCTGGTACCCTGTGACTGATCTGTAAGAACACCCAAACCATACTGGCTATAGGGGGAATTCGTACCACTTTGGGCATTGGCAGACAAAGCGCCAACGCCAAAGGCAATAGCTAAGATTATATTTCTTTTCATATACGTTTTCAATATCAGGGTGCAAAATTATTAAAAAAAATCGAACTAAAAGCACTGAAAGTAAAAAATATAGATTAATTTTGCATCGTGAAACAATTCGAAAACATTTTTAGGACTCTTTTAATAGCCATTTTTGGTTTTATAGTACCCACGACAGCCTCGGCACAAGACGAGGTAAGACATCCCATGGACAGTGTGGAGATAGGACTTCTCACCTGTTCGCCTCATGAAGAGATCTACAGCCTCTATGGCCATACAGCCCTTCGCGTTCATGACTTAAGGAATAATGCCGACTGGGTATTCAATTACGGTGTCTTCAATTTCAAGACCCCAAATTTTGCGTTAAGGTTTGTTTTTGGACTGACAGACTACGAACTGGGCATCGCGCCCACCAGACCTTTTCTGGATTATTATGAAGAATGGGGCAGTCAGGTAACGGAGCAGGTGCTCAACCTCACGCCTGAGGACAAGCAGCGCATTATGGATGCGCTCGCCATCAACTACAAGCCCGAGAACCGCATCTATCGCTACAACTTCCTTTACGACAACTGTTCTACACGTCCCAGGGATATCATCGAGCACAACATCGAAGGGAAAATCGCCTACAACCCCAGAAAAGACTATGCACCGTCGTTCAGGGAGATGATCCGTGACCATACCGCGCGCCATCCATGGGCCACCTTCGGCAACGACCTCTTGCTGGGTGTGAAGGCCGATCACAAGACGGATATCCGCGAGCAGGAGTTCCTGCCTGAGAACCTGAGATACGACTTCGACCACGCCACCATTGAGCGGAATGGCGAGATCGTACCGTTAGTAAAGGAACGCAGGGAACTGGTTCGCCCTGGCGTACAGGTTATCGAGGAAGACTTCCCGCTCTCTCCCACCCTGTGCTGCATCCTGCTTCTTGTATTATCCATAGTCATCTTTGCCTACGAGTATATCAAGAAAAAGACGTTACGCTGGTTTGACATCCTCCTCATGACGTTGTCAGGACTGGCTGGTCTGGCGCTCTTCATCATGATATTCTCAGAGCATCCCACTACCAGTATCAACTTACAAATACTTATACTCAACCCACTCTCACTGTTCTTTATCTGGCCTGTACTGAAAGGCAGACGGACTGCGTGGTTCACCCTAAGCATGCTATGCACAATGGCCTTCCTCCTTGGCAGTTTCTGGCAAGACTACGCAGAAGGTATGGAAATTGTGGCATTATGTTTGCTGCTAAGATATTGGAGACATTATCATGACAAATAGATATCTGTACATCACGCTGCTGGCCGTACTCGGCTTCCACGCAGAGACCATGACAGCCCAGGTACAAGGGCAAGTCAAGGATGCACCACGTATCGTGGTGAGCATCACTATTGACCAGTTGCGTAGTGACTATCTGGAAGCTTTCATGCCACTTTATTCCGACAAGGGTTTCCAGAAGTTGCTTAATGATGGCAGAATCTATACCAATGCTACCTATCCCTTCACGCCTATCGACAGGGCATCGGCAACGGCAGCAATCTATTCAGGTACCACACCTTATTATAATAATATTATAGGGCAGCGCTGGCTGAACAGAAAGACGCTGAGACCTGTGGGATGTGTGGACGACGCCAAATACACGGGTGTCAGTACCACGGAGAAAACATCGCCCAACCAGCTGCTCACGTCGACGCTGGGTGACGAACTGAAGATTGCCTCTGGTGGCAAGGCACTGGTCTATGCCATAGCACCCTTCCGTGATGCAGCAGTACTGTCTGCAGGCCATGCTGCCAATAGCGCTATCTGGATTGACGACCAACAAGGCACCTGGTGCTCTACCTCCTACTATTCACAAGCACTTCCGCTCTGGGTGCAGGCCTACAACAGGCTCAGCGCTCCCCGCAACAAGATAGAGTCAACGGAATGGGAGCCTTATTCCTTGTTGGGCAGCAACTACTCATACCTGACTCAGGGTGGCGAGGTGAAGCCCTTCAAGCATAAGTTCAACGGCACGCATCAGTTCCAGCTCTACAAGACCAGCGCGCTGGTCAATTCCGATATCACGGACATGGCCATGCAATGCGTCACCAGCAGTGGCATGGGAAATGACAAAGTTACAGACTTGCTTTGCCTGACCTACTACGCTGGCACTTACGACCAGAAGACCGTGACAGATTGTCAGTTGGAGTTGCAGGACACCTATATCCGCCTGGACAACGAGTTGGGTCGCCTCATGGCATTCCTTGAGGAGAAGATGGGACGTGACAATGTACTCTATATCATCACCAGCACAGGACATTTCGATGAAGAGATACCTGACTACAGCGCCTATAAGATTCCTTCAGGAACGTTCTACATGGCTCGCACGGCGAACCTGATGAACATGTACCTGGGTGCAGTCTGGGGACAGGGCAACTATATCGAGACCACCTATCGCAACCATATCTTCCTGAACCGCCAATTGCTGGAAACCAAGAAGATAAGCATGGGTGACGCCCTCAGTCGTTCGCAGGAATTCCTGGCCATGATGTCAGGTGTGCGTAATGTCTATACATCCCTGCAACTGCTGACCAGCCAGAACGAGCAGACCTTAAAGGTACGCAATGGCTATACACCAGACAACTGTGGCGATATCGTTATCGAGACGGCTCCTGGTTGGACGATTACCAACGAGGAGACAAAAGAAAACGAGATTTCAAGAGCTTCGTTTACACAATTCCCTATTATATTCTTTGGCTCTGGCATTCATGCTGAGCGCATTCAGACACCCGTTACCGTAGACCAGATTGCGCCTACAGTAGCCCGCAGTATCCGTATCAGGGCCCCGAATGCGTGTTTCTCAAAGCCCTTATTCTGAGGTGTAAGAAACAAATAATAAGCGATTTATGCTAATAATTAGTAAAAAATCGCTAACTTTGCACGCAATTTTTTAATAAACGAAACAATATTACAATACAACATATGAATTTAAATAGTATTCTGAAGGCTCTGTTCGGCGACAAATCATCGCGCGACATGAAGAAGATTCAGCCTTTCGTAGAATTAGTAAAAGCAGCATCTCCAAAGATTGAAGCATTGGATAACGACGCACTTCGTGCCCGTACGCAGGAGATTCGTCAACAGGTGCAGGCTGCAGCAAAAGCACAGAAAGAAGAAATTGAGAAGTTGAAGGCCACTATCGAGGAGACTCCCCTGGATGAGCGTGCCGATATCTTCGCCAAGATTGATAAGAAGGAGAAAGAGGCCCTCGAGGAATACGAGAAAGCCCTCAACGAGGTGATGCCCGAGGTCTATGCCATCGTGAAAGAGACGGCCCGCCGCTTCGCACAGAACGAGGAGACCATCGTGACAGCCAACGACTTTGACCGTGAACTGGCTGGCGACCCACGCAAGGACTTCGTCACCATCGATGGCGACAAGGCTATCTATCATAACCACTGGACAGCTGGTGGCAATGACCTGAAATGGGAGATGATCCACTATGACGTACAGCTCTTCGGTGGCGTCGTACTGCATCAGGGAAAGATTGCCGAGATGGCCACTGGTGAAGGTAAGACCCTCGTTGCTACCCTCCCTGTATTCCTGAACGCCCTGACAGGTAACGGCGTACACGTTGTAACCGTGAACGACTACCTGGCTAAGCGTGACTCTGAATGGATGGGCCCGCTCTATATGTTCCATGGACTGAGCGTCGACTGTATCGACAAGCACCAGCCCAACTCTCCCGAGCGTCGCAAGGCCTATCAGGCAGATATCACCTTTGGTACCAACAACGAGTTTGGTTTCGACTATCTGCGTGACAATATGGCCATCTCACCTGCCGACCTCGTACAGCGCGCCCACAACTACGCCATCGTCGACGAGGTTGACTCCGTGCTGATTGACGATGCCCGTACGCCTCTGATCATCAGCGGTCCCGTGCCCAAGGGCGAGGTACAGATGTTCGAGGAATACCAGCCTCTGGTAGAAAAGCTCTTCGGTGTACAGAAGCAGTTGGCCACACAGTTCCTTGCTGATGCCAAGCAGAAGATTACCGAGGGTCAGAAGACCAATAATAAGGAAATGATTGAAGAGGGCTTCCTCTCACTCTACCGTTCTCATAAGTCACTCCCCAAGAACAAGCCCCTTATCAAATACCTCTCAGAAGAGGGTATCAAGGCCGGCATGCTGAAGACTGAGGAGAAGTATATGGAGAACAACAACCGCAAGATGCCCGAGGCCGTAGAGCCCCTGTATTTCGTGGTTGACGAGAAGTTGAACTCTTGCGACCTCACAGACAAGGGTACTGCCTGGCTGGCTAAGCAGGTCAACGATGCAGAACTCTTCGTATTGCCCGATATCGCCGGACAGCTGTCTGCCCTGGAAGCAGAAAAGGGTCTCTCTGACGAGGAGCGCCTGAACAAGAAGGACGAGCTGATGAACCACTACGCCATCCAGAGTGAGCGCGTGCACACCCTGCAGCAGTTGCTCAAGGCTTACACCATGTTCAACAAGGATGATGAATACGTGGTCATCGATGGTGAGGTGAAGATTGTGGACGAGCAGACAGGCCGTATCATGGAAGGCCGCCGCTGGAGCGATGGTCTGCACCAGGCCGTAGAGGCTAAGGAGCACGTGAAGGTAGAGGCTGCCACACAGACCTTTGCCACCATCACCCTGCAGAACTACTTCCGTATGTACCACAAGCTGGCTGGTATGACAGGTACGGCATCTACTGAGGCTGGTGAGTTCTGGGATATCTACAAACTGGATGTTGTGGAGATTCCTACCAACAAGCCCATTGCCCGTAATGATATGGATGATCGCGTGTATAAGACAGCACGCGAGAAGTACAAGGCTGTGATTGAAGAAGTTGTCAAGATGCGTAAGGCTGGTCGTCCTACGCTGATTGGTACTACGAGCGTCGAGATTTCAGAGTTGCTGAGCCGTATGCTCGATATGTATGTTGATCCTGAGACAGGCAAGCGCGAGGGTATCCCCCACCAGGTGCTCAACGCCAAGTTGCACCAGAAGGAGGCCGATATTGTGGCTCTGGCAGGTCAGCAGGACAGCAACGGTATGGGTGCCGTTACCATTGCCACCAACATGGCCGGTCGTGGTACCGATATCAAGCTTTCACCAGAAGTAAAGGCTGCCGGTGGTCTGGCCATCATCGGTACCGAGCGTCACGAGAGCCGTCGTGTAGACCGTCAGTTGCGTGGTCGTGCCGGACGTCAGGGTGACCCGGGTTCTTCTGTATTCTACGTATCATTGGAAGACAAGCTGATGCGTCTGTTTGCCTCTGAGCGTATCGCCTCTGTGATGGACCGTCTGGGCTTCAAGGAGGGCGAGATGATTGAGAGTCCTATGATTTCACGCAGTATCGAACGTGCACAGAAGAAGGTTGAGGAGAACAACTTCGGTATCCGTAAGCGCCTGCTGGAATATGATGACGTGATGAACAAGCAGCGTACGGTTATCTACGAGAAGCGTCGTCACGCCCTGATGGGTGAGCGTATCGGCATGGATATCGCCAACACCATCTGGGACCGTGTGTCTACGATTATTGAGCGCAACGACTACGAAGGCTGCAAGGAGGAATTCCTGCATCTCTTCGCTATGGAGGTGCCCTTCACCGAACAGCAGTTCATCAACGAGAAGCCCGAGAAACTGGCCGAGGATGCCTTCCAGGCTGCATTGGCCAACTTCAACCGCAAGACCGAGCATATCCGTGAGGTAGCATGGCCCGTTATCCAGCGTGTTTACGAGGAGCAGGGTCATATGTACGAGCGTATCATGGTGCCCATCACCGATGGCCGTCGTGTCTACAACATCGCCTGCAACCTGAAGGAAGCCTACGAGACTGAGTGTAAGGTTGTGGTCAAGGAGTTCGAGAAGCAGATGCTGCTGCATATCATTGACGAATCATGGAAGGAGAATCTGCGTGAGCTCGACGAACTGCGTCACTCTGTACAGAACGCCAGCTACGAGCAGAAAGACCCATTGCTTATCTTCAAGCTGGAGAGTGCAAAGGTATGGGACAACATGATTAACGAGATGAACAACCGCACGATGGCTGTGCTGAACCGCGGACAGATTCCTGAGATGCAACAGCAGGAGGTTCGCGAGGCTGCCCCCGAGGAACACACCAATCGTCAGCAATACACAGAGAACAAGCAGAGCGTTCAGGAAGAAGAGCTCGTTGACAGAGGTCAGCAGGCTGCAGCACAGAACGATACCCGTGCCCAGCAGCCCCGCACACCTATTGTCAGGGACAAGATGCCAGGACGTAACGATCCCTGTCCCTGTGGAAGCGGTAAGAAATTCAAGAATTGTCACGGAAAAGGTCTCGTATGATAACGATCTCGAATCTTAAGAAACAATTTGGAGAAACAAGAGCATGTGATATCCCCGCGTTTACTATTAACGACGGGGATATCCTTGGCTTAGTTGGTAACAACGGAGCGGGAAAGACAACCCTTTTCCGCATGATACTCGACCTGCTGAAGCCCGATGAGGGAGAGGTGGGTATCAATGGCATCAATCCGGCCTTATCGGAAGAGTGGAAACAACAGGTCAGCGCCTATATCGACGAAGGTTTCCTGATTGACTACCTGACGCCTGAGGAGTATTTCTCTTTCCTTGGGAAAATATGCGGAACGCCACAGGAGATTATCAATGAGCGCCTGAAGAAGTTCGAGCATTTCGCCGGTGGCGAGATCTTCGGTCAGAAGAAACTGATCCGCAACCTCTCTGCAGGTAACAAGCAGAAGGTTGGCATCATCTCTGCCCTTATCAGGGAGACACCTATCGTCATCCTGGACGAGCCCTTCAATTTCCTGGACCCCACCAGTCAGAATATCCTGAAGCGTGCATTGAAGGAGTATGCCGCAGAGACACATGCCACCATCCTTGTCAGCAGTCATAACCTGCAGCATACCGTAGAGATCTCCACACGCATAGCCCTATTGGAAAAAGGAACCATCATTCGCGACCTATCTAACAATGATTCAGAGGCTAAGCAGGAATTAGAGGACTATTTCAAGGACTCAGAATAAGTCTTTTTGCGAGTTTTTTTTCAAAAAAAAGCAAAAAAGTTTTCATATCTGACTGAAAATGAGTATCTTTGCAGTCCGAAATTAGAAACATCATAAAAATCTTAAAGAAAATACAAAGATGACCAAAGCAGAAATTGTCAAAACAATTGCTATGCAAACAGGTGTCAATGCCAAGGAGGTATCTACTGTGGTAGAAGCTTTTATGGAAGAAATTCGCACCAGTTTGGCCAATAATAAAGAGAATGTATACTTGCGCGGATTTGGCAGCTTTATCGTAAAGCATCGTGCTCAGAAGACTGCCCGCAATATTTCCAAGAACACAACACTCGTCATTGAAGCTCACGACCTGCCCGCTTTCAAGCCCTGCAAGAGCTTTATCGAGCGCATGGATAACAAATAAGAATTGGATTGACAAGCGATTTTAATTTAAATAACAAATAATATTTTTACAACTATGCCAAACGGAAAGAAAAAGAAGGGCCACAAGATGGCAACTCACAAGCGTAAGAAGAGACTGCGCAAGAATCGTCATAAGAGCAAATAAATCAGCTTAGACGTAAAAGAAAGATGAAAGGAGTGTACCAACCATTATTAAATGTTTGGTGCGCCCTTTTCAGTTTTTATGAGTAACAAATCAAGTTAAGACAAACACATGACAAGCGAAGTTATCATTGATGCGCGCCCCAAAGAAATCTCCATCGCATTGTTGGAAGACAAATGCCTGGTGGAGTATCAGAACGAGCCCCGCGAGGCCTCGTATGCTGTGGGCAACATTTATGTTGGCAAGGTTCGGAAACTGATGCCAGGACTCAACGCTTGCTTCGTTGATGTTGGTTCTGAGAAAGATGCTTTTCTGCATTATCTTGATTTAGGACTTCAATTCAGCTCTTACGAGAAATACCTGAAACAGGTAGCAAGTGACAGAAAGAAACTCTATCCCATTCAGAAAGCCACTATCCAGCCTACCCTTCCCAAGGAAGGAAGTATTCAAAATATTCTGAAGGTTGGACAGGAAATCATGGTTCAAGTAGTCAAGGAGCCCATCAATACCAAGGGTCCCCGACTCACCTGCGAACTAAGTTTTGCCGGGCGCTACATGGTATTGATACCTTTTGGAGATAAGGTTTCTGTATCTAGTAAAATTAAACGTGGAGAAGAGCGTAGCCGACTGAAGCAGCTGGTACAAAGCATGAAGCCCAAGAATTTTGGCGTCATCGTAAGAACCGTTGCAGAAGGAAAGAAAGCTGCTGAACTCGACCAGGAACTGAAAGTACTCTTGAAACGATGGGAAGACGCCATCACCAAGGTACAGAAGACGACAGAACGTCCACAGCTGGTCTTTGAAGAGCAGACAAGAGCCGTTGCATTGCTGCGCGATTTGTTCAACCCCACCTATGACGGCATCCATGTTAACGATCCTGAGATCTACAACCAGATCCATGATTACGTCTCTTTGATTGCCCCAGAAAAAGCAAGCATTGTCAAGTTGTACAAAGGCAATGTGCCCATTTTCGACAATTTCGACGTAACCAAGCAGATTAAGTCTGGTTTTGGACGTACCGTTAACTACAAGCGCGGCGCATACCTCATTATTGAACACACAGAGGCTATGCACGTGGTCGACGTCAACAGTGGTACACGTATCAAGAAAGAAAACGGACAGGAAGCCAACGCCCTGGAGACCAACCTCGGTGCAGCCGACGAGCTGGCACGCCAGTTGCGACTCCGCGATATGGGTGGTATCATTGTCGTAGACTTTATCGACATGAACCTGGCAGAGGACCGTCAGCTGCTCTACGAACGTATGTGCGAGAACATGAAGAAAGACCGTGCTCGCCATAACATCCTGCCATTATCAAAGTTCGGGCTGATGCAGATTACGCGTCAACGCGTGCGTCCGGCCATGGATGTTGCCGTAGAGGAGAGTTGTCCCACCTGTCATGGCACTGGAAAGATTAAATCCAGCATTCTGTTCACAGACCAGTTAGAGAGCAAAATTGACCGTCTTGTCAACAAGATAGGCATCAAGCGTTTCACACTCCATGTCCATCCTTATGTTGCCGCATTCATCAATAAAGGCGTATTCTCATTGAAACGCCGCTGGCAACTGAAATACGGATTGGGCATTCGCATCATTCCTAACCAGAAGATGGCCTTCCTGCAGTACGAGTTCTACGATGCAAACCGGCAGTTCATCGATATGCAGGAGGAAAACGAAGTGAGCAAGTAAGAAAAAGATGCAACTTTCAAAAAAAAGAGAGTTGCATCTTTTTTTTATGGATTGATAATTTTGCCATTTCAAAAAAAATTCATACTTTTGCAGAGTATTACTCACTGAAACTACAAATATCATGGAACTAAAGAAGTTATTCTCCACGATCCTACTACTCACAGCTATACCTTGTACGTTATTTGCACAGCCGTCTGTGACAGGCGACACACGATTTGCCCGTGGTGCCACCATGGCTTTTGGTCGTATTAAGTCCATTTCGGCTAATGGCGGTCCTGCCATCGCAAAGCGTGGTTTCTGTATTGCTGAGAACCCCAACCCTACTGTTGACGATAGCGTCAGCACAAAAATGCTATCAAGTAATGGCACCATCTATTATTTCGTGAATCTGAAACCATCCACAAAATACTATATGCGCGCCTATGCCACCAATCAGAGTGGTGTAACAGGCTACGGAGATGTTATCAAGTTCTATACCCTGCCCAAGGGAAATGTGACCTACTGGTATAACAACGGAGGTGACGATGCTGCCAACACCCGCATCAACAATGCACTTACCGATGCCTGCAACATTTTCAGTAACCTCACCAGTATCCAGAAGAAGTTCAATGTTGGCTATAGCGCAGGCACTCCCACAGCCGACTGCTATTACGACGATGAGCCCTGGATGAACATGGGTGCCAACTCATCCTATCAGCGCACAGGTACCATCATGCACGAGATGCAGCACGGACTGGGCGTTATCCCCTACACCACCCAATGGAACAAGAACATCCTGCGTTCAGGTCTTAACGGAGACGGCAACGGCACAGGCTACTGGCTGGGCGACCGTGTTTCGGCCTTCCTCGATTTCTGGGACAATACCACAGGCTCCCGTCTGAATGGCGACTACCAGCATATGTGGCCCTATGGCATCAATGGTGCCCACGAGGACGACGGTACGCTGAAGACCTATTACGCCAACGCCATGATTGGTCAGGCCCTTGGCGAGGATGGTCTGGAGCACCGTTCCAACACCTTTGCAGAGCCCTGCTACCTCTTCGATCAGGAAGACAACGTGAAATACTACCTGAAGAACGAGTCAGACGAACGTGGTCTCTATACCTCTTACCTCACCCTGACTAATACGGGTGCACTGAAATGGAAGACTATGTCGAGCGCAGAGGTCCAGCAAAACGACAGTGCTGCCTGGTATATCACCTTTACGCCTGATAACCAGTACTATCAGTTCCGCAACGTAGCCACAGGCAAGTACCTCACCTATAGCGGCGCCTTCATGCTCATGAACCGTGAGACCATCACCAATGCCGATAATTTCCATCTGATGAAAGGACGCGTTGACGTAGGTTCCGGTAGCCAGGCAAAGCGCGGCTACTGGCTGATTCACCCCACGGGCAACCTCACGCCCAACTGTCTGCAGGCTAATGCCAACGGTGCTATTGGCAGCGCTACCTTCAATATTGCCAACACGGCTACTGCCCAGCGCTGGCTCATCCTTACCGCCAGCGAGGCCGAGCAGATTGAGGCTAATCTGGTGGAAGGCATCAAACAGAAGACTACTGATGTTCTCTCACATATCAAGCCATTGGCAGAAGTGCCTCATACCGAACGCGTTGAGGGTGCCAACCAGGCCTTTGCCGATGCCATCAGCAGCATCGAGAGCCGTATTGCCAGCAGCAATAATATCACAGAGTTAGGCACACTCACAGACGAGGCAACAGCTGCAGCGCTGAACTTCCTCAGCGGCGTGTCACCCACAGACCTGTCGAAACCCTTCGACCTGTCATACCTGCTGACCAATGCCACCCTCGACTCCAACAGTGACGGATGGTCAGTAGCAGCCACCATCAATTACGGTTGCGCAGAATTCTACCAGAAGAAATTCGACTTCAACCAGACAGTCAAGAATCTGCCAGCCGGCAACTATCAGGTCGGCGTACAGGCCTTCC
The DNA here is from genome assembly GCF_022024115.1 of Prevotella communis. Taxonomy (NCBI): domain Bacteria; kingdom Pseudomonadati; phylum Bacteroidota; class Bacteroidia; order Bacteroidales; family Prevotellaceae; genus Prevotella; species Prevotella communis. The sequence continues at coordinate 2,387,565 of NZ_CP091792.1, forward strand.
AGCGTCCTGGTTCTGCAGCCGATGCCTATACCGCCTACAACAGTGACAACGACAACGTGACCGTCTTCTTGTATGGCGCTACCAAGGCTAAGAAGATCAAGCAGATATGCGCAGAGATGCAGACCAGGAAACTGGGCGGCAACGAGTCTACCATTGGCGGCAATAAGTACGTGCCCAACAATATGGAGGCTGCCAGCATCTACTTCAAGAAAGGTCTCTACCAGAACCGTGTCACCACCAGCGTGGCAACCAAGGGAGGCCAGTTGAAGATGGGTCTCCGCACCACAAAGATGGATAATAGCTACTGGGCTATCTTCGATAACTTCCAGCTGTACTACTTCGGAGATGTTGATCCCGACAACCCCACAGGCATTGTGGAACACCAGGTAAAACAGCAGACTGCCGACACCTGGTTTGACATGCAGGGACGACGGATACAGCAGTTGCCCACCCGTAGCGGCCTTTACATCATTGGCGGACGGAAAGTCATCATCAAATAACAACTAACCTGTCAGACCACTAACCGCGCTCTAGTATATATCTAATATATAATATGGTGATAACGTTGAAAATCATATTCTGGCTCTGCCTGGCCCTCGTAGTCTACACCTATGTAGGCTACGGAGCCGTGCTATATATCATCCTGAAAGTCAAGAACATCTTCTTCCGGAGGGAAACAACCCCCATCCTACCCCTTGACCCTCAGCTGCTGCCCGATGTCACGCTGATGATCTGCGCCTACAACGAGGCCGACGTCATCGAGGAGAAGATGCAGAATATCCGGGCACTCAACTATCCCCAGGATAAGCTATGCGTGATGTGGGTTACCGATGGCAGCAACGACAACTCCAACGAGCTGCTGCAGGCCTATCCCGAGGTCAAGCTCGTTTATTCACCCGAACGCAAGGGAAAGGCAGCTGCCATGCAACACGGTCTGCAGGAGAACAAAGCCGAATACGTGATCTTCACCGATGCCAACACCATGCTGAATGCCGATGCCATCCGCGAGATAGTGCGTCAGTTCATGAAAAAGAACGTCAGTTGTGTATCTGGCGAGAAGCGCGTGGCAGCCCGTCATGCCGGTCAGGCTACTGCCGAGGGCGAAGGTGTCTACTGGAAATATGAGAGCATGCTGAAGCGTTGGGACAGCGAACTCTATTCTGCCATGGGCGCTGCCGGCGAACTCTTTGCCGTGCGCATGAGTCATTATCTCCCTGCTCCCAGCAATGCCCTGCTCGACGACTTCATGATGTCCATGCTCATCTTGAAGGACGGCCATCGCATAGCCTATACCAACGAGGCCTATGCTACTGAATACGGTTCTGCCAGCACTGCCGAGGAGTCCAAGCGCAAGCGCCGCATTGCAGCAGGAGGCCTGCAGAGCATCTGGTGGCTGCGCAGCATGATGAATCCCTTTGCCTACCCCAAGGTAGCCTTCCAGTACGTATCCCATCGCGTGCTGCGCTGGAGCATCACCCCCCTGGCCCTGTTTGCCCTGTTCCCCCTGAACCTCCTGTTGCTTTTCGCAAGCGGTTCACTCATCTACCAGTTATTGTTCCTCCTGCAGCTCTTCTTCTACCTGTCAGCTCTCACGGGTCATATCCTGAAAGTCTCAGGTCGCAGAAACAAGTTGCTCTACATACCCTGCTACTTCCTTTTTATGAATCTGAACGTCTTCCTTGGAATAGGCTATCTGATGTCACATAAGGACAGTGGAACATGGGAAAAAGCACGAAGAGGGTAAAAAAACGCAAAAATAAGTAACAATTTCGTGTTTTTCTTTCGTATTTAGAAAAAAATGATTACTTTTGCACATTGAATGTGAATGTTCATGCGATGAATTCAGAAGAAATAACAGCACTTCAGCAAAAAAATTCCGAACTAGCCGAACAACTAGAGTTAGTAAAAATGCAGTTGGACAAAGCCAACCGCAAGCTCAAGGAATATGAAGAAAAGGCCGAAAAGGCCGAAAAAGCGAGCAAGATGAAATCCTTGTTCCTTGCCAACATGTCGCATGAAATTCGCACACCCCTCAACGCTATCGAAGGTTTCTCCCGTGTCATGGTAGAGACAGACTCTCAAGAAGACCGCATGAACTATATGGAGATTATTGAGAGCAATAACAACCGTCTTCTTAGTCTTGTCAACGAGATCCTTGATCTCTCACGCGTTGAGAATGGTGAGATAACCATCAAGAAAGAACCTACGGATTTGAACTATCTGATGAAGAGTATCAAGCAGTTATTCAAATTCCGTTGTCCCGAGACAGTCAGCCTGACGTGGAACAAGCCCGCAAGTCCAGTAAGCATGGAGACCGATGCCAACCGTATCACGCAGGTATTCTCAAACCTTATCTCCAACGCCCTCAAGCACACACCTAAAGGTGTTATCTCCTTTGGCTATGAGTTGCTGAGCGACACGCAGGAGATCCGTTTCTTCGTCAAGGACACAGGTACCGGTATCGACCCCAAGTTTATCGAACATATCTTTGATGCCTACGCTTCTCAGGATGCCGAGCAGCAGCGCGGTTTCGGCCTTGGTCTGGCCCTCTGCCGTATCATTGTAGAGAAGATGGGAGGCACCATTGAAGTAGACTCAACCTTGGGCAAAGGCTCCATCTTCACATTCACCCTGCCTTTCTCAGGTTCTATCAGTGGCGTCGCCGTTACCACCCGTTCAAACAACATGCGCACTCTGCGTGTAAACAACCCCGTCAACCAGGAAGCCCTGAAGACCGTGTTGGTTGTTGAGGATGAGGAGAGCAACTACGAGCTGATACGTATTGTGCTGCAGAAGCGCTATAACCTGATACATGCCCGCAATGGTATTGAAGCCGTGACGATGAACGAGGAAGAGCATCCCGACATCATTCTGATGGACGTCAGAATGCCCGAGATGGACGGTCTCGATGCCACCCGTATCATCAAGGAGGTCAACAACAAGGTGCCCATTATCATCCTCAGTGCCTATGCTTTCCCAGAGAATATCCGTGAGGCAAAAGCAGCCGGTTGCGATGAGTTTATGGCAAAGCCGTTCAATGTAGAAGACCTCATTGAGAAGATTAATCACTTCATTGGATCATAAATTCACCCCCACCAATACATATTATGGGTAAACTGGGCGTTTACAAATACATCTCTTTCATGTTGCTGCTCATCAGCACGCTGATGGCCGTTTTCACACTCTTTGGACTTTTCGGAGGCTCTTCCGACCCTGCCTCAGGTACTGCAATCGCCATGCTGGTCTATGCCCTTCCATATCTGTTGGGGGGTAATGTCATCATGCTGATATACTGGCTCATACGCCGTCACTGGCAGTGGCTGGCCATTCCCGCCGTTCCCCTGCTGTGCGGCATCCCCTATATTGGCACCGTCTATCAGCCAGGCCTGTTCAATGATGGCGAGACAAGTCGTTCCGGAGTCAAGATAGCCACATACAACGTGGCCATGTTTGGCCGAGAGACATCAGGCTTCAAGGCGCTGGATATCCTGGCCGAGATGAAACGTCAGAATGTAGATATCCTCTGTATCCAGGAATATGAGAATGTGAGTGGCGACAAACTCAACTCCGACAGCTACAAAGGCTACTTCCCCTATTCCGCCACAGGTCGCGGCGATATGATCATCTATAGCCGCTATCCCGTAGAGCGTCACGAGACCATCGATTTCGGTCCTACCAACAATAGTGCCATGTGGGCCGACATCAATATCAACAGTCGTATTGTGCGTGTGTTCAACGTCCACTTGGAGACCACCGGTTTCAACAGCGCCCTCCATAACATGGCCAAGAACGAGCTCCAGGGCCGTTCTATCGAGGACAATGCCTTCATCCGCCTTGTCTATGGCAACTATACACGCGGCATGGCTGTACGCGCTCGTCAGGCTGATTTGGTAGCCGACCTCATCCGCACATCCGATTATCCCTGTATTGTCTGTGGTGACTTCAACGACGTGCCCTACTCCTATGTTTATAAGACGATGCTTGGCGACCTGGTGGATGGTTTCAAGGAGTGTGGCGAAGGCATTATGTACACCTATAATGGCGGCAGGAAAAAAGTGCGCATCGACTATATTTTCCACGACCCCAGCTTAGAGGGTGAATCGTACTACACAAAGGAAATCAATTATTCCGACCACTTCCCCGTATTCATGAAGATAGCCTTTTAAAGGAATCAAGGAGTTAAGACCTCTAGACTATCGTCTTAACTCCTTAACTCCTTAACTCCTTAACTACTTATACTATTTTGAACCTCACCCTGAACGAGCGTTCCTGTTCGTCCCAGTTAGTGCCCAGCATCTCAAACCGTCCTATCTGACTCGTTGAGCGTACGTGTTTACCAATGCACGGACACACATCATAATCGCCTATACGCACCAGTCGGATAGTCTCGCTGGCATCCTCTGGCAATCGGTCCAGCACCACCCCCTCAGGAATACTATCACGCGTGACAAACTCGAACCTCACAGGCAAATCCTCTGCTATCAGCTCGTTCATCCTGCGTTCAATCTCTTTTTCCTCTTGTCGCGAGGGCTTATGATCCAGGTGAAAACTCATCTTGCTCTTCTTTCTCTCCACGTGCGCATTATAGCTGCGCCCGCATCCAAAGAGCCTTATCATCGTCTGGTTCAACAGATGCTCCGCCGTATGCGCAGGCGGAAACTCCTCCTTGTTATGCTCGTTCAGAATATAATCTTCCATCGTTATTCACGCCGTTTTAATCACATCAAGCAAGTCCTTCTGTATCACCCCGTTAGTAGCCACCACATTATTGCCCTGCGTAAAATCCTCAGAGCCTTCATAGTTGGTCACCATGCCGCCAGCCTCCTTCACTATCAGCGCACCCGCCATAAAGTCCCACTGGCCAATATATTTCTCCGCATAGCCATCATATCGTCCGGAAGCCACATAGCAGAGCGCCATTGCGGCAGAGCCACACATACGGATGCTGCCCACGTTGCCATACAACTTGTCTATCAGATGCTTAATCACGGGCTTATAGGCATCACTGTTGTAAGGCAACTGCAAGCACAGCAGCGCATCCTGAATCTTCTGGTTGCTGACTTTCAACTTTAAACTTTCACCTTTCAACTCTACATACGCTCCTCCCCCTTTCCAGGCACAGTAGCACTCATCGTGACACACCTCATAGACCACGCCAATCAGTATCTCCTTGCCTTGCAATAAGGCGATGCTCACGGCGTATGGCGCATACTGATGGATAAAGTTCGTGGTGCCGTCCAGCGGATCTACCACCCAGGTGAGGGCTGAAGACTGAGGGCTGATGGCAGAATCCTCTTCCATCTTACATCTTCCTTCTTCCATCTTCGTCGTTCCCTCCTCAGTAATAAATCCTGCCTCGGGCAACAGCTGTCGCAAAGCACTCACAATCTGCTTTTCCGACCCTTTATCCACATACGACACATAGTCGTGCGCATGCTTACGCTCCACGCTTTCCAAGGAGAATTTTCTTCTCTCCTCCCTGATATAAGCACCCGCCTGCTTCGCTATCTCGCAGACGCCGCGCGTCAATTCCTCTAACATAAAATCTTTATCTTCATCCATTAATCTTCCGATTTTCATGCAAAGGTACAAAAAATCCCACATCTTCCCTCGCTTCTTTCAAAAAAAATGCAAGTTTAAAAGAACATCAGGAACAAGACGCTCGTCTGTTCCTGATGTCCTATCAAATTATCTACTCTCTCGCCAAGGCCCAGCCATCGAGCAAGGCTATCCAATCCAGTCCTTCCGAGCCACATTCCTGGACGCACATTGCGGCACCCAACTTCATCCAGCGGGCGGGCTTATCACTGGGGATACCCAAGGGCTCGTCGGGACCGATGCCCGTGAACCTGCATACATTCTCGATATACGCCCGGGTGTTGTTCTCATTTGGCGGCGCCCACCGGTTGATTATCGCCCTGATGGTATAGAGACGGTACGTGTGGTAGTACGTGCGTGTCAGCATCACGAAGGCTGCACGCCAGCCATACGCCATGGTTTCAAACTGACAGAACTGAGGGTCTGTCTGCAAGGCCTTCATGCCCTGCCATTTATCCTTTGAACGTCTTATATTCAGCGGATTATTATTACGAATTCCTCTTGCAATCATTTCGTTTCTTCTTGTTTACGTTTATTGGTGTACTATTTGGAAAGGCTTCACTATAAGCCTTATCGAGCGCTTTCAGATTGACTTTCCGATAGCTGACGCCCGTTTTTACAGCCACGATAGCACGCAACAGTTCACGGTGCTTGCGCGGATAAAGACTCGGTATCGGCAGCTCGTTCCAGCCTTCCTGAGGCTCGTCGTCAACCACAGCCATGTGACACACCTCCCAGATAAAATCGTCGGTGGCTTCGCTGCCAAACCATGCCTTCAACACATTGCGGATGCAATACCGCTTACACTGACCTCCGAGGAGGCGCCTCGTGCGCTCCAGCCTGCGCCAGAGCAACACAAAGCATTCCTGCGAATTATTTAATTCTAAATTCATAATTCTAAATTTCAATATTCATAAAATCGATTTTGACCAAATGACCTTGACCAAATGACCACGTTACAACTTACGATAATTACCATCCTCTTCCAGTACCACGAGCTTTTGTTTGCGCCAATTCTTCAGCATCTGCCGCACGGTGTTATGGTTCACGTTGGCCCCCTTCACCGCCACCGATTGCTGCATAGCCTGCTCGAAAGAGAACTGGATGTCCAGTCGCTCAAAGATGGAGTCGTTCTTGCCGCGCTTGGTGCGCTCACCGTTCATATTGCCGGCGTAGTCGCGACTCTGGAAGGCGTTCTCTATGCGGTCGCGGAAGAAGTAGAGCGCGTTCTCCAGCAGCGAGTCGGCTATCACGTCGTAGACCTCCAGCATCGTGGGCGTCTGCGCCTTCAGCAGCATCTCCTTCCATAGTCCCGGCTGCTGCTTCAACTGTGCCTCTGCTCCGGTCAGCCCGTGCTTCTGAATAAGGCTTTCGCACACCTTGCATAGCATCAGACAGCAGGTCATTCGCTGGGCTGTGACGCAGACGCGGAAGCGCTGACGGGCCCGGGTGCGGTCGTCGTTCTTCATCGTCTCCAGTCGGATGCGCTCCACCCATTCACGGCCCTTGGCCTCCAGTTTGGGCAGCACCACCTCGCCATACATCAGCGGCAACAGATGGGCTATCTGCTGGATGCGGTCGCGCTGGCGGTCGGTCAGCACAGGCGGCTTGTCCTGCAGCGGTGCAAAGGTGTTATCGGGCGTGCGGGCCACGGCGATACGGCTCTGAAAACCGTCGGTATAGTTGTTCACCACGCGATACAGCGCATCGGGCGTGCCGCACATGCACACGTTCCACAGCAGTTTGTCGATATGCACGTTCACCGCGTCAGCACTGCGGGCCTCACGCTCGTACTTCGTACCGTCGTAGCTCTGGCGCAGCATCACGGAGAAGTCGCTCATCGTGGATTTCCATTTCTGCGCCACGGTATCGGCCTCGGGGGTAAACGAGAAGGCGTGCTTGCCCTCCGTGTTGGCCAGACGCTCGGCCAGGTTGGCCACCGTATTGTTCAGCGTCAGACAGCGCACGGGCAGTTTCGGTTCCTCGGGCTGCTCCTTCTTATTCTTCGCCGCCCGCTTCTTGGCACGCCACTCGTCCTCCTGCACCTGGTACATCTTGTCGAGCGCCTGCACCTCACTCATCCACGCCTCCACCACGGGGTCGATGCCACCCTTGCCGCTGGCAAAGTCGCCGGCGATATAGGCAATCAGGTTCAGCCCTCGCTTCTGCCCGTGCACATCTAGCGTCACGCCTGTGGCCAGCGTGCCGATACAGGGGCAGATGGCGGTGATAACGGGCATGGAGAGCTGAGGACCGACGGCATCGATGGAGTCGCGGATGCCCATCGGCATTCGCTTAAGGGAAGAGGGAAGAGTGAAAAGTGAAGAATTTGCTACCGCATCATCATTGTCATCCTCATCCGCTAGGCCCTCCTCCCCTTTGGGGAGGTCGGGAGAGGTTAAGGCATTCAGTGTGTTGCGCAGCCTCTGCGGAAATCCGTTGTACTCCGAACTCAGTGCACTCTTAATCTTCGCCCGTTTCTCCTCTTCGGGGAACCCGTTGTAGCAGGGAATCACCTGATCCAGCCAGTCGGCATTCTTGCCACAGATATGCCTCAGGTCGCAGGCCAACTGATAGGTCAGCGTGTCGCGGTCGCCAATGGTCGGTTCAAACCCGTGGTTGTTCAGCTCCCAGTACTTCCGGATGATATCCGTGAAGGGGATGCCGTGGTAAGAAGAGGGGAAAAGAAGAAGACTCTCCCCCAGCAGACTCTCCCCCATCCCCTCCCTGTGAGGGAGGGGCGTAGATAGAAGACTCTCCCCCATCCCCTCTCTGTGAGAGAGGGGCGTAGATAGTTCAGCTACTTGTGATTGTCCTTGAGTCTGACCACTCCCCTCTCTGAGCAGAGAGGGGCTGGGGGTGAGTCTGAATATCTCATCATCCAGAAATAAAAGATCCTCGGCGCTCCCCGTTGTCGTGAAAAACACCCTCGTGATGTCCTTAGCACCATCGTCGTATTTGACCTCCAGCAGTTCACTCGCCCACTTCAGGTTCTCCTCCTGCGATAGCTCCGGACGGCGACGGAACACCAGGTGATAACCACCGCCGCGGGCACTCTCCTCCAGCATCAGCAGACCCAGTTCCTCCTTCTTCTGCAAGATGCGCTCACGCACCGCGGGCATCTCCTCCTTGGTCAGGTGGTCTATATCCATGCCCACCGTGGTGCTCATCGTCTTTGAGCCCTTCAGCGAGCCGTCTTCATTGGGCAGGCACGAGTAGTTCATCTGCACCAGCTTCGATTTCAGACCTTCCTCGCCTGCTCGGATACGCTCCACCAACCGCCGCTGCTCGCCGCCATTCCTCAGACTCAGATACTCCTCTCTCGTGAGGACAGGGCGCATCCTCTTCGCCCCATCCTTATAATAAATCATGTGTACGCTCATCGCAGTTCGCCTCCTTTCATCATCTCCCTTATTATCTTTCTGGCTATCGCACTGGCCTGACTCACCAGTTTCTGTGGCAGATTGCCTACCTCCTCGTCGTCCAGCGAGAAAACGAAATAGTAGCGGCCGTTACGTCCGTGCGACAGCGAACAGTTGTCTTCGCGGAATATCGGTTTGTTTTTGTGTCGTTTAGGTTTCTCAGTCATATACACGTTGCCGTCGCGCATCCCCTGCACGTGGAAATCGCCATGAAAGGCTTCTGCTGCCACATCCTCGCAGCACTCAAAATCAAGTGTACGCAGTCCTGATTCCTGCTTGCCGAAGGTCATCAGACCCTCGACCATTACCTGTTGTCCTAAAATAGGTGTTCTTCTAGTTTTCATTTTACTTAAGTTTTTGCGAGCAGAAGTTTCAGAAATCCGATGGCCATCTTCACGTGAAGACTTCTTTCGCCTCAACTCAAGTTAGTTCTTAGTGAAACAATGATTTGATGAATTCCTTGCCCTGCGGTGTCCACACCATGTATGGGCGCTGCTTCTTGTCACCATTCAGAGCGTAGTAGTGAAACATGCGTTCTTCCGTATAGCCGCATTCAGTATATTGGGCCTTGAGCTTGTAGCGCGAACCGTTCCAATACTGTATGCCCTTGTCCACCAGAAAGTGGTTCAGCGCGTTCGCCGTTGTTTCCAGGCTCTCGGCCACCTCTGATGCAGTGAAACAGTCATCGGCAGGCAGGTTGGCACGCGATATGGTGCGAGCTATAATCTTGTTGGCCTCCTCAACCATCTCGCCCTCAGTCAGTGCCTCGCCAGTGCGCAGGTTCCTTGTTGGCAGATAACCGCCCGTCTGACGAATCTGCGGCAGCACCTCAGCCGTTACCCAGCGCTTAAATTCCTTAGCCTGCGGCAGTTTGGAGCTGAGTACCAGGGAGTAGAGACCAGACTCGTTGATGATAATCGTTTTCTGAGTTCCACCAAGGGGGCCCTGAATCAGGGCGTCCTTTTTGTCCTCATCATCAACATGAGCCGCTAAAGCATTACGACTTTTAGCATATCCCAGCGCCTGTGCCACATCCTTACCCACAAAGAAAGTCTCACCTTTCTCATTTGTCATTGTTCGAACCTCGCCGAACATATCATTCTTAAAAATCTGAATATTTGTTGTCATTGTTGTTTTTACCTTTTTATTTTTTACCTATTTACCTTTATCAGGTCTGTCGCTAAGATTTCCTGGAACGTCTGTCCCTGATATTCATGTGTAGAGAATCGGAGGGTGGCGATGACGATGTCACCCTCGTAGAACCTGCACGCCGCCAGATTACCCAGCATGGCGCACACATATTCATTTTCAAACTTTGAGCCCAGCTCCTTCAGCACAATGTTGCACTTCTGGATAACGCCCGACTCCTGTTTACTTGACTGTACGCTGAAGGCCTCGCCCTGGCGTACTACTTTCAAAATCTTTGTTTCCATAATTAATTTGTTATTTGTTAATATGTTATTGTGTTAATGTGTCTTTTAAAAAACCCATTACTCTGTCTTTAAATCGTTACTGTGTATCAACATGTCAAAGATCGCCTTGTCGTTGTTCGACGATGCAAAGGAACGTAATCTGACAATCTGGACAAATCTGAGCGAAAAATATCAGATTATTTTCTGTCGGACAACGTAAAACACTAAAAATCAGCACAAAACAAAAAGTGCCCGATTCTCAAATTTGAGAACCGAGCACTCTTAATTTATCGCTCAGATTATGTCAGCTTACTTCTCCGGCTTTTCCCAAAAAGTTTCGGAGTCAAAACTCAGATAAACTCCTGTTTCTAAAGCAAATGCCATCTGATAGTCTTGTATGGTAGACTGAGTTGCAGGAAAGTTTCTCGATAGTACCACATGACAACTCAATACAACAGCATTTTCAAAATCAACATTAATAGATTTCTCGCTTTCACCAAAGATGCGAATTGTGTTCTTTAGTTGTCGTTCTGCCTTCTCAATTGCATTATTTGCAGCAGCCAGTGACCTGCCTTCCGCATTCATCTTGAACTCAACAAACCGAAACTGTTTGTCGTCGAACAAAGCACAGTCTGCAATACCTCCTTGAACGCCCTTCAACAACTGATTATCTATCGATAATAATATTATTTCACGCTTTTGCTCGTTGAACACCAAGAGACCCTTTTCTACATCTTCGCTAGCAGTTCCGAAGCGTGATGCCTTAGATTCCTCATCATCCACCACTAGCAGCAACTCATCGCACTTCATCGACCAGCACTCATCAAATGCCCTATGAAGCATCTTTTTTGTAAATGCCTCATCCAATTGCAATCTGTCGATTGCTACATGATTTACCGCCATAACCTAACTGTTCTTGCTTTTGATGGATTTTACAAACATGCGATATAGTTTATCAAAATCCTCGCCTATAAACATTGAGGCTGTATCAAGTTCGTTTACTGACACCATCCCTGTCTTCTCTGAAATCAGACTCTTGCAGTATATACCTTCCTCGTCGTTAGGATTCAGCGAATAAGCGGCAACGTCTGTTGGATTCACCATAAAGTCTGGATTGACGATCTCCTCTACCTTTTCACGGAACTCCTCTTTAAGATGCATTTTATAGGCCAGCATCAGCACGTTCAGACACGACAACAAATAGGGACTATGGGTTGTTAATACCGCCCGTCTGTCATCCTTGCCTGCCATGCGTGATGAGATAAAGTTCAATATCTCACGCTGATTCTCGGGGAACAAGTTCTGCTCTGGCTCCTCAATGACAAATGAACTAAAAGCATCGGTCTTTATGGCGTAATCTACAATCACCAACATGGGTATAGCCGACTGCAGACCTGATGAAGATGCACTTAGTGGCAACAGTTTATCCTTGCCATTCAGACTAATCATATTACGGTTGTCCTGCTTCACGTAACTCACGTCAAAGAAGGGGATATCATAGACAGGCAGTTCCTTTGTGGCCCTCTCAAACTGACTCATATAATTCAGCAGCAGCGAGGAAATAGGTATCTGCGCACTCCACATCGAAGCGATAGCCTCCGACATATTACCTATCAGATTGCGTTCGGCAGGCACATAAAGGAAGCGCTGTATATCTGCTGGCTGATTGTCGCCCATCTTTACGATGAAATGTCCGTCTTCGTATATCACCTCGCAAGGCATTGTCGCCTCATCGTATTTCAAGTTGTATGAGATATAGCTATCCTCCTGCAGGTAATCGTTTATTCCAAAGTCCTGCAGACGTTTTGTATTATTCAGCCTATCTAAAATATCTGCTTTTAACGATTCTCTGCAAAAAGTCAGCAACTTGGCAATGGTACTCTTTCCACTACCCTGTGTGCCGATGAACAACGTCATCGGGCGTATAATGATGTCGAGATTGCTGATAGGGCCAAAATGGCGGACGGTTAATTTCTCGTATACAACCTTCATAACTCAAGAGTCTTTATTTTGATGCAAAAATACTAAATTCTCTTTTATTATATATCATTTATTGTTATTTTTTACGCTTTTTGTCAATTTTTTGGCACGTAAGCATCCAACAATGGTATGATATGCTCAAAGTCGGCAGTCATCAATCCCCTGCTTGGCCGACCTTTGTCGATATTGGTATATCCCTTGTCATCGCCAAAGAAATCCTTGTTCAATGCCGGTGACCCCTTCAGCCGGAACAGCTTCCTGTCGTCCAGATAGCCCACCATATTCTGCCACACTATCTTTACACGGTCACCGCGGCCGCTTTCCAATAGATGCCACAGCGTTTCCGACAAGTCCTCTTCGTCGTCAGATAGCGGATTTTCGCCCTGTCCCAGGACCGTTTGCAGCATCTGCTTCACCTTACCTTCTATTTCATCATACCTCCAGTCGCCTTTACCAACCAATGTCAATAATTGATTGAGGATACCCTGACGATTAGACGTCAGCGTATCTTTTACTTCAGTTTCGTCCTCTTGGGATGATATAAAGTTGCTATAGTCTACATCAACACCATACTCCTCCGCATGTCCTTGCAGAATGTCGGTTAGGATACATATCTTGTCGAGTAAAATAAAGAAGCTTTCTATTTCTTCCTCTCTATCAGCATCATTAAATGGAATATTGTAAGCAAACTTGCGCCACCACAGGTTGTCATCCTTCATCTGATACCACCGGCTTGCTAATTTCTTTTGCGTAAAATCCTCTATTAGATTTTGTCGCCATCCCATCACTTCATCAAGCAGATACTCGTCCGCACATCCATTGGCCCATTTTACTATTTCATTCTTTGTTGATAAGTATGTCATCGTGAGGGTCTGTGCAAAGCGAAGAACCACATTGTTGGATAGTTGCTCCCCCCAGTTTGCATATGGTGAGGGCTGTTGTGACGTATAGAATGCTACGAGTGTCTGCTGACATTGCTTACGTATATTCCCTAATGAAAATAAACAGTCAGCATTATTCAGTAAGCGGTCTATTCGTGCCTGTAAGGCCGGAGATTTCCCATTCTGTGTCATCATTGCCATTTATCCAAATATTGGGTCATTGCCATAGTATATCCCCAGGAGCCAGTTTTTGACATATTCCAATGGCAGACTATGTTCATCGTCCAGTTCCATATCTACACCATGTTTCTCTGCTATCGGCAGAATGATTTCTAACATATCCTTTGTGAAACTATCACAATCTTCCTTGGTTTTTCGTCCGTCACCAAAACCTTCCCTAATGGGCTTGATTTTCTGCCATACCTCGCGGGCTGCCACGACATAATTCTCTGGATAGTGATGGGGTATCTCACTCCAAAGCGAATCCACCAAAGCGATTTCCTCCGTCGTTAGGTCTAATTTTTCGCCCTTTATCAAATGAACATCTGCATCACTAATAGCATCTTTCAGGCAGTCGATATATCCAAAGCAGTTTCCTGTGTCAGTAAAATCAAGCTGGCGCTGATGCGAATGACACTTGGTTACATACATATCATACAAGGCGAGATCCATTTTCTCAGCCTCTTCACAAGCCACAGCGTACACCATATTAGCAAGAAGAGCCCCCACACGTGTATAGGCAGTAAGAAACTTCAATAGTTCACCGTTGTTTGGTGAGAACTGTCCTCTTCCATTATCACCCATATGAGGAAACCTGTCATCCATCATATTCAAATCAAAGAAATTTGTGAATGGATCGTTCTGCAGCAGGTAAGCCAGCAGACGCATAAGCTCTACAAGCCACCCTGCCAATCCTTCTTGTGGTCCCTGCATCAAGGGATTCTCCTTAATGGGATAAATCGTAAAAATGGTGTGACCAAAGAAATTTGAAACGTGCTCACGGGCAAAATCGCCTTTGGCATCCATGCCAAGCATTTGGTCAGCCACGCTGACTCTTGCCCATTTCTGATAGGCTGCATCTTTATTTTGCAGCCCCTCTATCTCGATGCCCATCTTGCCGAACACCTCTGTCTTATAATATTCCAGCATTTCTGCTGCTGTCTTTTTTAGTTCTGCCATCTTTCTATTTTCAATTTGGTTTGCAAAGGTACAAAAAATCCCGCTCTAATTGGGATAGAACGGGAAAAATATTTATAAAAAATTATATCATGTCAAATCATTGAGCAAAGCAGAGTGATTCGTCATGAGAAACAAGGGCTGTAACCATTTTTTACTTCTTACAAATCTTGTTCTTTTAATGACTTCCGAAATTCCTCGTAGCTGATTTCCCTGAAAACACCTGAGTAATATCTCCTTATGCGCCAATCATCATCTTTCATTATAGGCAGATAGAATCGATAATCTGGCAATTTCTTGGAACATGCTATATAGAGGTCATGCAGCTCTTTTACCTTCTTCTCATACTCTTCCTTACTGATAGTAGTACCTACTGCCACATTTACGCTCTTTACTTCAAAGATATGAATCCTGCCCAGTTTGTCTTTCATGACAAAATCTGGATAAGAGGCATGGATACCATTGGAATAGTACTCGTATTTGATTTCGGAATTCAGAGGATAATTCTTACCCCAGAGGAAGAGTTCATCGTCTTCATCCATTCCTGGCATTTCAAGTTCTGATATGTATTTACGTTTAGATGCCAGCTGCCTGAGTTTGGCAGCCCACTCTTTCTCAGCATAACTATCAAAAGCAAACTTGTCTTTTCCATCCTTACGACTCCATACCCAGTTCAAGCCCTGCTCTTCATGGCTTGTCTCAGTAAATGAAGATGTAACAGGGAACGTTACTTCTTTATCAACGACTACACTCTTGTCGTAATCACAAATGTAGTTGTCATATTTTTCTTTTACCTTATCTATGTTCTCGGCAAACTTATACCATCTTTGAATATCTTCCCTCGAATAGTCGTAACACAAAGACTGCAAATCGTTGGGGACTCTCGACAGTTTTTTGTGCAGTTCGAAGATACTGGTAGATTCAAGTTTATCTAGTTGCCCCTCGATGAATCCCTCGATGTCGAAATCTGCCTTTTGTGTTAGATTCTCAAGTCGTGTTGACTTTACTTTGAAATTATCTTGAATCTCAGTACCTCCACCAAATAATGATACCTGACGTCTTGCCATCATTGTATCAGGTCGTATACCCCATACCCAAGCAGTTGTAGCCAGTCGCTTTTGTTCGTCATTAAGCGTCTCAAAATCAAGTAAGCGTGGATTTCTCCTCACTCTGCCAAGCACCTGTTCGTCTAATTGTTTACTTTTGCTATCGCGGACTTGATAAAGCATGCAAGCACGAGGAATGTCCCAACCCTCGGAAATGACCATTTTAAAGATAATCACATCAATACCACGGTTTCTTGCGTAGTCTTTCCATTGGCTTACAGGTAATTTACCTTTTATGATATCGTTAGTATCGCAAAGGCTATCCTCCCCTTTCTTTCCTTTCAAGTCTACCATCACCATCCACTTCAATCCTTGATTTTCTACCTGGTCAAGAACAGGACGGATGTTGACATTCCATTCCTGTTCTGCTTTACCTTTATTCGATATCTGGATAATTAGGCATGGCTCGACATCGAGTGAGATATATTGCTGCTTTACCTCCTTAAACTTTCTGATTGCATCCTCAACGGTGTCATCCAAACTACCAAATTCAACCCTCTTAATCAAGCATGCTTTCTCTGCCTCACTATCGGTAATCATCACATCTGGTATTTGTCCCTTTTTCTTGTCGGGTGTAGCAGAGAAGTTGATTACCTTGCGAAAGAAGCCTTTAAGTTTTGTGTCGATATTTGATGTTGCCTGATGGCACTCGTCCTTTACCAAATAGATAATTTTATTCTTGCCTTCACCGAAAATGTCTCCTGTCATAGTACGCAGGAAGTTGATCATTGGACCGCGCATCAGCAGACTATCTTCTTTGAACAGGTCACGAGGCAGAACATACACATTGTATCCATCAGGAATCTGTAGACCTTCTTCTCCTGAGATATCGGTTGAAATAAGATAAGGATTCAACTGAGGAAATGTACCATCATCTGCTGTCTCTTTAAATGACTCATAGTCTTGCTTAGCCAAGTCACCTTTAGACAGCGAAGAAACCAAGAATATGACATTCTCGTTGGCTTCAATGATGCGGTTCATCATATCAGCCATCATGCGAGTCTTGCCGCTTCCAGTTGGTGCACGAAAAGTGGTCTCATCCTTCTTGGAAACCTTTTCAACCAGACGGCTAACAGCATTATCTTGTAAGTCTTTTACTTCTTGTAGCATTATCTTCCACCTTTTCTTACTACTCCCTCCCAGTCTTCATCACTCTCAACATACCATTGTGTGTTGGCAAAGTTCTGACATACCCAGTCTATCTTCTCTTTCAGCGTCTTGAACTTTTCTTTTCCGTACAACGTTTCATCAATTATCTCAAATGGAGTCTTTCCATCCGCAGTCATGTGATTGGGGATTCTGTCTATTTCATAGACATCAAGATTGCCACCATAAGGTTCGTTGTCCTTCAGCCAAGAAAAATTTTTGTTTCCATCATAACACTCACCAGTCATAATACGCTTAAGACGTTTTGCTGTAACATCGTATGCTATACCATTGGGATTTGCGTCGTTTACCTCATTTAATTGGCAAAGGAGAAACTTTCTATTTCCACCATCTTTGTTAAGATTTAACACAGCATGCCCAGTTGTTCCGCTTCCTGCAAAAAAATCTAGTATGACAGCGTTTTCTTCATCGCAAACCATCTTTATAAGTGTTTCTACCAATACAGAAGGCTTGGGGTTCCTGAATAGGATATTGCCATTCTCAAATATCGTATTTAGTTCCTTGTTTGCGTTGTCATTATTATATTTGTTGTCAAGATAGGATAGCGTTGTAAAAGCTTTGGTCGTATCAATCATTTCCAATTCACATTTCCCGTTTTTCTTTCTACAATACATATATGACTTAGTGTATATACGATTATTCTTTATAACCAAGAAATCATTATCTTTACCCCATTCTACAGCGTCTTTACCCCATCGCCAAGTCCAATCCTTTATTCCGTGTTCACCGCGTAGTCTCTTCTTATGCAAGTATATGTCACCACCTGGTACAAATTTACGACCTTCAAAATCAATCTCAAAATCCATTCCATTGCTGTATTCAAGGGAATTGTAATCCAATGTCTGCGTAAGAGCATATTTGCCTCGGGTTTCTACGTATTTGTCTTCATACTTATACTTCGACAAGTCTGTCTTGTCTTCCTGACTAAACAAAATATCTTTGTTTAATGTATAAGCAATAATGTAGTCATTGTTCTTTTGAATTGTATTTGTAGTCTTCCCACCTTTTTTAGTTATTCTTGCAACATTGAACAGGAACCTGTTCTCACCGAACACCTCATCAAACAAGCATTTTACATATGCTTGGTTCTTGTCGTCTATGCTACAGAAAATAACCCCCGTATCTTTCAGCAGTTGCTTTGCCAACATTAATCGCGGATAGAGCATCGACAGCAAATTGTCGCGAGTAATACCGTTCTCATAGTTGGTTTTAGCAAAGTCCCCCATGCTGTCTTTGCCGTATGGAGGGTCGATATATATCACATCCACACCTTTTTTATACTGGATCAGCAAGTTCTGCAATGCTTCGTAGTTGTCGCCAATTATAAGTTTGTGCGTGGGTTTTGAGTCGTCTGTATGGAAGCTAAGCGCATCGTTCTTCCTATAGTAACGTATGGTATTATCCATCTTTTCCAGCCTCTTCTCATAGTGGAGACCGGATTTCTTGTAGGTTGTTCCTAACGACATAATCTTGATAGCCTCATCATCGCTGTCAGCCTGCGTGATGAGTTTCTGTAGCAGTTCGGCATTGGAGCGTTCTAGAACCTTATCCTCCAACCGCTGCTCAATCTCAGCTATCATGTCTTGTTTTAGCTGTGATAGTTCCTGTTTCATAACATTCCTGTGATATAGTTCTGCAATCAGACTATATCTCCAGGCTTGCTTACAGGAACATTCTATCCAAACCTAATGACACGAAAAAAGCGCCGACTTGACTCTTCTCTCGCGTCATGAGGTCGTAGGAATGTACCCGAAATGCTAAGATACAAGTCATGCCTGCGCTATCGCACAGACACCAACTTATTTACCCTTGAGCATTTCATCATTGAAATTTCCTACGTTTCATGACGCTCTGAATAAATAGCTGATGCTATTGTTATTTTCCCATAAAAACCGTACCGGCACCTCCACCGAGGCTCTTTACATTACCTTAAGGCAAGCGTCGTGTCACAACGATAAGCCGATACTTCGTTGCAAAAGTACAAAAAAATTATCGGATAAAGCTCGTATAATTCAAAAAACTTAAAATAATCGCGAAAATACTTGGAACTTCCAGCATTAACACTTATCTTTGCAGCGTCAGAATTTATGTTCTGACTATCCGGTAAACATGTGAGGCCCTAGGGGCTGAGAATACCGAGAGGAGTAAGCCTTCATCGACCCTGCTCCGTTTAAAGTCACCTTCGGGTGGCTTTTATCATTTTAAAATCTGTGGTCATTTGGTCAAGGTCATTTGGTCAAAATCAATTTCGGGAACGCGGTCATTGCTCACTATATATAAATATAAATATTTATATTATAGTGGCGGATTTTGACAGTCAGTTTTCGATTTTGACAAATGACCAAATGACCAAATGACCGCGCAAGACAAAAATAGACAAAATAATCTTGGATATGTATTCGTAGACCGCAATGGAAATGTAGTACCTTTGCATTGTCAAAAATGAGCAACACGCCGTATCGCTGACAGCAAAACGCCGGCTCGCTGTAAGAGAAACGCCGTTTCGCTCTGAGACATGAAACATTAAACATTCTTGGCGGAGCCAAGCGGCAAAGCCGAGCGAACCATTAAAAATTAAACATTAAAATCACTATGGGAACAATTGAAATTAAGAAGGTAGAACGCAAGGTGACTGTGGGCAAGAAGGGCGAGCAGCGCCAGCAGGTGAAGAAGACCTACGGTAAGATTATCTATCGCGGCACGCTGCGACTCACCGACATGGCCGAGCACATCATGAAGCACGGCAGTATCTATACCGAGGACGTGGTCATCGGTGTGATCACCAAGCTGAAGAGTTGCATGCAGGAGATGCTGGCCGACGGCTACAAGGTGAAGCTCGACGGCATCGGTACCCTCTACCCCGTGCTCACCTCCAAGGGCGTTGCCGACGCGAAGGACTTCAGCGCCACGGAGAACGTCACCCGCCTGGGCATCGCCTTCCTGGCCGACCAGAGCAAGAAGTCTGCCTACAAGGCTTCCGCCATGCGACAGGGCGCTACGCTGAGCACCCAGCTGTACAGCGAGCTGACAGGCGAAGACACTCCTGAGCCTAGCAACTCCGAGGAGAACGGTGGCGGCAGTTCAAGCTCTGAATCTGGCAACGGCGGTGGTCCAGTAAATCCTTAAACTAAGGGGGTCGCGAAACGCGACTCCCTAAATCCTAAGACAAACGTTAAACCATTAAAACCAAATCATTATGAAGAACAAGACATTTTGGAAATTTGCAATTCAAACAGCCATTAGTGTGCTGTCGGCCATCGCAACGGCACTGGGAGTGACCTCGTGCATGGCGTAAAAGTAAAAAAGTAAAAAAAGTGAGCTCGGCAATTTGCCGGGCTCACTTCTTTTATGACGTTTTTCCTAGAACTTATACACCACGGCACCTCGTGGAGGCAGTGCAATGGATACCTGCTGGTCGCGTATCAGGACCAGTGAGACCTGAGTGCCTGTGAGGAGATCCACAGCCTTGTAGGCCTTCTCCAAGAGGTTCAGATAGTCGAAGGCGTGGCTGGGGATGGTGATGTCTGTCGTAACAGGCATGTCGGCAAAGTTGGCCACCACAAAGAGCGTCTCCTTGCCAGCCTTGCGCAGGAAGGCATACTGCTGGCGATACTGCTGATTGGCATACATCACATCAAACATCAGACCCTCGGAGACGGCTTTCTCAGAACGGGCGATATTCAACACCTTATTATATATCTGCGTCAGCGCGTTATAGCGGGGCTGCAAAGACCAGTAGTCGAAGATGGTGGTGCGCCCGTCGCGTCCGCTGAAGCCCTCGGCATCCATGCCACGCTCGCCCCACTCCTGTCCGAAATAGAGCATGAAGGGATTCTGCTGCATCAAGGCATTGACCACCAGAGCCGGTACGGCTTTCTCGCCAGAGCCTGCAAAGAAATCGCTGGCCACACGCTGCTCATCATGATTCTCAAGGAAATAGAGCATGTGGTCACGGATATCGTCGGTCTGCTGCCAAGCCCAAGTGATGGCATCCGTATCACGACGATGACAGATCACATCACGCATGGCATCATACATACCCACCTTGTCGTAGAGATAATCAAAACCAGAGGCGATGTAATGGCGATACTCATTGGGATTATACACCTCGCCAATGAAACGGATATCGGGATACTGCTTGCGCACCTGCGCCGTAGCCCATGCCCAGAAATCGGCAGGCACCATCTCTGCCATATCGCAACGGAAGGCGTCAACACCCTTTCCAGCCCAGAAGAGCAGGATATCGAGCATCTTCTGCCACGTATTAGGTATGGGGGAGAAATAGCCCACGCCACCAGCATAATAATCTACGCCATAGTTGAGCTTCACCGTCTCGTACCAGTCGTTCATGCCCGGCGCATTGTGGAAACAATCGTTACCCGTAGCACGGGCAGGCATCTCCTGATAAGGCTCTTTCTCGCCATGATAGAGGTCGAAATAAGGCATGAAGGCCTGACCGGGACAATAATAGAAATTATTGCGGGCAGGGTTGAAGCCCTCGTTGGGATTATCATCCTCGCCCAGGTCGCGCACGCCAGCAGGCTTACAGATACTCTTATACTGACGTGCCACATGGTTGGGCACGAAGTCGATAATCATCTTCAGTCCGGCACGATGGGTGCGGGTGACAAGCCGTTCGAACTCCTCCATACGACGCTCCACATCCACAGCCAGGTCGGGGTCGATATCGTAATAGTCGGTGATGGCATAAGGCGAACCTGCCCTACCCTTCACCACAGCAGGATGCTGGCGAGGGATACCATAGCGAGAGTAGTCGGTCATCGTGGCATGACGGATGACACCAGTGTACCAAATATGAGTCACGCCCAACTCCCTGATTTTCTTCAGGGCGCTGGGCGTGAAATCGTTCAGTTTTCCACATCCGTTCTCTTCTATCGTACCATTAACCACAGGGGTATTGCTACGATGACCGAAAAGACGGGTGAAAACCTGATAGATGATAATCTTATGCAATGCCATGAGCACTTACTTCCTTGTTAATCTTGGCAATCATGCCCTGCAGAGCCTTACCAGGACCGCACTCTGTGAAGTCGTCGGCACCGTCGGCAATCATATTCTGCACACACTGTGTCCAGCGTACAGAAGAGGTGAGCTGAGCGATGAGGTTCTGCTTGATCTCTGCTGGCTCTGTATGAGGCTTACCGTCCACATTCTGATAAACAGGGCACTTAGGAGTCTGGAACTCTGTTTTCTCGATAGCAGCCTGGAGCTCGTCCTTAGCGGGTTGCATCAGGGGGCTGTGGAAAGCACCACCCACCTTCAGGGGCAGGGCACGCTTAGCACCGGCAGCCTTCAACTGCTCGCAAGCCTCGTTGACAGCGTCCACATTACCAGAGATAACCAGCTGGCCAGGGTTGTTGTAGTTAGCACAAACCACGATATTGCCTTCGCGATTGATACCAGCACAAACCTCCTCAACTTTCTCGTCGGGCAAGCCGATGATAGCAGCCATCGTAGAGGGAGCTGCCTCACAAGCCTTCTGCATAGCCATAGCACGAGCGTAAACCAGACGCAAGCCGTCTTCGAAACTCAGGGCACCAGCAGCAACGAGTGCTGAGAACTCACCCAGAGAGTGACCAGCAGTCATAGCGGGCTGGAAGGCGTCGCCCATGCAGATAGCAGAGATAACTGAATGAAGGAATACGGCAGGCTGAGTGACCTTAGTCTGCTTCAGGTCGTCGTCCGTACCCTCGAACATAATATCTGTGATTCTGTAGCCCAGAATCTCGTTAGCCTTTTCAAAAAGTTCCTTTGCTGTTGCGTTGTTGTCGTAGAGGTCCTTACCCATTCCTACGAACTGTGCTCCCTGTCCAGGGAAAACAAATGCTTTCATTTTTTTCTACTTAATTTATTGATGAATAAATGTTTGCGGCTGCAAAGGTAGTGCAAATCGAGCGAAAAACCAAATTTATTTGAATTTTTCCGAGATGCAGCCTACCTTCGTCGGTATTTTCCGACAGAATTAATAATAAAATATTGAAAATCATTAAGCGGCAGCAAATTTTTCACTTTTCACTATTCACTTTTCACTTAAATTTCGTAACTTTGCAGCCTGAATAAAACAATTCAGCCATCTATGGATAAACATAATTTCGTCACCATTGCCGATCTCACTCGTGAGAAAATCCTCTACATGATTGAGATGGCACAGGAGTTTGAAAAGCATCCCAACAGAGAATTGCTCAAAGGCAAAGTCGTTGCCACCTTGTTTTTTGAGCCCAGTACCAGAACCCGCCTTTCTTTCGAAACAGCAGCCAACCGACTTGGCGCACGTGTCATAGGCTTTGCTGACCCAAAGGTGACCAGTGGCACCAAGGGCGAGACACTGAAAGACACTATTCTGATGGTATCCAACTATGCCGATGTCATCGTGATGCGCCACTATATCGAGGGGGCTGCACAATATGCCTCTGAGGTTGCTCCGGTACCCATTGTCAACGCTGGTGACGGTGCCCATCAGCATCCCTCACAGTGCATGCTCGACCTCTACTCCATCTACAAGACGCAGGGCACACTGGAGAACCTTAATATATATATGGTGGGCGACTTGAAATACGGACGTACCGTTCACTCACTGCTCATGGCTATGCGCCACTTCAACCCCACATTCCATTTCGTGGCTCCCAAGGAATTGGCTATGCCCAAGGAGTACAAGCTCTACTGCGACGAGCACGGCATTAAGTACCAGGAGCACACGGCATTCAACGAGAAGGTGATTGCCGATGCCGACATCCTTTATATGACGCGTGTACAGAAGGAGCGTTTCTCGGACCTCATGGAGTATGAGCGCGTGAAGAATGTGTATGTGCTGAACAACGAGTTGCTGAAGAATGCTAAGCCCAACATGAAAATCCTGCATCCGCTGCCACGCGTGAACGAGATTGCCTACGAGGTGGACGACAACCCACATGCTTACTATATCCAGCAGGCTGGTAACGGACTCTTTGCACGTGAGGCTATCTTCTGCGATGTGCTGGGCATCACACTCGATGATGTGAAAAACGATAAGACGATTATCAAGTAATTGAAAATTGACTATTATGAATAAGAAGGAAAGATTAGTGGCTGCCATCCAACATGGTACCGTTATCGACCACATACCCACAGACAAGACTTATCAGGTAGCCTCCATTCTGGGCCTGTTCAGTCTGCAGACCCCTGTTACCATCGGTTTCAACTACCCTTCAAAGAAAGTGGGATGCAAGGGTATCATCAAGGTGTCGGACAAATTCTTTACCGACGACGAGATATCACGCCTGTCGGTGGTGGCCCCAAACGTGATACTGAGCATCATCCGCGACTATGAAGTAGTGGAGAAGAAAGCTGTGGTGACACCAGCTGAGATCAAGGGTATCGTGAAGTGCAACAACCCCAAGTGCATCACCAACAACGAACCCATGCAAACGCATTTTCACGTGCAGGACGGTATCCTGACTTGCCACTACTGCGAGAAGGAACAGGATATCAACAAGGTGGAACTGGTTTAATTTAGAATTAAGAGTTAAGAATTAAGATAAGATGAAAGAAACTCCCGTATTGCTGCTGACAGGTTATCTGGGTAGCGGCAAGACAACATTACTGAATCGTATCCTTTCCAACGAGAAGGGTATTAAGTTTGCCGTTATCGTGAATGATATCGGTGAGGTAAATATCGACGCCACACTGATTCAACAAGGTGGCGTGGTGAACCAGCAGGACGACTCGCTGGTGGCACTGCAAAACGGATGCATCTGCTGCACACTGAAAATGGACCTCGTGAAGCAGTTGCAGGACATTATCCAGATGCAGCGCTTCGACTATATCGTCATCGAGGCCAGCGGTATCTGCGAACCTGGCCCCATTGCCCAGACCATCTGTTCTATCCCCTCGATGGATCCGGAACTGACAAAGGACGGCTATCCCCGTTTGGACTGTATCGTCACCGTGGTAGATGCCCTGCGTATGCGCGACGAATTTGAGGGTGGTGCGCTGCTCACCCGTCCTGACATCGACGAAGAGGATATCGAAAACCTGGTGATTCAGCAGATTGAGTTCTGTAACATCGTGCTGCTCAACAAGGCCGCTGAGGTGACACCCGAGGAACTGGGACGCATTCGCAGTATCGTGCGTACACTGCAACCCAAGGCCGAAATTATTGAGTGTAACTATGGTGACGTGGACTTTGATAAGATTCTGAATACCAATATGTTCGACTTTGATAAGGTGGCTACGTCTGCAGCCTGGATTCAAGAGGTTGAGCGTCATCATGAGGAGGACGAGGACGACGATGACGACGATGAGCATCACCACGAGCATCACGATGAGCACGAGCACCACCATCACCACCATCATCACGATGAGGGCGAGGCTGAGGAATATGGTATCGGAACCTTCGTATATTATCGTCGCGGTCCCTTCAAACTGGGACTCTTTGATGATTTCGTGGCTCGCAAATGGCCAAAGGGCGTGATACGTGCCAAGGGTATCTGCTATTTCAACGACGAATTGGATATGTGCTACCTCTTTGAACAGGCAGGCAAGCAGGTAAGCATCCGCCAGGCAGGACAGTGGTTTGCCACAATGCCTAAAGACGAACTGGCACAGATGATGGAACGCGACGCGGCCCTGCGTGCCGACTGGGACGAGCAGTATGGCGACCGCATGCAGAAGATTGTCTTCATAGGACAACATCTGGATAAAGAAGCTATCACCAAGGCACTCGATGAGTGCTTGGCATAAGGTAAGGTAAGGTAAAAGTGAATAGTGAAAAGTGAAAAATTTGCTACCGCAAGAAATAGTGAAAAATTTGCTACCGCACATCATAAAAAAGCAAAAAAACAACAGCGGCAGCAAATTTTTCACTTTTCACTATTCACTTTTCACTTTAATTTCGTAACTTTGCAGCCGCTAAAGTGTACAAAATACGGCAATTTTAAACCAACCCAACAAATAAAACAAAAATGAAAAGAGACAACACCATTTTTGAGTTGATCGAGAAAGAGCATCAGCGCCAGTTGAAAGGCATTGAGCTGATTGCCAGTGAGAACTTTGTAAGCGACCAGGTAATGGAGGCTATGGGCTCGTACCTGACCAACAAGTATGCTGAGGGTTATCCTGGTAAGCGCTACTACGGCGGATGTCAGGTAGTAGACGAGGTAGAGCAGCTGGCTATCGACCGCGTTTGCAAGCTCTTTGGTGCAGAATACGCTAACGTACAGCCCCACTCTGGCGCACAGGCAAATGCTGCCGTTCTGCTGGCAGTACTCAAGCCCGGCGACACCTTCATGGGTCTGAACCTGGCACATGGTGGTCACCTGAGCCACGGCTCATTGGTCAACACAAGTGGTATCCTCTATAAGCCCGTAGGCTACAACCTCAACGAGAAGACGGGTCGAGTGGACTACGACGAGATGGAGGCACTGGCACTGGAGCACAAACCTAAGTTGATTATTGGTGGTGGTTCTGCTTACAGCCGTGAGTGGGACTACAAGCGCATGCGTGAGATTGCCGACAAAGTAGGCGCTCTGCTGATGATTGACATGGCTCACCCTGCTGGTCTGATTGCTGCCGGTTTGCTGGAGAACCCCGTGAAGTACGCTCACATCGTTACCTCTACAACCCACAAGACCCTGCGCGGTCCTCGTGGTGGTATCATCCTGATGGGTAAGGATTTCGACAATCCTTGGGGTCTGAAGACACCTAAGGGCGAGATTAAGAAGATGTCTGCTCTGCTGAACAGCGCCGTTTTCCCCGGACAGCAGGGTGGTCCTCTGGAGCACGTTATCGCTGCCAAGGCAGTAGCCTTCGGCGAGGCTCTGCAGCCCGAGTTCAAGGAGTGGGCTAAGCAAGTACAGAAAAATGCCAAGGTACTGGCTGAAGAGCTCATCAAGCGCGGCTTCACTATCGTTTCTGGTGGTACAGACAACCACTCTATGCTGGTTGACCTGCGCTCTAAGTATCCTGAGCTGACGGGTAAGGTGGCCGAGAACGCCCTGGTTGCTGCCGATATCACCGTAAACAAGAACATGGTGCCTTTCGATAGCCGTAGCGCTTTCCAGACTTCTGGTATCCGTCTGGGTACTCCCGCTATCACCACACGTGGTGCTAAGGAAGACCTGATGATTCAGATTGCTGCTTGGATTGAGGAAGTGCTCAATGATCCTACCAACGAAGAAGTTATCGCAAGCGTTCGCGCTCGCGTCAATGAGAAGATGAAGGAATATCCTCTCTTCGCATATTAATTTTTCTACCCTATCACTGCGCTCACTTACCCATGAAAATAGGGAGAGTGGGCGCAGTTTCCTAACTAAAAGCCAACGAACAATAAAATGAACCTAAAGCGAATTTCAATCTTAGCTATTAGTCTGCTGCTTGTCAGTACAAACATTGTTTCTGCCAACAATGACAACTGGACCGACGTCTCTAAACGATTCCTGACAAACACTGATTTCAATCAGGGTAATAGTGACGGATGGACTATAGAGAGTAATGCTGGTCAGAAAGCTGTCAGCGCAAACTTGATGCGTTTCTGGAACGGCACCTTCGATTTCTATCAGGAGCTGCCCCGTCTGCCAAAAGGTCATTATCGTCTGACGGTACAGGGATTCTATCGCTCGCAGGGTGACTCCTACTCGCTCTACAAGAACGGCACGGAACAGCTGAAGGCCTTCCTCTATGCAGGTGAAGTCAGCACGCCGCTGATGAGTGTCTATTCACAGGCAATGACAAGTACGGCAGGCAATCGCCAGCAACATGACGGGAAATACTATCCCGACAACAGCACCAGTGCGGCTGCTGCCTTTGACGAGGGGCTATATACAGGCAACAGCGTAGAGTTTGATGCCGAGGGCAGCATCACGATTGGCGTGAGATGCCAGGAGGCTGGCACCAACAACTACTGTGCCTTTGATAACTTCAAGCTGGAATATGCCAGTCCTATAGGCCCTGACGGGAAGTCGTGGATTGACATGACGGACATGCTCTTAAAGAACCCGGGATTCACCAATAACGACACAAATGGCTGGGAATGGGAGAGCAATGCCAGTTCGCAGACCGCCAATTACGACTGTATGGAATTCTGGAACGGCACATTCAATATCTCACAGCTCATCAAGAACGGTCCTCAGGGCAAATACCGCCTCAGCGTACAGGCTTTCTACCGCTGTCAGGACAACCAGACCAACTGGGGAGGCGACTATTCCGACCACAGGAATGGCACGCAGAACATCACGGCTTATCTGTATGGTGCCGATGATGCCCAGCAGATGATGAGCATCTACGACCAGCAGATGAGGAACTACGTGGACGGTTGCTGGTATGTGGAGGGAGACAACGGCTATGAATTCTATCCCAACAACATGGCAACGGCACGTGCTGCCTTTGATGATGAGATGTACTGGAACACGCTGGAGTTTGAGGCCGGAGGCGATTTCCGCGTCGGACTGAAGTGTGAGAGCAACATGAGCAGCAACTGGTGTATCTTCGATAACTTCCAACTGGAGTACTATGGTGACGTGGTGAAGGTAAGCAGTATCACCGTGGATGCCGACAAAAACGAGCTGATTATCGGTGAGACGGCTACGGCTACGGCTACGACATCGCCTGCCAACGCCACATTCACGTGGGTAGAATGGTCATCTGACAATGAACAAGTGGCAACAATCAATCAGGAGGGACTCATCACAGCACATGCTGTTGGTACGGCTCATATCACCGCTACTGCCCTCGACGGATCGGGCACAAAAGGGAGGATGACAATCACCGTCACAAGAAATCCTGCCACGGCCAGTTCTCTGTTTATCAACGAGATAATGGCGGCAAATATAGACGAATACATCAGTCCGGCGTTCAACTTTGACGGTTGGATAGAGGTATTCAATCCTACTGACAGGCCTGTGGAACTAAATGGACTGAAAATCAGTGACCCCATGAACGGAGAGGGACCCTGGACAATGCCACAGATGATGGGCGTTGTCCCTGCTAATGGCTATCGCCTCATCTGGTTTGACTCAGCCACCCTTCGTCCGGACCAGGTTCCTTTCAAGTTGAATACTGATGGTGGTACCATCTGCATTACCGACGAAAACGACAATGTCATTGTTTCGCAAGACTATCCTGCTGCATTGGAACGTATCAGTTATGCACGTGCCACAGACCAAACGGGCGCATGGGGCTATACTGGAGTCTCTACGCCTGGCGCATCGAACAACGGCATCACGCTGCTGACACAACAACTGGCGGCTCCTGTGGTTGACCAACCCTCCCAGCTGTTTGATGGCAGCCTGACAATCAACGTCACCATTCCTGGCGGTTGCACGCTGCGCTACACTACAGACGGCACGCTGCCTACACTGCAGAACGGACAGATTAGCACATCGGGACAGTTTACTATCGATAACACCTGCAATTTCCGCTTCCGCTTGTTTAGCAGCGACCTGTTGCCTTCGCGCGTCACCACACGTTCCTATATCCTGCGCGACAGGAACTATTACTTGCCCGTGGTGGCTGTTGTGACTGATCCCGACTTCCTTTACAACACGGAGATTGGTGTCTTCGAGAAAGGACCTAACGGACGTCCTGGCAACGGACAGGATGATAAATGCAACTGGAACATGGACTGGGAGCGCCCTGTGAACTTCTCTTTCCTCGATGGTAATGGCAACATGGTACTCAATCAGGATGTTAATCTTGAGATGTGTGGCGGATGGAGTCGTGCCTACACGCCTCATTCCTTCAAGCTGAAAGGCAACAAGGAGATGGGGGGCGAGAAGAACCTGCCCTACCCCTTCTTCAAACAGAAGCCTTATATCCGCAACCGCACCTTACAGATTCGTAATGGTGGTAACGACACCTATGCGCGTTTCAAGGATCCTGCCATCCAAGTGATACTGGAAAGCTCTGGCATCGACATTGACTGTCAGGGGTATCAGCCCGTGCACGAGTTTATCAATGGTAACTATATAGGTGTGCTCAACATGCGCGAGCCCAACAACAAGCACTATGTCTATGCCAACTACGGATGGGATGAGGACGAGATAGACCAGTTTGAGATGTCGCCAGACTCTGGTTACGTGCAGAAATGTGGCACGCCTGATAGTTTTAACGAGTTGGTTGATGTGCTCTCGCCAGACGCAGCAAATAATGACACCTACGAGGAAATCTGCAGGGTGCTGGATATTGATGAGTTCATCAACTATATGGCAGCACAGATGTATCTGGGCGGCACCGACTATCCTCAGAACAACGTGAAAGCTTATCGCTATCGCGACGGCGGCCGTTTCCGCTTCGTCATCTTCGACCTCGATTTCGCTTTCAATACGTCTGATCAGTTTAACGTGTTCTTCAACAAGGAGGACTATTGGTTTGACCAGTTGCGCCCGGCATCATTAGGACGTATCCACGACCGCATCCGACTGGTAACGCTCTTCAGGAACCTGCTGCAGAACGAGGATTTCCGCCGCCGCTTCATCGATGCCTATTGTATTATGGGGGGTAGCGTGTTTGAGTCGTCACGCTGCGACAGCATCATCGATGAGCTGCTGGACCGCGTGCAGCCTGCCATGCGTCTGAATGGAGGGTCGGCAAGTAGTAAGGCCAGCGAGATAAAGAATAATTTCCGCAATCGTCTCAGCTACGCTATCAATGCGTTGAAAAACTATTACGCCTTCAACCTCTCATCAACAACGGCCAGACAGGTGACACTGAACAGCGACGTGGAAGGTGCAAAACTCTATATCAACGGCATCGAAGTGCCTATGAGCACATTCAACGGTAAACTCTTCGCCCCAGCCAAACTGAAAGCGGTGGCACCAGCCGGCTATGAATTCCACTCATGGAGAAAGGATGGCGCACTCTATAGTAATAAGGAGGAGATAGACCTGCCTGAAAGCAATATCAACCTGACGGCTCACTTCACAGCTCTCACGGATGCTAAGAAGAAACAGGTTGGCATCACCCCCGTACGTATTAACGAGGTGAGCGGTTCTAATGACAGTTTTGTGGATGAATACTACAAAAAGGGTGACTGGGTGGAACTCTACAACACAACCGAACAGCCTATCGACGTAGAAGGTATGTACCTCTCTGACAACGCATCGAAACCCACGAAATACCAGATTACCAAGGGTCATACCAAGGCGCAGACCATCATCCCTGCCAAGGGCCATCTACTGATATGGTGCGACAAGCGCGAAACGACTGATAACGGCCTGCATGCCTCGTTCAAGATTGATGGCGACGGTGGCCAGCTCATTCTGACAGCAGCAGACAAGAGTTGGACGGATACCTTCATCTATGGAGCCCATGATGCCAACACCACCATCGGGCGCTATCCCGACGGTGCCGCTGAGGTGTATGCAATGAATGTGGCTACGATAGCAAAGGCCAACAGACAGTCATCCTACATGATTCCTGTTGAACAGACTGTAACCAACAGTATCGAGACACCTCTCATCGCCTCGGCCAATGGGCTGCGTGTGATCTATGGCAACCAGCAGGTAATGGTGAAGAGCGACGAAGACGGCATCGCTACCATCAACATCTTCAATGCCAACGGTATGCTGATGGAGCAGACAACAATCAGCATCAAGGGCGGACGTGCCCGTCTGGACATGAGTCATCTGACACCAGGCCTCTACATTGCCCGTGCGATCGATGCAGGTGGCACCAGCGTCAGTTGCAAGTTCAGGAAATAAGGCATCACCCTCATGACCTCATAAAGAAGAGCAACCTGCGTGGGTTGCTCTTCCTCTTTTTTTTGTGTGTTATATTTCCATAATATTAGAGAAATCCCGCCAGCCGGGAGCCGACGCATAGGCGTCGAGCGTGCCCCGTGGTACATAGAGTGTGGCATTGGTATTAAAGAATGCCACATAGCCGCATTGCGGTGGGGTGATACTTTCCACCCGGACCTCCGCCAGGTTCCCGCAATGCAGGAACGCGCCATCGCCAATGGAGCGTACACTTTGCGGAATAACGACAGACACCAGATCATGACACTCCGAGAATGCCAGGTTACTGATCTGCTGCAGTCCGGCAGAAAGCACTACCGACGTCAGTCCGCTGCACTCATAGAAAGCACCATCGCCCAGCGCTTCCACATTGTCGGGAAGCACCAGCTGACCGAGTCCTTCACAGCCACAGAAGGCATAGTCAGCGAGAGCACGGACAGTCTGCGGTATCACGGTTGTCCGGCACCCATAGACCAGCAGGTCCTCGCCGGTGCGGATAATCGCGTTACAGTTGTTGCGTGAGTCAAATACGGGGTTACGTCCATCCACCTGCAACGATGTGAGGTTAGGACAGAAATTGAAGGCACTGACGCCAATAAACGTTACCTCAGAAGGGATAACCACAGACGTGACGCTGGAACCAAAGAAGGCATAATCGCCTATCGCAACAAGGTCGAAGGGCAAATCCACGGCATCCAGGGAATCACACTGGTAATAGCAACGGTCCACTATTTCACGCGCCTCATCATTGGTGAGCGTCATTTCCTCATAGCCATCATCATAAGCGCAGGCCGTGAATAATGCCGTCAGCATCATTAGTGTTGGGTATAGTAGTCTCATTGTTTTCATAAGCGGTATATTTAGATTACAGGTCAGGTTAGGTCAATCATTAGATTCTCATTTGCAAATATATGAAAAACCGAACTGTTTTGCAAATAAATCGAACAAAAAAAACAGCTTTATTGCACATTAGAATAATACTGTGCAATAAAGCCATTGAAAAAGACGGGAAGCGGGCGATAAACCCCTACCGCTTATCTGTATTCTATTTCATCTTCACCACGAGCGGCTGCCTGATGCCACGCATGGTCCAGTCGATGCGCTGCTGCCATTCATCCTGCGTGCGGACATCAAATTTCGACCATGCCGAACCGAAGTAGTAAGTATAGGGCTCGCCAGAGTAGTTGTCCACGATGCCGATGGCATGTCCCTCGTTGCCACCACGCTTATCCTTCATGGGCAGGAACCTCGTCTCGCCTACCCCGTTAGGGAAGAGCGTAGCCACGAAGAGCTGACAGTTGTTGACAGGCACATTATCCGTAGGATCGGCATAATGCAGATAGTCCTTGCCCAGCACAATGCCCCGTTTGGCATCAGAATGGATGACCACACCCGTGGCAAACTCCACAGGCATCGTGATGCCATCATACCAGACGGTCATCTTACAGAAGTTAGAACCCTTGTCGAGGGTGATGATGCGATGCTCTGTCACCGTGTCGCCATTCAGTACCGTAGGCTTATAATTTAATTGTACGCGCATGCGCAGGGGACCCATGTCCAGCATCTGATAGTCGTTGAAGCAGTAAGGATAGACCAGCTCATCATCTACCATCAGGGCCGGCGCACCGCAACCCAGCGTAGCTCCAACCTGATAGACATCCGAACCACGTCCGTGGTCATGATGATAGGAGTTCAGGCGATAGAGCGAGTCGCCACGCTGACGATTAGCCTGACGCAGACGTTCCACCTCGGGCATCATCACCACATCCTCTATCCAGTAACGCTTGTCGAGCACCAGTTCGGGCGTGTTCTTTGTCCACACATCCGTGCCATAGCTCTTCTCGCCAGTTTTCTGGAGGGCAGGTCCATAGACACGGTAGGCACCACGGTCGTTCTCCCATGCAAAGTCATCCTTGCGCTCAGGGAAGATACGTCCGAAACACACCGTCTTATAGACCTTTGGCGTGCCACGGCGAATGGTGAATGTCTGCTTGCCCTTAGGACGTACACCTGCCTCGATGAGCACCTTGCCGTCGGCTGTCAACTGATAAGGCACTTCCAGTCCGGCCACGTCGCAGACAATAAACTGGCGTCCGCCATGGATACGCATTTTCCTGTATACCGAGTCGGCACTCACCTCAATGACCTGCTCACGATACTCGTCAGACGGATTCTCGATGGTCACCGTCAGCGACACACGACTCTTCTTTGCATCCTCGTAACGCAGACGTTCACAGGCAGCCAGAAGGAAGGCACCCACACCGAAGTTGGCCTGCGAACGGGCATTGACCGTCTTCGTGGGATCGGGCTTCTCGCCAATAGGCTGCACATAGCCCACGCTGCCATCGGGCTGCAGAGCCGTGAGCGCCAGGTAATTCCAGGCCTTGCCGATAACCGGCTCATACGTATCCTCATCCAGCAAACCATTGTTCACACCCCACAACAAGCCATAGGTAAAGAAGGCGGTGCCCGACGTCTCAGGACCCGGTGCATCCTCTTCGCAGAGCATCGAACGGCTCCAGTAGCCTTCAGGACGCTGCACGCGTGCCACACCCTGAGCCAGTTCACGAAAACGCTGCAGGAAGAACGCACGGTTCTTATAGTCGGCAGGCATATCGCTGAGCACCTTTGCCAGTCCGGCCAGCACCCATCCGTCGCCACGCGCCCAGAAACTCTTGCCGCCAGTGGATGTCTTTACCTTGGGAAAGATATACTTTGCATCACGATAATAGAGTTGTTCCTCCTTATCGTACATCAGTTCATCAGCCCATTTGAAGTTATCATAGAGCTTATCCAGATACTTCACATCGCCTGTCGCCTTATATAATTTAGTAAACACAGGCATAGCCATATATAGTGCATCAGCCCACCACCAGAAGTCGGCCTGCGGCTGACGAACCTCATAGTCCATCACCTCCAGCGCACGTGCAATCTTGTAGTCATCGGGCTGCATCTCGTAGATATCCAGGTATGTCTGGAAACAAATCTGCCAGTCACCGAAGAGCACATAGTCCTGTCCCTCACCATAGTTGGCATACTTCCATTTCTTCGGGTCCGTCTCGCGTGCACCCTGCCAGAAATTATAACGGGCCCACGCATCACTATAGGCCAGCCAACGGGCATTGCCCAACAGCTTGTATGCCTCCATATTACCCGTGTGATAAGCCGCCTCATCCCAGAAGGAGCGCGTTTTCGGGTTATGGTGCGATTGCCAGTAATCGTTCACCTTCGTGATAATCTCAATCGTTGGCAATGGCCTGACGGGCTTGCGCCTGACCTTTGCATCGGCCGTGAAGCATACGGCCAGACCGATCAATAGTAAGGTTAGTCTTTTCATATCTTCTTTTTTTATTTCAGGTTCTCGTTCATGAAGTTGATGCACTGGCGGAACAAGTGGTTACGCGTGTTGCCGCCAAAGATACTGTGGTTCTTGTTCGTATAGACCAACTGACGGAAATCCTTGTCGGCCTGGACAAGGGCATCCATATAGACTGCCGAGTTCTGATAATGCACGTTGTCGTCGGCCAGTCCGTGAACCAGCAGCAGGGCACCATGCAGTTTCTCTGCACGGGCAATCGGACAAACCTCGTCATAGCCAGATGCATTCTCCTTGGGCGTGCGCATGAAACGCTCCGTATAGACCGTGTCGTAGAAACGCCAGCAGGTAGGCGGTGCGATAGCCACGCCACAACGGAAGACAGGACGGCCCTCCGACATAGACATCAGCGTGTTCCATCCGCCGTACGACCAGCCCCAGATACCGATGCGGTCCTTATCCACATACGACTGTTTTCCCAGCCACAAGGCAGCTTCCACCTGGTCGCGAGCCTCCAGTTCACCAAGTCGCAGGTAGGTACATTTCTCAAACTCAGCCCCACGTCCGCCTGTGCCCCGGTTATCCACGCACACGCAGATATAGCCCTGCTGACAGAGGTACTGCTCCAGGATGGCACCCTGTCGGCCCATACCGATGTTCCAGGCATTCAGCACCTGCTGTGAACCAGGACCGCCATACTGATACATCACCACGGGGTACTTCTTATTCGGATCAAAATCCTTTGGCTTCACCATGTAGCCCATGAGCTGGACGCCCTCGCCGGTCTGGAAACTAAAGAGTTCCTTCGTTCCCATATCGTAAGAGGCGTATTTATCAGCCAGTTCCTTGTTGTCCACCAGCGTGGTCTGCGTCTTTCCCAGGTTATTACAGAGCGTATAGACCGTGGGATG
Organism: Prevotella communis; assembly: GCF_022024115.1. NCBI lineage: Bacteria > Pseudomonadati > Bacteroidota > Bacteroidia > Bacteroidales > Prevotellaceae > Prevotella > Prevotella communis. The sequence goes on from NZ_CP091792.1 coordinate 2,423,263, forward strand.
ATTCATGTCACTCCATACGCTGAGGAAATTCCTGAAGTCAGACGAGAAGATGGCCGAACTGCAACCCTCCCTATTGGTCAGGCAGTCCACCTTGCCGTCCTTATGCGACACGAAGACCTTCTGGTCGGTAGGACCACCGTTATAGCCTGCGAAATAAAGGTCGCCCGACATGTCATTATATCCATATACCTCCGTAACAACGAGGTTTGAGGGTTGTGCGACGCTGCGCATCAGCTGACCGTTCAGGTTGTACAGATAGATATGATTATAGCCGTCGCGCTCGCTGGTCAGCACCAGGTGCTTGTCGGTCACCACGAGATTGGCAAACACATTCTCGTTGATATATTTGTCCACCTTGTCCTCTACAATCAACTTGCACGTGGTGCTCAGCGGATTCACGGCATACACACGCAGACAGTCCTGATGACGGTTCAGCGTGAAAGCCAGCACCTTTGCGGGATCGCTGGTGGTGACGATACGGGGGATATAGCCGTCGGCATCGAGGGGCAACTGCATCTGGCGCGTCTGATGGCTCTTGATATCATAGCTCATCAAACTGACCTTCGAGTTGTCATCGCCAGCCTTCGGATACTTGTAGGTATAGGCGTAGGCACCCTTGTCCTCGGCATCCAGATGGAACATCGGCATAGAGAACTCCTTCACCTGACTCTCATCATAGCGAATCCAGACGATTTGCCTGGAGTCGGCCGTGAACACCATCGACGAGTTGAACGAGAACTCCTCCTCGTTGACCCAGTCGGGAATACCGTTGATCACCTCATTGAACTTACCATCCTTGGTCACCTGACTCTCGGCATTATTGTAGAGCAACTTCACCAGATGGATATTGTTGTCACGCACGAAAGCCACCTGTTCGCCGTCAGGACTCCACACGGGCGTCTGCTGCGGACCGCCATCGCTCAGCGGTTCCAGTTTATTATTGGCCACATGATAGATATAGTAAACGGCCGTGAACGAACGGCGATAGATGCTTTTCGTCTCTGTCTGGATCAGCAGTCGCTTACCCGTAGGACTCATCACATAGTCGTCAATCTTCTTGAGCTTGGCTCCACGGGCCTTTTCCACATCAAAGAGTACAGCCACCTGCTTGCCAGTCTTGAAGGAATACTGCACAATCTGCTTGCCATCAGCCGATATCTGGGCATACGTCTCACCATCAGACATCGGGGTGACAGCAGCTATCGTTGCTTCACGAAAAGTTCCTTTTGTAATCTCCTTTAAATCCAGTTTTCCTGCAGCCGACATCTGCGCAACAGCAGCTAACATCATTGCACCTATAATTAGTTTTTTCATATCTTTGCTAAATTTTGAAGCAAAAATACGAAAAATCTGCGAAAAACATAAGAATTACGATTAAATAATAGCGACTATTGATGATTTTTAGCACTCAGCAACTCATCATAGCCCACCTCTTTATGCTGCAGCATGTATTTCTCCACCTCCCGGATACGCTCGTTGCTGAAGATGCGCTGCTGCATCACCTGGTTCACCACATACTGGATCTTGGCCATGTGCTCATGGCGCAGCTCTGCGGAATCGGCAGCCTCTTCGGGCGTCGGATAGTGACGCAGGAGATAGAACGCAAGACAGTCGGGCACAATGTATTTTCGCGTCATCATGGCACGCTGCTGCTCCGTATAGCCGTATTTCTGATAGATAGGATAATTGGCACCCAGGTACTTGTCGAGCGAGATGCCCACCATCGAGTCGCCTACGATGACACTCTGGTCCAGCGAACCTATCTGGGTATAGATGCGCGGAATCTCCAATCCCGGAATATGCTTCGTCAGCCGGGTGAAACTCTTCGTCAGATCCTTATTCAGGTCGTCAATGTCGGCATACTGCTCATTGACACCCTGCATCAGGGCCTGCAGCGTGCTGTCCTGGAAGAAAATCAGGAAACGCGTGTTGATATCGGGGTCATCTACCCTACCCAACTTCAGCACATCCTCAATCAGCGTGCCCGTCTCCGTGGGATAGAGCGTCTTCATCTGCTGCAGGGCGGCGAAATCGCCTGATGTGAGGTAGAGGTATTCCATACGGTCGAAGCGCTCCACGACAATATCGCCAGTCTTCTCTGTATCTTCAGGAGACTGGAATTTCCATTGGCAACCTATGCATGCCATCATGGTCAACAGGAGCAGAAAAAAGAGCTTCTTCAACGTATGGAGATTTTAGATTTTGTTAAATTCGAGTGCAAAATTACTAAAATTTCTTGAATAATCCAAATTTTAACCTAATTTTTTTTAATTATAATTCACATTCCATGCTTTTCTGTTACTTTTGTACAAAAACTAAGACATCATGAAGTATCTTTTTCTCGCATTTGCGCTCTGTATGCCCATGGCCATGAGCGCCCAACAGACGTTGAACATCAGTGTAAAAAACCCCTTGTCCACAGACAGGACCGACCAGCCCGTAGTCCTCTCGCTTCAGGCTTATGGCGAGGTGCGCTCAGCCTTGGTGACATGCGGCGGTCAGGAGATTCCCTGTCAGTTGGATGATATCAATCTGGACGAGCAGTTTGACGAACTCTGTTTCCTCTCAGATCTCAAAGGAAAGGAACAGAAGACCTATACCGTGACCCTTTTCAAGGAGGGCGAGCCACGCACCTACCCTGCCCGCGTATATGCCGAGATGCTGATGCGTAATGACAAGGTGAAGGAGAAAAACAAGCACAACAATTTCGTGTCGAGTCTCACCGTGCGTGGCGACTGTGCCAATTCCTACAACCTGCTGCATCATCACGGCGTGGATTTTGAGAGCGAACTCAACGGCATCCGCATCTATTTCGACAAGCGTCAGACGCTCGACCTCTACGGCAAGTTCCAGAAACGCCTGGAGCTAGAGGCTACACAGTTCTATACATCGGCCGATCAGAAGAAAGCCGGTTATGGCGATGATGTGCTATGGGTAGGCAACACCTTCGGACTGGGTGCTTTTCGCGGATGGGACGGCAAGGAGCCTACAATGATTGATCCCGTGAAGAACCGTACCCAGCGCGTCGTTTCCTACGGTCCGCTGCGCACCATCGTGGAAATCATCGACCAAGGCTGGCAATTTCCATCAGCCATCAGCCATCAGCCATCAGCCGTCAACATGACCATCCGCTACACGCAGTATGCAGGTCATCGTGATACCGATGTGGATGTGTTCTTCAACCGCGACATGAAAGGTGCAGAGTTTTCTACCGGCATCATCAATGTGAAGGGGTCTGAGGAGTTCTCCGACAAGAAGGGACTGCGTGCCTGCTGGGGTACCGACTACCCCTCTACGGATACCGTGAAATGGAGCCGGGAGACCGTAGGACTGGGCATCCTGATACCCCGTCAACATATTGTCAGCGAGGAACCGGTCAATAAGGACAACTATGCTTTCGTGGTGAAAACAGACAATCGTCACCTGGCATACAAGGTGGTATATGGCTCAGCCAACGAGACCTTCGGTTTTCATTCTGCCAAGGAGTGGTTCCAGTGGCTGAAGACATGGCGAAAAGAAGTAGAGGCAGCGATTAAGGTAAAAGTGAATAGTGAAAAGTGAAAAATTTGCTACCGCAAGAAATAGTGAAAAGTGAAAAATCAGGCTTTCATCAGTTCAGCCATGATCATGTCGCTGACAAAAAGGCCATTGCGGGTCAGGCGCAGATGCTGCTGTTCATGAACCAGCAGGCCGTCAAGGATAAAACGCTGTGCCAGTCGCAGACAGTAGTCGGCATCCGCAGGCGCCAGTTTCGTAAGGTCAAGTCCTACTGATGTGCGCAAGGCCGTCATCACTATCTCATTATAACGATTATCAGGGGTGAGCTCTTCGTGTTCCACGCAGGGTTCACCCTTTTCCATACCCTCCATATACTGACGGATATCGGCCACGTTCCATTGGCGGTTCCTTCCGTCGAAGGAATGCGCAGCAGCCCCCAGACCGATATAGGGTGTCTGATTCCAGTAACTACTATTATGGCGTGAGTGATGCCCAGGCTTCCCCCAGTTGCTGATTTCGTAATGTTCAAAACCAGCCTCAGCCAATGCGTCCATCAGTAGGAAATACATCTGTCGTTCCAGTTCCTCGTCAATCTCGCTTACCTCACCCCGTTCTAACATTTTATATAGAGGTGTACCCTCCTCATACTGCAGCGCATAGGCCGAGATATGTTCTACGTCCAGCGCTATGGCCTGCTGGATATCACGCTCCCACTCCGCCATCGTCTCGTTGGGAAACCCGTACATCAGATCCACGCTGATATTTCGGATACCAGCCAGCCGCAACCTATCAACGGCCTCCTTCACCTGTTCGGCCGTATGACGGCGATGCAGGAAACGCAGGCGCTGCGACTGGAAGGTCTGGGCCCCCATCGATACTCGATTGACAGGCAGCGTCTTTAGCATTTCGGCAAACGCCTCTGTCACGTCATCCGGGTTACACTCTATCGTCACCTCGGCATCTGGCGAGATGTCAAACGTCTGATACAGATGGTCGAACAACTGGCGCAGCAGCGTGCCGGTCAGCTGTGAGGGCGTGCCGCCACCCAGATATACCGTCTCAACCATCTCGCCTCTTCCATCTTCCATCTTACATCTATCCTCCATTTCCCGACATAATGCATCCACATATCGTTGGCCCAATGCCAGCGACGTGGTGGAATAGAAGTCGCAATACACGCAGCGACTCTTACAAAACGGGATATGAATATAGATACCTGCCATTTATGAATATCTCTCGAGTGTATCAACCAACATTTTCTTCATTTTCTCACGCAGTTCCCCGGGTTCAAGCACCTCAATGCCAACACTATGACGCATGAGTTCGCCCAGGAAATCGGAAGTGGGACGGATATCATACGAGAAATCGGTATAGTCGGGCGTCGACTGCAGTTCGCGCTGCGAGTGATGCAGGGGCAACGTGCGCAAATAGTCGGGCATCCACTTATGGGCACGCAGCACCACATGGGCCAGAGGCGTGTCATTGGTCAGCACACCAAAATATTCCGAGAAATACTTCTGCGCAGAGAAATCTGCAGGCATTTCAAACGTCTCCTCAGTAAGACAGAGCGATGTGATGCGGTCCAGCGCATAGATACGCATCTGGTCTTCGTCGTTTCGGGCCAGCAGGTACCATCGCTGACGAAACAGTTTCAGGGCATAGGGACATACGGTTTTCTCGTAACCCTCGGCCTGAAATTTCTGATAGCCTATGCGCAGGCGGTGATTACAGCGGATGGCATGAATCATCATATCAAGATAGCGCTCGCCAGCGGGTGCATTCTCTAGCACCAGGCGCTCTTTCACGGAAGCACCCTCAGACAATGCGCCATGCACGGTAAGCGTTGAATAAATCCAACGTTCCAGGCTGTCGTCCTCCAGTGCCTCCTGATTGCCTATATAATACTTATAGGTACGGAGGTCGCAGTCAATGATAATGCCAAACATCTCAAGAATGGCATCGCGATGACGATTGAACGACGAGCGTTGCAGGGGTTTACCGCGGCTCACGTCTTCGGCTTTCCATTTCTGATTCAATTCTTCGAACGTAAGTCCACCGCAGCTCCTAAGTGTATTGATAATCCAGATGTACTGGCGAAATATCTGAGAATGTTTCATGACTGCAAAAATAATAAGATTTTCTGAAATCTCCAAATAACCGCGTTTTTTTTCATCCTCCCCTACTGACCTTTTTTCTAGGATAAGACAAACTCCAGAAGATTTATACGACCTTACGGATTCTTGCTTTATTTTTCAAAACGATCAGGAGAAACGTCACCATGATTCCAACGGAGGAAAAGGTTACACCAAAATCCCCGACATCTGCAAATGTCGGGGATATATGAGAAGAGTTAGTATTATCGCTAAGATGTCTTTATTTTACGAGAGCTTTTATTTCATTACTACCTTAATGCTTTTCTCGCCCACCTTGACAATAGCTATTGAGCCAAACTGGATGCTGGTGGCGATAGTCGCAATATTGCCGTGAGATACAGCTGTAGCAGCCAATTTTCCATCAGCAGTAAATACGCTGACATCTGTCCGGTCATCAATGCCTTCAACCGTAACAAATCCATTATCAGTTTTAATCAGGACGGGACGCGCAGCTATCTGAGCGACACCATTCGTTATGCCTTCCGTCTTGGGCAAAGCATCTATCCAACAGAGGGTAGCTGTAGCCAATTCTGAATTCTCACAACCTTCTTTAGTTGCATAGACGCTAATAGTATAAGTTGCATTGAGTTGAACCTCATTTCCACGCCCAGTTTTAATATCTTCATCAGAAATTGAATAATGACATATTGCACCATCGGTTTCAGAACTAAATGTCAATTTGCCGTTTTCATATGATATTGTAGGAACCTTACATTGTTCTCCTTTCATTTCTTCAATAAATACAAAGTCCTTCCAACCTTCTGTCTCTTTATATTTGTTTATAGTCCCTTTTGGCACGTACAGAGTTGCGTTCATTATTGTGTTGTCGCTAAAAACATGAATATAGTCATTCATGTTCCATTTAATAGGAAACGGTTCTTCAATCAATGAGGTGATTGTCATAAGATCAACATTCTGAAAGGCATTCATTCCAATTTCAACAAGATTCTTAGGAAGATTGATGCTTGTCAAACTGCTACAGTTTTGGAAAGCAAATTGACTAATATTTGTAACATTTCTTGGAATAATGATGCTTTCCAAACTACTACAGTCGCCGAATGCCTGAGTACCTAATGATGTTAAACTGTTGGGAAGTATTACTGAGGCTAAATTAACACAGTGATAGAACGTAGCATCCATTATTTCTGTTACGCCATCCGGTATAACTATACTTTTTAAAGCTTCGCAACCTGAAAATGCAGAATAACCAATGGTTGTTATTTTTTGAGGAAGATTAATGCTTTCCAAATTACTACATTCCTGAAAAGCACAGTCCCCTATTGAAACAACACCACTGGGAAGTGTAATAGAGGTCAATTTCTTGCACCCATTGAAGGAATACTTTCCTATAGATGTTACACCATCTGGAATTGTTACACTAGCTAATTCAGAACAACCATCAAAAATTCCATCGTTTATGGATGTTAAACTATTGGGAATGATAACATCAGTAACTTCGCTACCATTTATGTATAAATGATGAGCATAGTGAGTTGGATTTGTTCCTACATAGTCCATGTCGAAATGTATTTTACACCAATCTTCTATACTTGAGATATGAACGCCAGTTAATCCTGAACAATCATAGAAAGCACCGCCACCGATTTCCGTCACACTACTTGGGATAGTAACATCAGTCATCAGAAGACAATATTGAAAAGCCCCACTACCAATATGGCTTACGTTTTCAGGTATAACGAATTTGGTAAAAGCACAACTATAAAAAGCTTGCTTACCGATGGAGTTTATACTATTTGGAATCGATAAACTATTCAAATCTTTGCAACCAGCAAAAGCCGCATCCCCAATAGAAGTAACTTTTCTCGTTCTATTCATATATATCACTTCTCTTGGGATTGTGACAGATCCAGAATAGGTAGTTCTGTTCTGATCATAAACCTTATTAAGATACGTTACTTCCAGCTCTAAACCGCCATTGGTATAATTGTAGTAAATGGTAACGCCATCAGCATTCTTAACTGCAATGTCATAAGCACTTGCCACCAATGGCAGCAGAAACATCACAAGAAATAGTAGTTGTTTCTTCATAATCATATATTTTTTAGTTAATAAAGTTATTTAAATACACACAAAAAGAAAACGTGGACAATTTACTTCGTCTTCGTTCCTGAGGTATCGCCAAACACCTAACAATCTTAAACGAGTAAAAGCCCACGCTATCAAGCGTGAACTATCTACTTCAATTCTTGATTGTTTCTGCAAATTGGCGATTTTCAGGAACAAGAATCTAAAAGTGGATATTCATTCTATATGTCCTATTTCAGTTATATCTTTCTTCAGCCCATAGGCATTCGGTTTTAGAGTTCTACATTATTATTTATCGCTGAATTAGCTCAGCGATTACCTTTACTAACTCGTGAGCTGGTTCTACGATAGTGCTTAATTCTTCTTCATTAATTGAAAAGAAACAGTTGTAATCTCCCTTTTCACGCAATTGCTCCATTCGGGTAAGGAAGCCACCCAGCCTATCTTCTATAACACCTGTTTTGATGAAGTGCAATCCGAACTGGCTCAACATACCAGAATGTCTCTTACTGGCAAGCCCATGATGAATGAACAAAGCCTGAACAGCATGGAAACAAGCATAGTAGTAGCGGTTAGCAGCCAAATCCCATTGCTGCAAACCTCTCACCATTTCTGCCTGCTCCAAAAAGCGATTAGCTTTCTGCATCTGCAGTTCTACCAGGGTCTTTCTCTCTTCGTCATTCAAACTCATAGGGCAATGGCATCTTCTGTTACGTTGTGATAAAACGGAGTTATACGGCTGGCCTCCCACTCCTTCTTTGTATACATGATGGGATTGATCTCGGCGCCCAAATCCCACCCAAGTTTTGTCAATGGGTAGGTGATAGTGTCGTAATCTTCGGGAGTCAGTTTGTCTTTGTCGAGCACAATTAGTATGTCCCAATCAGATTCCTTACGGGCATCACCACGAGCCTGAGACCCATAGAGCAACGCCGTGGCCTGCTTGGGTAGACTCGCATCTAGTGTCTTTTTGATGTTTTCAATGATCGTCTTGTCCATAACCAATCGTTCTTCTCGCTGCAAAAATACAAAAAATTTCGATAACAAAAAAGAATTGCCTGTTTTTTCTTGAAAAAGTTGCATGAACCGAAAAAAGATCATAGTTACTGGTCTTTGATTCTTTGACAATAAACACCGCTTCTTTTCCGTTATTAGATATGGCATTAATATTTAGTTTTTAAAAAAAGTAGTACACCGATGTAAGTTTTCTGTTTTTCATGCGACTGATAGAGTAAAGAGTCAAATGAAACAAAAGAAGAAATGAACCAAAATGAATTAGAACAGCAGTTCGTCGCCCTCGTCGACGACCACAAGCAGATGATCTATAAGGTCTGCTTGATGTACGCTAGCGACGATGAAGGCATCAGCGACCTCTTTCAGGAGGTGGCGCTGAACCTGTGGAAGGCCTTTCCCCGCTTTCGTGGCGAGTGTAAGACATCGACGTGGGTCTATCGCATCAGCGTGAACACCTGCATCTCGCACCTGCGTCATCAGGGCACACAGCCCCTAACGGTGCCACTCACAATGTCGATGACAGACCTCTTCCCCGATGAGTCGGAACGCGAACAACTGCGAGAACTCTATCAGCTAATCAACCGTCTGGGCGAATTGGAACGCGCTCTGATTCTGCTGTGGCTCGACGACAGGTCGTATGAGGAAATAGCAGAGATGCTTGATATCTCGGTCTCGAATGTGGGAGTGCGCATCAACCGCATCAAGGCGAAACTCAAGCAAATGTCTAACAACTAAGAAAACAGAAACAACAATGGAACTACAGGAATTAAAACAGAAATGGACAATGCTCAACGACCGTCTGTCGAAGAGTGAGTTATATAACAAACGTGTGCTGATGGAGACCATCCAAGGTCATAACAAGACGGCCTATGAGCAACTGTCAAAGCAGGGCATCTTCAACTTCCTGACAACGCTGTTCGTGCCAGCTTTCGTGGTGCCCCTGCTCCATGAGAAGGGCATTTTCCACGACACCTCTTTCTATCTCCTTGAGGCTATCTGCGTGCTGGGAGTGCTGATGGTGGTCTGCCGACTCTTCATCACCAGTAAACTAAACGTCGTTGAGGCGCCAGGAAAACAGCTCAAGGCACTTGTCAACTATAAGCGCTGCTACGTCTATGAGTCAATCATCGGCACGCCCCTTGCTGCTTTCGGCATCTGCATCACGCTCTATCTGGAGCATATGACTTCGCCCCTTGGCATCTTCTTCGTGGCCCTCTTTTTCTTTACTGGCCTTTTCTGTGGCTGGATTGGATATCGCAGACACAAGAGTACCATGCAGGAGATTGAGAGAAACCTTAAGGAACTCGAGGGATTGTCGGCCTGAAAAAAGCACGTTTAGATTTTTAGTTTTTTGCGTACGTTTTTTACTATTACCCCCACCTCTCACTCCAAACGCGGGAAATGCCCTGTGGCAAAGGCTTAGAGGCCAGTGAGAGGTCTTTTTACCCTCTCACTGCCCTCTCACTACCCCTCTCACTCGGAATCTTCTGATTTCAGTAACTTTGAAATCGTATCTCTGTAACTATGGCATCGTATCTTAGCGAGTTTGATATCGTATTTTAGTAAATTTGACATCGCAACTCATTATTTTCCTGTTGCCAGGATGATTAAAGCAAATAGCCCGTACGTAGGGCACGGACTGAGAGTCCGCAGGCGTCGGACTCGGAGTTCGCTAACTACGTATTATTCCCTGTCATATGTAGAAACGACATATTACCAAAATTCCCTTTGAGTGAGAGGCCAGTGAGAGGTCAGTGGGAGGTCAAAATGCCCTCTCACTGGCCTCAAAGCCTTTGCCACAGGGCATTTCCCGCGTTTGGAGTGAGAGGTGGGGGAAAACGTCAAAAAAGCCTATTGGAAACTGAATTCCGTCTTCACTACCCCATCGCCATAAATGGTCTTGAAATCATTTTTCATAGAGATGACGGTATAGCCGTTCTTGCGCCATTTCTCCTCACGCTTAGCAGCCTCGGCGAGGTTGGCATGGTCGCGCTCGGCATCGTCGGCCACAAGCATGAAGGTGGCAGTGCGGTACTTAGGATTGCTCAGACAATAGTTGTGCATCGCCTCGTCGCCACTGCTGTTGCCAAACGACAGTACGGGTATCTTGCCTATCTCCTGACTGATCTGGCGCACCTTGTTGGTCTTCAGGTTCTTGATAATCAGACTGTCCGTGCGTACCAGATACTCATCCTTCTTCATGGTGTAGTCTACACCGATATTCCCGCCCTGAGCATTGGTAGCGAGACAAACGTCCATGCCAATGACCCTGTTGGGCTCGATGCCCAGCGACTCCACCAGGGAACGGCAGATAAAGCGGTCGGAACCGGAGACAACGTAATAGGTAAAGTCATGATCCTTCAGGTAGTCGAACACCTCCAGCATGGGCTTGTAGAAGCTCTGGGCGTAGGTCATCCCCGTGAACCCGTTGGCTGGCGTGGCGGCATACTTCTTCACATAGGCATCAAACTCGGCAATGGTCATGCCGGCATAGGCCTTGGCAGCAGCACGGGCATGAATCATATCGAAATGGTCGGGCAGCGCCACGCCCTCACGCACGAAATGGCGGATATTCAATGCAGCTTCGCGCACATCCTCTGGCGCCTTATCCTTATAGTCGGGATCGTCGAGGGCGCGATACTCCAGCAGATTATACTCGAAATAGGTGGGATAGAGTTCGCCAACAAACGTGCCATCCATGTCGAACGTGGCAATGCGGTCCTCCTTACAGATGAAATGGGCCGACTTCGGATTGGTCACATCCTCCACGTATGCTTTTAGCGTATCCAGCGCGTCGCACCGGTTCCACGAGGCAAAATACGTCTTTGGAAGCGGTTTCTCCGTCTGGTTATCATCCTTGCTGCACGACGTGAATAGCGGCCCCTGCGCAACCATGCACAGCAGGGCAAGCATCAATAAAAGATTTTTCTTCATATTCGTTAATAGTTTTATGTTTATCCGATTTTCTGAATTCCGGCTGCAAAATTAATACTTTTACATCAATAATGTATGCGGAAAACGATTTTTTTCATGGTTTTCTTTTTGCGATTTGCTCTCTAATTTGTATCTTTGCACCATGCAAAACTAAAAGAAGTATAATGTAATAGTACGCTATGAATAAGATTAAAACAATAGGTATTTTAACTTCAGGAGGCGACTCGCCAGGCATGAATGCAGCCATCCGCGCCGTGACACGTGCCGGCATTTACAATGGCTTCACAATCAAGGGTATCTACCGCGGCTATGACGGACTGATAAAAGGTGAGGTGAAGACACTGACCACCGAGGACGTATCAGGCATCATCAACCGTGGCGGTACGATTCTGAAAACAGCACGTTCAAAGGAATTTATGACACTCGAGGGCATGCAGAAAGCCTACGAGACCTGTCAGAAGGAAGTGATTGACGCATTGGTGATCATCGGCGGCAACGGTTCGCTGACGGGCGCAAGAAACTTCGGCATGGAGTTTGATTTCCCCGTGATTGGACTGCCAGGCACCATCGACAACGACCTTTATGGTACAGATGCCACCATCGGCTATGACACCACGATGAACACCATCATGGAGTGCGTGGACCGCATCCGCGACACCGCCAACTCGCACGAGCGTATCTTCTTCGTCGAGGTGATGGGACGCGACGCCGGCTTCCTGGCCCAGTACTGTGCTATTGCCAGTGGTGCCGAGGCTGCCATCGTACCAGAGGAGGTGACAGACGAAGACCAGTTGGCCGAATTCATGAAGCGAGGCATCCGCAAGTCAAAGAAGTCGTGTATCGTCATTGTGAGCGAGAGTCCCAAGTGCGGCGCCCTCTACTATGCCGACCGTGTGAAGAAGGAGTTCCCTGAGTTCGATGTACGCGTATCAATCCTTGGTCACCTGCAGCGTGGCGGCACGCCATCTGCCCGTGACCGTGTGCTGGCATCAACCACCGGTGTAGGTGCTATCGAGGCTATCATGCAGGGCCAGCGCAACGTGATGGTAGGCGTAAGAAACAACGACGTGGTCTATGTGCCCTTCTCAGAATGTATCCGCACCGACAAGCGCTTTGACAAGCGTCTGATTACCGTGCTTAATGAGTTGAGTATCTAAGCACAAGTCTTTCAAAATAAAAATACGCCCAAGAAAAAGTAGAAAGATTTTCTTTTTCTTGGGTGTTTTATTAATTCTTCTTATATTTGTAAGCGCTAATACTATACAGTTAGCCTATAGACAAAATAGTACACTTATGAAAAAAGGGCTTTTGGTAGCAATCGCCATCATGACGACGATAGGCGTACAAGCTCAGATATTCCCCGTTGGTATTGTCAGTGCACAGGACACGGTGAAGGGCTTCCAGTTTGGACTTATCTCATCGGTAACGACTGAAGGTGGTTACGGTTTCCAATTTGGCGGCGTATCGAACACATCTGGACATACATTCAACGGTCTGCAGATAGGTGGTGTCAGCAGCATTACCCAAGGCATGGATAAGGGGCTGCAGATGTCGAGCATTCTGAATATCTCATCCAAGCGAATGAACGGATGGCAGATGGGGACTGTCAACTATGCCGATTCGCTCAATGGTGCACAGATTGGTATTTTCAATGTGACACGCCAACATCCTCAAGGCTGGCAGGTGGGACTCGTCAACCTATCGTACGACTCGATAGGCCATAAGATAGGATTAGTGAACATCAACCCGGCGACTCATATCGACGTGATGACATATGCAGGTTCTTCGACCAAAATGAACCTGGCTGCGCGCTTTCGCAATCGCAGCACATACAACATCTTAGGTGTAGGCACACACTTCATGGGACTCGACTCCAAATTCTCGGGTGCCGTGTTCTATCGTCTGGGACAGTATGCACAGTTATCCCCGAAATGGAGTCTGAGCGGCGACGTGGGCTACTATCATGTGGAGACGTTCTCAAAGAATAACAACGACAAGCCGGAGCGCCTGTACTCCCTGCAGGCCCGCATCAATGCCGACTATCAGATAAGCAGTAAGATTGGGGCCTTTGCCTCTGTGGGATGGGGTGTGACCCGCTATTATGACCGTAACGAGACCTACAGGAACAGGCCGTTGGTGGAACTGGGCCTGACCTACCGCCAGCCTCGAAACCAGCACGACTCCTGGAAACGTGCATGGGACGAGAAGCGCTCAAAGATTGTGTTCACCGACTCCACGATGGCACTGCCCGAACCAAAGCGCTATTGGCAGGCTGCTGCCGAGGCAACGGGTATCAACGTAGGCGTACAGTTGTTTGACCGCTATGCCCTCAACTCGGACTTTGCCCAGACCACGCTGAACTCACTGAAGCGCAACTTCACCGACGGTATGGTATGGGATAACGACTTCTTTATCACCAACCTGTTTGCCCACCCCTATCACGGCAACCTCTATTTCAACGCGGCACGCAGCAACGGCCTCAGTTTCTGGGAGTCAGCCCCCTATGCGCTGGGCGGTTCACTGATGTGGGAGTTTCTGGGAGAGACGGAACCGCCTGCCATCAACGATATCATTGCCACCACCTGTGGCGGTATAGCCATCGGTGAGATGACCCACAGGCTGAGTCTCACAGTGCTCGACGACCGTGATAGAGGCTGCAGTCGCTTCCTGCGTGAGGCAGCTGCTACCATCATCAACCCCATACAAGGACTGCATCGTATCTTCAGCGGAGATGCCTGGCGCGTGCGTAGGGACCACTACCGCTATCATGACTTCAGCAAGATTCCCGTGGACATGTCGTTCTCTGTAGGTTGGCGTTATCTGGCCGACAACGGTGCCCTGTTCCGCGGCATCCATGCGCCTTACGTGAACATCACGCTGATGTACGGCACACCGGTAGACGGTGAGCGCCATACAACACCATACGACTTCTTCGACCTGGAGATGAATGCCGCCTTCGGTGGCGGACAGCCCTTCGTCAACACGCTGAACATCGTAGGACGTCTGTGGAGTACGCCTATTCTGGACAAGAAGGACATGGCGGGCGAATTTGGTATCTACCAGCACTTCAACTACTACGACGCCAAGCCCATTGAGGATGGGTCTGAGCTGACCCCCTACCGCATCAGTGAAGCCGCAGGCTTTGGTCCTGGCTTCATCTTGTCATTGCCACAGACAGGCGCCATGACGAAATTGGAACAGCGAATTTTTATGAGCGGCATCCTGCTGGGCGGTACAAAGAGCGACTATTTCAACGTGATTGAGCGCGACTACAACATGGGTAGCGGATTCAGCGTGAAGTCAAAGACGCAGATTGAATTTGGCAAGTTCGGACGGTTCATGCTCAACGCCAAATATTTCCGTATCTACACATGGAAGGGCTATGAGGACAAGGATCTGCAGGCCTTTGCCGACGGCACCAAGGATCTGCACTACCTGAATGTGCAGGGCGACCGCAGCAATGCGATGCTGCTGGTGGTGAACCCCGTCATGGAGATACACCTGGCAAAACAATGGTCTGTCACGCTCTCTGGCGCCTACTACTCACGTCGCACGTTCTACAAATATCACGACATGGTGAAAGCCAACACGTTTGAAACAAAAATGGGAATAACATGCCGATTATAAAAGTCCGATTATCTAGTTTTCTTGAAAGAATTTCCATTTTTCCTTGGGCATTTCGCTCAGATTTCTTAATTTTGTAGGCCGAAAATAAAAAATCAAAAACAAGCAAAGTTATGCTATCAGAAAAAGACCTCAAACAGATTGCTCAGCGTGGTATCACGAAAGAGCAGATCGAGACACAGTTGAAGGAGTTTGAAACAGGCTTCCCCTTCCTGAAATTGGAAGCAGCAGCTGCAGTAGGTAACGGCATCGTAGCCCCCAACGAGAGCGAGCGTCAACAGTACGTGAAAGCCTGGGAGGACTATAAGGCTGCAGGTAAGCGTATCGTGAAGTTCGTACCTGCCAGTGGCGCCGCCAGTCGTATGTTCAAGAATATGTTTGCATTCGTGGATGCCGACTATGACGTGCCTACCACCGATTTCGAGAAAAAATATTTCAACGACATTGAGAAGTTTGCCTTCTACGAGGCGCTGGATGCTGTCTGCGTGAAAAACGAGGGCAAAGGTATCAAGGCTCTGATGGCAGAAGGCAACTATAAGGCTGTGGCTGCCAACATGCTGAAGGCTGAGGGACTGAACTACGGTCAGCTGCCAAAGGGTATGTTGCTGTTCCATAAATACGCAGAGGGTGCCCGTACGCCCATGGAGGAGCACCTCGTGGAGGGCGCACTCTATGCCGCTTCAAAGGGCGAGGCTCACGTACACTTCACCGTGAGTCACGACCACCTGGAGTTCTTCAAGGCAAAGGTGGCAGAGAAGGCCGATGGCTTCGCACAGAAATACGGCATCAAGTATGATATCACATTCTCTGAACAGAAGCCCTCAACAGATACAGTTGCCGCTAATCCCGACAACACGCCATTCCGCGAGGCCGACGGTTCATTGCTGTTCCGTCCGGGCGGTCACGGTGCGCTCATCGAGAACCTGAACGAGATTGAGGCTGACGTTATCTTCATCAAGAATATCGACAACGTGGTGCCCGACCGTCTGAAGCCTGAGACCGTGGAATGGAAGCAGGTCATCGCCGGTGTACTGGTGAGTCTGCAGAAGCAGGCCTTCGAATACCTGCGTATCCTCGACGGTAACCCATCAGATGCCCAAATCGCCCAGATTGCCCAATTCGTAGAAAAGAACCTCTGCACCAATCCTAAGAATAGCAAGGTGGATGCCGAGTACCTGCGTCGCAAACTGAACCGCCCCATGCGTGTGTGTGGCGTGGTGAAAAATGTGGGCGAACCTGGTGGCGGCCCGTTCCTCACCTATAATCAGGACGGCACGGTATCACTGCAGATCTTGGAGAGCAGTCAGATAGATACCAACAATGCGGAATACATGAAGATGTTCACACAGGGCACTCACTTCAACCCCGTTGACCTGGTATGTGCCGTGAAGGACTACAAGGGACAGCCTTTCAACTTGCCCGATTTCGTGGATAAGACCACAGGATTCATCTCTTCCAAGTCAAAGGGGGGAAAGGAACTGAAAGCACTGGAATTGCCTGGGTTGTGGAACGGCGCCATGAGCGACTGGTCAACCATCTTCGTTGAGGTGCCTCTGGGCACGTTCAACCCCGTTAAGACGGTTAACGACCTGCTGCGCGATCAGCACCAATAAATGTTTGAAAAAAAGAAAAGAATGAAAAAATACACAGCCAAATACTACCTGATTCCTGCCACTATCTGCTTGGCAGGAATCGTGGCTATAGGCTACAACTATTTCTTCTCTGCTTTTGCCTCACAGGACAATAAGCAGTATGTCTACATCGATGAGGACGATACGGCAGACTCGGTATATGCAAAACTGGAGCCACTGGCATCACACAGCGCCCTCACAGGATTTCGCACGCTGGCACGTCATTACGACTACGACGGGCATATCCGTTCGGGACGCTATGCCATAGAACCTGGCATGAATACCGTCAGCGTGTTTCGTATGATGAGAAACGGCCGACAGGAGCCCGTGATGCTGACCATCCCGGAATGTCGCACCATGGAACAGATGGCTGCACGCCTATCAAAGAAACTGATGCTCGACAGCACCAGCATAGCGCAGGCACTGACCGATGAGGATTTCTGTGAACAGTTGGGCTACGACACCTGCACCATCGCCAGTATCTTCGTACCCAACACGTATGAGGTCTATTGGAACACCAGCATGGATAAGCTGATGCAGCGCATGATGAGCGAGCACGATAAGTTCTGGACGGAAGAGCGCAAGCAGAAAGCCAGGGAACTGGGATTATCGACAGACGAGGTGTGCACACTGGCCAGCATCATCGACGAGGAGACGGCCAACAATGCCGAGAAGCCCATGATTGCAGGGATGTATCTGAACCGACTGAAAATTGGCATGCCGCTTCAGGCCGACCCAACGGTGAAATTCGCCCTGAAGGACTTCGCCCTGAAACGCATCTATCATAACCACCTGGAGGTGAACAGTCCCTATAACACCTACAAGAACACAGGACTGCCTCCCGGCCCTATCAAGGTGGCTTCCATTCAGGGTATCGACGCTGTGCTCAACCGCGTGGCTCACACCTATATATATATGTGTGCCAAGGAGGACTTCTCGGGCACGCATAATTTCGCCACCAGCTATCAGGAGCATCTCAATAATGCGGCACGCTATGCGAAAGCACTTAACGAGCGAGGGATAAAATAATTATGAATTAAGATTTAAGATTTAAGAATTATTTTGTACCTTTGCAGTCTCAAAAATAAAAAACACAAGAAAAAGATTATATGGCAGAAATGATACAGAACGAAGGCGAGGAGAAGAAAAGCCTCAGCTTCGTAGAACAGATGGTAAAAGATGACTTGGCAGAAGGAAAGAACGGTGGACGCATGCAGACGCGTTTTCCACCAGAGCCTAACGGCTATCTGCACATTGGTCATGCTAAGGCCATTGCCATCGACTTCGGGCTGGCTAAAAAATATGGCGGCGAATGCAATCTGCGCTTCGACGATACCAACCCAGTGAAGGAAGATACCGAATTTATCGAGAATATCGAACAGGATATCAAATGGCTGGGATATGACTGGGCACATGTCTATTATGCCAGTGACTATTTCCAGGAATTGTGGGACTTTGCCGTATGGCTCATCAAGCAGGGACGTGCATACGTAGATGAACAGAGCGCTGAAGTGATTGCCCAGCAGAAGGGTACCACGACCAGCCCTGGTACAAACTCGCCTTATCGCGACCGTCCTGTGGAAGAGAGTCTGAAACTGTTTGAATTCATGAACAGCGGCAAGTGCGAGCCAGGAAAGATGGTGCTGCGCGCCAAGATTGACATGGCTCACCCCAATATGCTGTTCCGCGACCCTCTGATCTATCGCGTGCTGAATATCCCTCACGTGAAGACGGGCGATAAGTGGAACGCTTACCCTATGTACGATTTCACGCACGGACAGTGCGACTTTCTTGAGGGTGTCACACACTCTTGGTGTACACTGGAATTTGTGGAGCACCGCCCCTTATACGACCTCTTTGTTGGTTGGATGAAGGAATGGCTGGGCACGCTGGAGAATCCCCAGAAACTGGGTTGTCTGGAAAATATGGGTAACAAGTTTGCAGACTTTGAGGGTCCCCGTCAGACAGAGTTTAACAAGTTGAACTTGAACTATATCCTGCTGTCAAAGCGCAACCTGCGCACACTGGTCAGCGAAGGACTGGTCAACGGATGGGATGACCCCCGCATGCCGACAATCTGCGGTTTCCGTCGTCGCGGCTATTCTCCAGAAGGCATTAAGAACTTCATGGAGAAGATTGGCTACACAAAGATTGACGCGCTCAACGATATGGCGCTCTTCGAGAGTGCGCTGCGCGATGATTTGAATACGCGTGCCCTGCGTGTCAGCGCCGTGCTCGACCCCGTAAAAGTAGTCATCACCAACTATCCAGAAGGTCAGCAGGAAATGCTCACCGCTATCAACAACCCTGAAAACGAGGCTGATGGCACACATGATGTAGAGTTCAGCCGCGAAATCTGGATTGAACGCGACGACTTCATGGAGGTGGCCGAGAAGAAGTTCATGCGCCTGGCTCCCGGCAAGGAGGTGCGTCTGAAGAACGCTTATATCATCAAGTGTGACGAGGAACATCCCTGCGACAAGGATGCTGACGGAAAGGTGACCACCATCTACTGTACCTACGATCCCGAGACACGCAGTGGGCTGCCTGGCGCTAACCGCAAGATTAAGGGTAAGACACTGCACTGGGTAAGTTGTCACAACGCCGTAAAAGCAGAGGTGCGTCTCTACGAGCGTCTATGGAAAATGGAAAACCCACGCGACGAGTTGAAGCGTCTGGAGGAAGAGGAAGGTATCAAGGGTGCTGATGCATTGCGTCAGATGATGAACCCCGACAACCTACATATCCTTACCGACTGCTATATTGAGCCTTTCGCAGCAAAACTGCCTGCACTGAGCTATCTGCAGTTCCAGCGTATAGGCTACTTCAACGTTGATCCAGACTCTACACCTGAAAAGCCTGTATTCAACAAGACCGTAGGCTTGAAGGATACATGGAAGAAATAATGACGAATACAGGAGATAACTATTTCGACAGTGAGGAGTTTCATAAACTCCTCGATATTTACGAAACATCCATAAACGCAGGAGAACCTGTGTTTATGGATGCTGACGATTTGGTGGATATCGCTGACTACTACCAATACACAGGCGAGAAGGATAAGGCGGAAGAGGCCATCAGTCTTGCCCTGAGTCTTTCACCTGGTTCCTCGTCTCCCCTCACCTATCGCATTCATGAGGCGCTGTTTCAACAGAACGACCCACAGAAGGCGTGGGAGCTGCTGGAACAGATGATTGACAAGGAATCGCCTGACTATATTTTCGACCGCGCAGAGATCCTTATCAGTGAAGGAAATATAGAAGAGGCGGAAGAATATCTTGAGGAGAATTTCCGTGACCTGCCGTCTGACGAGCAACAGGATTTCATAGTCGATGCGGCAAATATCTTCATGGACTGGAGGTTGCCAGAAAAGGTGATACAGTGGGTAACAAGAGGCAATCCCAACGACCCCAATGTAAAGAACTCTACTGAATTCAAGGAAATCCTGGCCAAGGCCTTTGTAGAAATGGGCAAATACGAGGACGGCAAACGTATCTTCAATGAGCTCATCGACAAAGATCCGTTCTCCAAGAAATACTGGAACGCACTGGCATCGGCACAATTCATGAACGAAGACTATAGCGGAGCTATTCAAAGCAGTGAATATGCCATCGCCCTGGAACCTGAAGATCCGGAAGGATTCATCACCAAAGCCAACGGACTGCTGCGTCTGAACAACTTCGAGGAAGCGCTGAAATACTATCAACGTTATTTGGAACTGGAGCCCGATGATGAGTTTGCCCTACTCCACGAAGGAACATGCCTCATCAACATGCTGAAACTGCAAGAGGCTATAGAAGTCTTGAAGAAAGCACAGGCTATCACAACAAAAGACTCGTCTTATTTCTGGGATATCTACCAGGAACTGGCTTTTGCCTATGCGGAGAACAAAGAGCCCGACAAAGCGTTGGAGGTTTTAGATCAAGCAGAGGCTATGGAGTACGACCTTGTACAGATTCTACTCATCAGAGGACATATTTTTCTGACTGCAGAAAAACTGGATGAGGCAAAAGAAGCTTTCGGCAAAGCAATAAGAATGAGTGACTCACGTAAACAGACAATGTTACGCGTTATCGTGTCATTCCATGATAATCGCTATGTGGAAGGCGCATATGCATTCCTACAAAGATTCCTGACCCATTACGACGAGGAAGAAGAAGGCAAAAACACCGAGGGCTATGCCTACATGGCCTTGTGTTGCTACGAACTGAAAAAAAACGAAGAATTTCTCAGCTACCTGAAGAAAGCATGTGAAGTGAATCCTATGGAATGCAGAATAGCTGTAGGAAACTTATTCCCTGAAGATATCAAGCCAGAGAACTATTATCATTATATCAAAGACAAGTTAGACAGGGAATAATGAACGTTGCCACAAAATATTGAATATTAAGAATTAAGAATAAAAGATATGAATTGGATAAGCACCCTACTCGGAAATCTGAACTACGGTACCATACTGCTACTCATGCTACTGGAAAGTACAGTTATTCCTGTACCATCAGAACTCGTCGTTGCTCCTGCTGCCTATCATTCGGCCAGTGGTGAACTGAACATCTTCCTCGTTGTACTCTTTGCAACGATCGGAGCTGACCTGGGTGCTTCCATCAATTATTTCGTGGCGCTCTACGTAGGACGCCCCGTCATCTATAAGTTTGCCAACAGCAAATGGGGCAAGCTATGTCTCCTGAACCAGGAGAAGGTGGAGAAGAGCGAACGCTACTTCGACAACCACGGTGTTGCAGCAACACTGACAGGCCGACTGGTGCCAGGCATCCGTCATCTGATTAGCATTCCTGCAGGGTTGGCACGCATGACTTACTGGAAATTCCTGCTCTATACCACAATAGGTGCCGGTGCCTGGCATGCCATCCTCGCCGGATTGGGTTGGTATCTGCATGCCATCGTACCTGAAAATGAGCTTGAAGATACCATCAAACAGTATAATCACTATATCATTGCAGTCATTTTAGGCATCGTTGCCCTTGCTATTATATATATAGTGGTAAAAAATATCATCAAGGCAAAAAGCAGCAAATAATCCCTCATCTTTTTGATTTGTATCAAAAATAAGGGCTGTTATCGCACACAACAGACAAAAATCCATTGTCAGTTTAAAAAATCGTCGTACCTTTGCATCGTCAAAAGGAACAAAATCCTGATGACGTTAGGATAACAACACATTAATTAGTAAGGTAGGGACCGAAAGAAATTAAACATTAACATTAAAAATTTAAAAGGATAACATAAAAAACTCAAGGTCCCGAGTAAAGAAAAGAAAGGAAAAAGAGTATGAAGAAGATTGTTTTGATGGTAGTAGCCATGTTCACAATGACAATGGCATTCGCTGAGAACGAGAACAACAGCACACTGAACAGTGCAGAGGCCTACGATATGACAGTCAATATGCGTAAGCTGGCTGTTACTTTGGATTTGACTACAGACCAGATGGAAGCTGTGCAGGATATTCACACTGCATTCTGCAACGAGATGATGCTGGCTGCTAATGCACACAGCACAGAACGTAAAGCTCTGGTTGATCAGGCAGTTAAGAAGGATGTTCGCTACATGGGATTCATCCTGGACGAGAAGCAGTACAAGAAATATCTGACACTGCTGAACACCACACTGACCAATCGCGGTCTGAAATAAGAAGAACTAAATCGAAATTCACTTTATGATGAGGATGTCATGCAATTTGGCATCCTTTTTTCATGTTTTTTGGACGCTTTTCCACAAATTATTTGTACCTTTGCGCAGAAAATAATAAATAGACTAAAATGGACAACAAACAAAACAATTACATCTCCGTAAGTTATCAGCTCTACTCCATAGACAAAGACGGTTCAAAGAACCTGGTAGAACAGACAGAGCAGGGACGCCCATTCACTTTCATCAGTGGGTTTGGTTTCTCTCTCGACAGTTTTGAACAGCGCATTGTCAACATGCAAAAAGGCGAGAAATTCGACTTTACCCTGGCTCCCGCTGAAGCTTTTGGCGAGTATTTTGCTGAGGGTGTTCACAAACTTCCCCGTGAGGAATTTGTTATCGACGGTAAGTTTGACAGCGCCAACATCTTCCCCGGTGCAGTCATCACGATGAAGAACGAGGAAGGCCAGCACTTCATGGTGCGCGTCACCAAGGTAGAGGAAGACGGTGTGACACTGGATGCCAACCACCCCTTGGCAGGCGAAACCCTGCAGTTTACCGGTGCTATTCTAGAGAATCGCGAGGCTACTGCCGAAGAGATCCAGAAACTGATTGCACAGATGAGCCATGAATGTGGTGGTTGCGGCAGTTGCGGTGGTGACTGTGGCGGTGACTGTGGTGACGACCACGAATGCGGCGGCGGTGGCTGCGGACATTGCCACCACTAAGAGACGAAATGTCGTGATAACGAGATAATAACAATAACTATGGGCAATACGTTTGGGAAACTATTTACACTGACCACCTTCGGCGAGAGCCATGGTGCCGCCGTAGGAGGAGTGATTGATGGCATGCCGGCAGGCATCGACATTGATATGGATTTTATTCAGAGTGAGTTGAACAGACGTCGCCCTGGACAAAGCAAGCTGACAACATCACGAAAGGAGGCAGATAAAGTTGAGCTGCTCAGTGGTGTGTTTGAAGGCAAGAGCACAGGATGTCCAATAGGCTTCATCGTACGCAATGAGAATCAGCACTCGCAGGATTACGAGAACCTGCGTACGCTGTTCCGTCCTTCGCATGCCGATTTCACCTATTATAACAAATATGGTGTGCGCGACCATCGTGGTGGAGGCCGTTCTTCTGCCCGCATCACCATTAGTCGTGTCGTTGGTGGAGCACTGGCCAAACTGGCCCTTCGTCAGTTGGGCATCAGTATTCAGGCCTATACCTCTCAAGTAGGTTCAATCACCTTGGAGCGTGACTACCGCCAATACGACCTCTCACAGACTGAGACCAATGCCGTGCGCTGTCCTGACGCCAAGAAAGCAGAAGAGATGGCAGCATTAATAGAACAGGTGAAGGCTGAGGGCGATACCATCGGCGGAGTCATAACCTGTGTTATCAAAGGCTGTCCGGTAGGTCTTGGCGAGCCCGAATTCGATAAGCTTCACGCTCAGTTGGGCAGTGCCATGCTGGGTATCAATGCCGTTAAGGGCTTTGAATACGGTGAAGGCTTTGCCGGCGTCACTCAGCGTGGGTCAGAACAAAACGACCGCTTCACTGTGGGGCACGGTTCGCCCGTGACCACGCTCACCAACCACAGTGGGGGCATTCAGGGGGGCATCAGCAACGGACAGGATATTTATTTCCGCGTGGCATTTAAACCCGTGGCTACCCTACTCCGCCCTCAAGACACTGTTGACTTAGAAGGAAATCCCACCACATTTACAGCTCAAGGACGTCATGATCCATGCGTTTTGCCAAGAGCAGTCCCTGTTGTAGAGGCAATGGCAGCAATGGTTATTTTAGACAATTATTTATGCTTATCGGCATATAAAAATTAGGAAATATTCTCTCAAAATGCAAAATAAACAGAAAAATCCATTGTCGAATGGATTTTTTTGTTTATCTTTGCAATCGCTATAAGGGTTTGTGAAAATCCGAATATGCTTTAGTTAAGTCTAGTTTAGTTTTTGTGTTGGTTAAGGGCTGGCGATTGCCAGCCCTTATTTCTTATTAATACATCACTTTTCTCGAAGAAGTCTTACCACTTGCTGTTGTAGCCCGCATGATGTAGATTCCTTTATCTGGCCTACTGACACGTTCACCTGAGAGTGTGAAGAACTCCACACTGACGGGCGTTCCGTCGAGCACGCTACTAATACCAGAGGTGCCTCCCGTATGGTATTCCAACACAACGATGACAGACTGTTGCTCGCCTGTATTAGTAAAAGTAACCTCATCCTGTACGCTATTCAACACGAACTCAGCCTTGTTTGGAGCTGACGTCGTAGCAGTCAGATCAAGAATCTGGGCATCTGCCTCTGTGTAGTTTTTCCCAGCTACCTCTTTCCAATAACTAGTGCGACTACTGCTATTAGTACCAACCACACTCCAAAGCGTTAATTTCGTCACCTTGAAGCCTTCAGGCACATGGATAACATTTTGTGCGCCATTAGAGAGTTTGATACCTGTACGACTGATTCCATCAAACTCATAGGTCATTTTATCCCCCTTGCTGTAAGTCTTATCTATAGCAGAGGTATAGTTCATACTGAATCCAATATTATTAGATGGAGAAGCCTCAGCGCCTTCCAATTTGGTACAAGCAGCATCACTAGGTTGCCGAGACATATTACCCCAAGCCAAACAAACCTTCTTTGTCTCACCTACAGGCTCAGGGTCTGGAGTTGGGTCGTCAGGTTTCTCAGAACCACCAACTACCTTCAAGACACCGCTTGTATAAAGTTCAGATGTGTCCCAAGTCTGTCCTTCTCCAGGAGTAGCAGGAAGAATCTGAGCAAAGGTACCAGTAGCCGTTCCTGTGAATACCTTTATCTCGTCACCAGCATAGTAGGTCTTGTCCTGCATTGCCTCGTTCAACTTCAAAATGGCGGCACTACCTAGCTTCAGTCCACCACTGAATGTCAGGCCTTTATCAGAAGCCAGTGTGTCGCCCACCATCAGCGTACCATTGACTGTTACAGCAGCAGCCAGAGTGCCTTTACCAGCTAATGTGGCACCAGCCGAAACTGTAATGGCTCCCGTGCCAGTATGCTGTCCGTTAACGATGAGTGTACCTGCCTGCACTTGCGTCGTACCACTATAGATATTCTTGCCAGTAAGGCGCCATTCACCAGTACCTTGCTTCACAATGCTGGTCTTACCAATTTTTCCACCTTGAGCACGATCATCAATGATTCCCTTAAACGTCTCGTTCGTATTAGCCGTACCTACAATCCATGTTCCGCTGCCAGCATTCTTCACATCAAAACCAGATAGATAAGTGCCTGCATCACCTGACAGACCTCCAAGGTACAAAGTCGCTTGATTCTTTTTCGAGACAATCTGTGCCGTACCTTTCAAAGTAATAGTACCGTTTTTGATACCAGTACCATTATACGGTGCAAACTGACTATTTCCGGCAGAAGCCGTTCCTTTTACTATGACACGACCTGTGAAGTCATCCCAATTGCCTTCAAGATATTCACGTACCCAGAATACTTCCCATTCCAGCGTACCACTTCCGCTCACTTTATTAGCCATCTCACAATTGCGATAGAATGAGATTTTCGATGTAGTACCTGCCTTTGCCTCAATGGGGAAGGTGTACTTGGGGTTCTTGTCGTTTTCACTATGCGTAATAAACTGTCCACCAGCCATAACGAGTTTGCCAGCTGTTCCAAGACCTGCCTTTGATGTATTCTCCCCTTCAAGTACCAGAGTACCACCATTCAAAACCACGTCACCATCGAATTTGAAGAATTTCGTATTATTCGTTGCAACAGAAATCTGGCCTTCACCATCGATAATCAGGTTACCTTGTCCTTCGAGACTTCCACTCATTGTCACAACGGCCCCACTCTTTGCAATGTTCAACTCAGTATCACTATAAAGCTTTGCAGAACGATTGGTAGAGGTAGAAGCACCTGTATACTTATAGACGCCACCATCCATCACCCAGTTCTGAGCGAACTCCTGACTCATACCAAGTCCGCTGGCAACACCACCGTTCTTCAGTGAAGAGAACTCATAAACGCCGTCGTGCAGTACGGTAGCGCCCTCATATTGCTGATCTGAAGCGATGGCCAGCGTTCCCTTACCAGCCTTGTTCAAAGAAGCTGTACCACTAATATAGCCTGCACCGTTCAACGTCACGTTAGCATCACTCTTCACAACAACAGCCGTCTTCGGTGTAGCCTCACTAAGCGTGACAGTCTCATCGTTTACGGGATTAATCAGCCACTCACCATCACCTGTACCAGTAAAGGTCTCCACATCAATGATATCCACCTGTTCTGGACGCGTCTTCACGGTAAGTTCTGCTGTATAAGCCGACCTCTCCTCACCTTTATAGGCACAAACACGTACGATATAAGGCTTTCCTGCTTCCAACCCAGCATTCTGAATGATAAACTGTGCATCAGTCGTACGACCCATTTCTACGAAAGCACCGTCTTTCTGCAACTCTACTATAAAGCCATCTTCGTTATCGCTGTAATCGGCCCACGAAAGTGTCAGACTATTCGTCGTTGCAGAAGAGAGCTCCAGCAACAAGGGAGCGCGCAGGAAGAACTGACGATTATCCTTACCGATGCTATTGATATAGTTCTCAATATTGGCATAACCATTGTCGGCTATCGTCATCGCATCGTTTTTGGTCTTATCCGTGCCGTTAGCATCTTCCCATGCATCAGGCATACCGTCGCCATCAGTATCAACAGGCTTTGTGCCTTTAAACCAACTCCATGTGGTAGGCACACCGATTGGCAGTTCATTCTCATTTGTAATGAGCTTTCCTTTTGTACCAAACGACAGCACCTCGTCCACCATATAACAGTCGGCCAGATCACGATAAGGCAAAGAGGCACCCACCTCAGGCAGCAGTTTTTCTATCAGTTCATTGCCAGCCCATTTCTCCAGTTCC
Source organism: Prevotella communis (assembly GCF_022024115.1). Taxonomy (NCBI): domain Bacteria; kingdom Pseudomonadati; phylum Bacteroidota; class Bacteroidia; order Bacteroidales; family Prevotellaceae; genus Prevotella; species Prevotella communis. Next base: position 2,450,739 of record NZ_CP091792.1, read on the forward strand.
GGATAAGCGTATGGTGTGCTCACCTTGTCGCCGCCACCAGTACCAGTAAACAGCGTGGGATTCAACATACCATCACGATTTTTATCCTGCCAGTTATCGTTGCCATAGAAATGAAAATCGCTATTACCCCCCGTCAAGGCATCACCTCCCACAGCAGGTCCATTAATAAAGAGGTTGTTCTCTATGTTCACATAACTGCTTCCCTGAGAGTCACCGCCCATATTATAAGCATAGTTTTTCCAGTTATAGACCAAGTTATTGACATATTGGTTCGTACCCTTCACCTTGAAGTTACGAGTGGAGTTGTCTACGAGTAAAACACGATAAAGCGTGATATTGTCAGCCTGCATCAGACCACCAGCAGAGTGAGTCATCAAGCCCTGACCAACAATAGAGTTCATCAGCGTGATGTTCTGCGGAGCCGTTCCCTTGTTGTCCCAGTTTATAGAGAAATTCTCATCTTGTCCCCACGAGAACGAGCAATGATCAAAAATCATGTTCTGACCATTGGCAATACCACCTGCATCCTTATCCTTTGTGCCTACAGCACCCATACGGAAGCGCATATAACGTACGATGATATTATCGGCTGCCGAGAAACTTGTACCATCACCATAAACGGTAATGCCTTCACCCGGAGCCGTCTGACCTGCAACATAAAGGTTTTTGGAGAATACCAGACGTGAATTAATACGTATCACACCGGATACATCAAATACGACAATTCTATTTGGTTTACTCACTGCATCACGCAGAGAACCAGTACCAGAATCGTTAAGGTTTGTCACATGATACACACTTCCCATTCGTCCACCAGTAGCAAAACGGCCAAATCCTTGAGCACCAGGGAAAGCGAGTTGCTGGGCACTTACAGTCAGGCACATGGTCGACAATGCAAGGCTCACAAATAACTTGTTAGGTTTCATTTTTTTTATTGATATTTTTTAGTTTTAGTTGAATATTTGCGGCAAAATTACGATATTTTCTCCATATACCTCTTTTATATTAGAGAAAACGTCTATAATCTTTGGCTAAAAAAAATAGGAGCTACTGAATAGCTCCTACAATATCGTTCACATCGGCAACACCGTGTTTATCAAGCCAATCGTTGATACCATCACGTACCTTTATTGTCACTGCAGGATCAAGAAAATTAGCAGTTCCAATCTCTATAGCACGAGCACCACACATCAGGAATTCTATGGCATCCTCTGCCGTACTGATACCACCAAGACCAATAACAGGTATTTTCACTGCCTTAGCCACCTGATAAACCATGCGCAGAGCCACAGGCTTTACGCAAGGACCACTCAGTCCACCTGTACCGATAGAAAGTGTCTTACAACGTTTCTCTATGTTAACAGCCATTCCCATCAGCGTATTGATAAGGCTCACGCTGTCGGCTCCCTCTGCCTCTACTGCACGGGCAATCTCTGTAATATCCGTCACATTGGGTGATAGTTTGACAATCAGCGTCTTATGGTAAGCCTTACGAACAGCCTTTACCACGCTGGCAGCTCCAGCACAAGTCACACCAAAGGCCATACCACCATCCTTCACGTTAGGACACGAGATATTCAACTCGATAGCAGGAATATGCTCCAGCGCATCCACACGAGCAGCACACTCTGCATAATCCTCTGGCGAGGAACCACTGACATTCACAATATAATTGCCCTCCGTAGGCAACAGTTGGGGATAAATATGCTCACAGAAATAATCCACGCCCTTATTCTGCAGGCCTACGCAGTTCAACATACCCTGTGGCGTCTCTGCCATTCGCGGATAGTCATTGCCCTCACGAGGTTTCAGTGTAGTACCCTTCACAATGATACCACCAATACCTTTAAGATCTACAAAATCCTGGAACTCCAAACCATAGCCAAACGTACCAGAGGCAGTCATCACAGGGTTCTTCATTTTCAGAGCCCCAATATTTACTTCTAATCTTGCCATAACAATCTCTTTATATTAAATACGGGACCATCCTTACATACACACACATTCGTTGCCTCCGTGGTAGACGCATCTCCGTCGACTCTAACTTTCTCCACACAGCACAGGCAGGCGCCTAATCCGCAGGCCATCAGGTTCTCCAGGGATACCTCGCACTCAATGTCCTTTTCACGTGCATAACGAGCCACGGCCTTCATCATAGGTGTAGGACCACATACCTGAATCATATCAAATGATTCCTTCTGTAGCACGCTATGATTGGTAACAAAACCCTTCTCACCCATAGAACCGTCTTCTGTCGTTACTAATACGCGACCATATTTCTCAAACTCAGAGAGCATCAGCAAATCCTTTACAGAGCGGGCTCCAAGCAGGAACGTAATATCAACACCCTGTTCCTTGAGCAACTTACCAAGATAAAGAAGAGGAGCCACGCCAACGCCGCCACCAGCCAATAACATCCTGTGTCCCACGATTCGGTCGCAGGGAATCGTAAACCCATTACCCAGTGGCAGCACGCAATTCAGCTTGTCACCAGGCTTCATCTTTGCCAGCGTTTTTGTGCCTTCACCAACAGTAGCGACAAGCAGCCACAACTCGTTTTTCTCTTTATCTACAAAATTAATGGAAATAGGACGGCGCAGGAAAGTAGAAGCGGAACCGTCTACACGCACCTCAACAAACTGACCAGGGTTCATGGGAGGAAAAGCGTCCTGCTGAGTTAACTTTATCAACACATAGCGCTCGTGAACACGCTCCACAGACCGTACTGTCAAGTCTAGGATATACTTTTTCATTTACACCTTATTATATAATTCTGGGTGCAAAGGTAATACAAAAAAAAGAAAAAAGGAAACGAATGATACGATAATCTCATTCGCTTCCTTCATATTTCTACTTCTTCGCCGGTACAAAACTCTCCCACGTTTGATCATCATAATAAACGCGTATCTCTGTGACATGGCGTAAAGGCTTGTCAACTATTTTTATCTCTTCACGTACAATTTCTGACCGTGTATTTCGTACACCATTATTATAAGAGGGTGTAGAATGCCCCATTTGAGGCCTAAAATTGGCAGATTGAGGGATAACGGAACTGTTTGTGTCAAAATCCAAGACTTGCTCTTGACCAATTTGAGGGGATGAAACCCCATCATCTGTGGAAGCAACTTGATCTCCTGAGGGGGTAGGAGACTGTTGATACATATCTCCAATACCAAACATTAACCATTCAAGGCTAATGTCAGGAAATTTCTTTTTGATACTCTCAATGATGTTAATAGTAGGGCGAGTACGATCATTGAAGATACCACTTAGGGTTGCTGGAGTTGTTCCGATGGCACTAGCAAACACTTGTTGAGTCATGTGCTGCGCCTCCATGATCTGTCTGATTCTATCCTTCATATACTAATCAAGTCATTTTGGAGCCTAAAAAGGCGGTTTTCTTTTCAGTTTACAAAGGTAAAGCAAAAAATTGGATTATGCAACTTTTTAAAGAAGAATTTATAATATTAAAGTTTAAATATTTACTTTCATATTTGTAAATTCAAAGCAATAACTGAAAGTTTTCTTGATTAAGATTCATAAACTTAAAGTATAAGGATGTAAAGAGCATAAACAAAAATATTACAATTTCTTTATAATTTATTGGTATTTACAATATTATGCATGTATATAGCCATAACAACAAGTCCTGTATTCATAGATTTAAAGGTCTAAATCCTATAAATATGGCCTAAGAACAAAGGGATTACTAAAAATTCACGAATTGTACCCATTGCTTTAAATTTGCATACTACACTTTAATAATTAAATCATATCTATTTGATTTATAATATGTTATATCTAAACGTATAAAGCATTATAAATATACATTTATAATATCGAATACCGAGATTAAAATTTTAAAACCTAAAGTTTTAGTATTTTAAAATCCATAAGTTTACATTTTAAAATATATATATCATCTTTACATATTTACACTTTGAAAATTTTAATCTTGTAAAGTACGCGTTTTTAAACCAAAATAAACGTTAACGGTAAATCTGAGAGAGGCAAAAATTCGCAAGAATCAAATGCTTAAAAAATTCTGGACGAGCGTTCAAGAAGCTGAAAATTTTAAAAATATGAGGGTAGTTATTTCAGTGTAAATCCCCTATTTTAAGGCATCTAGAGCCAAAAAAAGCACCCTACCCGGATGCTTGTTCTAGATATTCTAGCGGCTAAAAAATAGCGTTTTTAGTGCAGAATGTAAAAAATAAGTTCTTTCATCAGTTCTTCTGGAGGGGTATTTGGGTTATCCAGGCCCTTACTTTTGGCATCAATCTCGCGTAGTTTAGAAATTATCTGCATCGTTTTCATTGCAGTGAAATTTCTCATGCCAGTCATATAGTCCTTCGCCGCCCACGAAGATCGCAATTCTAACCAGGCTGCAACCTCCTCCTGACTGCCCTTATTTGGCGAATAAAATGCGATCATTAGATTCTGGAAGTAATTAAAGAGCATTGGGAGAAATGAGTAGATACTACCAGCCTTTGGATTCTTGTCAAAATAATTGATTATCTGATTTGCTTTGTACACATTTCGGTTCACGATAGCATCGCGCAATTCAAAACCATTAAAATCCTTGCTCACCCCTATCCTATCTTCCACAACCTGGGGAGTAATCCTTCTGCTCTCCTCTGGCAAACCGAGAAGCACCTTTTCCAGTTCACTCACCAAGCGGCTTAAATCTGACCCAATAGCATCAGCGATAAGTTGCGTAGATTTGGGATCTATGCTAGCATTTTTCTGTTTGACGAATTCTTCGATAAAAGCAGGCAGGTCACGATCCTTCACTTTCTGACTCTCAAACAAGATACCAGCCTGCTGGATAGCCTTCACATATTCACGTTTGCGACCATCTATCTTACCATTTTTATGACAGATAACCAAGACTGTGGTTACTGAAGGCTGTTTCAGGTATTTCTCAAGCGCATCAGTATTCTTCAGATTCTGCGCCTCTTTTACGATAACAACCTGTCGCTCGGCCATCATCGGATAGCGACGTGCTGCATCAACAATCTGCGACGCATTCACATCCGAACCAAACATGATGGTCTGATTAAAATCACGCTCTTCAGGCTGTAGGACATGCTCAGCAATATAATCGCATATTTTATCGATATAATACGATTCCTCGCCCATAAGGTAGTAAACAGGGCGATATTGTCCGCTCCGTAACTCCTTCATAATGCTACTATAGCTCACATTTTTAGTTTCTGCCATTGTTCATTGCCAGATATTTTGTATCTTTGCAGTGCAAAGGTACAAAATAAATGGAAATAAACCTACCTCCATACGAAATAAAATTGCGTGAGCAGAACGGACGTCGTCAGATTTTCGACTTCCTGCGTCGCCGCTACGTGTCTCTGACGCCCGAGGAATGGGTACGCCAGCATTTCGTGCATTTTCTGATAGAACAGAAAGGATATCCCAAGGGGCTGCTGGCTAACGAAGTAGAACAAAAGATTGGTGACAAGAAACTGCGTTGCGACACCTTATTATATAATAAAGAGCTGCGTCCAAGGATGATTATTGAGTACAAAGCCCCTGAGATTGCCATCACGCAACGTGTTTTTAATCAGATTACGGTCTATAATTTCCTGCTCCATGTAGATTACCTCATCGTTTCCAACGGCCGACAGCATTACTGTTGCCGCATGGACTACGAAAAAGGGGAATATACCTTTTTACAGGATATTCCCCATTATACAGAACTATAAACAAATTCCGCTTAAATCATATCGTTGGCATCGGTAGCCTTCTTTGAATTAGAAGTCTTACGAACACTTGCGCCTGTAGCGCGACGACGTGTAGTCTTCTTCTCCTCGGTAGCAGGCTTTTCAGTCTTAACGCCAGCCAGCTCCGGATCAATCAGAATACGTCCACAATATTCGCAAACGATAACCTTCTTATGCATCTTGATATCCAACTGACGCTGGGGTGGAATCTTGTTGAAGCAACCACCACAAGCATCACGCTGCACGTATACGATACCCAGACCATTGCGGGCATTCTTGCGGATACGCTTGAAAGAGGTAAGCAGACGTGGCTCAATCTTTGCCTCCAGTTCGTGAGCTTTCTCCTTCAGTTTCTCCTCCTCTGCGCGCGTCTCGTCCATAATCTCGTCAAGCTCGCTCTTCTTCAGATCCAGGTCGCCCTGCTTTTCCTGCAGCATGTTCTGGTTGCTCTGCAACTCTTCCTGCTTCTCAGCGATACGGTGCTGAGCCTCATTGATTTTCTTGTTACAAAGTTCGATTTCCAAACTCTGGTACTCAATTTCCTTTGACAAGGTATCGTACTCACGGTTGTTACGTACCTCGTTAAGCTGCTGCTTGTAACGCTCAACACTGTTCTGAGCGTCAACAATCTCACCTTTTTTCTGAGAAATAGCACGGTCGAACTCTCCAATCTCACTCTCAATACGCTCAATACGCGTATTCAAACCTTCGATTTCTGCCTCCAAGTCCTCAACCTCGAGGGGAAGTTCACCACGCAAAGCCTTTTTCTCGTCGATAGCCGACAGGGCCTGCTGCAACTGGAAGAGGGTTTTCAGACGCTCTTCTACTGACAAATCTGTAGGATCTTTCTTTGCCATAATTTTCTTATTAATTTATATTGTTATCTCGTTATTTCGTTGTTCCGTAATCTCGTTATTACGTTATCACGTCAAAAATAAAAAATCGGATTCGTGATTGTCTCTGCTATCTCGCAGCGCACACCAGGACATTCCCTTTGAATAATCTCTTTAAAAATTTCCGAGGTAAACTGCTCACTCTCATAGTGACCGATGACGCAGATTTGAATCTCCTGCTCATGACCAAAGAATACATGGTAATGCATCTCGCCTGTGATAAAGGCATCAGCACCCTTGGCAATAGCCTCATCCAACATAAAATCGCCTGCGCCACCACAGATAGCCACTTTCTTCACAGGACGTGTCAGTAACTCATTGCAATGTGCACACTTCACGTCAAATCTCTCCTTCACCAGCGCGATAAAAGCCCTTGCCTCCATCGCTTCCGGCAGTTCTGCTATCACCATCGGTTGCTTGCTTTCTGCGCTCTCCGTGGTTTCTGTATGAACCCGCGCATCCAGTTTCTCAGCGATTTTAAAGTTCACGCCTCCCATTGCATTATCCATATTGGTATGCATGGAGATAACACAGACATCGTGCCTGATAGCCTTTCGTACTGTGCGCTGGACATCGTTCGCATCGCTCACCTGCTTCAATCCACGGAAGAGCAACGGGTGATGGCTCACCACCAAATTACATCCTTTGGCGATGGCCTCATCGACGATTTTTTCAGTCACGTCCAGACACAATAATGCCCCTGAAACCTCCACCTCTGTTAATCCAATCTGCAGGCCAGCATTGTCCCAACTTTCCTGCAGCGGCAGGGGCGCGAACTGTTCAAGGGCGCTCAGCACTTGTTCTATTTTCACGCTTTTAGTCGCTTTTCGGTTGCAAAGTTACAACTTTTTTCGTAAGAAAAACGCTTCGCAACTTCATTTTTACCCTTCTTTAACAATTTAAGCGCTTTTCATTTGTCCATTTTCCAAATAAATCGTATCTTTGCAACGATGAAAAAACTGATTCTTATCACCGGTGGGCAGCGCTCCGGGAAGAGCATGCAGGCCGAGAAAATGGCGCTCGAAATGAGTCCCAATCCCATCTATATGGCTACGGCTCATATATGGGACGACGAGTTTCGCGAACGCGTGCGCCGTCATCAGGAACGACGCGGCCCCGAATGGACTAATATTGAAGAAGAAATATTCCTCTGTCGTCATGATGTATCAGGTCACGTAGTCTTGATTGATTGCGTCACTCTGTGGCTCACCAATCTATTCTTCGCAAAAGAAAATGAGCCCAGCAATTCTGTTGATGAAATCCTCGAATCTGCAAAAATCGAGTTTGACCGTTTCACCAGTCAAGAAGCCACCTTCATCTTCGTCACCAACGAAATAGGACTTGGCGGTGTGAGCGAGAATGCCTTGCAGCGCAAGTTTACTGACCTGCAAGGTTGGATGAACCAATATATTGCCCAAAAAGCCGACGAGGTGATACTCATGGTATCAGGAATAGCGGTAAAAATCAAATAAGTAATGATAACTAAAGACGAGATACAACACAAGATAGACAATCTGAACAAGCCGAAAGGTTCTTTGGGGCGTCTTGAAGAACTGGCTTTGCAGATTTGCCTGATTCAACAAACACTAGAGCCACGCCTTAACCATCCTTGTCACCTTCTTTTAGGCGGGGACCACGGCATTGAACGCGAGGGGGTCAGTGTATCACCTCGCGAGGTCACTTGGCAACAGATGATCAACTTCACACATGGAGGTGGTGGCGTCAACATGTTCTCTCGGCAACACGGTTTCGACCTTAGCATCGTCGACGTAGGCGTGGACTATGATCTTTCGCAGGTGCCTGGCATCCTCAATCGTAAGATAGCTCGAGGCACTAAGAATTTCCTCTATGAGCCCGCTATGAGCGAAGCCGAATATCAGCAAGCCATCAAAGTGGGTGCCGATTTAGTTGACGCCTGCAAAGGAAAAGGCTGTAACATCCTGAGTATCGGCGAGATGGGCATCGGCAATACATCACCTTCCAGTATCTGGATGCACCTCTTCTGCAACATCCCGTTGGAGGAATGCATTGGGGCTGGTTCTGGTCTCAACAACGACGGTATCCGCCATAAATACGAGGTTCTCTCAAAGGCGATAGCTGGGTTTTATGGGTCTAATGGGTCTAATAGGCAGCCCATAAAACCCATTCAGCCCATTAGCCCCATCCCCACGATTCTAGCCTACTTCGGTGGCTTTGAGATGGTGGCTGCTATCGGTGCTATGTTGCGTGCAGCAGAGCTTCGCATGATCATCCTTGTTGATGGCTTTATCATGACGGCCTGTGCACTAGCTGCCATCCAACTACGCCCCGAAGTAAAGGATTTCATGATTTTCGCCCACTGTGGCGACGAGAGCGGCCATAAGCGCATGCTTGACGCCATGGGAGCCAATTCCCTATTAACCCTCGGTCTTCGGCTGGGCGAGGGCACAGGCGCACTCTGCGCCTACCCCATCGTGGATTCCGCAGTACGTATGATTAACGAAATGAACAATTTTCAAAATGCAAACATCACAAAATACTTTTAACAGCCACGGTTCTCCAAGGTCCTCCCTGGGGGCAAGATGGTATGACCGTCCCTGGGCAGCCTTCATTTTCTTCACACGTCTGCCCTTCTGGCGTCTCCACGAGCCTCCTCGTCAGTGCTACAACTCTGTGGTGGAATGGTGGCCACTCACAGGTTGGCTCACAAGTGGCGTAATGGCAGCCATCCTCTATTTCGGCCCCCAACTATCAATTTTCAGTTACCCATTATCAATTCTATTCGCCATCATCGCCCGCATCCTCATAACTGGTGCTCTCCATGAGGACGGACTGGCCGATTTCTTTGATGGCTTTGGTGGCGGTGGCAGCAATCGTGAGCGCATCCTCACCATCATGAAGGACTCCCACATAGGTACCTATGGTGTATTGAGTCTCATCCTCTATCTCGCCCTACTCTATCTCTGCCTCTATAGTATGACGCCACTCATAGCTGCCCTTACCGTACTGGCTGCTGACCCCTACGCAAAAATGTTGGGCGCCCAACTCACGCAGATGATGCCATATGCGCGTACAGAAGAAACCTCAAAAGCTCACACCATCTATCGTCGCATGAGTATCGTTTCCGGTCTGCTTCTTGCCCTGCAGGGGCTGCTTCCACTAGGCATCTATGTCTGGCTCAACTCTCAACTCTCAACTCTCAACTCTCAACTCTCTTGGGAGTGGCTGCTCTTCATACCATGCATCACCATGTATTTCCTCTATCGCTTTGTATGGCATCGCCTACGTGGCTATACAGGAGACTGCTGCGGTGCTTTTTTCCTGCTCATCGAATTGAGTTTCTACCTTGTTGTTGCAGTCAACCAATAAAAAAAAGAAAGAAATCTTTTGCAATCCAACCGACTTTTTGTATCTTTGCAAACACTTTTACGTGCAACTAAAAACTAAACACCCATATTATTTATGACTAAGAAAGAACAAATGGACATGAATCGCAGGCAATTTCTGAAGCGACTGGGCTTTGGAGCTGGTTCTGCTATGGCCTTGATGGCCATGGAGCCCCTGAATGTTCTAGCTAAAGAGAAAGATAAGACAACGGTGGAGAACCGTATGACCTATCGCGTGCAACACGGCTCAGGCGAACAAATCTCATTACTGGGCTTTGGTATGATGCGCCTGCCTAATAATCAGGACGAGGTAAACCGCTTGGTTGACTATGCCATAGAGCATGGCGTGAACTATTTCGACACAGCACCAATGTATATGGGCGGACAGTCGGAGGTACTCACCGGTAACGCTCTGGCCCGTCATCCCAGGGAGAAGTTCTACGTGGCCACAAAGATGTCAAACCAGAACCGACGCACATGGCCATTTGAGGAGTCTAAAGCCATGTACGAGCAGTCAATGGAACGCCTGAAGGTTGACCATATCGACTACTACCTGCTGCATGCTATTGGTGGCGGTATGGAATCACTAAAAGGACGCTTTCTTGACAATGGCATACTCGACTTCCTACTGAAGGAACGTGAGGCAGGCCGTATCAAGCATCTTGGTTTCTCTTATCATGGCGATGTACGCGACTTTGACTGGCTGCTGGATCATCAGGATGAGTATCATTGGGACTTCGTGCAGATTCAGATGAACTTCCTCGACTGGCGTCACGCCTCTATGCGTGGTGGGCGTCGTGCTGATGCAGATGCAGAGTATCTCTATGGAAAATGCGAGAAATTAGGGGTACAAAATGTGGTGATGGAGCCCCTTCGTGGTGGTGCCTTCGGACGCATGGCACAGGAGTTGACAGATCAGTTGAAAGCCGTTCATCCAGACGACAGCACAGCACGCTGGGCATTCCGCTGGGTGGGCAGCCACAACAACATACTGACCACACTAAGTGGCATGAATCGCATGGACCATTTGGAGGATAATATTAAGACTTTCTCACCATTGGATCCCTGCACCGAACAGGAAAACATACTCCTAGCCGAGATTGCCGACCAGATGTCAGGCATCCCCACCATCCCTTGTACAGCCTGCGAATATTGCATGCCTTGCCCGTATGGCGTAGATATCCCAGGCAACTTTGCAGCTTATAATGAGGCAGTAAACACTCACCTGCTGCCTTTACCACACAAGGAAGCAGCCGACTATGCCAAGCGTCAGCAAGCCTTTATTGACGAATACAAGAAAGCACTGCCTGATGACAAGAAATGGGCATCACGCTGTCAAGACTGCGAAGTCTGCCTGTCAAAATGTCCACAACAGATTCGCATTCCCAATCAGATGGCTCGCATCGTTGAGACGCTGCGAAAACGCTAATCGATTATTTTGAGAACAACCCTTTAAAGAAGCCGCCGACAGCACTACCTACCCTGCCGGTGGCTTTTGCTATACTGTCGCCAGTTGCCTCGAGGCCCTCGCCCAAACGGTCACCACGATAAGACAGAAGTTTCTTTGTAAAGCGACCTTTTAGCTTGTTATACTCCTCAACCTGCTTACCTGTGAGCTGTGGCTTAATCTGGCGATACTGTTTCATCAGCGTGTCCTGGCGCGCAATGAGCGAGTCGGCCATCGTTTTGGTAAACGTGGGCTGTTTCTCCACAAAAGCCGCAAACTGGCGATATGCTGTCATAAATTGCAGGGTATCATTCTTCTGGGTAGTCTGAGCGCTAACTGTGGTCAGCATCATCAGAGCTATGATAGTCAGTGATATTTTTTTCATAATCTTTTCACCTTTTCAATTTTTCCATTTTGTGTGCAAATATACAACTTTATACACTAATTACTTTGACCTTTGACATTTTTTTAGTAATTTTGCGACCATAAAACTTAAAACATCAAAACGTATGAAAAAAATATTAACCATCCTTTTGTTGGGCTCTACCTTGACCATTACAGCCCAGACAGCCCGTGAAGAAATCAAAGTCAACCCCTGGTTGGCAGGTTCAAACTATCTGGATTACGACCGCCAGTTACCAAACTTCAACTATACGAAGGCGCCAAAGGGCTACGTACCTTTCTATTTCACCCACTACGGACGCCACGGCTCTCGCTGGCTTATCGGTAAGGACGATTACGAACGTGTGTTGCGCCCACTTCGTAAGGCCAATGAGCAGGGAAAACTGACTGCCGAGGGCAGGAAAGCGCTGCAATTGCTGGAGACGTTCAACAAGACGACCAACAAGCGTCTGGGCGACCTGACCACCGTTGGTGAGCGTCAGCACCATGGCATCGGCAAACGCATAGCACAGCATTTCCCTGAGATTTTCCTGACGAAGAATCTGGCTATTGATGCTCGCAGCACAGTGGTTACACGCTGCATTCTGTCAATGATAGCAGAATGCGAGGAACTCATGGCTGCCAACCCCACCGCTCGCATCCACAACGACGTCAGCGAGAGCCTGCAGTACTATCTTAATCAGGGACATGAAGGTAAGGTGAAAGAGGCCAACAGACATATAGACTGGAGTAAGCTCAATGAATTCAGCGACAGCAAGACGCACCCAGAGCGACTGATGAAGGTGCTGTTTAACGACGAGAAATGGGCAGCCGACAGCGTACGTCAGGGCTCGCTGATGCGCAATCTCTATGAGATGGTCATCAACATGCAGAGCCACGACGACGGTCCTGACATGCTCTATCTCTTCACCGAAGAGGAGCGTTATGATCAGTGGTGCATCGCAAATGCCAGTTGGTATGTGCGCTATGCCAACTCGCCCATGACGGACAATAAGATGCCCTTCAGTCAGTACAACCTGCTAAGAAACATCATCGAGACAGCCGACACCTGCGTGGCACTTGGAAAGCCGCAAGCCACCATGCGCTTTGGTCATGAGGTATGCGTGATGCCTTTGGCTTGTCTGATGGAACTAGGCAATAGCAATGCCAGTATCGATAATCTCAACGAACTGGATAAGAAATGGCAGAACTACAAGATTTTCCCCATGGCCTGCAACATCCAACTCATCTTCTACAAGCCCAAGAAGGGTGAAGGCGACATTCTGGTAAAGGCACTGCTCAATGAGCGTGAAGTAACACTGCCTGTTGCTGCCACTGAAACGCCGTTCTACTACAAGTGGAACGACCTGCGACAATACTGGACAAACAAACTTGATAAATTTAAAGAGGAGAAATAAAGATTTTAAGAATACATAATTGATATGAAGAGATTATTCTTTCTAATTTGTTTTCTGTTGACCATTACCTTCTCGGTGCACGCACAGAAGCAGTTTGGAGAACGCCCCAAACTTGTGGTAGGTGTCGTTGTTGACCAGATGCGTTGGGACTACCTGAGTCGTTATTTCAACCAGATGCCGCCAGGTGGACTGAAACGCCTTATCAATGAGGGTTACTCGTGCAACAACTGTTTGATAAATTACATTCCTACAGTTACGGCTATCGGACACACGTCCATCTATACTGGCACGACACCGGCCTTTCATGGCATCTGCGGCAACTCGTTCTATGTTGACGGCGAAAGTGTAGGATGCGTCAGCGACAAGCGTGTGCAAAGCGTTGGTTCCGACACGAAGAAAGGACAGTCGTCGCCCCATCTGCTTCTTGCATCGACCATTGGCGACCAACTACGTTTACACACAGACTTCCAGTCCAAGGTCATTGGTGTCAGCTACAAGGATCGTGCAGCCATCCTGCCAGCCGGTCGTAGTGCCAACGCCGCTTTCTGGTTCGACAATACCTCTGGCTGCTTTGTCAGCAGCACTTACTACATGCAGGAATTGCCTGATTATGCTAAGAAGATAAACGCCCAGTTAGCCAAGAACGAAGAACTGAAGAAGGTGGGACAGGATGTGTCGCTCTCACCTCTCTGCGGTCATCTCATCACCGATATGGCTATCGCAGCCCTAAAGGGCGAGAACCTGGGGCGCAACGGCACTACGGACATGCTCTGTGTCAGTTATTCTCAGACGGATGCTATCGGACATAAATGGGCTACACGTGGCGAACACACAGACGAGGCCTACAGGGAACTGGATAAGGACATCAAGCGCTTGCTCATGGCACTCGATGCACAGGTGGGTCACGAAAACTACCTGCTTTTCCTTACAGCCGACCACGGTGGTGCTCACAACTGGAAATTCATGCAGGATCACAAGCTCAATGGTGGCAAGTGGCTCTATCAGGACTACCAAAAGCAGGCCGAGGCCTACATTGCCAAGAAGTTAGGTGCCACGAAGAATGTCATTAAGGATATCACCGTTCTTCGCATTTATCTGGACCACCAGTCCATTGCCGACCAGAATTTGAAACTCGACGACGTGAAACAATGCCTCACCGAGTTCTTCCGCACAGCCCCCAATGTAGTCCAAGTGGTTGACTACGAGAAAGTACGCACCAGCAGTCTGCCTGAGCGACTGATGAACATGGCGCTCATGGGATACCATCCCCGCCGTTCTGGTGATATGCTCATCATTGTAGAACCCGGATACTATGAGTATGGCGACTGGTCGTCACCAGTAGGCACCACCCACGGCTCCTGGAATCCTTATGATGCCCATATTCCCCTACTTTTCTATGGCTGGCACATCAAGCATGGCGCTACCAGTCGTGAGGTACATATCAATGATATTGCCCCCACAGTGTGCCAGATGCTGAGCATCCAGCAGCCCAACGCCTGCTCTGGCGAAGCCATCCTGGAAGTGATTGAGAATTGACAATTGATAATTGATAATTATGAAGAGACTGATTTATCTTTGTATACTGTTGATGTGTAGCATCAGCATAAGCGCACAGAGTGCCGACAAGCTCTACGACGAGGGCAAGAAACTCTACGATCAGGAACAGTATAAAGAGGCTGTACCCAAATTGCAGGCTGCAGCCGATAAAGGTCACAAGAAGGCACAGTACCGTTTAGGTCGCTGCTACGACAAAGGCCATGGCGTGAAGGAGAACGACCAGAAAGCCTTTGAGCTCTATCAGAAATCAGCCAAACAAGACTACGCCAAGGCCATGTTTCAACTGGGCAAATGCTATATGAAGGGCAAAGGCGTGGCTGCTAATCAGGAGGAGGCACGCAAATGGATAAAGCGCGCTATCAGCGACGAGAAGCACGGCGACGAGATCCTGAAAGACCTGCGTAAAGCAAAAGCCGACGGTGAGGAGGCCACGCGAATCCTGACACTCATAGGCAAGAACAAATAAAACAATAAAAGGGAACCATCGCGGTTCCCTTTTATCTTAATTATTATTCACTGATTACCTTTCTTACTTCACTTCCTCAATAATCTTAGCTCCTTCTTTCAGGGCCTCCATATTCAGAGGAATCAGTCCATGGTGACGCTCAGGCAGGGTCTTGTAGAGAGCTTTCTCCACGCCCTTGTCACTAACCACTGGAGCCACCTTCAGAAGTCCGCCAAGGATAATCATATTAAACACCTTGCTATTCTTCATCTCCGCAGCCTTATCCATAGCGTTAATCTCATAGACAGTGATGTCCTTACGCGTGGGCTTGTTGATAATACCAAAGCCGTCGTAGATAAGAATACCGCCAGGTTTAATCTTCGGTTCGAACTTCTCCAATGAAGGCTGGTTGAGCACCACGGCAATGTCGTACTTACTGAGGATGGGTGAAGAGATGCGCTCATCACTCACAATCACCGTCACGTTGGCTGTACCACCACGCTGCTCAGGACCGTAAGCAGGCATCCATGTTACCTCCTTATCCTCCATCAGTCCACTATAGGCCAGAATCTTACCCATTGAAAGTACACCCTGACCTCCGAAACCTGAAATAATTATCTCTTTCTTCATCTTTTCTTAATTCTTAATTCTTAACTCTTAATTAAAGATTCGTAGTATCTTTCAGGTCACCTTTGGGATAGAAGGGGAACATATTCTCCTTCATCCATTCGTTAGCCTTAGCGGGCGTCAGCTTCCAACCACTGTTACAGGTAGAGACAAACTCCACGAGAGAAGAACCCTTACCAGCCATAGAAGCCTCGAAAGCCTTACGCAGCGCCTTCTTCGCCTTGTTGATAGAAGCCACGCTCTCTACGCTCTGACGAGTCACATAGCAGGTTCCTTCCAACTGAGCAGCGATATCAGCCATTTTCAGTGGATAACCGTGAATCTCAGGATCACGTCCATAAGGACAGGTAGAGGTCTTCTGGCCAATCAGCGTTGTAGGAGCCATCTGACCACCCGTCATACCATAGATAGCATTGTTGACGAAGATAATCACGATATTCTCACCACGGTTCAAGGCATGGATGGTCTCACAGGTACCGATACATGCCAGGTCACCATCACCCTGATAGGTGAAGACCAGACGATCAGGCCAGGTACGCTTGATACCCGTGGCCAGTGCGGGAGCACGTCCATGGGCAGCCTCCTGCCAGTCGATATCAATATAATTGTAGGCAAATACGGCACAGCCTACGGGCGATACACCTACGGCCTTGTCTGCCATTCCCATCTCTTCGATGACTTCGGCCACAAGTTTATGTACTACACCATGGCTACAGCCAGGGCAGTAGTGCATATTATTGTCGTTCATCAGCGTCGGCTTCTTGCAGACGATATTCTCTGGTTGAACTATTTGATTTCTATCCATAACCTTACATTACCTTCTTAAGTGCATTAACAATTTCCTCTGGATCGGGAACGATACCTCCCAGACGCCCGAACTGCTCCACGGGCACAGCACCGTTCACAGCGAGACGTACGTCCTGTACCATCTGACCAGCGTTAATCTCAGCTACAAGAATACCCTTCACCTTCTTAGAGAGCTCAGCAATCTGCTTCTCAGGGAAGGGGAACAGCGTGATAGGACGGAACAAACCGACCTTAATACCTTGCTCACGGGCAATCTCTACGCTCTTCTCTGCAATACGGGCGGCACTACCGAAAGCTACGATAGCATACTCGGCATCGTCCATCTGCTGCTGCTCAAAACGCACCTCGTTCTCCTGAATCTTGCGATATTTCTCCTGCAGAGCCAGGTTACGCTTCTCCATGGCCTCAGGCTTCAGCTCCAACGAGGTAATCACCACGCGCTCACGGTTCTTGGGCTTACCTGTTGATGCCCAGGGGCACTCCTTGATAACCTCCTCGTCAGTACGACGGGGCTTGAAAGGAGGCAGCACCACCTTCTCCATCATCTGACCAATGACACCATCACTCAGAATCATGGCAGGGTTGCGATACTTGAATGCCAACTCAAAGGCGAGATCTACGAAATCAGCCATCTCCTGTACAGAAGAGGGAGCCAGGACAATCACCTTGTAGTCACCATTACCACCACCACGGGTAGCCTGATTATAGTCACCCTGTGAAGGCTGGATAGTACCCAGACCAGGACCACCACGCTGCACATTGACAAACACACCAGGCACTTCGGCACCAGCCATATAGGTGATACCTTCCTGCATCAAGGCGATACCAGGAGATGATGATGAGGTCATAGCACGCTTACCGGCACCGGCAGCACCATAAACCATATAAATAGAGGCCAGCTCGCTCTCTGCCTGAACCACCTGCATACCAGTGGTCTCCCAAGGCTTCAACTCAGCCAGCGTCTCAATCACCTCACTCTGCGGAGTAATAGGATAGCCGAAATAGCCGTCGCATCCGCATCGAATAGCAGCGTGGGCAATAGCCTCGTTGCCTTTCATCAACACAACTTCTCTTTCTTCTGCCATAGTTTATTCCTCCACTTTTTTACGATACACGGTGATACAGCCATCTGGGCAGACAATGCCACACGAAGCACAGCCCACACAGGCTTCCTCGTTGACAGCCTCCACATAGGGATAACCGTGCAGATTAACTTTGTTGGCCAGGGCGATAACCTTCTGAGGGCAGGCGATGACGCAGAGACTGCATCCCTTACACCTCTCGGTATTCACCTCAATAGCGCCTTTCATTTTTGCCATATTGTATTTGTTTAACGCATTAACCTCTTACGAAATTGGCTGCAAAGGTACTAATTTGTAAGCAAAATGCAAAAGAAAATAGCCTTTTTCTTTCCATTTTTCCATTTTATATGACAATAAGCAAAAAAAGACATCGGGGGAACATTGCTGCTCCCCCGACATCTCCTTTCATTAGGTTTCTAAAGACCTTTGTTTCTTAGTGTGGTGCCCAGTAGTGTCATGTAGGTTTCAAACTGCTCATCATTGAGCACCCTGCGCATCTGCTGTGCATCCTTGCGCACGGCCTGATGGATCAGGTGGCGGCGCTGAAGGCCTCTTGACGTTGCGGCTTCCTGTACCTCGTTATTAAAGCAGTTCTGAATCACTTCTACGGTCTCCATCTGTTCAAATGTCAAACCCAGTTTCACTGCCAAACGGTGCATGTCGAAACTCATGTCGTAGCTCACAGGCTGTCTGTCAAACATCATTCTGTGACTTGGCGTCGTCTCGGCGAAACCCATTGCAAACGTCATCACTGTTACCACTGTTAAAACAACCTTCTTCATAATTTGTTTCCTTTCCCTTTTTATAAGTTATTAATATCGAAATGTTATCCTGTTTTCTGTATATATGACGCAGAAGTCTGGAAAAGGTTTAAACCCAGAACTAAAAAAAAGTTTTCAACTCACTGGAAACACCCGTAAATACAGGTAAAAAAAATAATCCTCAGGGGCTTTCCCTAAGGATTATACATATCTTTGCAATAGAATGCCATAATATCGTCAAGCATACGCTTGGCCTCGACAGCCGGGCTGTCGGGGTCAAGCTCTATGGCTCGTATATAGCAGTTGATGGCTTCATGCCATTGACTCTTCTTTCGGTATTCGTTACCCCGCTCATACCACTCCTGAGCGGAAGCAAATTTTTCACTTTTCACTTTTCCTTTTTCACTTATAATACTCTTTCTTGCCAGCAGCAAGCGTATTCTTCATCAGCGAGCAGATAGTCATCGGACCAACGCCACCAGGAACAGGCGTGATGAATGAGCACTTAGGTGCCACCTCATCAAACTTCACATCGCCTGTCAGGCGGAAGCCACTCTTACGGGTTGCATCGGGCACACGGGTTGTACCTACGTCAACAATCACAGCACCATCCTTCACCATATCAGCTGTCACAAACTCAGGACTACCAATAGCAGCGATGATGATATCAGCAGCGCGACACTCCTCTTTCAGGGTCTTTGAGCGTGAGTGACATACGGTCACGGTAGAGTCACCATACTGTTTCTGCATCATCAGCTGAGCCATGGGTTTACCCACGATATTACTACGGCCAAGAATGACGCACTTCTTTCCAGAGGTCTCTATGCCATAGCGCTTCAGCAGGGTAATGATGCCCAGAGGTGTAGCCGAGATAAAGCAGGGCAGTCCGATAGCCATACGCCCCACATTGATAGGATGAAAGCCATCTACATCCTTACGATAGTCGATAGCCTCGATAATTTTCTGCTCGTCGATGTGCTTGGGCAAAGGAAGCTGTACGATGAAGCCATCTACATCGTCATCCTTATTCAACTTGTCCACACAGGCCAGGAGTTCCTCCTCCGTGATGTCGTCCTCATAGCGGATGAGGGTCGATTTGAAACCGCAGGCCTCACAAGCCAGCACCTTGTTCTTCACGTAGGTCTCAGAACCACCGTCATGGCCCACCAACACTGCAGCCAGATGAGGCTGTTTGCCACCCTTGGCCATAATGGCCTTCACTTCCTCGGCAATCTCGGCCTTAATAGCAGTTGCCGTTGCTTTTCCATCAATTAATTGCATATTACTCGTTTAGTTCTTTAATGTCATAAAAAGCCATGAAGCGGCCCCGTTTAGGGTCGCTTCATGTTTTTCATAGCCGCAGCCATCTGCGCCATTTTTCCTTTATCCATACCGCTTACCATCTTCATCATCTTCTTGGTCTGGTCAAACTGCTTCAGCAGGCGGTTCACCTCTTCAAGCTTGGTGCCAGAACCCTTGGCAATGCGGATCTTTCTGCTCTGATTGATGATATCCGGATTTGAGCGTTCCTTGGGAGTCATCGAGTTGATGATAGCCTCAATGCCCTTGAAAGCATTATCATCGATGTCCACATCCTTCAGAGCCTTGCCCACACCAGGAATCATGCCGGCCAGTTCCTTGATATTACCCATCTTCTTAATCTGCTGAATCTGGGCCATGAAGTCGTTGAAGTCGAACTTGTTCTTACGGATTTTCTTCTCCAACTCACGTGCCTGCTTCTCGTCAAACTGCTGTTGGGCGCGCTCTACCAGTGAGACCACGTCACCCATACCCAGGATACGGTCGGCCATACGCTCGGGGTGGAACACGTCAATAGCCTCCATCTTCTCACCCGTACCAACGAACTTAATAGGTTTCGTTACCACGGTGCGGATACTCAGGGCAGCACCACCACGGGTATCACCATCGAGCTTGGTCAGCACCACGCCATCAAAATCCAGACGGTCGTTAAACTCCTTGGCGGTGTTCACAGCATCCTGACCAGTCATCGAGTCAACCACAAACAGGGTCTCGTCAGGATTAATGGCCTGCTTCAGGTTAGAGATCTCGTTCATCATCTCCTCGTCAACAGCCAGACGGCCGGCGGTATCGACAATGACCACGGTGTAGCTCTCCTGCTTAGCCTTACGGATAGCATTCTGGGCAATCTCTACCACGTTTTTATTACCTTCCTCGGTATAGACATCCACGCCTACGGTCTCAGCCACAACCTTCAACTGCTCAATAGCAGCAGGACGATACACGTCACAAGCTACCAACAGGGGTTTCTTGTGCTGACGGTCCTTCAACATCTTAGCCAGTTTACCCGTGAAGGTAGTCTTACCAGAACCCTGCAGACCAGACATCAGGATGATAGCGGGACGATTCTCAAGGTTGAGCTCTACAGCCTTTCCACCCATGAGTTCTGTCAACTCATCATGCACAATCTTCACCATCAACTGACTTGGTTTGATAGCTGTGAGCACATTCATACCCATAGCTTTCTGCTTCACCGTATCAGTGAACTGCTTGGCTACCTTATAGTTTACGTCGGCATCCAACAGGGCGCGACGCACGTCCTTCAAAGTCTCGGCAACATTAATCTCGGTGATCTTTCCTTCACCTTTCAGTATCTTGAACGACCGTTCCAGTCGCTCACTCAAATTCTCAAACATATTTTATAATTGCAATTATTGGGGTGCAAAATTACAACAAAAAAACGAGAATCACAAATTATGAGTCTCGTTTTTTATGATATCACTTCATCCATCACGACATCATGCGCCTCGGAAGGCACTTCCGCCACACGCTGGAAGGGGAAGCACACACCTATTTTATATATATCAGGATGAGTGCTGAGGAAGCGGTCGTAATAACCCTTGCCTCGTCCCAGACGGTGACCGGCTGCATCAAATGCCATACCTGGCACCAATGCGAAGTCTATCTGGTCAAAAACGACGAAAGGCTCCCCTACTGGCTCCATGATATGAAAGGCACCCTCCTCAAGATCCTCACGCGAAGCATAGTGGCGCAGTTCCATCGTCTCATCACCTGTCACCTTGGGTAGCACTACCGACACGCCCTGGGCAGCCAACTGGTCTACCAAAGGACGGATATCCACCTCGTCGGGCAATGGCCAATAAGCCATCACGGTCCGTACATTCCGTGATTCCGTCATTCTCTGCAACTTCCTGACGATATCTTCCGACATCCTGGCCAACTGCGCCTGATGCTGTTTCTTCGCCTCACGCATCTGGGCTCTCAGCAGGGGTTTCGTGTTCGCACCGTTTCTGGCAGAAAACTCACACCCACAGTATTGTTGGTTATAGAACTGATTCTCCTTGAGCAACTGGTTCCTGCGTTCCTGCAGTCCTCCCTTGCGCCAGTTCTGTGCCCAGAACACGGTTCCAGGTACCTCAGCCATGGCTTTCTGTCCTGCCCGTTCTATCTGTTCCAAACTCTTCCAACGACTGGAGGCCAGTGTGGTAGCAAAATAGCGGAAGCCAAGTTTCTGAGCCTTACGGGCCGTTTCCGTCAATCGCAACGTAAAGCACTGCTCACAGCGCAGTCCCCGCTCAGGCTGGTTTTCCAACCCGCAAACGCCCGTACGCCATCCTTCGTGGTCATAGTCACCGTCTATCCATTCCAATCCCAGACGCCCGGCATGGCGCTTACTCTCGTTCTTGCGAATCTCATATTCCTCACGAGGCCAGATATTGGGGTTGAAATAGAAGATGGTGGGACGCACGCCATTCGCCATCAGCCATTCTACAATAGCTGATGAACATGGTGCGCAACAAGCGTGCAACAGCACCTTGTCGCAACCCTCTGGAATCAAAATAGCCGGCTGTTTCAACTCTAAACTCTTACTTCTTACCTCTTACCTCTTACATCTTACATCAGACATCTTACATCTCAAAGCCCCCTGGCTTTCCAGATGCGATCCTTGGCAGCATTTATCTCCTGGAACTTCTTTTCTGCGGCCTTACGTACGTCATCACCCAGTTTTGCCACACGGTCGGGATGATGTTCCAGAGCCAGACGACGATAGGCTTTCTTCAACTCATCATCGGTAGCATCCGCACTCACGCCAAGCACCTTGTAGGCATCCTCCAGTGAGTCACCCTCCAGGTGCAGCATCGCATCCACTTCCTGGGGCGACATCTGCATCCACTGGGCAACCTCCTTCAGTGCAGCAACCTCCACCTGATCCACACGCCCATCGGCCTGTGCTATCATCACAAGGAAGTTGAGCAACTGCAATCGTCCAGAATAATCTACATGATAGGCAATCTGATTACAGGCCTGCTGGATATTCTGCCTATAGGCGGCATTTCCCTGACGGTCCTGCTCAGCAAACAACTGGCGCATCAACTGATCGCCCTGCTGAGCTGCAGCCTCGCCAAAATTCTGACGGAGCATACCTCGTACCAGTTCCATTTCCGAATGCATCACCTTGCCATCGGCCTTTACGATATAGGCCGCCAGCACCAGCATCGAGATAAAGAAACTATTACGGTCACCTTGTTGCGACTGCTCATCGGTGAGGCGCAAAGTCTCGCCCTCACTACTATTGACAGCCGTATCAAACAGTGCGCCTATTACAAATCCTAAAATACCCCCCAAGGGTCCAAAGGCGCTCCATCCCAGATAGCCGCCAATCCATTTTCCAAAAGCCATATTTTTTTATTATCCTATGACATTCATCAGGAAGTCAACGGCACCGTTCACGCCAAACTGCTTAACGTTCAACGAGACGTCATAGTTGCGGGCATCTTGCCATTCACTGCCTGTAAACGTCTTTGTATAGAGCTCACGACTGTAGTCATTGTCAACGATCATGGCAGCCGCGTCGCTCTCTGAAATATCATACTTCCGCCCTATGCGTTTCTTCCTGCAGTCTACATCTGCATGGATGAATATCTTCAGGGCATTCGGATGATTGCGGAAAATATGGAAGCCGCAACGGCCCACGATGACGCACGACTCCTGTGCTGCAATTTTCCTGATCACTTCAGCCTGCGCCTCAAACAACTGGCGTGAGGTCTGGTCGTGCTCCTGTCCATTATACTCGGCTCCGGCCATATACGAACGGTAGAACTGTGTGAAATCATCACGCCACAACGGATTGCGGGATTCTATTTTCTCTACGGCCTCTTCCACAATATTATATTTACGAGCCATTTCGTTCAGTATCTGCTTATCCAGCAACTTCACATTAAGCCTACGGGCTAATTCGGCTCCAATCTCGTGTCCACCAGTGCCAAACTGTCGGCTGATGGTGATTACAAATTTCTCCTCCTTATTCATAAGCGTATAGATTTATTAGGTTTCACGTAAAGCATTATGTACATCGGCAAAATTACGAATAAAAATGGAATCCGCCAAATTTTCATCCAACTTTTTCCATATACGATGCACACATTTCTGCACAACGCTCACCATCCACGCCAGCCGATACGATACCACCTGCATAACCGGCGCCTTCACCACAAGGGAACAGGCCCTCTACTTGCACATGCATCAGGGTCTCGTTGTCACGGACAATACGCACCGGACTCGATGTTCTGGTCTCCATGGCAATCATCACAGCCTCGTTTGTCAGGAATCCATGTGCCTGCTTACCAAAGGTCTTGAAGCCCTGTTGCAAGCGCGAGGCGATAGGCTTTGGCATCCAGAAGTGCAACGGAGACGACACCAGCCCCGGGGCATATGAACTTCTCGGCAAATCATAGCTCAGTCTGCCATTCACAAAGTCTGCCATACGCTGGGCAGGAGCCGTCTGCTTCATATTACCTTGCTGCCAGCACATCCGCTCCAGTTCCTCCTGGAAATACATCATCGAAAGTGCGGGAGCAAATTTTTCACTCTTCACTCCATACTTTCCACTTTCCAGGTCTTCCGGTCTCACCTCAACCACCATGCCCGAATTACTCCATTGTGTACCTCGGTTGGCAGGACTCATGCCGTTGACCACAATCTGTTCAGGACCCGTAGCGGCTGGAATCACGAAACCGCCCGGACACATACAGAACGAGTACACGCCTCGTCCGTCAGCCTGTGTCACAAAGGCATATTCTGCAGCAGGCAGCCATTGTCCCCTGCCCTCCTTACGATGATACTGTATCTGGTCTATCAATTGCGAGGGATGCTCCAGACGCACGCCCACAGCAATTCCCTTTGCCTCCAGATGAATCTTTGCCTCATTCAGGTAGCGGTAGACATCACGCGCCGAGTGACCTGTCGCCAGGATCACCGGCCCAAGGAATTCTTTTTCATTAGCCACACAACCAATTACTTGCTGCCCCTTCATGATGAGCTCCGTCATCTTAGTCTGGAAATGCACCTCACCACCACAACGGATGATGGTGTTGCGCATAGCCTCGATGACCTGAGGCAACCTGTCCGTACCGATATGGGGATGGGCATCAGCCAGGATATTGGTCGAGGCACCGTGCTGACAGAACACGCGGAGAATCTTCTCGGTATTGCCACGTTTCTTCGAACGGGTATAGAGCTTGCCGTCAGAATAGGCACCAGCACCACCCTCACCAAAACAGTAGTTGCTCTCGCCATCCACCTGTTGGGTACGGGAGATATTCGCCAGGTCCTTCTTGCGTTCGTGCACATCCTTGCCTCGCTCCAGCACAATAGGACGGAGGCCCAATTCGATGAGTCTCAGGGCAGCAAAGAGTCCGCCAGGACCAGCACCCACCACAATCACCTGTGGCTTGTTGCTCACATCCTGATAGTCCACATGCTCAAACTCATCCTCCGTAGGCAGCTCGTTCACGTAGACACGTACCTTCAGGTTCACGAAGATGGTGCGCTGGCGCGCATCTATCGAGCGCTTCAGAATACGCACAGCCTTCAGTGCGCCCAGGGCAAGGCCCTGTTCCTCAGCTATATATTTCCTTAGTTTATCTGCGCTGGCCGCCACCTGCGGCAAAACGCGTAGTTGATATTCGTTTGTCATTGGATGCAAAATTACAAATAAAATATGGAAAAACAACATGCTCCAGCAATTTTTTCACTTGACACTCTTCACTTTTCACTTCAAAATGATTACCTTTGCACCCCGTATCATAAAACCTATAAAAATATGAAATGTCCTAAATGCTCACACGAGAACGACGAGAATGCACTGTACTGCAATAAATGCGGTATCAAGTTTGACAAAAAACAAGACTGGAACAGTATCCTGATCATGGCCTACTGCTTTTCCATCATCTTCATGTCTATCACTAACGCCAGTATTGGCTATCTTTTTGACTGGATAGGATGCACGTGGCAGACCAAGCATTTTGTCTATCTATTCCTGAACATCGTCGCTGCCCTACTCACATTCGTCCTGCCTTTCGGCATCCGCAACACTTGGATGAAGATCGTATCATTCATCCTGATTGCCATAGCAGCCATCATCAACATATCAAGGAATATTTATGCAATTATAGAGACATATAACACAGGATTTTAAGACAATACCGAAAAAATATTGACCAAAAAGGTGGTCGAATAAAAATTTTGCATTACCTTTGCAGCGCCAATGGATTAGTCCCCGCTTGTTGAGGGGTACCATTCGGAAAGATAAATTGCATAGGAATATGAAAGTAATGAAATTCGGCGGAACGTCCGTAGGTTCCGTAAAAAGCATTTTGAGCTTAAAAGAAATTGTGGAGGCAGAGGCTCGGACGCAACCTGTCATAGTAGTAGTAAGCGCACTCAGCGGCATCACCGACAAATTGATTACGATGTCGCAGATGGCAAAACAGGGAGACGAGCGCTATCGCGAGGAATTCGACGCGATGGTCAGACGCCACCACTCGATGATAGACACTATCATCCAGGACATCAACAAGCGCGTAGACTTAATTAATAATGTAGACCAGCTCTTCGATCAGTTGAAGAGTATCTACTATGGTGTTTACCTGATTCACGATCTGTCGAAGAAGACCGAGGACACCATCGTATCCTATGGAGAGCGCCTCAGTTCCCATATCGTTGCTGCGATGGTGAAGAATGGTGTTCGTATGAACAGCCGCGACTTCATCCGCACACAGAAGAAGCAGGGCAAGCATGTTGTCGACACCGAAGAGACCACCAAGCTCGTCAAGGAGGCCTTCAGCAGTGTGTGTTGCGATTCTGTCGCAACAAATAAAATCTACGTCGTTCCCGGCTTCATTGCCCGCGACAGTGACACTCACGAGACAACCAACCTGGGACGTGGCGGTTCCGACTATACCGCTTCTATCCTTGCTGCCGTACTGAATGCTGAGGTGCTGGAGATCTGGACCGATGTCGATGGTTTCATGACAGCCGACCCCAAAGTCATCAAGAGCGCTTATACCATTAACGAACTTTCTTACGTAGAGGCGATGGAGCTGTGCAACTTCGGTGCAAAGGTTATCTACCCGCCAACCATCTATCCCGTCTGCGTAAAAAATATCCCCATCAAGGTTAAGAACACCTTCAATCCTGAACATCCGGGCACGCTTATCAAGGCTAACATTGAGAACGACCAGAAGCCTATCAAGGGTATCTCTTCTATCAAGGGTACTTCCCTGATTACCGTCACTGGTCTGTCAATGGTGGGTGTCATCGGTGTCAACCGCCGTATCTTCACCACCCTGGCCAACAAGGGCATCTCTGTCTTCATGGTATCACAGGCTTCTTCTGAGAACTCTACCTCTATTGGTGTGCGCGACGAGGATGCCGAGGCTGCAGTAGAAGTGCTGAATGCTGAGTTTGCCAAGGAGATTGAGACGGGTGCCATGTTCCCCATGCAGGTAGAGAGCGGACTCGCTACTATCGCCATCGTGGGTGAGAACATGAAGCAGACACCTGGTATCGCCGGCAAACTGTTTGGCACTCTCGGACGCTCAGGTATCTCTGTGATTGCTTGTGCCCAGGGTGCTTCCGAGACGAATATCTCATTCGTGGTCGATGGCAAGTTCCTGCGTAAGTCACTGAACGTGCTCCACGACTCGTTCTTCCTGTCTGAATACAAGGTGCTCAACATCTTCATTTGCGGTATCGGTACCGTGGGTGGCATGTTGCTCGAGCAGATTCGCACCCAACAGCAGTTCCTGATGCAGTCACGCCGTCTGAAGCTGAATGTGGTTGGTATTTCTGATGTAGCCAACTTCGTTCTCGACCGTGACGGTATCGACCTCGATAACTACGAGCAGATTCTGCGTGCAGGCTTCCCCGCTAATACGGAGCATATGCGCGACGAGATTGTCAAGATGAATATCTTCAACTCTGTCTTTGTCGACTGTACCGCCAGCAAGCAGATTGCCACGCTCTACCAGACTTTCCTGGAGCATAATATCTCTGTTGTTGCTGCTAATAAGATTGCCGCATCAAGCGATTACGACAGCTACCTGAAGCTGAAGCAGACGGCCCGCGATCGCGGTGTATGGTTCCGCTATGAGACCAACGTAGGTGCTGGTCTGCCTATCATCGGTACCATCAACGACCTGTGCAACTCGGGTGATAAGATTCTGAAGATCGAGGCCATCCTCTCTGGTACACTGAACTTCATCTTCAATGAGATTGCTGCCGATGTGCCCTTCTCTGAGACTGTTCGTCGCGCCAAGGAGCAGCGCTACTCTGAGCCCGACCCACGTATCGACCTCAGTGGTACGGACGTGATCCGCAAACTGGTTATCCTGACGCGTGAGGCTGGCTATAAGGTAGAGCAGGATGATGTAGAGAAGCATCTCTTCGTGCCCGACAGCTATTTCGAGGGTTCTATCGATGATTTCTGGGCTAAGCTGCCTGAACTCGATGCCGACTTCGAAGCCCGTCGCAAGGTACTGGAGAGCGAGAACAAGCGCTGGCGCTTCGTGGCTACGATGGAAGCCGACGAGAAAGATCCTTCTAACTTCAAGACCAGCGTTGCCCTGAAGGAGGTACCTTACGGACATCCTTTCTATGGTCTGGAGGGTTCCAACAATATCGTGCTCCTCACCACTGAGCGTTATAAGGAGTATCCGATGCTCATCCAGGGCTATGGTGCCGGTGCAGCCGTTACCGCAGCCGGTGTCTTCGCCAATATCATGTCTATCGCTAACATCTAAAATAGTGTGCTGGACGGTTCTGCCGTCCAGCCTTTTTCCTTATGAAGCATATCATTATTTTAGGCGACGGCATGGCCGACCATAAGGTCGACCGCCTTGGCGGGAAGACCCTTCTGCAATATGCACGTCCTGAATACATGAACCGCCTGGCAAAGGCAGGCCGAACAGGCCGTTTGGTTACCGTTCCCGAGGGTTTCCCCCCAGGTTCAGAAGTAGCCAATACCGCCATCCTGGGCTATGACCTCAACAAGGTCTATGAAGGACGCGGTCCTCTGGAAGCAGCTTCTATTGGTTACGAGATGCAAGCCGATGATTTCGCCATCCGCTGTAATATCATCACACTCGAGGATGGAAAGATTATCACCCACAATGGTGGTAACCTCCAAACGGAGGATGCCCGCATACTCATCGATTATCTCAACGAGACTCTCGCCAAGCCCATCAACGAGAAAGAGGGCTGCGAGCGCGTCAAGTTCATCTGTGGCATTCAGTATCGCCATCTGCTCATCATCAAGGGGGGCAACAAGCACATTGTCTGTGCTCCGCCCCACGATCATCCCAACGAGCCCTGGCATCCCCTCCTGGTAACCCCGGAGCCCGGTTTAGCAGACAGCGATACCGTGGTCAGCGATTCGGTCGCTGACACCTCTCATCTCTCCCCCACAGAAACCGCCTCTCTCATCAACGACCTCATCCTGCGTTCGCAGGAGCTCCTCGCCCAGCACCCTTTCAACCAGGCGCGTGCTGCCCGTGGTGAGCGTCAGGCCAACAGCATCTGGCCTTGGAGCGGCGGCTATCGTCCTTCCATGCAGACCCTCATGCAGCAGTACCCCCAGGTAAAGACGGGAGCTGTCATCTCGGCTGTCGATCTTATTCAGGGTATTGGCAAATATGCCGGCCTGCGCATCATCAAGGTGCCCGGTGCCACCGGACTGGCCGACACTAACTACGAAGGCAAGGCGCAGGCTGCCATCGACGCCCTGCAGACTGATGACTTCGTATTTGTGCATGTAGAGGCTACTGACGAGGCTGGCCATGATGGCGACCTCGACCTGAAGCTCAAGGCTATCGACTACCTGGACCAGCGCCTCATCAAGCCCATCTTCGAGGCCACCGAACAGATGAGCGAACCTGTATGCATCGCCATCCTGCCCGATCACCCCACACCCGTTGAGCAGCGCATCCATGTCAACGAGCCAGTGCCTTTCCTTATATATTATAAAGGTATAGAGCCCGACGCTGTGGAGCACTATGATGAGGAGGCATGCGTCACTGGCAGTTATGGACTATTGCGCCTCCAGCAGTTCATGCAAGAATTCATGAGAATCAATTAGAATTATCAATTATCCATTGTCCATTATCAATTCATATGAAATACTATAGCACCAATGGAAAAGCCCCTGTGGCAGATCTTCGCAAAGCCGTGGTAAAAGGCTTGGCAGAAGACCGCGGACTCTATATGCCTGAGGTTATCAACAAACTGCCTCAGCAGTTCTTCACCGACATGCCGAAGATGAAGTTCCAGGGCATCGCTTTCAATGTGGCCAGTGCCTTTTTTGGCGACGATGTAGACCTCGACAGTCTGCAGGACCTGGTATACGACACCCTGCAGTTCCCTTGTCCCGTGGTCAAGGTCAAGGAAAGCATCTACTCCCTCGAACTCTTCCACGGTCCCACCCTGGCCTTCAAGGATGTAGGTGCCCGCTTCATGGCTCGCCTCCTGCAGTATTTCCTGCGTCGTGGCGGTTCCGTATGTGGCGACGGTTCCGTATGTGGCGACGGTTCCGTATGTGGCGACGGTTACGTATGTGGCGACGGTTCCGTATGTGGCTGTGGTACAGCCACCAAATCCAAATCCGTCAACGTCCTCGTTGCCACCTCTGGCGACACCGGTTCTGCCGTGGCCAATGGTTTCCTGGGCGTCGATGGTATCCATGTCTATGTGCTCTATCCCAAGGGCAAGGTATCACCTATCCAAGAGTGCCAGTTCACCACGTTGGGCAAGAACATCACTGCCATTGAGGTCGATGGTGTCTTCGACGACTGTCAGGCTCTGGTCAAGAGCGCCTTCATGGACAAGGAACTCAACGAGCACATGATGCTCACCTCGGCCAACTCCATCAACGTGGCGCGTTTCCTGCCCCAGGCATTCTATTACTTCAATGCCGTGGCACAACTCATGGCCCTTGGCCACAACCCCGAAGACATCGTTATCTGCGTGCCATCAGGCAACTTCGGCAACATCTGTGCCGCCCTGTTTGGCCATCAGATGGGCATGCCCGTGAAGCGCTTCATTGCTGCCAACAATGCCAACGATATCTTCTTCAACTATCTGCAGACGGGCCAGTACAATCCCAAGCCCTCTAAGCAGACATTGGCTAACGCTATGGACGTGGGCGATCCCTCAAACTTTGCCCGTATCATCAACCTCTATTCTGAGAATGGCAAACTGTCGCCCGAGGAGACCCACAAGCGCATCACCAGCCTCATCAGCGGTGCCACCTATAGCGACGAACAGATTCGCGAGACCATGCGCCAGTGCTACAAGGAGACGGGCTATATCCTCGATCCTCACGGAGCATGCGGCTATCGCGCCCTCGAGGAACAGCTCAAGCCCGGCGAGATTGGCGTCTTCTGCGAGACAGCCCATCCCGCGAAGTTCAAGGAGAAGGTGGACGATATCCTGGGCATCGACGTAGCCATCCCCGAACGCCTTGCCGCCTTTATGAAGGGCGAGAAGCAGAGCGTCCCCATGACAAAGGCTTTCGCCGACTTTAAGGCTTATCTCTTAAAGCAGTAAAGGGCTACGATGGCTGCTACCACCGTCGACACGAAGGCAGCCATCATCAGTAAAATCATCACGACAACTGCCGTGGCAGGCGATACGCCGCCCAGCAACATACCTACAAAGAGCAATGGCATGGTCACCAACAGGGGCTGTGCCATTGTTCGTAGCTGGGGCTGTACGGTGGCTCTCAGGGCTCTGCGCACGCTGGGCATCAGCGACTCCAGCAACGTGGCACCGTTGGCCTGCATATACAGGCGGTGTGCTTCCGTATGCGTCAGACTGCGCTGATAGGTCTGCAGCGTCTCCTTCACAGCCACCACCAGATGAGTCACCATCACTGCCGTTATGGGGATAAAGAACCGGCCTGGCATGCAGAGCATCATCACGCCGCTACCAATCAGCGTGCCTGCCGTCAAGGCAGCCACCACAGACGTCAGCATCTGCTTCCATGTCTTCCGCATCTTGTACAGACACCAGCCTGTGGCCAGGGCTATCAGAACCACCAACCACAGCATATCTGCCCACCAGGCGTTCGCTTTACAGGCCGTCCAGGCAATGATGCCTATCACTGCCATCTGACCTGCCATCAGGCCAAACACCCGCAGCACGCGCGCCATCTCCTTACGGTCTATCAACCAATAGACGGCTACTGATGCCAATAGCAACACCACCAACAGGCTCACGCCCCAAAACGATATATCTGAGCTCATCATTTCTTTTCTGTCTTTTTTATAGTTCTATCACGTTATCACTCACACGCAGTATATCCTCATCATCACTGCTCACAATGACGATATGTCCGTCGCGCGCCTGCTGACGCAGATAATCGGCCGAGAGCACATGCGGCTGGTCCACCAGCAGGATGGGTCGCTTTCTCAGCACCGCCACGGCCAGTAGCTGCGCTTTCTTCCTTGGAGCCATCGTGCGTCTTATTTCCTCCTCCAGCAGTCCGTTGGAGATAGCCGCATCCCTGTTCTCCTTCCATTCAAACACCTCCTGCACCGTAGGTGGTTCATACACCGTCACCTCACCGTCGGCCACCAGTTCCTCAGGCACATAGGCCATCATCCTTCTCAGCGTCTTCACGGTCTGCCTGTTCAGCGGTTCCCCGTCAATACTGATGAAGCCGCTTCTCACGGGCGACAGTCCCAGCATGGCCAGGAGCAGATGCGAGCGCACCTCCCGACTGTCTCCCGTCAGGCATGTCACCTCGCCTTCCTTAGCCATCATCGACACCGTCTTTGAGGCTCCTTCTACCACCACATCATTCAGTTCCAGCATACCATTCATTAGTTTATGGCCACAAAAGTACTAAATAATTATCAATTATCAATTGTGAATTATCAATTATTTCGTAACTTTGCACCATGAATACGAAAAAAAGACGCATGCAGGCCGAGTGGGAACCCCAGAGCATGGTACAGCTCACCTGGCCTCACAAGGACACCGACTGGGCCCCTATCCTGCCCGAGATTACCGCTGTCTACGAGGAGATGGCGCGAGAAATCTGTAAGCGTGAGGCCCTGCTCATAGTGGCCCCTGAGAGCCTCACATCAGACATCAAACATCTTACATCAAACATCTTACATCTAACATCTAATGACACCTGGGCGCGCGACCACGGCTTCATTACCGTAGAGGAAACCACCGCCCTCAGCCCTCAGACATCAGACATCAGACATCAGCCCTCTGACATCGTCCTTCTCGATTTCAAGTTCAACGGCTGGGGTGAGAAGTTCGAGGCCAATCTGGATAATCAGATCAACAAGCACCTCTACGACCAAGGCATCGTTAAGGGCAAGTACGAGTCCCACCTCGACTTCGTCCTCGAGGGCGGCTCTATCGAGAGCGATGGCAAGGGCACCATTTTCACAACGACCTGTTGCCTCATGGCGCCTCATCGCAACCAGCCCCTCACGCAGGCCCAGATTGAAGCCCGCCTCAAGGAATATCTCGGTGCCGAGCGCGTTGTATGGCTCAACCACGGCAGCCTCATTGGCGATGATACCGATGGCCATATCGATACCCTGGTACGCATCTGTCCAGACGACACCATCGTCTATACCGGTGGCGATGCCGACCATCCTGATTTGGCACTGATGGAAGAAGAGTTGCGTGCACTTCGCACCCTTGAGGGCCGTCCTTACCGCCTTCTGAAGCTCCCCCTCCCCCGTCCTATCTATGATCCTCCCGTGGCCGAAGGTAGTGTGGTCAGCGATTCCGTCGCTGACAGTGACCGTCTCCCCGCCACCTATGCCAACTATCTGGTCATCAATGGTGCCGTCCTGGTGCCCACCTATGCCCAGCCCGACCTCGACGCCGAGGCCCTCCGTATCATTGGCGAGGCCTATCCCGACCGCGAGATTATCGGCATCGACTGTCGTGCCGTCATCAAGCAGCACGGCTCCCTCCATTGCTGCACCATGCAGTACTATCCATGCCCCCTAAGTTAGGGGGTTGGGGGTCTGAACAAACAAATAATGTATTATGAATTATTCCAACCATCCGGTCACAAAGGAATTTCGTCAACTGCAAAGAAAATACCCTACCCCCGCAGAGCACCGACTATGGACAAGACTACGCAACCGCCAAGTTGATGGTTACAAGTTCAGAAGGCAACATGGTTTTGGACCATATATTATGGACTTCTATTGTCCCCAGCTCAGATTATGTATTGAAGTAGATGGAAGTATACACGATACACAAGAGTGCACTATAAAAGATGCTGATAGAACAGCTTTCTTAAATGAAAACAGAATTGTGGTTATTCGATTCACAAATGAAGAAATTGAAACAACCATTGATAATGTTATTGAAAGAATAAAAGAAATAATTAAAGAGAGATTATCATGAATAAAAAATGTTCAAACCCCCAACCCCCTAACTTAGGGGGCCTTAAAATAGGATTTCTTCAGCAACACAACACATCCAATGTTGTCAACAATATCGAGCGCCTCTGCGATGGCATCCGTGACCTCGCCAAGCGCGGTGCAGAACTCGTTGTTCTGCAGGAGCTCCACAACTCCCTCTATTTCTGTCAGATAGAGGATGTCAACCTCTTCGACCTGGCCGAACCCATCCCAGGTCCCTCCACCGACATCTATGGCCGCGTAGCCAAGGAATGCGGCATCGTGCTCGTCACCTCCCTTTTCGAGCGCCGTGCCCCCGGTCTCTACCATAACACCGCCGTTGTCTTCGAGAAAGACGGCACCATTGCCGGCAAATACCGCAAGATGCATATCCCCGACGACCCCGGCTATTATGAGAAGTTCTATTTCACCCCTGGTGACCTCGGCTTCGAGCCCATCCAGACCTCTGTAGGCCGTCTTGGCGTCCTCGTCTGCTGGGACCAGTGGTATCCCGAGGCAGCCCGTCTCATGGCCCTTGCCGGTGCCGAGCTCCTCATCTACCCCACCGCCATCGGCTTCGACCCCAACGACACCCCCGACGAGCAGGAGCGCCAGCGTATGGCCTGGCAGACCGTGATGCGTGGCCATGCCGTGGCCAACGGACTCCCGGTCGTTGCCGTCAATCGTGTAGGCGATGAAGACGGCGTTCCCTTCTGGGGCACCAGCTTCGTCTGCGGTCCTCAGGGTGAACTCTATTATGAGGCATCAACCACCGACGAGGAAAGCATCATCGTAGATATTGACATGAAGCGATCCGAACAGGTACGCCGCTGGTGGCCCTTCCTCCGCGACCGTCGCATCGAGGCCTATGGCGACCTCACCAAGCGATTCTGCGACTGAATAAATTATCTTGGTAACCTTTTTATCTAAGGAATTAAACAGATACAGTAATTCCATTTTTAAGACAATAATATATCATGAAGAAAAAGTTAGTCTCACTTTTCGCCCTGATGTTCATGACAACGCTGGGTGCACATGCCGATATTGACATCAACGAAACTAACTTTCCCGACAGGAAGTTCCGCAAATTCCTGTTAGCCCAGACGTATGGCGCTGACGGCAAACTGACGCCAGAGGAAATTGACGGTGTGACGAGTATGAAAGTGCAGTTTATGGAAATCCAGAGCCTGAAGGGCATAGAGCACTTCACGGCGCTGACAAGCCTGAAATGCAGCTTCAACCTGCTGAAGACGCTCGACCTGACGCAGAACACGGCGCTGGAAGAACTCCTCTGCGACAACAACCTGCTGACGGCTCTCGACCTGACGAAGAACACGGCGCTGACAAGACTCTTCTGCTACGAAAACAACATCCTATCGATCGACCTGTCGCAGAATACGGAACTGGAAACCCTGTCGTGCAGCGAAAACCAGCTGAGGACGCTCGACCTGTCGAAGAACACGGTGCTGTCATGGGTGAATTGCTCCAACAATCTGCTGACGGCTCTCGACCTGTCGCAGAACGCGGCGCTTGAGGAGCTGAACATTTCTCTGAACCAGATAAAGGGCGAGACAATGGACGCATTGGTAGCGAGCCTGCCTGCCGTATCTAAAGGCAAACTGTATGCTATCTATAACAAACAGGATCAGAACGAGATAACCACCACGCAGGTGACGGCCGCTAATGCCAATGGCTGGACGATATACACCTACGACGGTAACGACTGGAAGGTGTATGCAGATCCTACCGCCGTGCAGAATGTAAAGGCTGCTGCTAACGACACTTCCGCTAACAAGAAGAAATACTTCAAGGACGGAAAAATTGTCATCGAGGCTAACGGCAAGGAGTTTGACGCTGCCGGAGCACAAGTGAAGTAGCGACAGAGAGTAGTCAAAGAACCGTCTCGTGATTATCCAAAATTTGCTCAGCGTGTTCCTTGGTCTTCACCTGCTTCCCTGCAAATATCTTCTCGATGATGCCTTCCTCGTTGATGATAAAAGTAGTGCGTATGGTACCCATCGTCTTCTTGCCATACATATTCTTCTCACCCCAAGCACCCATCGCCTCCAGCAATTCATGATTGATGTCAGCAATCAAGGGGAACGGCAACTGGAACTTCTCCTTAAACTTCACGTGCGAAGCAGCCGAGTCTTTGCTCACACCAACCACCTCATAGTCCCTACCCTGCAGTTCGCTGTAGTGGTCGCGCAAGCTGCAAGCCTCTGCGGTACATCCACTCGTATTGTCCTTCGGGTAGAAGTATAGCACCAGCTTCCTACCCTTGTAATCACTCAGACGGATGTCCCGTCCCTGTTCGTCCTTGCCCAGAATCTCGGGCGCTTTGTCTCCAATAGTCATAATCATTTCTTCCTGATTTCGTCTTATATTTGCTTTTTCATTTTCTCCACCACTTCTACATCTGCTGGCAGCCACTTCACGCTACCCAGCTCGTCCTTCGCGAGCCATCGTGCCGCCTCGTGTTCGTTCAGCGTCAGGCTGCCACTTTCAATATGACACCAATAGCAATGCATCGTCAGGTGAAATTTCGGATAATCATACTTCACAGTACACAGAAATTCATCCACACAGATCTCCGTTTCCAGTTCTTCCTGTATTTCACGCTTCAGTGCTTCCTCGGGAGTCTCCCCAGCCTCAATTTTCCCGCCAGGAAATTCCCACCAGTCCTTCCACTCGCCATATCCACGCTGAGTGCCGAATACGCGTCCTTCCTCATCGCGGATGATTGCTGCTACAACTTCTATCTGTTTCATATTGCTTCCTCCGCAGCTTTCAGGTAATTCTCGCTTTCCTCTTCCATCTGAGGATACATCTTACTTCCTACATCAGCCATCTTACATTTTCTGTCTTGCAGAAATATGTGGTTCAGCGTAAACGCTAATGCCTCCAGCGTTTCTTCACGCTTCGACGGCTTCAGCTCACACTCCCACACCGTGATACAGTGCCATCCCATCTCTGCCAACTTCTGCTGTTCCTTCTTGTCTCGTTCTTTGTTCCTGCGAATCTTCGCCACCCAAAACTCACGGTTCGTCTTCGGTATCTTACAGCACTCCGAACTCTCAATGACATCATCCTTCTTACATCTTACATCAGACATCACATTGTGTCCATGCCAGAAGCAGCCGTTCACAAAGATGCACGTTCTGTATTTCCTCAGCACTAAGTCCGGATGCCCAGGCAACCGCTTGTGGTTAAGTCTGTATCTGAATCCCCTACTCCACAACCCACGCCGCACAATCAGCTCTGGCTTCGTGTCCTTCGATCGGATTGCCGCCATGTTCGTGTGTCGTTGTTGTGGTGAGAGTTTATCCATGCTAAGATAATACTTCAAATAGAGGGAATAAATACGAACAAAACGTACATGGAACTTTTTTGCAACTATTTTGTGATCTTCTTCATGAGTTCACTCAGTTTCACAGGTTCAGGTATAGCCACTCTATTGCCTGTTCTGTTTGTTATATTACTTATTTTCCATTTATATTGAGCCCATTCCGGTTCGGTTCGTTCAGGCTCCAAGCGATAGACAATGTATATGTCGTCCTTCTTCTTCTCTTCGTCCTTAGCAGGTGGATAACCCATGCGGAGCAAGTCAGAACGCCTAAACACTCGGGGGCCTTCATCTGCCAGTCTTACGAACTCGATGCTCTCGCCCTTGGCATGCAAAAGGATATATCGACTTGAGACAAGGTTACGACTCAAACGCACAGAGCCATTCTGTGTTCCAGTACGGAAGTTGTAAAGTCCAGTCTTGCGAATCCACTCCAAGTGCTGAACATCTTTCACGTATCCCAACACCACCCACGTTTCGTTCGGCAGGAAATCACGGTTTTCACCCTCTGATTCTGGCAGACTTTCCATCGTCATTGACTCGTTTGCTTTCAAGTGTACGTCATACTGATAGTACGACAGTTTTTCACGGTCTGACGTGCGGTCCATCAAGTGGGCTTTCACCTCTGCTAAGAATTGTTTCAGATATACTGAGTCCTGTTGCCAATGTCCGGGACGGATACTGAAAGCGCCTAAACCAGGAATGATTTCGTGGAAACCTCGGAGCTCCCTGTTCTCATCACCAGGATATAGAACATAAGCACCACTCGTTCGTCTGATGGCGTCCTTATAGGCATGCATCTTCAGCAGGTCACCTCGCTTATAGATTTTAAGTTCCTGCTCTCGCTTTTCTTCTGCCAGATCTTTCTCGATATTCTCTTCAATGTCTTTATCCTCGAGCAACACCTTATTCAGTCGATATTTTGCATCGAAGTGGATGTGTATCATCAGCTCCTGACGCTCAGCCTCCTGTTCGGATATTTCGCCAGGCCATAACGACAGCGTATAGTCTGGACGCATGGTCATCGTCCAACTACCAGCTTTGTGGATTGGGTCGTTGTTTTCAGAGACTTTGTTAAACGTCCTGTTGTAATAGAAAGCAACATTCAATATGCGAGAGAAAGTCTCTTGTTTTCCATACACCATTTTCATCTGCCCCTGTTTCAGACTCAAATTGATGCCATCGTTATCTGTTTGAACCAAGTCTTTCAAGGCTTGTGGCTCGATATTGAAGAATTCGCTCACCAGTTCCAGTAATTTGAAGAACAGCCAGTATTCGTAAAGCGTCGCCACATTCTTTTTGCCCGCATCATAGACGTCATCTCCGCCACTCCAGTTCAGCTTTGCAGCCAAGTCGAATAACAACCAAGCCTGTAATACTTCTCTGTAGCCTTCCTTGCGCTGCAAGACGGGACTGTTCATATTCATGTGCGAGGGTTGAGATATTAGGCGGAAGAACTGGTTATCAAGATGCTCGTATAAGCGTTCTGTCGTCTCTTTTGCCTCTGCTTTCAAACGTTCTGTAGCATTGGGAAGCATTTGGATGTCCGAACAGAAGTTCACAAAGGTACGCAGCACAAACTTTACGAATTGGTTTTCCTGGCAGTCCGTCGTGTCGCGTTTATATTCCACATCAATTCTCCGAGGTACACTGGTCAGACCTTCCGGCATACCCATTCGCATTCCCATCGGTAGTTGAATCCTATCCGTGCTTGCTACTATCTGACGGATGTTTTTGCGGCTAAGACGTTTTACGCCTACAATGTTACGCTCAATATTAGCATCCGTCCACTTCCTCACAGGGTTTGAGATGATTTTGTGGATAGCCTCTGAAAAAGCATCGCTATCAATCAATGAGCGCACAAATGAGAATCGCTGATAGAGCGTCTTTGACGAGCACGACTGATCTATCTCCAGTTTTTGCGTCACAGGCGAGCCTTGCTGCAGAACCAAGTCTGTGTAGTATTCCGCAATCTCGTCCAACATCAGGCGATAGTCACTCCTATATTCCGACTTAGTGCTCCTTATCTCCAAGCTCACACTCCCAACTTGTTTCTGTGTGTCCACTTCCACCACTTGCAATGCCAGATGCCCCACATAGATACCCGTAGTCAAAGTTCCTTCACTTGCATGACTTGTCTTGTTAGGGTGGAACCGTACAATATCATTCTCCCTCTCAAACTGGTATCGGCAGTTTGCCTTTTCATCCACAAACTCATATGCATAAGTACATCCTTCTACCAGCTGCCACCTTGATTCGCCAGGTAGCGGCTCCCGTTCCTCAAAGACCATCGCCTTTGAGGACTGTGGATACACTATTAGCCTCAGTCCGCTGTGTTTTCCCTTGACCGATATGTTAAGATATTCTGACATATCCTTTTTATGCTTGGATTTTCTGCGAAGATAAGAAATAATTGATTATCAGCAACTTATCTAAAATTTGAATTTTCTGCGAAGATAAAACTATGCATAAAATGGTACATAAGAGACAAACTTCCGAGAGTCTGATTCAGGGTTAGCTGATTTTATCAATCCTTTTGACACTGTATCAGAAATGATGTGAGAAGCAATTGTTCCCTGATTCTTGTTTAACCCGAAGCGCTCTCTGACAGATTGATTGTTCATACTCTCATTGTCTGCATAAGCAAGACAACAATGCTGGTAACAGGCCTCAATTCTTTCTTCTCTTGTCATTGCAGATATTGCTTTTTGGGGATATAGTGTAATTCTTGTAAAGTCATCTCCACTTTCAGCCTTGTATGCTGGTAAAAACATCTTTTCCAAAGCTTCTACCGCACGGTCAACCCCGCTACCGCGCCTTTCACACAGTCCTAATTGCAGCATCAATTGCGCCATCTTTTCGTTACGCGAATGTGGAGGTAGGTCAATCAGTCGATTTACATCATTAAGAGAATACCCAGGATTGGTAATGACAAGCCTGTTCGCAAATATTTCAATTGTAATAGGCATCCCCTTTATCGCAAAGTCTTGATGTACCAAAGCATTAGCAATAAATTCACGTATAGCCACACGAGGATAAGTAGGAATTAGTTCTCTTTTAGCCCCATCTATATGCTCTGTTCCAGTATTCTTCATCACAAAAGTAATTAGACCTTCCAGCCCGACGGCATATCCCATTGCACCTTCCTGTTCCAAAAGCATTTGTCTGTTATTGTTTCCAGTATATCTGCGAACAATAACACCTTTACCTGTCATTGTCTCAAAAGTAGAAAGTGTGTTTGCAAACAACAGGGCACCGAGGTTAGTGATATTATACCCCACGCTGCTACTTCGGCAAATGTCGAGTTCTTCCATGAATCCCAAAATACCATCTTCTGTAGATGGAAGCTGTCGTTCAAGCAGTTCAAATATTTTTTTATAGTTCAACAATCTTAGAACCTCTGCCCCAGTAAGTCCATACTTTGCAATTCGATTTTCGTAACTTACCCCTTCTGAATCAGCAATCATCTGCCTAACTTGCTGACGTGATGCTCTTACTGTATGTCCTGCAGAACGAATGTAGCTATTATATATATCTGAGCCACGTAGATACATTGGCTTTTCTCGGAATTCGGGAATATATACAAACAGTAATGCATGACCGTCATAATCCATGACTGCATGCTCTAATTGTATAGGCGTGAACATCCTGTTTTGAGCAATATTATCAAGTCTATTAACTATAAGCTCAATGCGCTCTTGTGTCAATTCACCAAATGATGCATCATTATTGACGCCATATACTAAAACGCCTCCCCCTATAAGATTAGAAAATGCACATATATGCTGTGCCAACCTTTCTTTGTCATCTGACAAACCACCTTTCCAATCAATTTCGTTGAGCTCCTGTGGCACTGGCTTTAGACTTTTGTCAAGCAAGATTAATGCCTTTTCTTTCCAATTCATATATTATATTGTTTATTCGTCTACAAAAATATTCATTATTTACGCTTCCGCAAAGCTTGTAAATCCGTTAGCCGTTGCCGACTCGTACATACGGCGGATCTTGTCGGCACTCTCTTTGTATTGGGCCTTCTCCACATTCTCCTTTGCTATATTCAAATCCTTGCCCGCACCCGTAAAGCAGAGCTTCCAAAGTTGGGCGAGCACAGGCTCTAGCTTCTTTCGCGAACCATGCAGTTTGGGCAGCAGTTTCTGTACGATTGCAGCATCCAGGATCTCCTCGTCGGTCATCTTTTTGTCAGTATCATCGTTAGCCTTAGCCTGACAGATAAAGCGGAATATCTCTGTTGCCGAACGGTAACCGAACTCAGCATTCACGTTCTTCAGTTCGTCAAAGAACTTCTGCAGCATCTCAACAGCTTCACTGTCCTGGGCCAAGTCCTTTTTACATGCCTTTGCCACAAAGTCTGCTCCCATTCCAGCTGCCTTGCCGATAATGTTGTCACGGTCTATCTCACGCATTTCTTGCAGGAACTCACCCATCTCCTTCGACGAAATCTTAAACTCTATCACATTAGCGCGGTCCAGCACCTTGGGTGAGAACATATACGTTGTCTCGTCCACGTTGATGGTACCAATAATAAAGAG
Organism: Prevotella communis; assembly: GCF_022024115.1. Classification (NCBI taxonomy): domain Bacteria; kingdom Pseudomonadati; phylum Bacteroidota; class Bacteroidia; order Bacteroidales; family Prevotellaceae; genus Prevotella; species Prevotella communis. Next base: position 2,492,875 of record NZ_CP091792.1, read on the forward strand.
ATTCTTTGGCAGGTCAATTCGCTGCGGCACACCGTCAATCACTTTATCGGAGTCCGTATTGCTATTCCACAGACTAATTTTCTCCCTGCTCTCCATTGCCGACAGGAAGTCTGCGAAGTATCGCTCCACATAGCTCATGTTCATCTCATCAAGTACCAAGAAGAACGGCTTGTCCGCATTCTCCTTGCGATTTACCTCTATCAGCAGGTCCAGCACGCCGCTCTCTGGCTTCACGTACTTCTCTGGCTGTAACGCATTGGGGAATCCCAACAGTGGTTCACGGTTCGTCCAGTCTGCACCTACACTCACCACACACATCTGCTTATCCTTGTTCTTCACCAATGCACTTGCAAATGCCAACGCCAACTGCGTCTTACCCGAACCAGCCAGACCGCTCAGTATCAGGAATCGTTTCGACATCAACGAGAAAGCAAAACGCTTTATCAGGTTTTCACTATAAAGTAATCCCGTCTCTTTGATATGACCAATCATTTTATTGATAGAAAAACCTAAATCTATGTTATCAGACAGATTAGACACTTCTATTGGTGGCAGAATGTTGACTTTTCCTTCTTTATGCTCCATATACGTATTATACGCATGAATAAATGCGATTAAAAGTCTTTCGCAATATGCATTGTCATTACATTTCCATTCATTTGAGTAAATGGCACATGCTTTATACTCTTCACTATCTATTTCTTGATCGTTAAAGTGGAGAAGTAAATCATTCTTTAGACGCAGCTCACTTCTTAAAGTATCGCGATTCTTTATTATTTCGGGCAGTTTCAAATTGGTTACTCCCTGAGCCAATGACAGATATACCTTCTTCAAACCTCTAGAAAAGAGAAATACCAGATAGATTCCACTTTGGGTCGACTCTGTCTCTTTTTTATTCATGATGGCTACCCAAGGACATTTGGAAACACGTCCAGTTCCTATTGAGCCCTTGATTCGATAGTTGTTCGTCGAGAACAACTCCTTAAGCTTATTTGGAATAGCACCTCTTAGAATCTCACCACATTGAGACTCTAGCGACACACCTTTCCCTATATTGCTTTCATAATTAGCACCAGCCTTTTGGAAGTCTGCAAATAACGCATTCAGTTCCTTGATAAATCCTTCTCTCATATGTTACACATTTAATTCTATCACTTCCAAAATCTTATTTGCTATCGCCTTCGCCATAAGTGGTGGTACCGCATTACCAACCATTGTGTATTGTGGAGTTTCGGATTTTCGCTTGTCGCCGCCCGTTGTTCTCTTTCCTTGAAACACAAACGAATCGTCAAAAGATTGCAGACGTGCCATCTCTCTTACCGTTGGTGCACGATGGCTGCGGTAGTGAATGAAATCGTCTGGCAAGGTAACAACTGTTGGAGATTGACCGTCTGGCTTCAGTACTGTATAGTTACGCTTGTCGGAGTTGAGTCCCATATCCGACAGCTGCTTTTTTACTTCATCAGTATAGTCACCAGCCTCAGCGATGACAGACAAGCGATTAAGCACCTCTTCACTCTGCTTGCTTGTCTGATGATTGAAGAGGTGAGCATGTTCAATAATCTCGTTTTCAAGATTATCAAGACTCCTCACATAGAAAGGCTCTTTGACAGTAAAACGGTGTCCAAGTCGTCCTTGTCTTGACCACTCAGAATAGGTCTCACCGTTTTCATCTAGTCTTCCGTCAATATTTCTAGTAACATCCAAAGCTGCGAATTGGTCAATGTCAGGTACTTCTGAATAGTCATTCGCAGATTCACCATTATTCAAGAAATCCAAGTCGTGCAATGCCTCATAGACAGTTACTTTGTTATCCACAGTTGTGGCAGGTATTTCCGATATCACTGGCTGATCTTTACGGCACCCAATGAAAATAACCCTTTCTCTATTCTGAGGTACACCATAATCCGACGAATTCAGTATTAGCGGCTTCTTGATCCGATAAAGGTGTATCTCATTCATTATCTGCTCGTATTCATCAAGAGAATTGTCGTCCTCTGCATATTTCCGCAATTCGCCAAAGACTTCTTCGAGGCTCAATGTATAAAGATTTACCAACAGTTTGAACCTTTCCACGATTTCTGGCTGAGCCTTAAATTCCTCAACCCAATAAAGATGTCTGTTTATGGTTTCTACCAAATCATCATCGCTTATTGCGTATAGGAACTTATTGAATTTGTCAACTAATTGGTCGTTGTCAACATCAGCCTCTGCCTTCAGATGCTGTATGGAATTCATCAGCTTCTGACGTTCCGAAGAAAGCTTAAGTAAAGACAGCGCATGGCGTATCGTTGTGATATGCTTATTGCTTTTGCTAACTTTAAGCGTAACAGGCTTTGTCAGTTGCTTATAAACAGATTCCACAATTTGGAAATACTTGTCTATGAAAAAGTCTTCTTCTCCATCCTCAACGGCCTCTATTCTTATCTTGTTAATGAAGCATTGACGAACTGAATCATTGGCCATTCTGCTTAAAACACCGTTGAAATAGGCGAGCATATTATCCACCTGATTCTCGTCGATAATAGAGCGGATTTCATTCATTACTGCCGTTTTGAACTTACCCTTGTCTTTCGTCAGAATACCCTTCACATTCTCCATCACAAAATATTTGGGACGGAGTTTGCGGATAACTTTCAGATAGTGAATAAAGAGATTGTCGCGTTTGTCAAACTTCCTTCTTCTGCCAGACAAGCTAAACGACTGACAACTTGGGCCACCCGTTACAACATCAATATTCTGGTCACCTATCTCCTTTTCAAGACGTGCCAAGAAATCATCTGACATAATATCTTCTGTTATGAACGCAGTATCTAACCCCAATTGGCGATTATATCTCACTTTATGGGTCAGTTCGCAGTTACTATTGATGTCACTTGCCAGAACAAATTCGAAATATTTATCGTCAGTATATGCTTGCAAAAAACCCTCGCTAATGCCACCAGCACCAGCGAAAAGGTCAATGAATTTTATCGGAGTCTTTCCTTGTTTAAACTCTTCTATTTCTGCCATATATTATCTTCTCTTATGCTTCTTGCTCTTTTTATGCTTCTTCTTTTTCTTAGGAGCGATACCTGCTGCTGCCATTGCCTCGTCACGCTCCTTCTTCTCTTTCTTTCTGTCGCCCTGACTCTTAATGATGTCTCTACTTGCAACCAGAAAATCATAGAAGTCTTGGCTCGTATATGCAGATACCTCTATTACACCTGCCAGCTTGTTTACTAACTGAACTACGCCCTTAGGTGCTGTAATACGATATTCGAAATATTTATCAAAGACAGTATCTTCGCCACGATCTTTCTTGTCCATTTCTTCTATGCAGAAACGAAGTACCCCCTTTAAAGCCTCTGGATTTCTAAACACAGTAGCAGAAGGCATGATACCTCTATTACGCAGGTTCTGCTCTCTGAAAAGGAACTTGGTATAAGTGTAGTCAAGTACTCCGTCTTCGTTAGTTTGAACGGTATTCTTGAAAGACCAATATAGGCCCTCCAGCCAATTTCTGTTTTGCTTGTAGAACCAGTGTTCAGCAATGTAATTAGGGTCACAATCCTGTTCGTCAATTTTATTCCAACGTCTTCTCATGTAATCATACAAGTCAACGTGAGAAAGATATTGCCAAAAATGACTTTGAGCTGCTTGCATAGGAGTAAGGTCTTTGAACGCCTCAAAGAGGATCTTTCCCGCTTCATAGTCATCGCCTGAAGTTTTGGAATCTGCGTATGCAAGCATACCAGACAAATCAGGTTTCTCTAAATCAGTCTCATACAACCCATCATGTTTTTCGGCTTCTTCTCGCCAATTAAATGTGGGGTTAAGATAATTGGGGAGATTATCTTGAACGTGAATTCTTAATACCTCGGCAAATTCTGGGGTAAAGATTGTCTGCTTCATGAATCTGAATCTTTTGGTTCGATTTTTTCTTTTACTTCCTCTAATGCGTTAAGCATGACATCAGGCAAAATTTTGTCTACTATTTGTAGAACATCACCAATTGAATAGTCATATCCTTCTAGTTCAGGCAATTCGTCTTCTGAAACCATTTGTTTGATAAATTGCGTTAGATAGAAAATCCAATCCTTTTTATCGTCATCATAACATAAACGCAACTTGTAAACCGCTTCTATAAGTGCATTCCTTACCAAAATTGCCTCGAACACATTGGGGCACTGGTTCAAAACCAATTTTCCTGCATTCTCATAGGAGTATGGCAGCTGTATCAAGATAATGCCATCAATAACATTCGTGACCTTCTGAACATTTGCATATTCGTACTTAACAAATTTACTCAGATTAGCCATATCATCGCTAGGTGTTAATGATACGTTAAATTTTTCCACCAATGCAATCATTGCACCTTTCTGGTAATCTACAATACCCTCATAGAATTCATCTACATCAAGATAATTGCAACTATTGATGTTCTCTGTTGCTACTATTTCAATCTTAACGGAGAATCTTTTGTTCACTTTCGAACAGGGTATTTTGATTGTGAAATAAGATTCTTCCCTCTTTTCTATCTGGGTATAGTAGGTTGAAGAACATTGTATGATGCAAAGATAAGACGCAAGATTTTCTGCGATAAGTCTATCTACACCTTCATTATGCGTGGTCACCTCATACTCCAAAATGAAAACATCTTCATCGGAATCCTTTTTCAAGCCTACTCTATGCCCAGCAGGATCATCTCCCTTGTAATTATCGGGTAAGCCCCAGATGGGGTACGGATATGTTGCAGTTGTTTTAATGTCCATAAACCTTGATGTTTAAACTATACAATGTGACGTTCTCCTGTGGAGTAAACTTAATAACATTAGGAGTATCGGCTTTCAAATCAAATCCGTAAATCTCATTCGATACACCAGACCTAATTTGGTAACCGGCAGATACATTTTTCAAATCAAGCGGGAACAATCCCTCGTCTGCCTGAATATCAAGGACAAGCCTGCAATCATAATAGTCTTTTGGAACTCTAATTTCGAGTTTGCATGCAAAATCCTCATTATGAAGTGGCTTAAGACGTTTGTTTCGTCCATCCAGCTTAATTTCTCTCTCACGTTCAACGTTGGGATTCTCTGTCTCACCAATACCATCATCTTCACCTTCGTTACCTTCTACGTAAGTCGGGGCTTTTTTAGGCGGCTCTGGTGTCGGAGGTGTTGGTGTTGGAGGCGTTGGAGTTGGAGGCGTTGGAGGCTCTTGACGAGGTACTGGATCTGTTTCAGGTTCTACGTCAGTTATGGTTCCCTTTTTCTTCTTTTTCTTTCGTCCCTTAGTTTCTTCAAAGATAGTAAATAAGCCAGACTTTGAGCTCTGATTCTTCTCCTTTTCAATCACATTTGTAGTCGGCCAGATATTATCTTCTTCGTTTTCTTCACTTCGACTTCCAAACTTTCCAATTCTTCTTTTCTTTAGCGACTTTATTTCAAGTTGCTTATCATGCTCTTCAGGAAAGAGAACTTTTATACACTCTTTTTGGAACGAATCGAGTTCTCGAAGTGCCTTTCTTGCATTTCTCTTGTCTTCATCGCTCATATCCTTCAACTCTTTTACATCCCATTTGTCATGCCTTACATCTTCCAGCATTCGTAAATATCTGGCACCTTCTCCATCACAAACCATAATACCGTAGAAGCCCTTAGAAGAATTATACTTCCTTACTTCCACCGTCATTAGTTTGTTTCGCATGAAGATAATCTTATCCAAGGACTTTGCTGCTGTGATATCCTCGCTTTTCCATATTTGCAAGGTAGCATGCCCCAAGGTAGGGAATTGGCCTGGGAAATCATCTGTCGTGAACCGCATATGATTCTCGTCGCTACTACACATAGCAATTTCAAAAAGATAGGGACGGGGGTTAAAGTTCAGTTCTGGACGGTTGCTCCTGTCTATGTCTATATTGGTATAATCAGGCTCAGGGAAATATTCAAGCATCTTGTCGCCAATATTTGCCTTGGTGAATAACTCACCGCATATGTCAACATCAAGCAACTCCATGTAAATAGCATAGAAGAATCCACGAAGAAGTTCTTTCTTCATCGTTTTGACATCTTCTGCATTCTCTTCCATTCCCAGCACAAATGCATCAGTTCCAGATTTCTCTCTTCTGAAAACAACGGGAATATCATCTCCTGAATTAGGTGCCCCACCTTTGTTGTAGAATGCATCGGCTTCAAAAAGAACCTTCTCTCCGTTCTCATTCCTATATTTATGAGTACACAATCGTACTACTCCTTCTCCAAATGTTTGCCCACTTTCATCATCCTTTGTCGAATAATAAACTGCATTGAATGGAGAATTGACAAATCCTACAGTTTTACCAAGCCCATGACTGCCGCCTGCATAACCACCATCAGGCTTGTAACTTGATGATGAACAATGCACGCATGAATCAAAAGCAGACGGAACATCGTCGTCATCAACATAATTCATGCCCGTCGTGTAATAGTCAGACACTTTCAAAAAACCGATGGTGCTGTTCTTGCGGGAGTTTAAAAACTCGTACTTGCTCTTATAGATATCTTTTGAGCCTGGCAATTGTTGACTTCTTTCACTACAAGCTTTAAGTCGTCCAATTAATGACTGTATCAAATTGGGATAGTCAGCGCAAACCATTTCACCATAAGAGAAAGTCACAAGTACTTTCTTACTTCTATTATCATCTTTTTTCTGCGCAGCGTCTATGGAATTCTGAATGTATTCGCGCACAAGACAGCGAACCTCATTGTCCTTAAAGGGGTCAAACGAAGAATCCTCACGATCTCGCTTCATCGTACCTCTTGGCTTCTGCACAAAGTTCCACTTACAGCCAAGATCCTTATCTCCTTTTGTTGCTGGCAGATCATTTTCAATCTGACTAAACAAATCCAAAGTCTCCATAGGCAATTATTTATTAAAGGTAAAACCAGATTTTCCATTTCCTTTGCTAAGTTCGTTTGCATAAACAGCCTTAGCGTCCTTGAGAGCTTTTGAGATTTCCTCAAACATATGATTCACATCATCCTCGTCATACTCGTAATTTCTGCGATTAGAACAATTCTGCAAGAGGTTCAGATAATCAATGATTTTCTGAACACGATTGGTTGCAACTTTAGTAAACCTTTTACGTCTAGAATTTTCAGTCATAAATGTTAATTTTTGATTTTTGATTGCAAATATAGTCTATATTTTTGAAATATAGTACATATATCAAAAAAACAAATCCGATATTTAGACATTATTAACCATTTATCATGCTAACTATTACGTCAACTTTCTACAAATAATGAAGAAGACAATCCTATCGCAAATATCTATACCCCCATAAACACCTTTTCCCTATGATATGCCAAGAAATCTCTGTCCGGCTTGTAATCAGATGGTAAGATGATTTGTTTACCAGCAATGCAGGCAAAGTGCTTGTCGAAATACTCTTTGCTCTCATACTCCAGTAAAGCGGAAGAAAGGCTAACCTTGTAATCGTCAGGTGAGATGGTGATAAGGCCTGCATCGAAAGCTTTGTCGTATAGGGCTGAAAGGCAGATGCCATTACAAGGGTTAAGACGCTCTTTCTTATGAGTCTTGTCTTCCCATGGTATGATATGGCTTGCTATTAATAATTGTGGTATATCAATCCCCGTTAGGGCACAGCGGTTTCCGTAATTGACAAGAATCATACGACGGAAATAATCCTGTCCCTTCCTTCTTTTTGTTTGAGAAATCTTGTCCTCTCCCTCTTTGGTAATATCAAAGTGGGTAATCAGTTTCTTTGAGATAGCTTGTGGATTATGCTCCTGTGCAACAATGCGGTCTGCCGTAATTACTTCCTGTTCGTACACAGCATAGTCCATCAGGCTCTTTAATGCAGCTGAACAAAAGTTGTTTAGAGGATAACTTCTTTGGTTCGGATTACCATAGTCAAAGATGTTCTGCTTATTTTCTTTCATCTTCTTTACTTCCTCTTTGACAAGGTTGAGAACATTCTCAATAACCGAAATATCTGTAACACTATAGAGTGATTGGCCATGAAGATTTACTACATCTTGATGCTTCAGAACATTGTCAAGAATCTGGATAGCCCGAGCATAGCTGTCAGCCTTTCCAGAGTTTTCAGCTGACAGACGAGTATTAAAATCTATAAACCCTTTTTTATCCATAATGCTTTTCCCGTTTTTGGGCAAAATGCATCCGCAAAGGTAATTAAAATAATTGAAAAAGAAAAGCTTTTCAGGGAAAAATCTGAAAACAACTTTCAATAGCTACATGTACGTCTCTTCTACGAACCCACTACGAACTCACTCCGAAGGTAAAAGCAAGGCCTATGCTACGCCTACGCTCTGCCTACGCTACAATATCTCTATAAAGAGCAAATGGTGGTATATACATATAATTTAATTCTTATCTTTTGCTACAATATAGCATGGAGTATTCGAAGAATTGCCACAAAGTTAGGAATTATTTTTTAGATAAAAGACTAAACACCAAAAAAATCTTCAAGAATCATGCAAATATAGTAAATACCCCAAAAACCTCACTCGAGTGAGATTTTGGGGGTATTACGTGACAGGAAGGATTGATGTCAATCATAAATTGCCTAATAATGTCTCTTTCATTGTCTTCTATGTTGCTTTCCAAATAATTGAATCACTTTTTATTTCTAGACTACCAAATCACGAGATAGGGAATTTTTCTTGGCTTCGCCACTTCTATCAGTTATTTCATTAGTAAGTCATTATGTATAGCGTCGGATTAAAGAGACGTATTCTCGTCCAAAGCGAGCCGTAATCTCGCATGGCGTGTGATTATGGCTCGCTTCTTATAAGCCTTTACCATTCAAAGAGCATGGAGTATGACGATACTTTTTCAACACCCACCCCAAGAGCATAGAAATCTCCTGGAAAGCCTTTAAATACAGGGGAATGCGCTGGGGGGAGTGTTGCCTTAACACTAACCCCAACACCCAACCCAACACTCCACCCGACACCCAACCCTAAGGATATCATGAAAGATTAACCCTGACGGCACGTGTCAAATAAATTCCAGGTTCATTAATCTTGGCTATTTACTCCTTAACCAAGAAAAAATTGCGCTCTGCCTAAGAAAATATTTTTTCCTAGTGAGGGCGCAATTGCTACATTTAATGGTAGTAAAATTGCTTCCGTATAGTGTAAAGAAAATTCTGCAATATCAATTAAAGCCAAGAGTCTCAAGGGGGAGTGTAGGGGTTACTGTTGGGGTTAGTGTCAGGGGGAGTGTTGACACAACACTAACCCCTGCTGAATATATTGTATTTAGAGGCTTTTCAGACAATATATCTATTCTTGGGGTGGGTGTTGCACACAAAAATAATTGTGCGTTAAAAATAGTATCGAGAAAGGTTGTTTCTCTGCAAGCAACTCGTCGTTTCTCGGACAGAGATACGACGTTATGGTCATTCGTGTAGCGTCGCAGACAAAAATATCCATGACCAATTCAAGCAAGATAAAAAAAGCAAACAAAAAACGTGGGTGCTTAACTTCTGCCTGTTGCTGTTCGAGGCCTTCCACAGCCTATGCGGTAAACAGACAGAGTAAACACCCACGTAGGAGTATATAGTACACCCGTAAAGTGTGCTAGTGAGGACATGGTTAGCCCTCGCAGCACACTACGGAGAGTATATACTACACCCCGTGGAGTTACATCTGCATTATCTTTAACCGCATATTCGATTGTGGAAGTTTCGAACAGCTAAAAACAAAGCGTCAGTAACGCCTTTCAATATGTAGTGCTCCACCTTACAGCTTCGCGCATCTCAATACGCATCCCAGCCACCATAGGCAGATAGCACCTGCAATGGTAGTAAAAAAATTGCAATCTGGTTTCTTTTCGAAGAAAAAAAATGGAATGAACATAATAATCGCTCACATAAGGAAAACATAATTTCACATGTGAGCGAATAGAGGTGCCAGGAATCAGGCAGTGACACGAAACACCTTAATTACTTTCATTGTTCATCAATTCATAGATATACGCTGGGCCCTGCACATAGAGTTCCCCTTCCTCATCCTGGATGGCGGGCATCAAAGGGGAATTGTAAACACGCTCCATAGCCTCTTCAATAGAGCAGCCGGTATCCTCCATCACGTACTTAACCAATTCGCTAAGAGTATAATTGATTAAATAATTTGCAATCTGATGATGAGTGGGTTCGGTCATACGCTTTCTACATAAAGCTTATTAAGATAGCATAAGGCACGCTCTGTTTCAAGATAGAGTATCATGCAAGCGTTCCTCCGTTCTTTTGACAGATAATGAGTACGTCATCAATTGTTTCATCCATCGACTGCAGATGCTCTACATCGTAAAACTCGATAAGGAATGCCAGTCCCTTATGCTCATGCAGATAGCGGAATGCGGCCTGGCGTGACATAGAGAAACGTCGACCGAAAGCTTGAATACATGCAGTCAAAAATGGAATCTGATACTTACTCATATCTCCTTTTTATTTATATTATGGCGCAAAGGTAGTAAAAAATTGGCAATCTGGTTTCTTTTCAAACAAAAAAAATTGGAATGAACATAATATTCGCTCACATAAGGAAAACATAAATCCGGTGCAGCGACAACTCCTACCGTCCTAACTCCCGACCTATATACATAGGATCAATCTTCAGCGTAACCATCTCCATTTTGCCAAGGAAAAAGCAGAAAAGTCACCCTATAATACCCCCAAAATCGTCACTCGAGTGAAATCATCGAATTAGCTAGCTGAATTCATGAAATCACTCGAGTCAATTCACGATTTGAGCTATATATAGTAACTAATTTACGTCGCCTCCGGGATATCACTCCATCGGGTGGTATAACAGGGACTGCGGAAGTCATGCTTGATGCTGTCCTTGAACACGCCTGCTTTTCCTTTACCCTGGGGCTTCGTGTATTGCTGCGACCCCAGCACCAGCGTTTCCGACCCGTATTCGCGATTGATCTTGTCAAGCGCCTCGTCGAGCCGTTTCATCTTCTCATGTCGCTCAGAATCATAGTCAATGAAGTTAGTCTGCACGCCATTGTCTGGACTGATGCCCATCACGATGACGCCCGCACGCTTATAGTGGTAACCCTGTCGGAAGACACGCTCCATGCAACGGGTGGCCGTCTGTACAATCTGCTGGGTGGAGTTCGACGGCGTGAGCAGTCGCTCTTCAGCCATGTTCCAATACTGAGGTAAGTCCTCACGGAAGTGGTTGGTATCAATAAATACAGAAACAGACTGCGCCACCGACTGCTGTTTCCTGAGTTTCTCGGCACAGCGGGCAGCAAAGTTGGACACACTGGTTCGCAAGGTGTCCATATCCGTCACCATGCCAGGAAACGAGCGCGAAGTGCAGATGCTCTTTTTCTTGCTCATATCTTCCATGGGGACACAGTCGATTCCGTTCAACTCCTTCCAGGTGCGAATGACCACCACATTATTGAGCATGGCCCGGACCCACGTCTCAGGATGCTTGGAAAAGTCTAGCGCTGTTCTGACGCCCAGTGCCTGCAAGCGGGCCGCATAGCGCCGGCCGATGCCCCACACCTCGTCAATCTCGTACATCTCCAGCGCTTTCTGGCGACGCTCGTCATTGTCGATGAAGCAGCAATGCTTATAGCCTTTGAATTTCTTCGCAAAGTGACTGGCCATCTTTGCCAGTGTCTTGGTGGGTGCAATGCCGATGCTGACGGGCATTCTCGTGGCTTTCCAGATATAGGCCGACAGGTCTTCGCCCCAGCGTTTCAAGTCGAGATGCTCCATGCCCTTGAGGTCGCAGAAGCCCTCGTCAATAGAATAGCGGTAGAACGTGGGCGAGGCTTTCCTTACAAGCGACATCACACGATCTGTGATATCACCATAGAGTTCGTAGTTGGAAGAGAATACGGTCACTTCACCATGCGGGAAACGCTCTTTCAACTGGTAGTAAGGCAGTCCCGCCTTGATGCCCAGTGCCTTTGCCTCATTACTCCGGGCCACTACACATCCGTCATTGTTGGACAGCACAACAACAGGTTTCCCGTTCAAGTCTGGACGGAAAACACGCTCGCACGATACGTAGCAGTTGTCGCAGTCAACAATGGCGTACATAATCAGTGTCTCCTGATATCTCGGTGAATGGAGGTTACCCTCCCCTGAATGATAAACTGGTCATTAGCATCAATGATGATGGGCTTGAAGTCGGGATTGGCGGGCAGCAAACGCAGATAACCTTTATCCCTTGTGGATGTGTCGAGGGTCTTCACCGTCAGGCCTCCATTCACAAAGGCCACGACGATATGTCCGTCGGCCACTTCTTCCTGCCTGTCGGCCAAACAGATGTCGCCGTCGAGGATACCCAGACCTATCATTGACTCGCCCTTGACACGCACGAAGTACGACGCCTCTGGGTGATGCACGAACTTCTCGTTCAGATCCAGGCTCTCATGCTGATAGTCGGCCGCGGGCGAAGGGAAACCTGCTGCAGCCCCCTCAAAGTAGGGCAACTTCAGTCGTTTAGCTTCCTCCAGCGTGATATATTCCGCACCGTCAATAGGTTTCTTCTCTTCCATAGTCTTCATTAATTTGCCTGCAAATATAAGAAAAATGTCAGACATAGCCAAACAGTGTACGATTCTTTAATTTTGCTTAATGTTTAGCAAGTATGATTATAATCCAGAGAAAAAATCGTATCTTTGTCGCTGAGAATCATGCGTGCAAAAGACAGAATAACAATTCGGATGATTCAGTAACAGATAATATGTTTACGAAAGAGAAAAGAAGTTCTACTAATGAAAAAGATATTATTCCTGCACGGATTCTTTGCTAGCGGTCAGTGTGTGCCAGCTGTGGCTCTGAGGGAGGCATTCGAAGGACGTGCCGAGGTGCTTACGCCCGACCTGCCTATACATCCGAACATGGCGTTGGAGCTAATCAGGAACATCTGTGACAGGGAGCATCCCGACCTGCTGGTGGGCAACAGTTGCGGCTCTTTCTATGCCCAGATGCTGGCGCCCATAGTTGGCATTCCGGCCCTGCTTGGCAACCCACATTTTCAGATGACCGCATTCCTGGGAGAGCGCATTGGGACACATGAATACAAGTCACCACGCAAAGACGGCAACCAGCACTTTGTCATTGATGAGCCTCTGATACAGGAATTTGCAGAACTGGAAGCCACTCAGTTCCACTATTGTAATCCCCTTTTTAAGGACAAAGTATGGGGATTATTCGGGGAACAGGACACTCTGGCTCACTTCGAGCCGCTGTTTCTGGAGCATTACAACCTTTCATTCCATTTTCCCGGTGCTCACACCCCAACAGCCGAGGAAGTACGCACATGGTATGTTCCACTGATTGAGAAGATGTTATTAAGAGAACACTAAATGACCACAACCTTATATGCCACAATGCACTTGCTGGCAGCAATATATTTCTGGATATAAGTTTCACCTGCAGACAGCCCTACAAGTGTGTTGTCTTGTATGGCGGCTCTCACGCCATCAGCAAAGACGAAAGAGTCGCCATCCTCGCAGGTGAGTATGCCATTCACCTGGAGCGTTAGCGTTTCCGGCTGTACCTTGTAATAGGTGAATGGTCCCGTATTCGTCATCACCCCGAGTGCATTCCCAGTCAGTTCCGTGATATACCAGTTGTATCGCCGCTGATAGCCATATCCATTCGACTGCAGGGTAAGCATGGCACCTATCTGTGACCACCAGCCATACGTCATCGTATTGAAGCCATACTCAAAGAAATAGTCATATCCCGTATAGGTGTGGTCCTCATTGATGGTCAACAGCTCATAATACCCCATCACCGTATTTCCCCAGAACCAACTGCCGATGAGTGTCACCTCCTCCGCAGGCGTATCCTTCTGCACAAACGTGATACTATCCATCTGCTCAATAGGAATATCACTCACCGCCCCACCCTTATAATGGATGCGCATATGGTGCTGGGCCATACAAGTAATGCTCAGGCCCAACAGACAATATATGATGACTACCGTTCTCTTCATACCTTTCTCAAATACTAACGTACCTTTCTCGCCCCATTGGCATCAACAATAATATAGAAGCCATGAGATGGCGCTTTTGAGAGGCGACGGCCAAGCATGTCATAGAGACCGTAAGCCTGCCCACCCGCAACATGCTGAACGTCGACAGACGAGGGGATGGTGGTTGACTGGGGGTGAATATCTATCAACACCGCCTGTCCCCGATAATAGCCACCCATAGCCTCAGGCGACTCGTCAGCAGGATAATAGCCATCACCATCGCCACCCCATCCAAAGTTGAAGTGATAGAGGTTGGTCTCACTGTCATACCCATCAAGCACAAAGGCATGTCCCGAAGGACCGGAGCCCGAACCAGAACAGATAACGGGATAGCCCTTGGCCACCTGTGCATAGAGCATTCCCTCCCAATCCGGCAGACTGTCGCCACGACTGATATATTCCGACAGTATCCTGTATTGCGAATACAAGGCATTACCCACATCACGGATAGAGCCACCCGTAGATGAGGCATAGTTCAGATAGGCCGTGGTACCAAGGACATAGCACAACTGTGCCACTGCGGCTCGCGATTCCGCTGGACTATCGTTATCGTATTTATCGAGCATCAATGCCCAGTTATTAGGACTTCCCTTGGGGATGCTCCTCGTGACGGGGGCCCCGCCATACTCATAAGTAGGTGTATCCTTTAGGGTGGATGCAGGATTATAGTTGCGCCAGTAGTAAGCCACCTGAGCAGCAGCCAGGGCAACACAACCGGCCACGGTCTTGACCTGTCCATCCTGGATAACAGGTGCCAGGTCGTTGAAAGGCGATTGCTGGTGCCAATGGCAAGTGAGCAGCGGACGCACATCGGCCTTGGAGAGAGTATTCGGAGCACGTCTCTGTGCGCTCGCAGGTTGGAGCGTATCCAGGCCGTCGAGCCATTCCAAGACAGCAGGCGGCATGGCGGCTTCATCCCAACGGCTCTCAAGGGAGAAAGCCAGCAGACGCGGATTCCCCTCTCCCTGAACCGACACAATAGCATATCCACCCTGCTCCTTGCCACTGAAGATACAATATGTCGCAGTACGCTTGGCAAGAATCACATGACTGGTGCCCAACTGCCGCTCAGCGATAGTCATGGCACGTTGGAAACGATCATTGGCAAATGCTGTCACAGCCAACAACAAAGATAAGACAGATATAACTATTGTTCTCATCAGACTGGGGATTTTTGAAAAAGACAGGAGGCTGTGCCCCGCTAACCTGCAGACACAGTCTCCCATTAAAACTATCTATTTACTTAAACATAGAGAAGCGATATGCCCTTGGCGTCGATTCATCAATCACGCTATAGTGCTGTCCGGGTTCTGCTGCTCTTGCCTGAGAATACGTGTGCCACTGGTTGTTGTTGGCCACTCCGAAATAAGGATTGCCCACCTCAAAATAATCCCAGTAAGCCAGATAGGTGTTACCGCTACTGATGGTTACGTTCTTCTGGCCATAACCTGTAAAGGAGCTTGATCCCTTAGGTACGTAGCCAAAGAAGATCTCCGGATTGGGCGACAAGATATAGAAGTAGTCATACAGGTTAGACTTGAAATAAGTCCAGCTGCTATCGAAATCAGATGGTTCCATCCTATCTGACAGGAAATACCAAGAGCTGCTACCAGCATCATCCAGATAGATATAGTGGTTGGATGAACTGGGATCCAGACGGTAAGAAACAGCTACATTTCTAGCATATAGGCAGAGCGCACGAATACCATTGTCGGCTACAGTACCATAGGTTGACTCACTCTTATACTGGAAGTTCTGGAGGAAGATATAACCCAATGCACCGACGGGACGAGGGTTCAGACGGATAGTTGTCTTCTGACCAGAGACGATATTGACCACAGAGGCATCATAAGACATGATACACCATTTTGAGAAACGGTTTCTGACATTCATCTTCGCCGTTGACAGTTTCTGCTTATCAGCCAGCCACCACCATGACGCATCGTCGCCCGATGTCTTGTCGGCAAACGTCAGCGTAGTTACAACGGTATATCTACCCTCTGGCAGTCCCTTAGAGATGTTCAGTTCATTGAGATTGGTGGAATACTTTATCAGCGAGTCAACAAGTACGCCATTTGAATTATAGAACAGCACACGTGTCTGAATATATAAATCGTGCTCTGAATGGAACGTACGATAATCGTCGGTCACATTGATATCGTGACGTGTGTCGTTATAATTGTAACTCGAATAGAAATTATTCAGCGACACCGTGATATCCGTATCGTAGAGCGTGCCGCTATCTTCATCACCATCATCGCCACATGCTGCAAAGAGCATCATTGCCAAGGCAATAGCTCCGAAATAATATTTCTTCATCATATAAGTAGTTTTTAAAGGTTAGTACTAGGAAAATCAGAATCTTGAGGCATTAAACAGCCACGCCAGTGACACCTCAAACGAGTTCATCTTGCTCTTAAAGGAACTAGACAGGTCGCTGGTGCCGATATAATAGCGAGCGTTGATATCGAGCCCCGTGTTAGGAATGGTGTAGCCCAGGCCTACGAGCGGACGAACATCCATGCCCTTCACCTTACTGCCATTATTGTCAATGTTGAAGGTGGTGACAGCAAGCGTGTTCTTGTCTGTAATCTCAAGGGTGTTAGGCTTGCGGTCCATGGTACCGGCAATCGACGCACCAGCCTCGAAATAGAGGGTGTTCATCGACATCGAAGTGGCAAAAGGATAAACCTGAGCAAAGACAGGCACCTCGAAATAGCTGATGGTGAGGTCGGCATTCTTCTTGCCACCCTGATCCGTGCCCAATGTCTTCACCTTGTTCTGCTTATACTTCAGTTCGGCACCTATGGCAAAATAGCCTGTACCACCAACAGAAGCCTCAGAAGCCTGTCCGAAACGGATCTTCATGGCCAGACCGCCTGAGAATCCGAAACCGGCAGCATCATAGAGCTTACCCTGTTTGGGCTGAGTCATGGTGGTCAGCACACCACCTACCTTAGGACCAATGAAGAAGGCATTCTTCTTGACTTTTGCACCAGAAGAATAAACATCTTCTTCATCATCACTTTGTGCGAATGTGGGCATTGCTGTTACAAGCGCCACAAAAAGGAAAAGAAACTTTTTCATGTTAATACTTTTTTTATAGTTAATAAAATAGGTTATTTTTTTATGATTAGTGTACGCCCTGATACGGACATTCGCTGATTTTCTTGCCACAGGTAGGACAGATTTTCTCTACCTTTTTATTTTTTTCGCCCTCGTCGTTCTTACCATTTTCACCTTTCTTAGTAGTCTCTACCTTCGGACGTTCCTTCATCGTAAACGAGTAGGCAACCGGCCCCTCGAAGAGTTTCAGTCCCTCGGCAAAGACAGCCACTTCAAACTGTTTCTTACAGCTGCCCTGAAGGTTCAGGGTAAACGAATAATTATTATCCGACTTCTTCACCAGTGCCACGATATTGCCTTTTTCGTCGCGCATCTTCACGTCGACAGCCTTGTCGCGCCATACGCTGGGCGACAGCAGGGTGAAAGCGCAGTCCACCTTATTGCCCTCCATGAAGGTAAGCTGTCCGTTCTGAGGGGTAGCTACAAAGCCGTTGCCTGGGATATACTTCAAGATACCTATCTGACCATTCAGGGTGACGATAGCCAGATTATCCTCAAAGGGAGTGGCTGCAGAGAGCTGTGCAGGCAAAACGGTCTTGCCACTCTCCTCATAGCCATACAGTCCGCTGTTGGTGACAGGCGACAGTCCCACCTGACCGGCCTTCACCACCATCTTCTTGAACGGCACTTCCTTGGTACGTCCTGTGACCGACTGATAGCAGTACAGATAGTCGGTAGCGGTATTCTTGATACGTCCCGTCTTCTCCAGCCTGCTCTTTGCCTTGGCATCATAGAGGTAGTAAGAACGGTCGGCACCACCAAACTCGTCATAGACATAGGCCTTGCCCTGATAGACGTTGGTACATCCACCGATAGCCGGACCGATGCCATTGCCGCCATACATGAACTTCGCCTCGTTGCCATCCTTGTCGATCAGCACATATTTCTTATTCTTCATCACAGCAGCAAAACCTTCTGTGAAGGGTTTTATCCTACTGTATTTACCCTCGAAGCCCACCACGGCCTTGCCGTAGTCGTCGATATAGCCCAGGTTGCCTCGTTCGTCGGCTACCGACAGCAGACCGTCGGAATAGAACTTCTGTCCGTTCAGCGTATAGTAGCTGGTGGCAAAACCATGATACACCCCTTCGTCGGTCAGGATGCCAGCCACACGCTCGCCATGTCCGTCGGTACGTGTCACCAGGGCCTTATGTTCATAGAGGTCGCCTATCTGGTCATTGTCTATCGGAGCCACGATGGTACCGTCTGAGTTTATCAGGCCTACCTTACCGTTATGCTTCACGACATACAGGTTCCTGCCCAACCGGGAGATATCGTTATAGGTTGTGGGCTTCAACTCCCATACCACGGTCTGTGCGTTAGCCGACAGACAGAGAGTTGTCATCAGAGTTGTTAGAAGTGCTTTTGCTTTCATCTTCTGTGATATGTTTCGGGTTTATAAATTCTTTTTCAGTTCCTCCACCTTGGGCAGTATCTTCTCGTCGATAACCTTCTTTGTCTTGGGTGAGGTGACAAACATCTTCTGGCTTGGCCAGATATTCTTCGTGCAGTCGAAGGCTTCGCCACTGACATGCGACTCGATATCCGCTACCTTCTGCTTGTTGGGCGCAGGTACCTTTTCTTTCAGCGTCGTCAGCAGTTGTTTCACCGTCTTGGTGAATGCCTCACTCTTCTTGGAGGCATCTTTCCTGTCCTTCTCATTGATAGCCTTCAGCCCATTCAGTTGCGCTACCACCTGCTCCAGCATCTCCTTCACGGTCTGTCCCGCCTTGTCTTGCTGCTCGGCCTGCGTTTCTTTCAACTTTTTTATCTGTCGTCCCAGGGAGTCATTCTCCTCCGTGATAGTCGTCACCTTGCCTTCAGCCTTCTCTGTCACCGATGCGGTCTCAATCGTAGCTATCGGTTCTTCTGACGAAGTCAAACTGCCACTTTCTGCCACCGGCACGCCACCGGCACCTGAATCATTGACAGCCACCGCATGATTGCTCATCTTGACCAACAACAGGATATTCAGGATGATGCTGACCAGCAGCATGCACGACAGTGCTGCCAGGAGTATTTTTACTTGCTTACTCATTTTTTCCTTTAAGATTGAGTCTGTTTTCGTTTCTATGATAGCCAGCGTGTGGTTGTCGTGATGGCCACCGGCAGCAAAGCCTATACGGTCCACCTCTGCCGAGAGATTGCCTACCTTTGAGGCGATATCCTGCACAGACGTGAGGCGCTGCAACAGGTCCTCATGGCGCATAGAGCCCCAGACACCATCCGTACAAAGTACGAAACAGTCGCCCTTCCGATAGGGCACCTCCACCACATCTGCCACATGGTTGGAGGTATTCCCCAGTCCACGGGTAATCACATTCGACTGAGGCGACACGCGTGCCTGTTCCTCCGTCAGCACCTTGCCTCGCACCAGATCGCCCACCAGCGAGTGATCGTCCGTGCGATACCTCACCCGCCTGCCACGCAACTGATAGCAGCGGCTGTCGCCCAGATGAGCGATGAAGGCCGACTGTCTGCTGATCAGTACTGCCACCAACGTAGAACCCATGCCTCGCAGTTCGGGCACCTGGTTCATCTTCTCTTCCATGGCATCATTGGCACGGCTCACAGCCATCCTCAACGCGGTGGCCGGCGGTGTCTGGGCATTGCATTGCATCAACGTGGAAAGAAACTCGTTTTTGGCAATATAGGATGCCGTCTTTCCGCCAGGACCGCCACCCATGCCATCGCATACCACCAGGGCAAAGCCGAGGGGAGTCTCCGCAAAACCGAAATCATCCTGGTTTTCCGGACGGCCACCTTGCATGGAGTTTGCAAAGCCGAACAGCTGATATGTGGGTGACGTAATCTGAATCATAGCATGCATTTATGATAAGGCAGAGATAAGGGCTGCATAGAAGAGGAATACGCTCAGGAAGGCCAGCACATCGAGTACAAAGATGATGATACCCGCAATGTCCCATCCGTGTTGTGTCGCCATGAAGTCGGCAGCACTGCGCCATGACCTGTTCTGCCATGCCCACCGGGTGCCGTAGACGCCAAAGATGATATTGGGGATGGGGAACAGCCACCCTACGAAGAAGCCAATGAGGAAGGCCCACCAGCAACCGTTGAAGAAACCCCAGAGCGGATAGAGGCTGAAGGCGCCCCAGTTCCACTTCGAGAGATTCAGCGAGTCGCCCTCGTCAACAGGTGCCTGCATAGCGGGCTGTTGATAAGACTGTTGGAAGGGCTGCTGGTACGACTGCTGTGGTGGCATCTGTTGCTGTGGGCGGCCGGGGAAATAGACATCAATCTGATTCCAGCTTATCTGATACTTGCCAGCCACCATGATGGTATCTCCGCGACGGATGGGCACAGCACGATGCTTCACACTGACATTGTTGATCATCGTTCCGTTACTACTACAGTCTCTGTACATCAACTGGTTGCCATCATAGTAGATGGTGGCATGATGACTACTGGCATAGATACATCTTTCGTCCAGATAGATGTCACAATCCTTAGAGCGTCCTATGGTTACTTCCCTCAGCATCATAACGTATTCTTTTTTATTTGCTTACTTAATAATAAAAGGTATAGCCTTCTTGTTCTTGGCGTCATACAAGGCAAAGGTGCCCTGACCGCCTACGATATACTCGGCCTTGGTGGTGTGGTTCACACTCGTCTCAACAGAGACAGGACGGATGGTAGAGTTGACCAGGTCGCGATAGCTCACGCCGTACATAGTCTTCTTCTCCTTCTTATTCTCTATCTTATTGACCTTAACCACCTGATAGGCCTCGATATTGGCACCGTTGGCATTGCGGTATTCCACCGTGACACGGGTGTTGTTCTGGGGGTCTTTCTTGATGACCACCTTCTCGCTCAGGCTGTCGAGTACGCTGTTCTCACCTTTCTCGGTGATACCCGTCATCACTACCTCCTGACGGTTAATCAGCACCTCGCCCTCCTTCAGCAGGACGTCGAACTTAGGATCGAACTTGGGGTTCTCTTCCTTTCGGGTCTCCAGGATATCAGACACCTTGATGCTCTGGATAGCGCCTGAAGGCTGCTGCACCAGGAAATAGTTCTCTGAGTCTTTCGCGCTGGTATAGTTCTGCTCAATGATGATACCCTTTGTCTCGTTGCCGTTCTTGGTCTTCACAATATTCAGCAATTCACTTTGGGCGAAGATGTCCTGATTGGGATTGATGGGACGGAACGTGTACTTGATTACATCGTTGATCTTGAACGACTGGCGGATACCATTGTTCAGATAGAGCGTCAACAGCGAGTCGGTCTCCTCGGCATACTGTCCCTCGAACTCCATGCCCGACTTCAACTGGAAGATACGGTTAATGCCCGACAGGGCCGTCTTGCAACGCTTCTCGCCCTTGATAGCCAGCACATCCTTCCAGGGGATGGTATAGATATCAGGACTCATCTCCAGATACCTCACCAGTTCACCACGCTCAATGATTTTCACCTTTGCCACCGTCTTTGACTTCGAGGTAACATCAGCCAGATACAGGGTGCGCTGGTTGCCAGTACCTTCGAAGGCCTCGTTTTTCTCGGCCCATTCTACCCAGTTCTTGTCCAGTTCGCCAACGGTGTAGTTTTTCTCGTTGCTGATGGTGGCCTGACTGCTCTTCAGGCATATCTCAGCCACATCAGAATGGATGGTCAGGTTACCGTTATCATCCTGCTTCTGGATATAGCCACTCAACACAGAACCATCCTTCAGATAGATTTTCTGTACGATGACTGCCTCAGCGCTGCCGGCAATAGCCAGGGCAGCGACCATGATTGAAAGTATCTTTTTCATAAGTCCTGTTTTTAGTTACGTGCTTTGTTCTTGTCGTAGAGCGCCTTCAAATGTTTGATATTGCAGCCATAAGCCACATCCGTGCCCCTATAGCTTCCGAACACAACACCAACGAGTCTGTGTTCCTTGTCAATGATTGGTGAGCCACTCTGCCCTCCTACCACATTGCTCTGCAGTTGGAACATGTCATCATCAGGTGTCTTGCTCACATAGGTTCTGTGAACGGTAGGCAGATACTCTGTACCTTTTGTAATCAGATTCATACCTGTGCCAAACTCAGAGGGATAGCCAATGGTAGTCAGCTCTTCTTCCTGAGGAATCAGGGACGTCTCGTCCACCCTGGCATTCTCTATGTCAAAGATACCGCCTTTTATAATATCGTCTGGCGTCTTTTTGGAGTTAAGACGGATTAAGGCAACATCTCTTTCTTTAGCACCACTCTCTGCTATCACCTGACAAGAATACAAGTCGGCAATCGTGGTAAAGTTAGTACCAGTCAATGCCACACCAATATATTCCATTGAACCAGAGATGTTTATTTCAGATTTTTGAAGACGAGTAAACCATGCCCTTGCTTCTTCAACAGGCACCTTGCCAGAATTGATGGCGGCATTCAACAGGGGCACAAGAATACTTGATGAATTGTCGTTAAGATTCTTCTCCATTGCCTGTTTGATGGTTTCCACGGCATTTTCTGGCAGATACTCCCATGGCAAAGCGATATGACGGTTTGTACCCATTTCACCATCTTTAGAAATGAAGAATGCCGTACCTCTTGCACCAATGGGAGAAATGTTTGAGCCTGGTGTACCTAAGGCTAGATTGCCCTTATTGTCAATACCAAATGTCCATTTCTCCGGCCATCCCTTAATTTGACCAATAAACGGATCATCCTTATAGGTCACTTGTACATAGTACTGCTCAAAAACACAGGCTGTAGCTTTTTCCAGTGCCTTGATATTGGGTTTGCTATTAGGCCATGCAGCCCAGATGCCAACACCAACGCCAACAAGTACCAATAAGGAGGCTGCAATGCCCACAACGGCCTTCCATGCCTCACTGGGCCACTGGATAGGCGCTGCCTTCAGGTTGACAGGCACACCACCACAGACCACCGCACTGCTCTTCTTGATACGTGTGGGAACATTGGCGGCAATCTTCCTGCCATCTACCGTGGTACCGTTCTTGCTATGGTCTACGATATACACCTTGTTGTCACGCCCCACCTTGATAGTGGCATGATAGCGGCTGACGGTATTGCCCGAAATCTGGATGTCGTTATTGAAATGCGAACCGATGCCGTAGATAGCCTTGTAGGCCGAGTTATCCTCGGGCTGAGGCACCTGGCTCCACTGCAGTTCCACATCGGCAAAGCGCACGGCATCACCACGACGGATGTTAACGGGCTTGCCGGGCTTGATAGGCTGGTTCATCACGAAGGTACCATTACGGCTACCCTTGTCTTCCAACTGTATGTCACCGCTATTGAGCAGGGTGAGTTCTGCATGTAGTGAACTGACATTCTCACTGTATAATACAATATCACAGGCTGCGTCGCGGCCAATCTTTAGTAGTCTCATATTTCCTATAGTTTTAAGTTGTTATCAGTAATCTGTTTCTTCTTATCCACGTACACGTGTGGGCTTCGGCTCTTCCTTCTTGGGTTCTGCCTTTTCCTTGGCATTGTCTTTCTTAGGCTCTGCCTTCTTCACGTTCTTTTTGGATGCAGCCTTTTCTGCTGCCTCCTTCTGCGCCTTCTCTATAGAGTCCTGCACGTGTTTCGCGATAGAATCCTGGATATGCTTCTCTTGCTCAGCAATCCGCTGCTGTTCGTTCTTCAACTCAGTTGAGTCAACAGCAACAGGCACAGGCTCTTCAGGTGCTTCACTGCCAAACCAAGTAAAGAATCCCCAGGCACCACCAGCCACCAGCAATACTGCTATAACACCGATGATACTCCAACGCACGATAGCCCCACTGGTATTAGGAATCTGGTTCCAGTCCAGACGAGCCACATGGGCAAACGAGATATTGTCCTTGCGAGTTACGGGCACCGGCACATTCGATGAGATACGGATACCGTTAACATAGGTACCATTGTGGCTCTGGTCCACAATCGTCATTTTCCCGGACGGCGCTACGTTCAGAATAGCGTGCCGTCTGCTGATGACGTCGGAATTGTCGTCAATGACGATATTACAGGCGGCATCTCTTCCAATTGAATAGACTTTCATAGTTTTATTTTTTGTTTTTGTTATTAGGTTCTTTTACTTGGTTCACGATAGCCTTTATCTGATCCAGACTGGCATTCACTTTGGATATACTGTCATTCAGCCGATTGATACTATCAGCACTGAGACTATCTTTCTGTTGCAATTCAGCCACCTGTTTATCCAGTTCTGCCGTATCGGGCCTTGTGGCATATTGGGCTATATTGCATACGATGCTGATGGCGCAGACTGCTGCCAGACACAACATCAAAATCTTGGTTTGCTTTGACATGGTTGTTTTAAGTTTTGAGTTAATACGTGTTTCTACAAGGGCTATCGTCAGGTTGTCATGCCCGCCGCCTTCCCTGCGTCCCAGTTCGTCTACTACTGTAGCAATATTATCTGTGATGGGACCTAATGCCCTACCCTTCTCCGTGGCCAGTTTGATGAGCTCCTCCTCAGGCATCGAACCGTGGATGCCGTCTGAGCAGAGCAGAAAACGGTCGCCCTTCAGGTAAGGCACCTCCTGCACCTCCACCTCCACATCGGGTTTGGCACCCAGTGCACGCGTAATCACGTTCGACTGTGCCGACAGGCGTGCCTGTTCTTCCGTGATCACCTTTTGTTTCACCAGGTCAAACACCATGGAGTGGTCAAAGGTACGGAATACCTTCTTCCTGCCTCGGAATTGATAGATGCGACTATCGCCCACATGGGCCACGAAGGCCGACTGGTCGGTGAGCAGCAGTACGGTGGCCGTAGAGCCCATGCCCTTCAGGGCAGGCGTCTCGTTGCCAGCCTCTATGATGGCCATATTGGCACGTCTGATAGCCTTGATAATCACATTGGCAGTTGCCTCGTCCTTATTGGCCTCGTCGATACCCGCTATAATCTCGTTGACAGCAATGGCAGATGCCGTCTTGCCACCAGGACCGCCTCCCATACCGTCGCACACGGTAACGACAAATCCGCGCTCCGTCTGTTTCGAGAGATAGGAGTCCTGATTCTCTGCCCTACCACCAATGCGGGATTCCGCAAAGCCGATAAAGATATCCTCTTCACTATAATGCAACTTTTTCAGTTCCATAACATGATTAAAATTATGATGATTATACTAATGATGACAAACAGCCCCACAGCGATTCCTGCCGCCAGGACCCAGTATTGCCCGAGCCACACGCCTATTCTCTCCGACATGGGCGGGTCTGGCAGGAGGGATGCCTCTATGGCCTCCCTGAATGCCCTCGCCGTCTGGTAGCGCTTGGCCTGCTCCTTCTCCGTGGCCTTCCACAGCACGTCCATCAGCTTATGCGGAATCAGGTCGCTACTGGGAAGTGGGTTCTTCATCTGACGTGTCAGGGTCTCGGCCTCCACATTACTGGCCATCGGGTTACTGCCCGTCAGCAGTTCATAGAAGGTGATACCCAGGGCATAAATGTCCGTCGTCGCGTTGATCTGTACGCTGGTACCGTTCTGTTCGCGTGTAATCTGCTCTGGAGCGGAATACTCCGGTGTGCCGATGAAGCCAAAGGCCGAGAACTTGTTACCGCCGTTCATACGGGCGATACCCAGGTCCATGAGTCGGATATTGGAGTCGTTCTCTACCATGATATTCGAAGGCTTGATATCACGATGAATCACCCCGCGGGAGTGTACATAGTCCAGGGCGTCGAGCACGGAATACATGGCGTTGCAGATCTTCTCCACCCTGTTAGGACTGTTGGCCAGCTTCTTCACGAACACATCGATATTCTCGCCTTGCACGAAATTACTGATCATGAAGATAGGACCGCTGTCGGGGGCATACTCGCAATAACCCACCATCTCCACCAGGTTAGGATGACGGAATGCCAGCGATGCCTCCTGTCTGGCGCGTTCTCGTATCATCTTGCTGTTGGCATAGGCATCCTTCACGCGCTTGATGGCCACAGGTGCGCCATTCTTGCATCTGAACCCACGGTACACGTCGCCCATGGCACCACTGCCCACAGGTGGTTCCTGCGGATTGTAGCAATACCACTCGTTCATGACCCATAAGTAGATATACGGGTCACCCTTCCTTGTGACTACTGTTTGTCTGACTGTATTAGGCATCGTTAAAACAGTTTCTTTTTATTTCATTTTCTCTACCTGACGTTTCCACTTAGGCAACTGGGAACGGTATTCAGATATATCCTTCACATTATCAAGCCACTTCACGATATCTGCACGATAGCCAGTTATCATACGGATGTACAGCCTGTCGTTTGCCCGTCTGGCATGCTCCATGGCCTTGCAGAAACAGTCTATCGCCTTGTCGGCATCGCGCTTCTGCACAGCCTCCGTACGCTGGGCACCCTTCCAGTAGTCGCAGGCCAGTTCATACAGAGCCTGGTAGTTCCTGGGATTCTGTTCAATGCTAATCTCCAGCAGACGGTGAGCCTTACGGTTGTCAACACCTATCTTCAGCATCTTCTGCATCCTCGTAATGGAGTCAGGACAGTAGTCATCCTTGAGCTTGCTCTTGAAATAGAGGCGACTCACCAGGTAGGTAGCATCGGCATTGCCGTCTTTCGAAAGGCTTTCCAACTGTGCAAAACCCTCTGAGGCTGTCGTCGCCCGGTGCAGGGCTGCAATAGCAGAGCCAAAGGTCACAGGTGCCGGTTCGGGCGCAGGTGCTGGGGCTACTTCAGGCGCAACGGTGTCGGCCTGCGCCGTAAGGTTTTCATCCTCCATAGCCTTTACCTCGTCTGGAACAAAGACATACGGCTTTTCTTCGATATTCTGTTCCTTTTCGCCCGACAGGGATGTGATAGCAAGAACTGCACCACCGACGATGATGCCACAAGCAGCTACGCCACCTATTATATATGTATAGAGGGGTTTCCACTCGAAGCCACCGCCCGTGCCGTTCAGTGCTATCTGGTCCAGGGCCACACGGAATTCCGCTGCACTCCTGAAACGCTTGGCACGCGTCTTGTCGGTTGCCGTCTCGATAATCTTGCGTATCTGCTTGTTCTTGATAAGTCCCAGCGGCATCTTCTGGTGCAACTGCTTGTTCATCACCTCATGCCTGTCGCCTTCAAAGGGCGGATGGCCAATGATACACTGGAATAGCAGGATACCAACGGCATAGATATCCGTGGTCTTGTCCTGACTCTTGATATCACCCAGAATCAGCTCCGGTGCTGCGTATTCCGGCTTACCCATAAACACGCCTGCCACCGTCAGCGACTTGTCGTTCGTGGTGAGCGACTGCATCTGCTTGGCTATACCAAAGTCAATCAGCTTGATATGGCCGTTGGATGTAATCATGATGTTAGTAGGGTCAATATCACGATGGATATAACCGGCATCATGCAGCGCCATCAAGCCCGACAACACATTCCTGATGATATACGTAGCGAAGTGATAGGGATCACGCTGATAGTCGTTGTACAACTTCTGGGCAAACGGCATCGGCTCGCCGCGCTTATTGGTCAACTTTCCTGCCAGCAGGTCGTCCAGCATAATGCCGTCCAGCAGTTCACTCACCACGTGGTAGTGATGCTGGATATCTCCCAGCGGACCTTTCTCCTCTATATCTATGAAGCCCAGCATCTCCACCAGGTTGTCATGGCGTATCTGGATGGAGGCTTCTCTTCGAGCTCGCTCGATGGCATGAGCAGGCAGGTCGCTAAACATGAACTTGATAGCCACATCAAAGGCAGTGCCTGTCACCTCGTTGACACAGCGTCCCTTATACACCTTGCCCATGCCGCCCTCGCCTAGTGGTTCCTCTGAGGGGTCAAACTCATAATAGATGCCACTGCGTTTCTCGGCTTTGCCCTGTAATCTGTATATTGCCATGCTCTATCGTTAAAGACCTACAGTACCACCCTTGTCAAAGGGGTTTGAACCATCCAATCCCACGGTGCCGCCGCCAGGATTATAATCATACGGGTTGAAATCGTCGCCTGGTCTGGTGGGGCGCTGACTGCCGGGGAAGAATGGCTCCGGTCCGTCGTTCACCTCTTCCTCTGCTGCCTCGGTAGCGATAAAGCCCTCTACCGGTTTCAGGCCCAGTGAAGCGGCATCAATCAGAATCAGGTAAAGCTCGTAGTTGTCGCCAATGGTAATGATATCACCATTCTTGCATTCCTCGGCCGAGAAGCCAAGGCTCTGTCCGTTCAGCATGGTGCCATTCGTAGAGCGGGCATCGCTGATAGAGGCAATCACCTTCTCGGGGTTCTTCATCTTCCTGACCACCAGCACGGCATGATCTGACGATACGGTGCCTTCCTGCAGACAGATATCGCACGAAGGAGCCTTGCCGATGGTGTTCTGACCGATATGCAGGGGCCAGTACTCGCCTGCAGGCGTACGCGATACAGAATAGAGGAAACCGATCACGGGTTTGCCCGTAGGATTTGCCTGGCGCTGCTGTGGACGGTTGTCGGCAGAGACATCGGGGGTGTTTGCACCCATGCCCGGGATAACAGTACCACGAGAGGCAGCCTGTGAATTACGAGAATAGAAATTAGAAGATGCATTACCTTGACCATAGTTTGCATCTGCCGGCTCTAAGCCTGGGATAACGGTTTTGTTCTGTGACATAATATTTATATTTTAAATTAACTAAAGTTTCGCAAGTGATGGCGCACCTGCATAATTTAACATAAAATAGGAATAAAAATGGCTTCGAAGTTTGCTCAACTCACTGAAAATGAGTAACTTTATAGTCGCCAAACAATAAAGTTCAAACTTAGAAGCCGTGAGCAAAGGTACAACAATTATTTCAGATTTGAGAAGCTTTTTCTCAGAAAATGAGAATAACCGTGCAATTAATGCGATTATGAGAGTGATGGAGTGCATAAACATACGTCCGGAGCAGATAGGGCCAGAGAAGAAAGAGAACTGCAAGTTCACGAACGTGCAGGTCCTTAATCTTTTGATGCTGTTCCCTTTCTTCGTCGTCAGGAATGCATACCGGTACTCTGGCTCTTCATTAAGCCGCTTGTTCTGTTGTGAGAAGGACATGTTCTATCGTTTTATGAATGATGGTGATATCAAGTGGCGCAAACTGCTGTATGCGATGAACCTCCAGCTGCTGCGTAAGATCAGCCGTAGCACCGAGGCTGAGCATGACAAGCCTGTCTGCCTGATTATCGATGACACAGACGCTCCAAAGAGTGGTCGCAAGAGTGAACTTATCGGCAAGGTTTTCTCTCATATCCAACATAAGAGCATCCTCGGCTACAAATGTCTGACGCTGCTTCTGTGCGATGGCATGAGCCAATTGTTTCTCGATTTCTCGCTTCATGGTGAAGAAGGCAGTAATCCTGACAAGAAGCAAGGGTTGACGGACAAGCAACGCAGTGAGCGTTTCTCTGCCGACTATACGGGGCAATGTGTTGAGGAGCGCATAAAAGAATACACCATGAAGAAGACTGACAAGGCAATCGAGATGGTGAAGTACGCTATCAAGCGTGGAATACGTTTCGACTATCTGCTGGTTGACAGTTGGTTTACCAGTGCAGACTTCGTTCGCCTGATTACCAGCCGCCACATCAAGTGTCATTTGATTGGTATGATAAAGATTGGAAAAACCAAATACCACACCCAGTGGGGTGATTTGACTGCTAAGCAGATTATCAAGAAGCTCCAGAAGCAGGGTCTCACCAAACATAACAGGACACTCAGATGTACCTACTGCACCATCGATGTGAAGTTTGCAGGTACCACCGTGCGTTTGTTCTTCTCGAAACGAGGCAGGAATGGGCTTTGGAATGGATTGCTCACTACGGACCTCTCGCTTAGTTTTCTCAAAGCATACAGGACGTACGCTATCCGCTGGACTACCGAGGTGGCTTATCACGACCAGAAGCAACTGCTCGACTTCGGCAGATGTCAGAGCGTACACTTCTCTGCACAGATTGCCAGCTTTACGCTGATCATGATGCAGTACAACATACTTTGCACGGTGAAGCGGTTTGAAGCCTACGAAACCGTCGGGGCGCTCTTCCGTGATACCACTGGCAACACTCTCGAGCTGTCCGCTTCGGACAGGATATGGGAACTTATATTGGACACCATCCTGGAAATCGCAGAGATGATCTCTGCCGATGCCAGTGAACTGCTTTCTGCGGTTATTGATGCCAATCCTAAGTTCCATAAGCTATATCAAATGTATAAATTAGTCGCTTGATGAATGAATATTCACTTGCGAAAGTTCAGTAAATTAACTAAAGTTTCGCAAGTGATGGCGCACCTGCATAATTTAACATAAAATAGGAATAAAAATGGCTTCGAAGTTTGCTCAACTCACTGAAAATGAGTAACTTTATAGTCGCCAAACAATAAAGTTCAAACTTAGAAGCCGTGAGCAAAGGTACAACAATTATTTCAGATTTGAGAAGCTTTTTCTCAGAAAATGAGAATAACCGTGCAATTAATGCGATTATGAGAGTGATGGAGTGCATAAACATACGTCCGGAGCAGATAGGGCCAGAGAAGAAAGAGAACTGCAAGTTCACGAACGTGCAGGTCCTTAATCTTTTGATGCTGTTCCCTTTCTTCGTCGTCAGGAATGCATACCGGTACTCTGGCTCTTCATTAAGCCGCTTGTTCTGTTGTGAGAAGGACATGTTCTATCGTTTTATGAATGATGGTGATATCAAGTGGCGCAAACTGCTGTATGCGATGAACCTCCAGCTGCTGCGTAAGATCAGCCGTAGCACCGAGGCTGAGCATGACAAGCCTGTCTGCCTGATTATCGATGACACAGACGCTCCAAAGAGTGGTCGCAAGAGTGAACTTATCGGCAAGGTTTTCTCTCATATCCAACATAAGAGCATCCTCGGCTACAAATGTCTGACGCTGCTTCTGTGCGATGGCATGAGCCAATTGTTTCTCGATTTCTCGCTTCATGGTGAAGAAGGCAGTAATCCTGACAAGAAGCAAGGGTTGACGGACAAGCAACGCAGTGAGCGTTTCTCTGCCGACTATACGGGGCAATGTGTTGAGGAGCGCATAAAAGAATACACCATGAAGAAGACTGACAAGGCAATCGAGATGGTGAAGTACGCTATCAAGCGTGGAATACGTTTCGACTATCTGCTGGTTGACAGTTGGTTTACCAGTGCAGACTTCGTTCGCCTGATTACCAGCCGCCACATCAAGTGTCATTTGATTGGTATGATAAAGATTGGAAAAACCAAATACCACACCCAGTGGGGTGATTTGACTGCTAAGCAGATTATCAAGAAGCTCCAGAAGCAGGGTCTCACCAAACATAACAGGACACTCAGATGTACCTACTGCACCATCGATGTGAAGTTTGCAGGTACCACCGTGCGTTTGTTCTTCTCGAAACGAGGCAGGAATGGGCTTTGGAATGGATTGCTCACTACGGACCTCTCGCTTAGTTTTCTCAAAGCATACAGGACGTACGCTATCCGCTGGACTACCGAGGTGGCTTATCACGACCAGAAGCAACTGCTCGACTTCGGCAGATGTCAGAGCGTACACTTCTCTGCACAGATTGCCAGCTTTACGCTGATCATGATGCAGTACAACATACTTTGCACGGTGAAGCGGTTTGAAGCCTACGAAACCGTCGGGGCGCTCTTCCGTGATACCACTGGCAACACTCTCGAGCTGTCCGCTTCGGACAGGATATGGGAACTTATATTGGACACCATCCTGGAAATCGCAGAGATGATCTCTGCCGATGCCAGTGAACTGCTTTCTGCGGTTATTGATGCCAATCCTAAGTTCCATAAGCTATATCAAATGTATAAATTAGTCGCTTGATGAATGAATATTCACTTGCGAAAGTTCAGTAAATTAATAGTTCTGGTTATTTCAAGTCGCAATACACTTCACAGTGTTTATTTAATATTTGCAAATTTAAACATTTCCGAGCCATCATCCAAATTTCCGTCATGCTTTTTCAAGCCCCAAAAAGCACCTAAAAGAGCATAAAATACCTTTTACATTGCAAAATTTACCTCTTATCGACTGATATGTCATTTTAACCAAAAAGTAACCACTCACTCAGAATAAAAAGATTGTATTATTGTCAATTTCTTAAAAAAAAACTATCTTTGCACCACGATTTTGAAAACATGGTTAACCCTACAAAAACAAAGATAAGAACTGGTATCATGCTTGTCGCCCTGACAAGTATTGCCTCCTTGCTGTCCTGCGACGACACGCCCACCACCGCCATACCCATGCAGCAGACCATGGATTCGCTGAAGATGTGGTACACACAGATGGAGGGCGACTCCATGTATGCTGCCAGCACACGCATTGCGCAATTCCTTGAGCAGCACCAAGACGACATGAGTGAACCTGTGCGCAGACTAAGAGCTGAATGGCTGAAGGCAAAAGGTGTCTATTATACTGCCATCAAGGGTCAGCCCGACAGCGGGCTGGTGTACACCGAACAGGCCCTGGCCGAGATGCAGGGACTGAAGGGCATGGACGAGATACGCGTGCTGGCAATGGCCAACAGGGCCGACTTCTACCGCCAGCTGGGTCAGCTCGACCGCAGTGCCGACGGCTACCTGCAGGCCATGCAGACGGCCGACTCTACCGGCATGGGCGACGAGATGAAGATTCCCCTGATGCTGGGTATCAGCACGGCCTATACCTTCATGGGCGACTATGCCAACAGTCAGCGCTGGTGGCAGCGCCTGGGCACTATGCTGCCCACCATGCAACGGGGCGATCAGTTTATATATTACAACAACCTGGGTAATGACCATTATTTTCAGGCACATTACCAAGAGGCACGCGACTGTTTCCTGAAGGCTGCTGCACTGGTTAAGGACGACGAGGCCAAGCTGTGGGACTACTACACCTCTCTTGGAAACCTGGGCGAGATCTACATCTGCCTGGAACAGGCCGACTCTGCCCGTCAGATTATCAGCGAGGCCGACTCCTTCTTCCGCCGCGTCAATTTCCCACCTCTTATTTACTATATGGCCACATCCAGCATGAAACTGAAGATGCTGGAGGGCGATATTCCCGCTGCACAGGCCATCGCCGCTGCAAGTCCCAAGGACGACATCAGCATCCCTGCCGCCAAGGTGTTAAGACTGCAGGCCCTGGAACAGCTGATGAAGAAGACCGGACGCTGGCAGGAGGCCACGGAGATTCACGACGAACTGCACCAGCTGACCGACTCCATCCAGAAGAAACAGTCGGCCATGAGGATGAGTACCCAACTGCTGCAATACAAGCACGACAAGCAGCTGATGGCGCAACAGCAGGAGATAAACCAGCAGCAGATGAGTTTCCACCTGGCCCTGGCATTACTGGCCATTGCCCTGCTGATCATCGTCGTCACCGTTGTGCTCTACCAGCTGCACCGTCGCCGCCATCGCCTGCAGGAGATAACCTCCCAGCAGCAGATCATCGTGCTGCGCATGGAGAATATCCGCAACCGCATCACGCCGCATTTCATCTATAACGCCCTGTCTCACGAGATGCTCGCACAGATGGATGGCAAAGCGGTCGACCTGAGTGCCCTCACGCAATTGCTGCGCCGTGGCGTCGACCAGGCCGATATGCTGGAGACCACGCTCAGCGAGGAACTGCGCTTCGTGGACTACTATGTGGAGATAGAGGGCCGGCAGATGGGCAACAAGCTGCATTACGAGAAAATCATCGCGCCAGACGTTGCGCCCGAAGAGGTACACCTGCCTGCCATGACCATACAGATCTTTGTTGAGAATGCCATCAAGCATGGACTGCAGCGCCAGGGTGGCGAACTCACCATCCGCGTCAACCGTCAGGGCGACAGCACCCTGATAGAAGTCATCGACAACGGCAAGGGACTGGGCAACAAGAGTCCAATGGAACATACCGGCATGAGGGTGGTACGTCAAACCATACAGATGCTCAACGAGCACAACCACCAGCAAATCACATTTGGCATCGCCAACAGGCAACCGTCAGGCTGCAGAGCCTGGTTGCTGGTGCCTAGCGAATATAACTATTCCATCATCTCACAATCTTAACTGAAAAAACAATTTTAGGAAATATGCAGAAACTGACCAAGGTATTTATAGTAGACGACAATCAGGAAGCAATAGAGGTGTTACAACGCCTCTTGGAGAAGAATTATTCCGTAGACATCGTAGGCACGGCCTGCGATGCCAAGTCGGCGGCTGAGACTATCATCCAGACCGAACCCGACATCATCTTCATTGATATCGAACTGCCCACCATGTCTGGTCTGGAATTCTGCTCACTCATCCGTCAGGACATTAAGCCCGAGACCAAGGTCGTATTCTATACCGGTCACGAGAAATATATGTTGGACGCCATCCGTCACCAGGCTTTCGACTACCTGATGAAGCCACCCACAGAGCAAGACCTCAGCCAAATTATGACACGCTACTATGAAAACAAACTGGCTGGCATTCCATCTGTAGGGTCAAACGCCGAACAGCTTCCCATTATCCTGGTTGTCAACGCCATGAACGAGCACACCACCCTGCGTATCAGCGACATAGCCTATTTCCGTTATAACCAGGAACGCAAAATATGGGAGACCATCTGCATGGATGGAACCATCTACCTGTTGCGCCATCGTACCACGGCCGACGTGATTCTGAACTACTCTACTGACTTCGTTCAGATACACAAGCGCTACATCGTCAACATCAATCAGATAAAAAAGATACAGGAGTCTGCCTGTATCCTGATGGAGCCCATGGAGTCAGTCACCGAACTGCGCATCAGCAAAAACTACCGCACCCAACTGATGTCAGCATTCTATTCGCTATAGACGCGAAGGGACTCTTGTCACAGGAGTAAAGAGTCGCCTTCCTCGCTAAAGAGCCCCCCATCAACCTGATTTAAGCCTCCATACGTCATTGCTCAAAAAAATCAAAAAAATTTGGTTTTTTAATTGCTTCGTCGTATCTTTGTGGTCTTTTACCAAAAAACCTTATAAAGACAAAGATTTACGACACGACAAATGATACGTATTGTTATACTTTCCTTATTGATTATTCTGTCTGTCCCAACTAACATAAAGGCAGACGTATCGAAACTGCTGTTTTCGCGCCTGACGGCAGAGGACGGACTGTGTGACAATCAGGTGATGCACGTTATGCAGCTGCCCGACGAACGGATGCTGTTTACGACGTTAGGGAATATCAACATCTATGATGGAGTGAATTTCAGTCATATTCATCATGCCGACATCGAGCCATTCCACCTGAAAGATTATCACGGGTTTTACCATGTGTATGTGGATAAGAGGCAGATAGTGTGGATCAAGAACACGCAGTCACTCATGTGTTTCGACCTACAGCAGAACCGATACATTACTGATATTCCGAAATTCATAAAGGAGATATGGCCTGAAAAGAATACCATTACAGATGTTTTTGTTGACACGGACTACCACCTTTGGCTATTGTCGGGCAGGGCATTATGGAACGACTATTCATGCAAGTCTGTCAATCTGAGTCCAGCATGGGGAGAGGTACAGGACGTGGATGTGTATGGCCAATACGGTTATGTGTTCTTCAGTACTGGCCATATTGTCTGCCTTGACCTGAAAACCTCATCAGTAGTCTATGCCAAGGCAGCCTACTCATCGCAGGAGGCCAAAAAATACGATTTGACATCCATGGTAGTGAGAACTGCAGATGGTCATTTCTATCAGATACGCAATGGTATCGAGGGACTGTTTCTCTGCTTCGACACAAAGAGCAGGACATGGAGCAAGTTGTTCACGGCACACTTCACGCTCCACACGCTGGCAGTAAAGGATGATGCAGATATCTACTTTACCAGTTCCAGAGGGCTGTGGCGATATCATGTAAAGAATAAAACGAGAGAAGAAATAGATAATTACACGCTTTTTGATGGCAACAAGATGAGTGCCTCAGCCAATACTATCTGTTTCGACCGCCAGGGAGGTGTCTGGGTAGGCACATATCGCGACGGACTGCTATATGCACATCCCGACAGGTACCCCTTCCGCAACATAGATTCCACATCCCTCAGTTTTGATACACAAGCCACTAGTGTGGTGGACAGCCGTGGATATCTGTGGGAGTGTACCACCGATGGTCTCAGACTGACAAGGAATGGGAAGGTTAGTATGGTGTATTCTGAGGATGGTCTGTCGAACGACTGCGTCTGCGCTATCGTAGAGGACAAAGAGCACTGTATGTGGGCTTCAACGGCAAACGGGATTTCGTGTATCGAAGTGAAGAAGGACGGCGGTCTGAAGATCAACAGTTATCGCCATGAAGATGGGGTGCAACGAGGCGACTACATCATAGGCAGGGCGAAGTTGCTCGACGATGGAAGCATCGCTATGGAAGGAAAGAACGGCTGCACAGTATTCCATCCCAACGAGTTGATGAGGATGCGAAACATCCAATTAAATCCGATACTCAGAAGAATGACGAAGAATGATCATGAGATATCTCTTGACTTCTCGGCACTTAACTATGCTTTTCCTCAGCATACATATTATAAATATACGCTCACGCTAGACAGGGACTCTACCGTTACGATACTGAGACCTGGCGTTGACAGAAGCTATATTGATGACAATGGTGCGCTACATCTGACGCTACTGAAGCTGAAACCTGGCAAATATCAACTGAAGGTGGAGGCATCACTCGATGCTGACCGGTGGACGGGGAAGGCAAAAGTAGTATCTTTTGAAATTCTGCCTCCATGGTGGCAATCTACATGGGCATATGTGATATATACACTCCTGACTATCTGCATTGTGGTGGGTGGTATGGCCCTCTATTCATACAACCAGCGCAAGCGGATGATGCGACAGATGAAGGAGGAAAGACTGATGGCCCGTATAGAGGGCTTGATGGAGCAATGTGCCCGCTATGAAGATGAGCATCAAAGCGTGAAGCCAACACAGGAAAAAGCAGAGAACGATATGGATGCCCAGGACTCTGAATTTCTGAAAAAAGCCATCGCTCTTGTTGAGAAGAATCTTGGCAAACAATATACGGTAGAACAGTTGAGTAGCGATTTGTGCATGGAGAGAACAGGACTGTATAAGAAACTCTCAGCCATTGTAGATAAGTCGCCAAGTCTCTTCATGCGAAGCATACGCCTGAGCCATGCTGCTCGTCTGATACGTGAAGGCAACCATTCTCTGGCCGAGATTGCCACAAAGACTGGATTCTCATCGGCCAGTTACTTAAGCCGTTGTTTCCAAGAGGAATATGGGTGCAAGCCCTCTGAATATGCGCGCCAATAGCCTATTTTCAACATGGTTACCATTTGTTTCAACATGGTTGTTACGTCTATTCTGCAGAATAGCAGTACTTTTGCAGCCGAAAACAATCTTTTAGTAAAGTGTTATGAAACGAATGTTCCTTGTGGCTTTGTTAGCCACCACCCTGACGCAAGCAAAAGCTCAGGACTACACGGTAACCACAGGTGGTATCGTGACAGAAGTTAAGTTCTACTCGCCCAACATCGTGCGAGTAACAAAGTATCAAAAGGCAGATGCTCTAAGCAAGACCGACCCGAAGGTGGTGGTGACGATGAAGCCACAGAAGGTGAACCCAACTAAGAGAGAGGGCGCCAAGGAAGACACGCTGCTGACAGGCAAGGTGATGGTGACCTGCAACAAGCAGACGGGCGTACTTGGTTTCTTCCGCCCAGACGGCACCGTACTTATCAAGGAGCGCACAAAGCCTACATTCACCAAGCGCACGGCACACACCATAGATCCCTACAATGTGTCACAGTCGTTCCGCCTCTCAACAGGCGAGGCCATCTACGGACTGGGACAGGTTCAGGACGGCACACTGAACCATCGTAACAAGAATTACAACCACATGGTGCAGAACAACATGTCGGTATGGATTCCATTCATCCACTCCACCCGCGGCTACGGTCTGTATTGGGATCTCTACGGTCCCTGCGATTTCAGCGACGACGCGACCAATGGTGCCACCTTCAAAACCGAAGCAGCACATGCCGTAGATTATTATGTACTGGTGGGTGCTGCGGAGCGTGGCGACGAGGTACAGCAACTGGTACGCCAGTTGTCGGGACAGGCCACGATGGTGCCGCTCTGGACCTTCGGCTACTTCCAAAGCAAGGAGCGCTATAAGAGCGCTACAGAGACACTGGGGGTGCTGCAAAAGTATCGCTCACAGAAGGTACCCATCGACTGCGTGGTGCAGGACTGGCAGTATTGGGGAGGTAACAACCAATGGAACGCAATGGAATTCCTTAATCCAGAATTCAAGACCACATATCCTCAGATGATCAACGGAATGCACGCTGATGGTGCTCATCTGCTGATTTCCATTTGGGCGAATTTCGGACGCGATACTAAGCAGTTTGCACACTTTAAGGAGAAAAACCAACTGATGAAGATGGGCAACGACATCATGTCGTCAACATGGCCCAACAATGAGGGGGTTGGCATCTACTGCCCTTATCAGCAATCGGCTCGCAAATACTACTGGCAATGTCTATATGAAGGACTGGTCAACAAAGGTGTGGATGCATATTGGGTGGATTCTTCCGAACCCGATCACTACCAAGGTGGTGAGGATTGGGAGAAGACCAATGACTTCATCGTGTTGAACAAAGATGATGAAGACAATGCCACATTAAATCCTCATTCGCTCGAAACGTCCCATACGTGGCGTGCGATGCGTAATGTGTTCCCGCTGATGCATGCCAGCGGTGTATATGAAGGACACCGTGGACAGAAAGCTCCTGAGACCGAGGCCCGCCGTGTGATGATTATGACCCGTTCTGGTTTTATCGGCATGCAACGATATGGCGCTGGAACATGGAGCGGCGACATCACTGCTTCGTGGGAGACATTAGGAAATCAGATTCCAGCAGCCCTAAACTATTCTGCCTGCGGTATTCCAAGTTGGAACAGTGACATCGGCGGTTTCTTCAACGGTTCATTCAAGGGCGCCGGACAGGATATCTACAACGAGCTCTACTGCCGATGGATTCAGTTCGGCACATTCTGCACCATCATGCGCAGTCATGGTTCAAGCACCGATCGTGCCATCTACCAGTTTGGCAAGGAAGGCGAGAGTTATTATGACATCATCAACAGATATATCAACCTGCGCTATGCCCTACTGCCTTATATCTATAGCATGGACCGACGGGTTTACAACGAAGGTTATTCCTTCATGAGGGCGATGGGTATTGCTTATCCAACAGATGCAGCCACCCACAACCTGAAAGACCAGTTCATGTTTGGAAGTAATCTGCTTGTAGCTCCCGTCGTGAAGTCGCAGGCTACACAGCGAAGTGTTTATCTGCCAAAGGGCGATGGCTGGACGGATGTATGGAACGGACAGCAATACGATGGTGGACAGACCGTGAAACGTGATGTCAATCTGGCACTGATGCCCCTTTATGTACGACAGGGTACCATTATGCCATGGGGGCCCAAGGTGCAGTACAGCGAACAGAGCAACTGGGACAACCTTGAGATACGTATCTACCCCGGTGCCGACGGCACGTTCACCCTCTACGAAGACGAGCGCGACAACTATAACTACGAGCAAGGACACTTCACAGAGATTCCCTTTTCATGGAACGACAAGACAAAGACACTCACCATCGGTGCTCGCAGCGGTGCTTTTGACGGTATGCTAAAGAATCGTACCTTCCGCATTGTACTGGTCGATGCCGAGAAGCATATGGGATTAGGCATACAACAGTCACAACGCTTCAGTAAGGAGGTGAAATACACGGGCAGCGAAGTCAACGTAAAAATTGACAATGATCATACAACAAACGAGGATGTTACCGCCATTCGGAGTATCCAGGCTACACCCTCAAATGTCAATCTCTTTTTGGGCCAGAGCCAGACCTTTGCCGTTAAGGCAAAGCTGGCCGACGGCTCGTCAAAATTTATCACTCTCGATGCTGTATACGAGAGTAGCGACACGCTGGTGACCACTGTGCGAGACGGCATTATCCATGCAGGTCAGAAAGAAGGCCACGCCGACATCAACGTCACCTATACCGACGGACTGGGTACTACTCATCAGACCACTATCGGTGTAGATGCCTCCGTTCCCACGAACCTCTACAACTGGAAAGCCTACGATTGGTATAAAAACCGTGTGGCCGACCGCCTCGGAGCTTCCGACATTGCCTACAGCAGCAAGGACAACACCATCACAATCACCAAGACTGGAGCGCAGAATATCGCGCTAAAATATTCGGATAAGAAATACATGGAGCCGGGCACAAAATACCTCGTGGCAGTGGCAACAGACGTTTCAAAAAACAAAGACGACTCGCAACTATGGTACATCAACGGTAACTGGGTGAACATCGTCAATCCTACTGATGTGCGCACCCTGAAAGACGGACGTATCATGATTGCATGGACCATTGATGAATGCAAAGGATACCAACTGACAGGAGAGACCATCTTTGGTATGACATCCACCAATGTGCAGGGACGTTCCGTCATTAGCTACGTGGGCTTTACGTCCGACCTGAAGAAGCTCCAGCAGGAGTTTAACGTTGCCGTAGGAATTGCACCCATTACCTCCAACCAGCACACGATGCACTCTATCTACGCCATCAACGGTACTCCACGCACCCATTTATCTACCGATATCAACATCATAGCCAACGGCAGCAAAACAGTAAAACTGCTCAAGAGATAGTCCTATTTTTACGAAAAAGCTTCTAGCCTGCTATCACTCTGCTCCTAGCCTGCTCCTAGGCTGCTCCTAGGTTGCTCCTAAGCTGCTCCATGGAGCAGGCTAGAAGCAGGCTAAAGCGAAGGTAAGGCGATGCTAATAGCTCCGATCACTGCCAATGCAAACTATAAAACGGGGCTGACAAACTATGAGTTGTCAGCCCTTTTTATTGTCTTTACCAAAGAACTTGTGGGGTACTTGAGGGGGTGCTTGTGGGGTGCTTGTCGGGGTACTTGAGGGGGTACTTGTCGGGTGCTTGTCGGGTACTTGCCCTGTACTTGTACCTGCTTTCACTCTGCTTCTAAGCTGCTTCCAAGCTGCTTCCAAGCTGCTTCTAGCCTTACTCACGAGTATGGCTAGACTATGGCTACAGTATGGCTGGACTATGGCTAGACTATGGCTACAGTATGACTAAAGCGAGGGAAAAGCTAAAGAGATCAATGCTATATGTAGATTTTCAAAAAGGGGACTGACAGACATTTTCTAGCATAAAGTCATCAGAAGTCCACATTATTTCGTACCTTTGCAGCGAGAATGACAACACATAAGGATTTACAACATGGTAGAAACAGGTCTGAAATATACAAGCGAGTTGACGGTGACTGATGATGTCACAGCCGTAAAGATGGGTTCCGGCGATATGCCCGTGCTGGCGACTCCCGCCATGATGGCATTGATGGAGAATGCGGCCATGATGGCCGTCGCCAAGGAGTTGCCAGAGGGATGCACCACCGTTGGCGGCCATATCGAGTCATCTCATCTCAGACCCACGAAAGTGGGCGACAAGGTGACTGCCACCGCAGAGGTGACAAAGGTTGACGGCAAGAAAATCACATTCAAAGTGGCCGCCTACTCAGGTGACACACTACTTGGAGAGGGCACCCACCTCAGGTTCATTGTCGACAAGGAGCGCTTCATGTCGAAATTGTAGGTCCCTACCCTAGCTGCTTCTCCAGATAGCGGCCGATGTCGCAGATTACCATCTTGTTGAAACTAATTATATAGTGCAAAAATCGTTTTTATTTGACGAAAGAAGTAAGGAAAAAATCGTATCTTTGCAGAACCTAAACAATAATTACTCTAACATCACATAAAACCATTTAATTCTGGAAGATACGTTTATCTGGGGAATGTATGAAAAATGGGGGCGAATTATACTTTACGGGTATAAATTTGATGAATACGCTGATAACAACTTATAATCTGATGGGCCTAGCGTATCGCAATGGTTCTGAAGAACAGGCCATTTCCGTTATCAGTCGATAATGTCCATCATCTTGCAGTTCCAACACCACCAAATCGCAGTTTTTAGGAGCTACCATTCGTTCAAACTCCTCCACTGTCAGGTGAAAGAAGCGCATGACGAACAAGCGGATAGTCAGTCCGTGAGTTACAAGCACGCAGTTCTCAGGGAACTTCTCATCTGTGAAATCCCTGTATAAACTGCCCAACAAATCATTGATACGATCGTAGACATCCGAACCTGCCTCTCCGCCTGGTATGCGATAGTAGAATGTGCCATATTCGCGTCTCTCCTGGCAAATCTTGTCAAACTCATCCTGTCCCCGCAGATAGCCCCATTCCTGCTCCCGCAACCGAGGTTCTTCGCCATACTCAAATTGGGTTTTCGGGAAAGCAGATGCCACGCCTTCGAAAGTGGAACGGGCACGCCAGAATGGAGAGACGTAGAAATACATCGACTCACTCCCAACCAAATCTCTCAGGCGTTTTCCCGCCTCCCGAGCCTGCTCATGCCCTTTGTC
This sequence comes from Prevotella communis, assembly GCF_022024115.1. Lineage (NCBI taxonomy): Bacteria > Pseudomonadati > Bacteroidota > Bacteroidia > Bacteroidales > Prevotellaceae > Prevotella > Prevotella communis. The sequence goes on from NZ_CP091792.1 coordinate 2,535,454, forward strand.
TGTCAACTCTATCGTGTAGTCGGGCACCCGTCCAAACAAGTACCGATCGACATTCGCCTGTGACTCTCCGTGTCTGATAAGTATGATTCTTTTAGGTTTCATAGGGCTAGTAAAATATGATGCAAAGATAATCACTAAAATAAGAAATTCCAAATAATCTGCACAAGAATTTGTTCATTTTAGAGAAAAACTATATCTTTGCAGAACCTAAAAGTATTTATTACAAATAAGATTCATATTATGATACTACAATCTTCACTTGGCATTTGGGGATTAGAACATGTCGGGCCTATTTATACTCTAACAATCGTATTGTCTGGAGCCATCCTATATGTCGCAACAAAGATTATTAGGACAAATAATCAAAGACGTCAAGACATACGAGATCAATTTAACATGGCAATAGAACTGTTATCTAAGAATAATGAAACATCTCAACTATCTGCAGCCATTATCTTGCGCCGATTCTATGATGCAGACATAGACAAAGACAAATTCCGTCAAGAAACTATCCGTGAAATCTCTGCGATGTTAAAGATTCACCCAACAGGTATCTTCCAAAAAACATTGGGTGACGGTTTGGCATATGCAGGTAATTTGAATTATGCAGACCTGATGCGAACAAATATGCAGGATTTGTATCTTGGGAGAAAGAACGAAAAAGATGACAATCTTGAGAAGAAGGGGCTTTCACCAAGACATACCAATGACGAATCATGGAAAATAACGATGGATTTCACAGACATGTTTGGAGCAAACCTATCTTATGCCTTAGTTGAGAATGTTGTTGGTTTTGGCACAATATTTAATAGTGCAATATTAAATCATACTAATATCAAAAACTGCACTTTCAAAAAAGCAGATTTCAAATATGCGGATTTAACCAATGTGTATTTCGAGAATGTTAAGCTCGAAGGTTCAAACTTCAAGGGTGCAATAGGCATCCCTGAAGAGTTGCTGAGTCATCTGGAGTGGGTTGATCAGGGGACGAAAGATGAAGCTTATGTGTACAAAGGCTCTGATGCGATTACATTAGACAAGACAAAGAAGAGGGGGGAACATAAAAGGGTGTTCTTTAGTATGCCTGGTTCCCTAACTGCATCAGAAGAAGCCTTAACGCTTTTCTATAAAGACCTGTTAGAAAAAAAGAACATAGAGGCTGTTATATATACACGCGATCATTATCCGAAAGATAGTCAGTTAACGAAGGTCAAGGAAGCAATAAAACAGTCTGACGCAATGATTGCTTTTGGTCTGAAACAGATAGAGATAAAAACCGGTCGTCTAAATCCCGATATGAAAGAATACAAAGAAGACTTATGGCTACCAACGCCCTGGAATGAGATAGAGGTAGGAATGGGAGTGATGGCAAACTTGCCAATCTTATTAGTAAGAGACGACAAGGTGGAAATAGGAGTCTTTGATAAAGTAATCTCTGAATATAAAATCAAAACCCTATCTTCTGCAATTCTCTTAAAAAACATTGAGCATAGTGAGGAGTTCAATCAATGGCTTGATTTATTTTAAGTTGTTAGTATAATTTTCTAGTTAGAAAAAAAATGCCTGCGGAAGATATTGCTAATTAAAAATAAATGTCTATCTTTGCAGACACCAAACTTAGAATTATTATGGCACAATCGGTGAAACAGTTTTATGCCAAAGATGGCTATCTTGCCTTCATCATCCCGTTTTCATTCACTACCGATAACAAGAAAGAAACGAACGTGTGTAAAGACCTTTTTGCTAAAATAAGGCCAGATGATGATCGTGAACAATATGAATACTATAATGATAAATTAGTTGCAATCATTAGCAAGGCATTTCCGAATGCCGCAAATGCATTCTTTGGAGCAACTGAACGAGATAAAAAAGGCAAGGTTGTTCACACCTGTCATTATGGAAAGGTAAAAACGAATTGCAACTCATATAAAGGCAGAAATCTTTGTCATTGTTTTTCTGTTTGCCGTAAGTTTCATGACGATCAGTCACAGGGTATTCCTCGTCTTGAAATATACCTGGGAACATATCGTGTACGTTATGAGATCAGTCAAAAGGAAGAAAAATTCTTTGAGTTCGATATAGATGCTTTACTCCTTCTTACAAATGCTACTGGTGGTGAGGGAGGATATCTGTTGTTCAACATCTCTTTAGCATCTGTTCAAAAGGCAGGAATAGAATCTTTGGAAGAAAACGACCTTGACAGTTTTATCTTTATAAAACATCTTTTTTATAAGAGTAGATTAAAGTGTACTATCAATGGAGAGCAGAATATCTCCATCTATGAATGGGCAGGCGCAATCTTCAAAGATTTAATGTATGCTTTGGAGATAAAGAATGGTGGTGATGTCGCGTTCAGATACACCATTATGGAACTGAATGATTTGAAAGACTCACCAGATTCGTCTGAAAAATCAATTATTTTTGAACCAATTGGTAGGTTCTTGATGGACTATAGGAGGCAAGTCTATGGTCTACTGACGAGTGATGAAGGTTGGCGCTATGTATCGAATGGAGAATTAAGACAGGCGTTCAAAGATAATCATTGGTCGTCGAGACGATATACAACAGCTTTCTTCTTAGGTCATAATGCTCTTATTATTAATCAATATGATGGTGAGGAATACAAAAGGGAACTCCCTGAAAAAGAACTATCAAAAGAGACACAATCCAATGGAGGTAAGAAACTAGGAGATAAAACAGAGGCCTATAATGAATTCTCAAAGACATGGTTTAAACCCTATACGGAATCGCCTGAATCAGGTTTTTATGAAGAGTATGTCCAATTGCGTCCCTGTGTGCCTGGTGTACAATCTTTGGTGTTGAATGCTTATCTAAAAGCAATCTATAAAGAAATGGTGCTGGCAAAAGTTAAGGAAATGTATGAAGGCAACTCATTTACAGATGAAGAAAAATACAACAGATTGGCATTTGCCCTGCAACAGCATTCCATGTCTTTAGATGTTATAAAAAATATCGAAGATTGCATCTATTCTCAATTTGGTATTCCTGCAGAGTTGCATGCCCTTCGTGAGAGCTACATGCGAGAAGCAAATAATGTGCAGAATCAGAAAATCATGAATCTTACATATATCACAGCTATCATTTCCATCTCTGCATTAATCATTGCCGTTCTTGCATTAGGCGTTGAAGGTGGCAATTCATTATTCGCTGCTGGTATGGATTGGACGATTGGAATACTTGTTGTTGCGTTGGCTGCACCAATAATAACATGTATCGTTGTGCAGAAAAATCTTTTGGATAAGCGTAAAAAGAAAAGGCAATATTGAGATGATTATTTTTGTTTTTAGCATAAAGAAATATACATATGATATATCAGATATTAATAGACCGTTTTAATGGAGGATGGACTATTCCACCTCAAAATGCCAATGCATACTTAGGAGGTACTTTGCAGGGCATTAAAGATAAACTGGATTATATAAAATCTCTTGGTGCAACGTCTATATGGCTTTCGCCGTTCTTCAAGAACGCAGCCTATCACGGCTATCATACCATTGATTACGAAGAGGTGGATCCTCATTTCGGAACATGGTCTGATTTGTCTGATTTGATTAATACTGCACATCAGAAGAATATTCGTGTCATTGCAGATTTTGTCCCAAATCATTGTCATGTAGAACATCCATTCTTCTTGGATGCAGTCGATAATCCTTTTACAAGCAAGTATAGGGACTGGTTTTATTTTAAGAATGAGACGTCGCCAGATTGCTTACATTTCCTGGGGTATCAGGAACTGGTAAAATTTAATTTGGATAATCCTGCAACAAAAGATTATTTCATAAAAGTGGGTGAGCATTTGTCTTCTATTGGTATAGATGGCTTCAGAATAGATCATGCACTGGGTATTCCTATGGAATTTCTCAAATCTTTCCGCAAGAGGATGCATGAGCTGAATCCGAATACAATCGTCTTGGGAGAAGTGTGGCCGTTCAATATCCAACGTCGCTATTATAATACTTTGCGTTTCCGCTCTTTCTGGCGTAAATGTTCCTGCTGGCTTTTTGGCTTTAACCAAGAAACGATGCAGTTGGACTATTATGACTGTTTGGATGCTGTTCTGGATTTTACATTCCAACAGATTCTTATCGATGAGGTAAAAGCAGGTAGGCGCTTGGATAATAATGACAAATTGAATCGTAAATTAGCCAAACATTTTTCGCGCTATCCGTCAGAATCCTTCCAAGTGATACCTTTTATAGATAATCACGATACAAATCGATTCCTATTCTATTGTAATGGTGACAAGACGCTATTAGCGGAAGCTTTGGCACTATTAGAGAAAACAGGAAAGGAATATGCGTTTTATTATGGTACTGAGTGCGGAATGAATAATGATCATTCGATTTTTAATGCTGAGCCATATGCTGACCTCATTGTTCGTGAACCTATGAAGTGGTAATTTGATGCAAGAAAGAACTAACTAAATATAAACAATTAATTACTTTTGATATGATTACAATCCTATTACAATGCTGTCAAGACAGTTTGAATGTGGTTAAGTGTATCTGTGCAAATGATGCAATGGCTATTCAAGAAAAGAGTCAGAATTTAGAAATAATCTGCAACATGATTATCTGGGTAACAGCGATTATCGTAGGAGGGGTTATTCTATGGAAATTTCTTGATTTAGTTTTCTATGGGGTTTCAGAAACATGCAAAAGAGATTACGATGTTGAAGATCGTAAGAATAAGCAGAGAACTAATTTACTTGAAAAGAAATTTGCTTTACTAAAGGAAAAAAATGATGAAGGCAAATCGTATGCCCAAGCAATTGATGAAGCATTAGATAATTTCCCCAATTATTAGTAGCGGATATAAATCTTGTTTGATAAAGGACACCCGAATTGGTTCGAGTGTCCTTTATTCTTTTATTACGCCATAAGTCTATCATCAAGCTGATAGACAATTTTGATAAAAATATCAGAGTTTTTCTTGGTGATATGAAAATTAATATCTACTTTTGTCCCCGAAATCATTAAACTATCACAAACAAAACAATTGTAACAATGAAAGGAAGGATTAAGGAAACATCTTTTTGCCGAGCGGTTCTGAGACGAAGGTAACACTTTGACTGGGAATCGGCAGGGGGTAGTGTGCGGTCTTTGAGGCTTCACCCCGAAGATTGGCGGCGCCTCAGCAAAGCCTGAAAGCGAGCTTTCGCTTTGCGTTCGGCTTGCGCGCTGACCTAATAAGGTCGACACTGCTCACGCTCGACAGATAGGAAACGAGTTTCCTTCTGTTCTCGCTTAACCGCAGCGTTCTTTGACTTATTGTTACAATTGTGTGTGATGTGATAGAGAACTCTGAGAAGAAAACTCTATGATAGTAAGGACGGATGCCCGCTGGGCATTTGTCTGAAGACTCTTGCGCCCCTTTTGCTAAGGGCATTCTAATGTGATTTTTGGTTGTTTTTAAAGATGTTTATAGGATGAATAATTTTTTGATTGGAATAAGGAGACTTATCTACGGTTTTCAGAAACAGACAAGAGAGACCATTTGGCAATACATGGATGAACTGGCCACAGAATCGGATATATACTCTAAGGAACTGAAGGACTTCTGTCCGGAGGTTGCCAACGACAGACTATTTGTCTATGCCTCTAACCACAACCTGGTGGTGGTGCTGCTGGATACCAGTGGCAGGGAGGAGAAGACGGGGCCTGAGGCGCGTGTGAAGGCGGTGCTCAACATCATAGAGACGCGTCTGGAGAATAGCCGCCACTATGTGAGCCTGTTTGGCGTGGTACTCACGGGAAAGACGATAAAAGAGCCCGCTTTGTCGCCCCTCGATGAGGAGTTTGCCGAGATCAAGGTGTTTGACAAGATGACGAACCTGAAGCGCCGCAGGGTGAAGCTCTACGAGGACCGTATGCCGTACGGCAAGGTGCTGGTGGAGGATGCCACGAACCCGTTCAACGACCTGTATGTGCCTATGGGCAATGAGGAGGACGAGGTGGACGAGGAGGATGACGACTACGACATGAACGACGCTGTAACAGGGGATAAGGAGGATGAGGATGAGGATGACGACGAGGACGAAGACATCACATTCCCCTCGGGCGAGATAGAGCAGAACCTGAACCTGAGTGTGAAGGTGAAGATACTGCGTCCGATTCCCAATCCGCGAAGGGAACTGGAGAAGCTGGTGGGTTGCGAGGACATCAAGCGGAGGATGGACGAGCTGGTGGCGCTGACGCAATACAACAAGATGATGCAGAAGTCGTTCCCCATGAGTAAGCAGCACGAGGTGTCGCTCCACAGCGTGTTCCTGGGCAGACCGGGCACAGGTAAGACCACCGTCTGCAAGATATTCGGCTCACTGCTCCATCAGGCGGGGGCACTGTCGAAGGGGCATGTGGTGATGTGCGACCGCGGCACGTTTATCGGTACGCTGTGGGGCGACGAGGAGCGCTCCATGAACCAGGTGCTGGAGATGGCAAAGGGCGGCGTGCTGATGATTGACGAGGCCTACCTTCTGAACGGCAAGCACGAGACGGACCCGGGCAAGCTGGTGATACAGTTGCTGATGAACATCCTGGCCGACGAGACGCAGCGCGACATTGCCGTGGTGCTATGCGGGTATAAGGAACCGATGCAGAAACTGCTGGACAGCAACCCCGGATTGCAGTCGCGCTTTCCCAACAAGTTTGAGTTTACGGATTTCTCCATCGAGGAACTGCTGGAGATTACCCGCAGGCGCGTGAGGGAGTACGAATATGAGTTTACCCCCGAGGCGTGGGACAAATACCGCGACGTGCTGGCGGAGGCCTATCAGCAGCGCGACCCACAGACATGGGGTAATGCCCGTTTTATAGGCAACCTGCTGGACCGTATCTATATCCAGCATGCCAAGCGCTGCGTCAGGGAGCGTCCCACGGAGAAAGGTATGCTCCGCCTGCTCACCCCTGATGATATCTGTCAGATAGAAGTGCCCAAACCACGTCCCTCCATCGGCTTTGCCATCAGCCGGTGAGGGGCGTAGGGCTACTAAAAGCACTACCTCTGACCTACGGTCGAAGGTACTTACGCTCGAAAAAATCCAAATAAATTTGGTTTTTTACTCACTTAATCGTACCTTTGCACCTAAATTTTAGAGAAGGCAATGGCAAACAACTTAAGATTTCAGGTAGTAGAAGAGGCGTTTAAGAAGCACGCCCTCGATGTGAAGGCGCCCTCAGAGCGCCCTTCTGAGTATTTTGGCAAGTATGTTTTCAATCGTCAGAAGATGTACAAATACCTGCCAAAGGACATCTACGACAAGATGATTGACGTGATGGACAACGGTGCCCGACTGGACCGCTCGATAGCCGACGCAGTGGCTGCAGGCATGAAACAATGGGCACAGGAGATGGGCGTGACGCACTACACACACTGGTTCCAGCCCCTGACAGAGGGTACTGCCGAGAAGCACGATGCCTTCGTAGAGCACGACGGCAAAGGTGGCATGATAGAGAAATTCAGTGGCAAGCTGCTGGTTCAACAGGAGCCCGACGCCAGTTCATTCCCCAACGGTGGCATCCGTAACACCTTCGAGGCACGCGGCTACTCAGCCTGGGATCCCACATCGCCCGTGTTTATCATCGACGACACGCTGTGTATCCCCACCATCTTTATCGCCTATACGGGTGAGGCCCTGGACTACAAGGCTCCCCTGCTCCGTGCTATCCACGCCGTGAACAAGGCCGCTAAGGATGTTTGCCAGTATTTCTATGACGACGTGACCAAGGTGCAGGTGAACCTGGGTTGGGAACAGGAGTATTTCCTCGTGGACGAGGGTCTCTACTCTGCCCGTCCTGACCTGCTGATGACGGGTCGTACGCTGATGGGTCACGAGAGTGCAAAGAACCAGCAGATGGACGACCACTACTTTGGTACCATCCCCGACCGTGTGCAGGCCTTCATGAAGGACCTCGAGATACAGTCGTTGGAACTGGCTATCCCCGTGAAGACACGTCACAACGAGGTGGCACCCAACCAGTTTGAGTTGGCTCCTATCTTTGAGGAGTGCAACCTGGCCGTGGACCACAACATGCTGCTGATGAGTCTGATGAAGAAGGTGGCCCGCAAGCACGGTTTCCGCGTGTTGCTCCACGAAAAACCCTTCGACGGCATCAACGGTAGTGGTAAGCACTGCAACTGGAGTCTCAGTGCCGACAATGGCGTGCTGCTCCACGCACCTGGCACCACACCTGAAGAGAACCTGCGTTTCATCACCTTCATCGTGGAGACGCTGATGGCCGTATATCATCACAACGGTCTGCTGAAGGCCAGCATCATGAGTGCCACGAATGCCCACCGTCTGGGTGGCAACGAGGCACCTCCTGCCATCATCAGCTCGTTCCTTGGCACTCAGCTCACTGAGGTGCTGAACCATATCGAGACATCAGAGACCAACGAGCTCTTCAACCTGAAGGGCAAGCAGGGCATGGAGATTGACATTCCACAGATTCCTGACCTCGTGGTGGATAATACCGACCGTAACCGCACATCACCCTTCGCCTTCACCGGCAACCGCTTCGAGTTCCGTGCACCGGGTTCGAGCGTGAACTGCGCCAGTGCCATGATAGCCCTGAACGCAGCGATGGCAGAGGCACTGAATTCTTTCAAGGAGCGCGTTGATGCCAAGATCGCCAAAGGCGAGGACAAGATCCAGGCACTGCTCGAGGTACTGAAGGACGATGTGAAGACCTGTAAGCCCATCCGCTTCGACGGCAACGGTTACTCTGAGGAATGGGTTAAGGAAGCTGCCAAGCGCGGACTGGATGTAGAGAAATCGTGCCCCGTGATTTTTGAGCACTACCTCGACGACTCAAGCATCAAGATGTTTGAGAGCACGAAGGTGATGAACAAGAAGGAGCTGGAGGCCCGCAACGAGGTGAAATGGGAGATGTATGTGAAGACGGTGCAGATCGAGGCACGTGTGCTGGGCGACCTGGCCATGAACCACATCATCCCTGTGGCTACCCACTATCAGAGCAAGCTCATTAAGAACGTTCAGGGCATGAAGGAGGTATTCCCCGCAGAGCGTGCCGAACGCCTGTCTACCCGCAACATGAAGCTCATCGAGGAGATTGCAGAGCGTACGGAGAGAATAGAGCAGTTGGTTGAGGAACTGACAGATGCCCGTCGTGTGGCCAACCGCATCGAGGATATCCACGAGCGCGCCATCCAGTATCACGACACCGTTTGTCCCCACATGGAGGCTATCCGCAAGGAGATCGACAAACTGGAACTGATCGTGGAGGACGGCCTGTGGACACTGCCCAAATATCGCGAACTGCTGTTTATCAGATAAGACAACCCAAACAGACTGACACAGATGGAACAGGACAAGCTGAACGAGGTGCTACAGAGAAACGTAGCCAAACTGTCAAAGCTATCGGAACGCGAGCGTGACATGATGCCCGCAGGTACGGCTCCGATGCCAAGTGTAGAAGAGGTAAGACGTATTGTGAGTCTGTGTAAGGACATCATCTTCACCGACTATTTCCACAAGCGTCAGAGCGACGAGAAGATGCGTTCTTACCATATTGGCGTGAGCATGGACGAGCTCTACAACCTGCTGAAGCGCCAGATAGCACGCGGCATGCAGTTTTGTGAGGACTGTGACTGTTCCGAGGAGCAGATACTCCGTTCGGCAGAAGACCTGGCCCTACAGTTCATAGACCAACTACCCGAAGTGAAGCGCCTGCTCTATACGGATGTGGAGGCGATGTTCCAGAGTGACCCCGCCGCCACCAACTATGGTGAGGTGATATACTGCTATCCCGTGATGAACACGATGACGCACTACCGCATTGCTCATGTGCTGCACCTGATGGAGGTGCCCGTCATTCCCCGTATCATCACGGAGCAGGCTCACTCGAGGACGGGTATCGATATCCACCCGGGTGCCAAGATTGGCGAATACTTCGCCATAGACCACGGCACGGGTGTGGTGATTGGTGAGACAGCCATCATCGGCAACCACGTGACGCTGTATCAGGGTGTGACTTTGGGTGCCAAGAGTTTCCGCTACGACGAGAACGGCAACATGCTGAACATCCCACGTCACCCGATTATCGAGGATCATGTCACCGTGTATTCCAACGCCTCAATCCTTGGACGTATCACCATTGGCCATCATTCTATCATCGGTGGTAACATCTGGGTAACAAACGACGTACCACCCTACTCCCGCATCCAGCAGAGCAAGGCCGTGGACCTGTCGTTCCAGGGAGGACTGGGGATTTGAGAATTGAGAATTGAGAATTGAGAATTGAGAATTAAGAGTTAAGAGTTATATGCTTTCTTAACATCAAGGATGAGAGTATCGTTAGGAACGAGAGCGCTAGCGACAAAACAAAGAAAGCGTTATAGCCCAACGCATACACCAGCGGACCAGAAACCAAGCATCCTAACAGCAATGAGAGAGCCATGAGCGACTTGCCGCACTCGCGGTAGTGGGTGAGCTTCAGGTAGGACAGGTAGGCGGCGAAGCCCAGTCCGTAGGCCAACTGGTCTACCAGTACGCCGGCGCCCACCAGCAGCAGGTCCTCGGGTTGCCAGTAGCTGAGGGCCACATAGACCACGCAGGGTATCAGCATGCAGAGCGTCATGGGCATCAGGCAATGGTAGAGTCCGAAACGACGGACAGCCTTCCTGCCCAGGAAGCCACCAAAGGTCAGGGCCACGATACCCACGATACCCATCACGAAGCCAAACTCCTGGGGCGACAGGCCCACACCGCCATTGCGGAAGGTGTCTATCAGGAACAGGATGCTCACCTTGCCCACCATGGTCTGTGAGAAGGTATAGAAGAGCAGAAAGAATACTGCACGATACCAGCCATGCTGCCTCTCGGGCAGAGAATGCCCCTGTTCCTCGTCAGTGCGGCGCGCACCCGGCAGTGTCCATACATGCCAGATGAAAAGGAACATGAAGAAACCCGACAGAAAATAAAAGAGTACCCGCCAGGCATAGAGCATATCATAACGATAGAATATCTGCAGATTGCCAGCCACAACCAGCAACACGCCCTGACCAATGACCAGGGCGAATTTACGGAACAGTTCCTGAACAATGGAATGATGAGGAGCTAAGGGATGCGAGCGCGAGAACTCGTCGGCAGCAACATTATGCAGGGCAGTAAGCCATGAAATAAGTACCAGCAGGCCCCACATAACACTTTCGACAGACAGCGAACAGGCCAAGAAACCGAATGCCGCCGCTAATAGAAACTGCGTCAGCAAAATCCACTGACGATAGTTCATCGCCTTGCCCACCCATGGTTTCCACCACACCTTCAGCACCCAGGGCAGATACATGACTGACACACCACACAGACAGGTTCTCATATCCAGTCCCATCTGACGCAGCATCAGCAAGGTGATGACAAAGATGACAACACGTGGCATCCCCTTTGCGAAATACAAAGAGGATAGCCATGGTGTCATTCTGCCCCGATTGCTCATCACGTCTTATTTCTTTTTACCAAATTCAGGGTCAATCTTCACGAACCAGGCCACCAGGAAGGTGACGCCACACAGCGCCATGACAATCAGGAAGAAGGTCTGATAGCCCACCGCATCCTTCAGGAAACCGGAGAACATGGCCGGTACCTGCAGGCCCAGGTACGAGAGACCCGTGCAGATAGCGTAGAACGAGGTCTTGAACGGACCCATGCTGAAATAGAGCATATAGAGGGTGAGCGCCGTGAAGCCAAGGCCATAGCCAAACTGTTCGATGAAGATGCACGAGCTGACCAGCACCATGTTATCGGGCATGGCATAACTCATATAGACATAGACCACATCGGGCAGGGTGATGGCACATACCATAGGCCACAGCCAGCGCTTCAGTCCGTCGCGACTGGCCAGCCAGCCACCGACGATACCGCCCAGCAACAGGCCGATGAGTCCCACGGTGCCATAGCTGATACCATACTCGGCCAGCGACAGTCCCAGTCCGCCATCCTCCTGCGAACGTGTCAGGAAGGTCTTGCTCATGGCATTGAGCAACGCCTCGGGGAAACGGTAGAACATGATGAACACCACCGCGCAAAGCAGTTCGCGCCAGGGCATACGGGTGAAGAACACCTTGAACATATCCAGCAGGCCACTGGCCACTTCCTTGGCCGTGACGTGATTGCGCACATCGGCATCCGACTTGGGCATCAGGTAGCAATGCCACAGCCAGAAGGCGATAAACAGGGCTGCCACGCCATAGAACACCAGGCTCCAGGTAAAGGCGTTCCGGTCTGGATAGAGGGTCTGCAGGTAGCCCGCCAGGGGTACCAGCGCGCCATTGCCGAAGATGACGGCCAGACGGTAGAACGTGTTACGGATACCTACGAACCACGCCTGCTGGTGTTCATCGAGCTCCAGCATGTAATAGCCATCAGCGGCGATATCGTGCGTGGCACTCGAGAAAGCCATCAGGAAGAAGCAGAACATGGTGCCCTGGAACCAGAAGTCCGTGTTGAGCGTGAAGGCGATACCTGCCAGGGACGAGCCCAACAGCAACTGCATGGCCAGTACCCACCAGCGCTTCGTCTTACACAAGTCGACAAACGGGCTCCAGAAGGGCTTGATAATCCACGGCAGGCCCAGCCAACCCGTATACAGACCTATCTCGGCATCGGTCAGTCCCATCTGCATGTAAAGCACCACAGCGACAGATGTCACAATCACATTTGGCAGTCCTTCTGCCATATAGAGCGTAGGTATCCACGCCCAGGGATTACGTTTATTCATCATATTAGTATTTATTGTTTTTAGTATTCCTGCTTTATTTCTGCACCTCTATAATAATATAAGAGGATATCATCGTAATCATAACCTTTCTCACCCATCACGGCGGCACCAATCTGACAGAGACCTACACCGTGTCCCCATCCACGACCTTTGAGGATGAAACGGCCATCGCGCTTCTCCACCTTGAAGGCACTGCTGTAAAGATGTGTCTCACTGAGGGCTCGACGAATCTCGAGTTCCTTACCGATGATGAAGGAACGCTTGCTGCCCACAATCTGCAGGCGCCAGATACGTCCGCTCTCACCACGGTCCAGCGGCACCAGGTCCAGGATATCACCCAGGTCGAGCTTCGTCTTGCGGTTCACCAGTTCGGTGAGTTCCTCCTGCGTATATTCCACACGCCACTCATAGAAGTCGGGCGTCTCCTGGTCATAGTCGTTGAGCACCTGCGAGAGGATACGCTTGTCGGAGGTATGACAGAAGGGGTCGCTCACCGACACCAGGTAAGGTTTCCTGATATTCTCCCAGCAATACTGGAACTCCTCCGTCTGACCACCGCAGCATTTCGAGAAGCGGGCATCACAGAGTTCGTTGTCATAGACCAGCACCTGTCCGCGGGTAGCCTTGATAGCCTCGGCCACAGCAGGCGACGAGGCACGGGTGATACCCTGATAGCGCTGACAGTGGTCGTCGGCACAGACATCAAACAGGGTATGGTCCTCACGGTCGTACCAGCGAAGCAGCTCGTCCTCCTTCTTCACAAACGAGAAGAAATTATTATCCTTGCGCTCGCCACTCTCGGCACGTTTCTTGATCTGATAGAGCAACCACGAACGGGAGATGACGGCATGCGCCTTCAACAGTTCGGGCGAAGAGGTGGCACTCATCTCACTGGAAATCACACTCTCCAGGTACTGCTCCACAGGCAGTTCGTTGATAGCCAGCACCTTATCAGCCTCGACCACCAAGCGCAACGTACCGCGGAAGGTCTGTTTCTCCTGTCGTTCCCAGTGGAACCCTACACCGATGGTGACATCATGGAGCGTGAACGACACCTCGTCGCCCTGAGGTTGGAAGCGCAGCTCACGATAGTTCTGGCCACGCCAGAGCAGTCCGCCCTCAGCCAGTTCCACGGTCTGGAGCCCCGTGATGGTCTCACCCTTTGCGGCATAGTCGCCATTCAGGCAGAACACAATCTTCTGTCCGCTGACGATACCCACGGAGACCTGTGGCTCCTCACCCATCTTCGACAGACGCTTCACATTGACCACATCCTTCTTCAGGCGCTCCTTCAGTGCCTCCATCTCCTCCTCAGAGAGGGCGCACTCCTTCAGGATAGCCTCAGCCATCTCGGGCGTGATGCGGTCGAAGTCCTCACGGCGCGGCGTGATGAGGTAGCCCGACATATCCAGGGCACCGGGACTCACCAGCAACTGTTCGTCGCCAGTCTTGTAATAGCAGTCGGGACGGTGCTTCCTCCTGGGGAACACCACCGAGATAAACTCTTCCTCAGCATGCCATGCCACAACATTCATCATGGGCTCCGTCTGTTCGGGCAACTTAGGCAGGGCGTGATAGAGCGTGGCAAACATACGTTCACTGCTGCGGCGACTGCGTGCACGGATCACCAGTGCGGCACAGGGATAATCCTCGACCACACTGAGCGTGGCGTCATCACCGCGGCGGGCCACTTCCGTGAGGTTGCGCGACAGGCGCTGCCACTCTTTCTGCAAGGGAAGGATACCCGAGGTACCTGCCTGCAGATGGGCATGGTCGGGTGCCGAGGCACCACAGAGCGGTCCGTTATAGAAGACCATCAGTTCGGGATAATGACCCAGCAACTGTATCATCTCGCCATACATGCCACGGATCTGCTGGGGCTGATGCCTGCGGGCAGGAATGGTGAAATGCATGGGGAGGATGGGATATGGGTTGACCAGCAGTTCATAATCCACATCCTGTATTTTCGTCAACTGCTGTGCGGGACGGTTCTTCCTGCACAGGAAACAAGGACGGGCTGCAACGGCCTCCTTGGTGATGGTGGCACCTGTAGAACAGATACGTGCGGGGTTGAACTGCACCTCAAACGTAGAGGTACCCACGTTCAACTCGCGTGTCTCCACATGACTCAGTTCCCGATAGCGGTTGCGCGTCTCAGGCCACAGCGTCAGCTGACGGTCGAAATAGCGATCCAAAGGTGAGAGCTGGGAGTTGAGAGATGAGAGTTGAGAGTTCTTAGTCTGGCGTGCCTTGATCTCAAGGGTGCGCAGACGGTCCTTGTACAGGTTGTTGGCATTGACCTTGTCCACAGAGAGGGCGGCATCACTATTGCCTCCCCAACGGCGACAGAGGTAGAGCTCGTCGTAGATACGTCCGATGCGGTAGTTGCGCGAGAACCAGAGGCCC
Organism: Prevotella communis; assembly: GCF_022024115.1. Taxonomy (NCBI): domain Bacteria; kingdom Pseudomonadati; phylum Bacteroidota; class Bacteroidia; order Bacteroidales; family Prevotellaceae; genus Prevotella; species Prevotella communis. Next base: position 2,550,615 of record NZ_CP091792.1, read on the forward strand.
ATGGCGTAGTCCTCACCATAACTGGTATTGGGCAACTGCACCTGGCGCAACAGGGGCGTGAAGAAAGCACGCGGTGCTCCCAGACCATTGATACGCAGGGCGTTATTGGGTCCGTTCTCATCCGTCCACTCCTTATGGGCGATGAGTCCCGGCGGCAGGGTGTTCAGGTCGAAGTCGCACATCCTGTAAGAGCCCACAATCATCGCCGCCTTCTGCTTATAGAAAGCATCCACGATGGTCTGCAGCGTCTTGGGCGAAGAATAGAGGTCGTCACTGTCCAACTGCACCGCAAAGCGTCCGCAATGGGTATCATTGACCGCCATATTCCAACAGCCACCAATGCCCAGGTCCGTGCGCTCAGGAGTGATTACATGGAGTTTGTCGCTGTGGCATAGCGACATACCCGACAGAATCTCTCCCGTGCCGTCCGTGGAGTGATTATCCACCACGATGACATTATACTTGAACTTCGTCTCCTGTTCCAGCGCACTCTTCACTGCATCGGCGATGGTCTTGGCGCGGTTAAAGACAGGGATGATGACTGAGACCTCCACCTCGAAGGGCTGCTCGTCGAAATCCACGGTCTGCAGACTGGTGGTATCCACCAGGGCATTGATGGCCTCCAGATGGCGGGTGGCCACCTGTTCCATCTCTATCTGCACCTCACGGTTGGCAGGATTCACGTAGTCAAACTGCTTTTCGCCGGAAGCACGTGTATCGCGCTCCACCTCGGTATAGAGCAACTCATTCAGGTGCAGTATCTGTCCCTGACGACTCAGGTAGAGACGCAGGTCGTAGAGTCCGCCATACTGATATTTCGCCGTGGCCTCATGAGCCCACTGGCGCAGCATGTCGCCACGTACCAGCCACAACGAGCCGAAATCAAAGTCATCGCGTACAGAGCCCAACTGGTAGTCGATGGCAGGGTGTTTTTCCGTCTTCCACTCACCATCCACCTCCTTCTTCTCGTAATGGTCGGCATAGACCATCATGGCACCACTGTCAGAGGCCACCTGCACCATACGTTCCAAGGCACCCTGACCCAGTTGCAGCGAAGCATCCTTCACCACCAGGGCCACATAGGGTGATGCCGACTGGGAGGCTATCTCACTTAGTGATTCGCTGGAGCGCATGCCGTCAACAAACCACACATCCTGTACCAACGTGCTTGTTAGTAGTTCCGTCTTTAGTTGTTCTGCCTGTCGCTCATCCGTACAAGGCAGGAATATATCTATGTGTTCTTTCATTCCGTAAATAGAAAAAATTTCTGCAAAGATAATAAAAACCCTGCATTTCGCAAAAACTTGTGCTTATTATTTTATGAATCGCGCCTATACAATAATAAAAAAGATTAAACACTTTGCTAATTCAACATTTTTTCGTACTTTTGCACCTTACATGGAAAAATCGGCCAACGATAGTAATACAAGCAAAAAGAGACTGCTGGGTCTGACGACTGCGGAACTGAAACAGGTGGCGCAGCAGTTGGGCATGCCTGCCTTCACCGGCGGACAGATAGCCAAGTGGCTCTACGAGAAAGGTGTGATGAGCATCGACGAGATGACGAATCTCTCGAAGCAGAACCGCGAACGTCTGAGCAATGAGTATTGCGTAGGCGCCATGCCGCCTATCGACTGCCAGCGCAGCGTGGATGGCACCATCAAATACCTGTTCCCGGTCGTGACGACCGGAAACTCCGGAGATTCCGGAATTTCCGGACATTCCGGCTTATTCGTCGAGACGGTTTTCATTCCCGACGGTGACCGTGCCACGCTCTGCGTGTCCAGTCAGGTGGGCTGTAAGATGAACTGCCTGTTCTGTCAGACTGGTAAACAGGGATTTGAAGGCAACCTCTCTACTGCCGACATCTTGAATCAAATCTACGCCCTACCCGAGCGCGACCTACTGACCAACGTGGTATTCATGGGGCAGGGCGAGCCGATGGACAACTTGGACAACGTGCTAAAGACGACAGAGATACTGACGGCAGCCGACGGCTATGCCTGGAGTCCCAAGCGTATCACGGTGAGCAGCGTGGGCGTGAAGAACAAACTGAAGCGTTTCCTCGACGAGAGCCAGTGTCACGTAGCCATCTCCATGCACTCGCCCCTGCACGAGCAGCGTCTGTCGCTGATGCCAGCAGAGAAAGCCATGAACATCAGTGAGGTGGTGGAACTGCTGAAGCAGTATGACTTCACCCACCAGCGCCGCTGTTCGTTTGAGTATATCTGTTTCAGTGGCCTCAACGACACCCTGGAACATGGTCGCGAGATTGTCCGTCTGGTCAAGGGACTGGAATGCCGTGTCAACCTGATCCGCTTCCACCAGATTCCCAATGTTGACCTGCCGGGTGCCGACCTCAGCAGGATGGAGCAGTTGCGCGACTACCTCACCGCCAACGGTGTATTCACCACCATTCGTGCCAGTCGCGGACAGGACATCTTTGCAGCCTGCGGTCTGCTGAGCACAGAGAAGAAGAAAAATCAAAAACAATAAATATTATGGAAGAGAGAAAAATTCGCGTAGCCATTACGCACGGCGACATCAACGGCGTAGGCTATGAAGTCATATTGAAGACCTTTGCCGACCCCACAATGCTGGAGCTCTGCACGCCCATCGTCTATGGATCGCCCAAGATTGCGGCTTTTCATGGCAAGACACTGAGCATCGACACGCCCTTTACCGTGATCAGGAATGCCAGGGATGCACAGGACGGCAAGCTGAATATGCTCGCTGTTGTTGACGACGAGACGAAGATTGAGATGGGTACTTCTACGCCTGAGTCGGGTGAGGCTGCCAAGGTGGCTATCGACAAGGCATTGGAGGACTACAAGGCCGGCTTGTTTGACGTGCTGGTCACAGCACCTGTCAGCAAGAACAGCATCAAGGGCTTCAATGGTCACACCAACTATATTGAGCATGCCCTCAATGATGGCAAGAAAGGACTCACCATCCTGACCAATGACGACCTGCGCGTGGCGCTGGTAACCAACAACGTGGCTATCAAGGATATCGCGGAGTCTATCACCAAACAGAAGATTGTGGAGAAAGCCACCATCTTCTATCAGGCACTGCGTCGCGACCTGCGTGTCAGCAGTCCCCGTATCGCTGTCCTGGCGCTGAATCCCCGTTGCGGTGAGGATGGCGTGCTGGGCGATGAGGAGCAGACCGTGATCACCCCTGCCATCAACGAACTGGCTGAGAAGGGTATCCAGGTATTCGGTCCCTATGCTGCCGACGATTTCTTTGGCCGTAGCGCCTACTACCGTTTCGACGGTGTGCTGGCCATGTATCACGACCAGGGTCAGACGCCCTTCAAGGCTGTGGCCTACGAGAACGGTGTGCGTTTCACCACTGGTCTGGACCTGATCCGTACGGCTCCTGCCCACGGTGTCAACTATGCCGCAGCAGGCAAGAACATCACCGACGAGCAGTCACTTCGCAACGCCATCTACGTGGCTATCGACGTATGGCGCAACCGTCAGAACTACGACAAGCCCTACGAGAATCCACTGCCCAAGCTCTACCACGAGCGTCGCGACGAGAGCGAGAAGGTACGCTTCCACAAGAAACCCGAGGAATAATTTTTTCTGCCATTTTTGCAGCCGTTTCAAAAAAAATATGTAATTTTGTCAGCCAATTATGAACAACGCTGAGTTACAACGCATCAAACAGAGGTACAACATCGTGGGCAACTGCGAGGCTTTGAACCATATTCTGGACGTCGCCCTTCAGGTAGCGCCCACCGACCTGAGCGTGCTCATCGTTGGCGAGAGCGGTGTTGGTAAGGAGATTATCCCACGCGTGATTCACGACAACTCACCACGTAAGCGTGAGAAATATTTCGCCATCAACTGCGGTTCTATCCCCGAGGGCACCATCGACTCCGAACTCTTTGGTCATGTGAAGGGTTCCTATACGGGTGCCATCAACGACTCACCAGGTTATTTCGGTGTGGCCAACAAGGGCACGCTGTTTCTTGATGAGGTGGGCGAACTGCCGCTGGCTACGCAGGCCCGTCTGCTTCGTGTGCTCGAGACAGGCGAGTATATCCCCGTGGGTGGTACGGAGATCCGTAAGACCGACGTACGCATCGTGGCGGCAACGAATGTCAACATCCGACAGGCCATCAGCGAAGGCCGTTTCCGTGAGGACCTCTATTACCGTCTGAACAGTATCCCCATCCAGATGCCTGCCCTGCGCGAGCGCGGTGAGGATATCGTACTGCTGTTCCGTCTCTTCGCCATGCAGATGGCAGAGAAATACCATATGGAGCGCGTCACCCTGACCGACGAGGCCAAACAGATGCTGATGCGCTATAAATGGCCGGGCAACGTACGTCAGCTGAAGAATATCACCGAACAGATTTCCGTGCTCAGTCAGGAGCGTATCATCACGCCCCAGATTCTCTCCCGTTTCATCCCACAGGACCAGGAGACGACGCAGCTGGCTGTTATCAAGAACAACAGCGACCACTCGTTTGAGAATGAGCGCGAGATTCTCTATAAGATCCTTTTCGAACTGCGCGGCAATGTGAACGACATGCGTCGCGAGATGAGTCAGTTGAAGAAGCAGATGGAAGACGTGAAGACGTCTCCCTCGCCTGCTATAACCCCCATTCAGCCCATTAACCCCATCTCCCCCATCCTCGAAGACGCCGAGGCCGAGGAATACATCGAGCCTACGCCTGAGCAGGAGAACCTGAACCTCAATGACCTGAGTCGTCAGATGCTGGAGAAGGCATTGGAGCGCAACAACGGCAACCGAAAGAAGGCGGCACAGGAACTTGGTATCAGCGACCGTACGCTCTATCGCCGACTGAAGCAATACGGACTGATGCTGGTGTTCTTCATCTCAACACTCTTCATGTCGTCGTGCTACACCTTCAACGGTGCCAGCATCGACTACAACAAGACGAAGACCATCCAGATTGCCGACTTTCCCCTGCGCACCAGTTATGTGTGGGGACCTATGGCCAGCATCTTCAACAACCAGTTGAAGGATCAGTATGCCAACCACACCAAGCTCATTCAGGTGAAGCGTAATGGCGACCTGCAGATATCGGGCGAGATTGTACGCTACGAACAGCGCAACAAGTCGGTATCTTCTGAAGGCTATTCTGCACAGACGGAACTGTCGATGACTGTCAACGTGCGTTTCACCAACAACGCCAAGCACGACGAGGACTTTGAGCGCCAGTTTACGGCCACCTCTACCTACGAGACCACACAGTCGCTCAATGCCGTGCAGGAAGAGCTGGTCACACAGATGGTCAAGGAAATCACCGACCAGATATTCAATGCCACAGTGGCCAACTGGTGATTTTAAGGGTAAAGTGAAGAGTGAAAAGTGAAAAATTTGCTACCGCAAGAAATATGGATATAGTAGAACTCATAGAACACCCAGAGAGAATGGACCGCGACACGCTTTACGAGTTGCGCTCTATGCTGGCACTATACCCATACTTCCAGACGGCACGCCTGCTCATGCTGCAGAACCTGTACCTGCTCCACGATCCATCGTTCGACCAGGAACTGCGCCGTGCAGCTATCTATATCACCGACCGAAAGGTACTCTTCCAGATGATTGAGGCTGCCCACTATATGGTGAAGGCCGTACCGTCATCTGAAGCCCAGCACCCCGCATCCAGCGCCCAGCGCCAGACACCTGAGGAGCGCGACAGTCGTACTATCTCCCTGATTGACGACTTCCTCGATTCCCTGCCTAAGGAGGAAGAGGAGGAGACCTCCCAGAAGAAAGGTAAGCGCAAGCCTACACCAGCCGATGCCGCAGTCGATTATGTGGCCTATCTCCTTGAGAGTGAAAGCGATGAGGATCGCGAGAAGGCTGCCGAGGTACCCCAACTGATAGGTCACAGCCTCATCGATTCCTTCATAAATAATGACAAGGGAAAGATAGTGCTCAAAGAGACCCCTACCCTCAAGCCAGAACTCGACGATACAACGCCAGATACGCAAAATGGTGTGCAACAGGGGTATTTTACGGAAACTTTTGCCAGAATTTACATCAAACAGGGCAATTATTCCAAAGCTTTAGAAATTATTCAGCAATTAAGTTTGGATAATCCGAAAAAAAATGTTTACTTTGCAGACCAAATACGCTTCTTGCAGAAATTAATAATAAATAATAACAAAAAATAATTAACAACAATGGGAATTTATTTTCTTTTAATCATCCTCATCGTGATTGCTGCCATTCTCATGGTAGGCATCGTGTTGATTCAGGAATCTAAGGGTGGTGGTTTGGCTTCAAACTTCGCCTCTTACAACCAGATTGGTGGTGTACGTAAGACCACCGACTTTATTGAGAAAGCTACTTGGACACTCGCAGGCTTCATGGTAGTTGTCAGCGTAGCATGTGCATACGTAGCTCCTAAGGCTCAGAGCACCAACCTGATTGATCAGGTAGAGGTAAACACTGCTACCAGCCCAGTTAATGCTAACGGCTTGGAAGCCAGCCCCGTTGAAGAGGCTCCTGCAGCAGCTCCAGAGGCAACAGAAGCACCTGCCGGTAAAGAAAATTAAAAAAAGTACGCAATTTATTTGGTCAATTCAAATAAATTGCGTACCTTTGCACTCGCTTTTAAGGAAGCGACCAACATGGTGCCCGTAGTTCAGTTGGTTAGAGCGTCAGATTGTGGTTCTGAATGTCGACGGTTCGAGTCCGTCCGGGCACCCCAAGAAAAAAGTCCTGTAATCCGAGAGATTGCAGGACTTTTACATTTCCAGTGCATGAGATTCTATGTCATAGGTCTTACCAATATACAAGTTACCATGTTTCTTAAAGCAGTACCTTCTCTAGAGTAAGCATATGCGCTTACGTTCTTTGCTAACAAGGATCAAAGTACAATAAGACAGCAGCTCAGGTAGCCCTCCGTTGGCTCACCCAGCGTGGCATCGTAGCTATTCCCAAGTCGAGTCATCAAGAGCGCATGGCACAGAATATCGACATTTTTGACTTCTCGTTGAGTGACGACGAAATGGCACAGATTGCCAAGATGAATCAGCACGATGCAGGAACCAGAGATTTCGGTGACCCGCAGTTCGTGAAATACTTAATTGAGAATTACGGATAATATCCCAAATATTCATAAATCCCAAGGCAAAATCAATCTGCTTTGGGATTTTATTTGTATATTTGCGGGCAGAAAACTACGATTACACCGCTTGGTGGTTTTGGCTGCTAACAAACACTTTAATTTAATCAAAAAAAATGAAACAACTAACACTAACTATCATTTCCGCGCTGCTCTCATTAGGCATGGCGCAGGCACAGAACACAGAAGAAATGGCAACCTTCCGCACCTGGGCTATGACACCGCCGATGGGCTGGAACTCGTGGGACTGCTACTACTCTTCGGTGACAGAGAAAGAGGTGCTGCAGAACGCGCAGTACTTAGTTGATAACGACCTGGTGAAATATGGCTGGGAATATGTGGTGGTGGACATCCGTTGGTATTGTAACCATCCGTCCTTGGGCGGCGGCAACTACAACCAGCGGGGCGATCAGGATTATGTGCTCGACGAGTACGGACGCTACCTGCCGTCGCCTTCGCGCTTCCCGTCGTGTATGGTGGATGGAAAGAACGAAGGCTTCAAGGCTCTGGCTCAGAAGATTCATGACATGGGTCTGAAGTTCGGCATCCATATCATGCGTGGTGTGCCTAAGAGTGTGATGGGCAGCACATACAAACTGAAAGGTAGCGAATCTACGCCTTGGAGTCAGGTATATAACGGCACCACCTCGCCCTGTACATGGCTGAAGGACAACCTGCTGGTGAAGAACAATGAGGCCGGACAGACCTATTATAACAGTATCATGGACCTCTATGCCGAGTGGGGCGTGGATTTCCTGAAGATCGATGACCTCTCGCGTCCGTTCTATACCGATGAGATTCACATGATCCGCAAGGCCATCGACCAGACAAACCGTCCCATCGTGCTGTCGCTCTCGCCTGGCAAGACGCAGTACCAGTATGCAGGAGAGTGTCTGGAGAATGCCAATATGTGGCGCATGATGGATGACTTGTGGGACAACTGGAGTGACGTGGATGCCGTTTTCAACGAAGCCCATGCCTGGGAAACAGTAACCCGTCCGGGCAACTATGCCGACTGCGACATGCTGCCTCTGGGACAGATTGCTATGACCATCGGTGATGCAGGCTATACCGCAGCCGACAATGGCCGTTGGACCAATCTCTCGCAGAACGAGCAACTGACGATGATGACCCTTTGGGGCATCTGTCACTCACCCTTGTTCTTCGGTGGCGAAATGACCAAGAACGATGCCTTCACCCTCTCGCTCCTGAACAATGAGGAGTACCACCAGATGCACAAATACGGTGAAGATGCTCATCAGGTGATGAATGATGAGGATAACGGTCGCGTGGCTTGGACCTCGCACATCGGTGACACCCGCTATCTGGCCCTCTTTCAGCGCGATAACACTCGCTGGGTGATGGGCAACAAGGCTCTCTACAAGAGCGAGGTGGTGGCCTATACCACCGACGGCCATGCGGTGGATGTAGATATTGAATGGCCCGAGGGCGAGAAGACGCTCGTGCTAGTGGTTGACGACGGTGGAGACAACTACAACTACGACCATGGCGACTGGATCAACCCCACGCTCGTATTGCGCGATGGTACGGAGGTTCCCCTCACCGGCACCTACAAGACCCGCCAATACACCAAGTCCTACTTCAACCGCGTGTATGAGAACAAGAACGTGGACAACGGCGGCAAGATGAAAGTGATGGGCGTCACCTACGACTGCGGCTTCTCCACCGATGCCAATGCCGCTATCTTCTTCACGATACCTGAAGACATGGACGTGGTGCGCTTCAAGGCTATGGCCGCTGCCGATGACTCAGGTATTGGTCAGCAGGGAGCCACGACGAGCATCCGCTTCATGGTGTTCGCCCAGAACCCGCTCACCGACGAACAGGACGATGCCGCTGCCCGCTCAGGTCTCATCAGTCGCACAGGCACGAAGAGTAAGACCTTGGAAACCGACATCACAGGAGCTGAGCAACTGAAGATTGTGGTGAGCAACTGGGGCGACGGTTTTGCCTACGACCGTGCCGACCTCATCAACCCCGTGCTCATCGATGCTGAGGGTAACGAGACCTCGCTGACCACGCTGAGACAGACTTCTTACCAGTCGGAGTGGGGGAGTCTGCATGTAAACAAGAACGTGGAGGGCGGCACACTCAAAGTCGATGGTCAGTCATATGATACGGGCCTCGGCATGAACGCCCAGTGTACCCTCATTTACGACCTGCCATCAGGACACTCATGGAAGACCTTCCGCGCCCTCTGCGGTTACGATTCCAGCTGCGATACCGACAACAGCTCAGCAGCCGGCACCACGATGGAGTTCATCTTCTATGTCACCAAGAAAGAGACTTACGACTTCGACCTCACGCAGCTTGGTTACGGTGCCACCGAGTCCGTTCCCGTCCACGACATCTGGGCAGACGAAGACCTAGACACCGCCACGGGTTCCTTCAGCACCACCGTGCCTAGCCACGGCGTAAAACTGTTCCGTCTGGGTAACAAGGCTACAACGGGCATCAACAACCCAACCACCCCAGCAGTTCAATCTTCAATCTTCAACCTTCAACCTTCAATCTACAACCTACAAGGACAAAGGGTTAGTGCTGACTGGAAGGGAATACAGATACAAAACGGAAAGAAACGGGTAAAATAATGAATACGAATATGAGTAAGGGAGTGAATTAGACAGATATCACAACATTGCTAAGTTTGCTATAAGATGTATAGCGCTATGGCAGCACAAGCTTCAGCATCGGCCAAAGCGTGGTGATGATTTTTAAGGTCGTAGCCGCAAGCAGCAGCAACGGTGTGGAGCTGATGATTGGGCAACATATGACCGAACTGGCGGCGTGAGGCTGCGAGGGTATCGTAAAAGCGATAATCGGGATAGTCCATCTGATAGACCTTAAAAACCGCTTTCAGGCACCCTTCGTCAAAGCGAGCATTATGGGCTACAAAAGGAATTGACGCAATCTGGTAGCGAAGATTATTGATTGTCTGTTGGCCAGAAAAAAGTCCGACATCTGATTGTTTGCTGCCATCGGTGCACAAGAAAATATCTGCGATGCGTTCTTCCAATTCCTCCCATACTTTTGAGAATACTGGAGCATCGTCTGTATCACATTGGCTCAGCCCATGCACCTGCTGACACCAATAGCTGTAGTAGTTTGGCTCGGGCTGGATAAGACTATAGAAACTGTCAGCAACCTGCCCATTACGCACCATGACTACTCCTACAGAGCAGACACTCGACGGCTGCTGATTGGCCGTTTCAAAATCGATGGCAATAAAGTCGCGAATCATATCTTCATATATTTAACCTTCGGTCGATGATAGCCTTCTATATCCATTTTAACAGATAGCCAATTATTATTATATGGATCATGAGAATTGCAGGAATGCCATACTTAAACTTCTTATGCATCGTCTTATGGCGCCATACTCTCATACCCAGCCATGCGCCAATACTTCCTCCGATAACGGCAAACAATAGTAAGGTAGCCTCAGAAATGCGCCACTTACCCTGTCTGGCCTGCCACTTATCTATGCCATAAACAAGGAAAGTCAGTACGTTTACACATACAAAATAATATAGCAATGATTCCATCATCCGTCATATGTTTGCAGAGCTACCTGTTTTTGCTGCAAAGTTACTTATTTTTGCTGAAAAATTACCATTTTCGCCGTAAAATCACCATTTTCGTAGCAAATCAATGTCAGCGTAACCTTCATTTTTATTCCTCCACAGTCGCTCAGGCAGCTGTGGAGGAATAGTTACACTGTTCTATTTTTTCCTCGCCAGATACTCTATCGCCAACACCGGCCATAGGGGCACTTTGCGTATGTTGGTTCTCACAGCGGGAATATCGCACAACAAGAAGATGGACGCCAGGAGCAGGGCAAACCAGATGACGTAGCCATACACCTGCTTGATGGCCACAAGCATCATGGTGTGCAGATAACTGTCGCCCATGAACGCCCCGAAATCAAATTGTGAGAGGTCGAGGTTGGTGAGTGTCAGTTGGCGACCGTAGTTCATCATGTCCTCATTCAGAAAATGCGAGAAGATGGTGGTATAGAAACCATAGCCCATAGCACCACCAAGATACATGTGCAGGATGTTGAACACGAACAGTCCCATGAAAAACATCTCAAGACTGGGAACCGACTCGTCTAAAGCCCACATCAGGGTTGGTGCAAGAACGCCATAACCAAAGCCGCGGAGCATGATGGCCAGCTGGTATTGCTCGATGTTCACCGCCATACCTACCGTGGAATACATCAGCAAGGCGTAAGCGCTGATGGAGAGGAAGGCTATACCTATCAGTTTCCATACCTTCCACTTCTGAACCTTCAGCCAGTAGAGGTCGAACGCTATACCCAGAAACATGCCTGGCAATGCCCACATATATTGACTCTCCTTGGTGAGTTCTTCCAGTCCGACGACCTCTGTATAGAGTATCTCCTCCAGTGTATGCTCGGCGCCGAAAGCCAATTCAGCCAATATGGTAACGATGAGTATGGGTACCACGTTGCGACATTTCAGCAGGCGAAGCTCTACGTATGGATAGCGATTATGAATCAGTCGGTAGAGGGTGAGTCCTGCAAAGATGAGCGTAAAAGCTCCCAGCACTCTGATGTGCTGACTGGCAAACCATCTGTAGTGATCACCATAGACAAAGATGTACGAGAACAGAAGCATCGTGACGCAGATGAGTAAAGCTCCCTGCCAGTCGGTCCCCTTCAGCGAGAACCTGTTGGGCATAGGACAGAACGGACGACACAGAACAATCTGTGTCAACAGCACAAACGACATGGTGCCTACGGTAAAGGCGTGCATCATCTGCCAGGTAAAATGATGCCCCATCCAAGCAGCAAGCCATCCACCGCCTTCAATGGCTGTGAGAAGTATGATGTGAAGCACGGGGAAGAAGACGGCGAAGTCACGCTTTGGCGTAATCCACAACTGGATGTTGCTCATACACTCGAATGTTCCTTGAATCTTGGCAATGCCTGCAATGAAACATGCCACAACGAGTACAGGCATCGACTGACTATGCATCGTGATGATGTTACAGATGCCCATCACGATGGCCGAGGTGCATAGCAACTGCTGATTAGTGAAGCGGAACTTCATCCTAAATAGCATAGGAAACCACACGGCCATGCCTGCCAGCGTGGCATAGAGCAGAAACATCACATCCTCGATCATGAAGTTGGTGGTGCCACGAATCTCGTCGAGGGCACCCAGATAGATGCCTCCTGAGAATTGGAAGCACAAAGCCGTTAGGACGTAAATCCATGGTTGCAACTTGCGAGGCACCCACCCTTTCATCATCGGCATACAGAAAGGCATGCCAGCAGGTGGTGACGGTGCCTTCATTAAAAATTCAGTCAGTTTTCCCATTACTCTTCTACCTTACAAACCACGTTATAACCACCATGCAACTTCTTCACCTCATCGCACGCATCAATCCGCACACGCACCGTCACGCGCTGCTCCACCTTGACGAAATTGCCTGTGGCATTGTCGATAGGAATCAACGAGAACGCACTACCTGTGGCGTCGCTGATGCGCTCTACCACACCTGAATATTCCACATCAGGAACGGCATCGGCAGTAAAGCGCACCTTATCACCCACCTTGATATTTGGCATCTGCGACTCCTGGTAGTTGGCCTCCACCCATTTCTCATGCTTATCGACGATGCTCACCATTGTCTGACCGGGATTGACCAACTGCCCCACATGAATATCCTTGCTGCCCACCACACCATCGCAAGTGGCAATGATGTAGCAATACGACAGGTTCAACCGGGCTATCTCCACCTGTGCACGTGCCAGTTCGATGGCAGCTTCTGATGCTGAAAGATGATGCCCTTGCTCAGCCACAACGGCCGTCTGCGTAGAGCGTGAACGGACTGCCTGCTCATAGCCAGCTTTGGCACTCAGATAACCCGTGTGGACATTGTCATACTGCTGCTGTGTAACGGCATCCTGTTCCAGCAGTTTCTGAAAACGCGCATCCTCTTTCTGTGCATTCTCCATCTGTACACGGGCTGCTTCAATACCTGCTTCGGTCACGCTGATACTGGTCTTGGTGGTATGGATGCTGCTTGCCGTACCCTGAGAACCACGCTCAGCACGGGTAAGGTCGGCTTCTGCCTGAGCCAGACGCAAACGGAACTCGGCATCCTCAATGACAACAAGTGTATCGCCCTTCTTCACCTCCTGAAACTCATTGAAGCGCACCTCGCGTATAAAACCCTGCACACGGCAGTTCTGTGGCACAATATTCTGGCACACACGGGCATTATCCGTGACTTCGCCACCACCGTAATGCATAAACTGACTAGCTGCATAAACGACGCCACATACGATACAGAGTATCACAATCGCATTATAAATATAGGTCGTTATCTTATTCTTTTCCATCTTATTATAGGGTATTTGTTATATATTTAAGTTTGAAATAATTGTAAAGCATATTGATGCGGGCATTGACCAAAGCCATATCGGCAGAGAGCTTCATGTTTGAGGCATCAAGCATATCGGTGAGCAGAGCCAGGTCGTTGTCGTAACGGTTCTTCACCACCGCATAGTTCTGGTTGGCCAGTTCCACCTGTTTCTCCTGTGTGTTAACCTCTACCGAGCTGGTCAGCAGATTGGTATAGCAGGCCTGTACACCATTCTCTACGCCTTCGCGTGCCAACTGCACTCGCTCGCGTGCCTGGGTGTTTTCATGCTTCGCCTTACGGATAGCATGCTTGTTTTTCCAGAGACTTGACAGATTGTATTTCACGCCAATGCCTACAAACCACACGTTGACGTTGGCATCTTTTGGAATCAGGTCAGAGGTGTATGGGCCAAACAGATTGTTTTCTGCCACTACAGCCACTGATGGCCGCGAGGCCGCACGCGTGTTTCTGATCTTCTGTTCTGACATCTCTGTGGCAAGTGAAGCCTGACGGATATCAATATTGTTTTCCGATGCGGTCTGTTGCCACGACTCTTCTGAGGTGAATGCCTTGAGTACCCTACCTTCCTCTTCGAGCGACTGCGTATCTACCTCAAAATCCTCACCTTCAGGCAGGTGGATGGCTGTGCCCATCTGATGACGGATAATCTTCTGCGCATCATCAAGTTGTGTCTTTGTAAGCAGAAGACTCTGCAGTTGCAGTTCGTATCGCGTCAGGTCGTTCTTCAACACCGTCCCCTGCGCTCTGCGCGCCTTCATCTGTTCGATTACCTTCTCAGTCAGTTCAATGTTCTTCGCTATCACCTGCTGCTGGTTCTGCTGTTTGCAGAGGTCAAGGTAGAAACCAGTCAGCAGGAACCGCACCTCCTGACGATTCTTCTCTACATCAAGCTCTGCCAATTGATGCCCTAACTTTGCCATTTCAATGCCTGAGCGGATGGCACCACCAGCATAGATGACCTGACTCGCCTGGGCTGTAAAGCTGTTACCCCAATGTGGTGTGGGCTGTTTGCCATTCTGCACCTGTTGAGGTCCCAATCCGGGGACAATATACTCTGTAGTGCCACTGGTAGAAAAGCCTCGCGACATCAGGAAAGCATTGCCCGTATAAGAGCCTTGCAAGCTAAATTCAACACTTGGCAGCATGGCTGATTTTGCCGATACGACCCCTTCTTCTGCAGCCTTCAATGCCACTTCACTCACCTTGATGCGCTGATTCTGACGGTCAGCCAGGTCAAAAAGCGACTGAAGACTCATCTTGTGCTGTGCATACGTAGGTACACAGCAACCTGCTCCGACTATCATCGAGACTGTCAGAGCACAAAAATACTTGTGACTACTCATTAAAAAGAAATTTTTTCTCTTATAATTCATTACTCGTACTAAAAATATTCCTTCCCTCGGAAATACGAATAATGAACCTTCATGGTTCGGACAAACCTCCCGTTTGCCACAATGCGCTACAAACCTCTCGGATTAGGGAACAAATCCAGAGATGAATTTCGAGCACTATTAATTGCGAAATCCTAAAAACGGGTGCAAAGGTACAAAAAAAACGTTAAATACAATACGTTTTTCATCTTAAAAAATCGAAAAAGTGATGCTCTGTAGCGTTCGTAAAATCGACTTTTTTAGGCATTCACCACCGTTCGAATCTCATCTTGCGTGCGCCATATGGAATCGTAGTCAGTTATCTTACTATCTTTACTACTTTGCAGGGGTTGCCTACTGCAATGGAGTTCGAAGGAATATCTTTCGTCACTACACTACCTGCACCTATGGTCACGTTGTCACCAATTGTCACACCAGGCAGGATGGTCACACTGCCACCAATCCATACATTATTGCCAATGGTGACTGGTTCTGCCCACTCTCTACGGCTGTTGCGCTCCACGGGGTCTGTACTATGGCAGGCCGTGTAGATGCTTACATTAGGGCCGATAAAACAGTCATCTCCAATGGTGACACGTGCTTCGTCGAGCACGGTGAAGTTGAAGTTGGCAAAGAACCGCTTGCCCACACTAATCTGCTTGCCATAGTCGCAATAGAAGGGCTGGTTAATCAGAATATTGTCATCAGCGATGTGTCCTAAGAGACCTTTTAGGATCTCCCTTGCCTCCTCCTTCTCCGACGGGCGCAACAGGTTATAGTCATGGATTATCTCCTTCACTTCCGTCAGTTCTTCTATCAGCTGCGGGTCAACAGCGGAATAAATTTCGCCCGCCAACATCTTCTCTTTTTCTGTCATATATTTCTTTGTCTTACCAATTCAATGGCCTCCTTGCCCGTCAAATGCTCGATGTCAAAGCGTATCATCAGCATACGTGAGAAGCCACTTTCGATTTCCTTTTGCAGACTCTCATCATCGTTTGGATTGTAGCGGTTGCCAAGCATTCGGGCTGTTTCCAACTTCTCCTGTTCATCCTCGATGATATGGATTCTGCCGAATGCTATCACGCTGCGGAAGAAGGTAGTATACTTCTTCGGTTGCACATCATCCTGCTCAATAACACAGAAAGATGCCTTATCGCACTTGCGGATGGCATCAACCTTATGGCCAGCCAAAGCACTATGGAAGTATAGTTTCCCATCATGATAGACATAGCTGATAGGAACAGCATACGGATAATCATTATCACCTAGCAAAGCCAGAGTTCCTGCCGTAGCTTTCTCCAAAATGGCAATGCTTTCTTCTTCTGCAAGCTGCTGGCGCTTGCGTCTCATTTCTCTAAATTCCATATACCACAATTTTATGGCTGCAAATTTACAAATTTTCTAGCAGAATAAGGATGCTGGAGGGGAAAATCCCCCGAATCTTTAGGACTTTACCCCTATCGTGGTGGAAACAACCGCCGCGATGTCCGCTTCTATGCTGACCGCAAGGTGACAAAGCCTGCTGTACATCATGCTAACAACGTTCCTGCTAAAGTCAACAAGTCCAGCAACGGCTCTACTTGGAGAAATACAGGAAATACCTCTCGTCCTGCTACCACAACGAAGCCCAACGGTCATTCTAACGGCAATCGCCAGATTGCAATGAATACAAACAACAATCGCAGTGGTTCAGGCCACTTCGGAGGACGCAGATAAAAGCACACGTTTTGCCTTTATATATGCCTTCAAAAAAGGACACGGGGAATTCTCAGAAATGGGAGTTCTTGCGTCCTTTTAGTAGCAAGCGACAAGTCGATTACCCTTTTTACATGTAAAACACGAACTTTGTTCCCTTCGAGCCTACACCGTCATAGTCTGCCGGAACTGGAAACTGATTGATAAGCGCATCGGCATCTTCCTCCTCCAGACACTTGGTAATCTCCAGCTCAATGGCCATCCGTCGTTCATTATAGATCAGATTCCAGATACATTCACCCAGAACGGCATTTACTACCGTTCTTATCTCGTCCTGAGTGCGCCAAATGGAATCGAAGTCAGTCATTGTTCTGAAAGCGTAAGAAATCGGTTAATGTTGTATTTCAATTCCTCCAAGTCAATGAACTGAGATCCACGATATACTTCCTTGCCATCCATCAGAAGCAATACCGTAGGGCCTGAATAGACTAGGAATCTACCTGCAATCAAAGGTTCTTCGGTGATATCTGTATAGAAAGAAGTCAGAGACGGGTACTGACCTGCCAACCTCGCCACTTTGTCAAGCATGACATTGCAGACTCCGCAATCTGGAGCCTTGATGTAGAACAGACATATGCCGTTATCCGTTATGGTCTGCTCTATATCTATTATGTTAGTCAGGTGCTTCATCAATTCTTACCGTAAATTCGGATTTATCTAATGCGTCTCCATTTTTGAGAACAGGTTGATTATTATAACGCCAGCTTTCATTTGCTCTCTGATGATATGCCCTTCTTATAGATATACGTGGTATAGCCAGGAGCGTAGGAGTCATAGACCTCGCTGAGGAACTGACCTACCAGTGTGAAACCATGTTGTGGGTAGTATTCGTGGGTGCAACTGGTGTCGGTCCAAAGGTATAGATGCCTCAGGTCTCTGTGCAGGAACTCATCCATCATTTCCTGCAGCAACAGTTTCCCACAGCCTTTCTGATTGCTGATGAAGAGCGATAGTTTCACTTCGCCGTCACTCATGCACTGCACCGTTTTTCCGTCAACCTCCAGCATATAGTCGGCCAATAGACGGAAACGTTCAAGCTCATGGTCGGTCATCTGTGCCTCAATGTTCTCGCGCCATTGGCTGACATCTGCCTTGTCGTCATGGAAGTTGGCAAACAGCACCCCATGAATCACGCCATCATCGCCCACGGCCTTCAAGGCAAGCGAGGGATTGCTATAGTTATAGCGAAGGATATACTCTGCCACTGCATCGATAAACCACTGCCGTTCGTCGGCATAAAAATCGCCCCATGCACCAGCAGCCAGTGGTGCTGCTTTAGCAAAGTCATCATTCGTGAATTTCTCTATTTTCATTTCTATTATTGCCTCATGCTTTATTAAGTTATGTAATACTCTGAAAATTGGAATTTACTTGATTGAAATCCCCTTTAGACATGAACATTATCTGACAAACCAGAATCCCCAGTGCATCGTATTCAGCTGTCCAAACACAGGAACCCAGAATGCGCCTAACATTTCCGTGTAGCGAGACATGGAAATATCGCCCATGTCGAAAGTGTCTGTCCATCCAAAATCATGAAGGATTTCCATATTTCATTTAAACGAATTTATTTATCTCATTAAAATCTTTATTTGAATCTTTTGAAATCAGATATCTCCATATCGATGACAAAAGTCATTAATGGTTCCAATGTTAATCTGTTACCACTTCAGAGAAATGCTGCTGTCCCCAGGCTATTAGATCCGTAAGCACCGGCATGAGTGAACGGCCTGTATCAGTCAGGGAATACTCTACACGAGGAGGAACCTCTGGATAGACCTCACGATGAACAAGGTGACTCTGCTCCAGATTCTTCAACGTTTGCGAGAGCATCTTCTGGGAACAATCAGACATCAGCTTACGGATTTCATTAAAACGCAAAACGCCTGTCTCGCTTTTATAAAGTATATAGAGAACGAGCATCGACCACTTGTCGCCAAAGCGACTGACAACGTGCCTGATAGGACAGGCTAAATATTGTGCCTTTATATCTGCCATAATTCATGATTTTAATGCAAAAGTAACCAATAGTTACTGAATTACCAAATTACACTTAGTTAATCTAAGTTAACGCCACTTTCGCAGAAGTCTGATAACATCCCAATTCCTACTTTTTGGTAACTATCCCACCCAAAAGTGCCTTCTTGTGGGAATGAAATAATCGCCGTACCTTTGCGCCCAGTTAAGAACTGGTCGCGATGATGCTCACGCTCGGCAGAGCTCAAACGAGTTTGGCTCTGCTCTCGCTTAATCGCATCATTGTCAGCGTCAAAACGAACAAATAACATTTTAAACGAATAAGAATTATGAAACAGATTGAAACAATTAAGAGTGGTAAGAATTTCAGCGCAGTAAGCGTAGGTAAGATGAGTGAGATTATCGAGCATGTGCTTCCGATGGGACCGAACGTAACCATTCAAGGTAAGGTATTCGCAGGTCAGGCCGTAGGTGCTACAGGAAGCGAGTTCTCGTTCCAGACACTCGTTCCAGGTCAGGACAGTGGTTTCTTGCATACCCACAAGACTCATGAGGAACTATACTTCATCTTGAAGGGCGAAGGCCAGTATCAGGTGGATGGTGAGATCTTCCCTGTCAGCGAGGGCACCATTATCCGCGTCGCTCCTGATGGCAAGCGTGCGCTGAAGAACACCGGCAGCGAGAACCTGACTATGCTCTGCATCCAGTACAAGGCCAATGCCTTCACCGAGGCTGACAGTCCCATGACTGATGGTGTCATCCTGCAGGAAGAACTGAAATGGTAAGCGAGATGTTCGACAAAGCAATTCAGTTTCTGAAAGACCACAAAGAGATTGCCCTTGCCACGTGCGAGGGCAATCTTCCTAAGTTGCGCATCTTCCAGATTATGAAGCAGGAAGGGCATGTGCTCTACTTTGCCACTTCTGACCAGAAGGCAGTCTATCGGGAGTTGCGTCAGAATCCCAATGTTGAGATACTGGCTTATGCTGATAACATCTCTGTTAGATGTTCAGGCATGGTAAACTTCAATGTAGAGGATGATGTGAAACAATGGATATACAATCATAATGATGTTCTCTCGCGTCTCTACAATAGCTACGACCAGTTGGAATACTTCTGTCTCCCTATCGCTGACCTCGACTATTTCGACCTCAGTCCAACGCCCCCTGTCAACCTGCATTTCGACCTAATGGCAGGCGAAATTGCTAATGGTTTCGTGGGTGAGCGCTTTTGCAAATAATCAATTCGGGTGTTTTTCCTATTCAGGTTTAGGGAAAACACCCTTTCAGTTTAGGATGTATCCTTTCCAACCTGGGCAGAAGTTGATATGCCCGCTCGACCTATGGTCGCTTGCCAGAGCAAGAACGCCAGAACTTTCCCAAGAACGAATTGGGCTTCTGATCATATTTAGCCTTCAATTTGCACTTTTCACAATTATCTGCCATATTGATAAATCCTAAAGTATTGTAAAGTTGGATGCAAATGTACAAATAATCAATTAGAAATCAGTACCTTTGCAGTGAAAATTAGTATGTTTTGTGAAATTATGATGAAGAAAATAGCTATTCCTACACGTGAGGATATGGTTGATGACCATTTTGGTCATTGTGCTTATTATACAGTTATAACCCTCGATGATGAGAATCAGGTGCAGAATACTGAACGCCTGGATTCACCAGAGGGATGTGGATGCAAGTCAAACATCGCATCTGTCATGCAGGAAATGGGCATTACCCTGATGCTCGCCGGCAACATGGGTATGGGAGCCTATAACAAACTGTCAGCCCATGGCATCACAGTTATTAGAGGCTGCCATGGCAAGGTGGATGATGTGCTCAAGTCATACCAGAACGGCGAGCTGCGGGACTCACTGGAATCCTGCGACCATCATGACTGCAGCCACCATGAAGCCAAGCCTGTGTACATGATTTCCAAGTTTGGAAAGAAATAAGGAAGAATGAAGTGGACTGTACTATCAGATAATCGAAGCAGGGATGGCCGACTCTCTACAGAGCATGGCCTGTCAATCCTTTTGCAAGCCCAACGGCACAAGATCCTGCTTGATACTGGAGCAAGTGACGTGTTTATCAAGAATGCAGAGCAGTTGGGCATAGATCTATGCGATGTTGACTATGTTTTCATTTCTCATGGTCACAGCGACCATGCTGGAGGCTTGCGATACTTCTTGGAGCATAATCAAAAGGCTAAAGTCATCGTCTCACCTAATGCAATGAGTGGTACATTTTATTCAAAGCGAGGGAATCTTCATAGCATTACTACGGAGTGGCCAGAGTTAGACACTGACAGGCTTATCGCGATAGACCAGACCTGTGAGCTAGCAAAAGGTCTTCACGCCATTGCTCATATACCTCAGAATCATATAATACCCAAGGGCAATCAGAATCTCTACGTGCAGGATGTCAATGGAGACTTTGTCCTCGATGATTTTCGTCATGAGCTAGCCCTGTATATCGATGGTCTGCTATTTACAGGTTGTGCTCATAGTGGTCTGGAGAATATCCTGTCCGCATGTCCATGGCCCGTTCATACCGTTGTAGGTGGCTTCCATTTACTTGATGGTATGGAACCAGAGGAAGAAATACAGGCCTTGGCACAAAGGCTGAAAGAAAAGTATCCTAAAACGCTGTTCTATACAAGCCATTGTACAGGTGACAATGTGCTTGAGGTAATGAAGAGCGTGATGGGAGAACAGCTACAGTCCTTCAGATGTGGAACATTGAACGAAATGGTATGAGCAGGATTGAGCGAGAGAAGCTGACTGTCCGCAAGATGATAGAACTGTATTGCCGTCATCATCTTCATCAGGACCAGATGCCAGAGGAGTATCAGCATCTGGCAGACTTCGCTTGTCGCCGTCTGGATCATTGCAAATATGGAGAAAGGAAAACAGCATGCAAGCATTGTCCCACTCATTGCTATGCTCCTAAAGAGCGCGAGGCCATCCGCAAGGTGATGCGCTGGGCAGGGCCAAGAATGATATGGTATGCCCCAAAGGATGCAATTCTACATATACTCAAAAAATGATATTTTATAATATCAACTATGACAAAGAGTATTAAGATTTCGGTTCTGTGGCTGCTGGTATTATGAACATCAAGACGATGCAAGGCGACGTTGGCGCACTACCTTTCGAGGAAGGTTCATTCGACTACTTCCACGTAGAAGGAGCCATGTTATACTTCAGGGCCAAAAAGAAATATTAAATCTTTTAGGTATTATAATTCATTATTTTATTGTACCTTTGCAGCATGGTTATGGATTTACAGGGTTTCCTCACATCGCTTCTGAACGTGGTCTGCGAAATGGCTCCCTATCTGTTGTTGGGATTCTTCATCGCGGGAGTGTTGCACGTATTCGTACCGCAGAAGTTCTATGCCAACTATCTTTCGCGTAACAATAAGCTGTCCGTGCTATGGGCAGCGCTGTTGGGTGTACCCCTACCCCTCTGTTCATGCGGCGTGATCCCAACGGCTATCGGACTCAGAAACGAGAAAGCTTCAAAAGGCGCTATCGCTTCGTTTCTCATCGCCACGCCACAGACGGGCATCGACTCCATTCTGGCCACGTTCTCTCTGATGGGACTGGGGTTTGCTATTATCCGACCTACAGCAGCACTAATCACAGGTGTCTGCGGAGGATTGTTGGTAAACCGTCTGGTTCGTGAGGATGATTTAAAGGATGATTCGTTCACTTCATGCCTAGTAGAAAGCGGAAACAGGATTTGGCGCGTACTGAAGTATGCCTACTATGATATGCTTCGCGACATCGGTCTGCGACTGCTTATTGGACTTGTTGTTGCGGCATTGATTCAGGTAGCTGTGCCAGATGAGTTTTTCCTCTCCTTCGGCAGTCAGCCGTTGCTACAGATGCTGGTGATACTGGTCATCGCCGTACCGATGTATATCTGCTCGACGGGTAGTATTCCCGTGGCAGCAGCCCTGATGATGAAAGGACTCTCGCCAGGAGCGGCACTGGTGATGCTGATGGCCGGGCCTGCGGTAAATCTCGCCTCTATCCTCGTGGTTCACAAGTCGATGGGGCGTCGCTTTACATCGATTTATCTGATGACCATTGTTGGTTTCGCGGTTCTATTCGGCCTGCTGCTCAATGCTACGGGAATCGACTTCTCCGTCGCTGCCCAAGATGCTTGCTGCATCAGCACATCCGCCTTGCCCAGTCCGTTTAAGATTATTTGCGCCACAGTATTAACATTATTAATTATATTTGCTCTTATGATGAAGTTTTTCAGCAAGTTTTCCGCCCAAAAGCCCTTAGCCCCCGACGTGACCGTCTATCGTGTCGAGGGCATGCATTGCAGCCATTGCGAGGCAGCCGTAGTCCGTGCCGTCGAGGATCTGCCTGGCGTAGAGAAAGCCAAGGCCAGTGCCTCTGCCAACACCCTCACCATCAAAGGCCCTGCCACAGAAGAGTCTATCCGTAAAGCTGTTGAGGGTATCGGATATACGTTCAAAGGAAAGGCTTGAAACCTATGAAATATACTTTGAAACACCTTCTCTGCCTCGTGGCAATGATGGGCGTGCTGACCGTTTCAGCGCAGGAGCACTTACAGAAAAAGGCATTGGCATCGGATGCCAAGAAGACTTTTACCGTTATGGGACAACTGGCAGATGACCTACGACCACGTGATAGTAATCTACGGTAAGGCCACCGACGAACAGGGCAAGCCCTACTACATGGTGAAGAACTCATGGGGAAAGAGCGGACTGTACAAAGGCATCTGGTATATGTCGCGCGACTATATCATGCTCAACACCACCTACCTCTTCCTCAATCGTCATACCCTGCCTAAAGCGTTACGCAAGGCAATAAAATAAAGTCACGTAGTAATTCTCGAGAGAATTCATCCATAATTAAGTGATTTAGCATTTGCAACTTAGTTATACAGGAAAAAATTCTCTCGAGAATTTTCTTACTACCATGTAGAAGACGGATTGAAAGTCGGTAAGATTGTTTTTGTTTCTAGGTTAATCAGCCCTCAGACATCAGCCATCGGCCATCTTCCATCGGAGCGAGACACTCACCCGTCCCCTCTGTTCTTTTACACTTAGTTAATCTAAGTTAACGCCACTTTCGCAGAAGTCTGATAACATCCCAATTCCTACTTTTTGGTAACTATCCCACCCAAAAGTGCCTTCTTGTGGGAATGAAATAATCGCCGTACCTTTGCGCCCAGTTAAGAACTGGTCGCGATGATGCTCACGCTCGGCAGAGCTCAAACGAGTTTGGCTCTGCTCTCGCTTAATCGCATCATTGTCAGCGTCAAAACGAACAAATAACATTTTAAACGAATAAGAATTATGAAACAGATTGAAACAATTAAGAGTGGTAAGAATTTCAGCGCAGTAAGCGTAGGTAAGATGAGTGAGATTATCGAGCATGTGCTTCCGATGGGACCGAACGTAACCATTCAAGGTAAGGTATTCGCAGGTCAGGCCGTAGGTGCTACAGGAAGCGAGTTCTCGTTCCAGACACTCGTTCCAGGTCAGGACAGTGGTTTCTTGCATACCCACAAGACTCATGAGGAACTATACTTCATCTTGAAGGGCGAAGGCCAGTATCAGGTGGATGGTGAGATCTTCCCTGTCAGCGAGGGCACCATTATCCGCGTCGCTCCTGATGGCAAGCGTGCGCTGAAGAACACCGGCAGCGAGAACCTGACTATGCTCTGCATCCAGTACAAGGCCAATGCCTTCACCGAGGCTGACAGTCCCATGACTGATGGTGTCATCCTGCAGGAAGAACTGAAATGGTAAGCGAGATGTTCGACAAAGCAATTCAGTTTCTGAAAGACCACAAAGAGATTGCCCTTGCCACGTGCGAGGGCAATCTTCCTAAGTTGCGCATCTTCCAGATTATGAAGCAGGAAGGGCATGTGCTCTACTTTGCCACTTCTGACCAGAAGGCAGTCTATCGGGAGTTGCGTCAGAATCCCAATGTTGAGATACTGGCTTATGCTGATAACATCTCTGTTAGATGTTCAGGCATGGTAAACTTCAATGTAGAGGATGATGTGAAACAATGGATATACAATCATAATGATGTTCTCTCGCGTCTCTACAATAGCTACGACCAGTTGGAATACTTCTGTCTCCCTATCGCTGACCTCGACTATTTCGACCTCAGTCCAACGCCCCCTGTCAACCTGCATTTCGACCTAATGGCAGGCGAAATTGCTAATGGTTTCGTGGGTGAGCGCTTTTGCAAATAATCAATTCGGGTGTTTTTCCTATTCAGGTTTAGGGAAAACACCCTTTCAGTTTAGGATGTATCCTTTCCAACCTGGGCAGAAGTTGATATGCCCGCTCGACCTATGGTCGCTTGCCAGAGCAAGAACGCCAGAACTTTCCCAAGAACGAATTGGGCTTCTGATCATATTTAGCCTTCAATTTGCACTTTTCACAATTATCTGCCATATTGATAAATCCTAAAGTATTGTAAAGTTGGATGCAAATGTACAAATAATCAATTAGAAATCAGTACCTTTGCAGTGAAAATTAGTATGTTTTGTGAAATTATGATGAAGAAAATAGCTATTCCTACACGTGAGGATATGGTTGATGACCATTTTGGTCATTGTGCTTATTATACAGTTATAACCCTCGATGATGAGAATCAGGTGCAGAATACAGAACGCCTGGATTCACCAGAGGGATGTGGATGCAAGTCAAATATCGCATCTGTCATGCAGGAAATGGGCATTACCCTGATGCTCGCCGGCAACATGGGTATGGGAGCCTATAACAAACTGTCAGCCCATGGCATCACAGTTATTAGAGGCTGCCATGGCAAGGTGGATGATGTGCTCAAGTCATACCAGAACGGCGAGCTGCGGGACTCACTGGAATCCTGCGACCATCATGACTGCAGCCACCATGAAGCCAAGCCTGTGTACATGATTTCCAAGTTTGGAAAGAAATAAGGAAGAATGAAGTGGACTGTACTATCAGATAATCGAAGCAGGGATGGCCGACTCTCTACAGAGCATGGCCTGTCAATCCTTTTGCAAGCCCAACGGCACAAGATCCTGCTTGATACTGGAGCAAGTGACGTGTTTATCAAGAATGCAGAGCAGTTGGGCATAGATCTATGCGATGTTGACTATGTTTTCATTTCTCATGGTCACAGCGACCATGCTGGAGGCTTGCGATACTTCTTGGAGCATAATCAAAAGGCTAAAGTCATCGTCTCACCTAATGCAATGAGTGGTACATTTTATTCAAAGCGAGGGAATCTTCATAGCATTACTACGGAGTGGCCAGAGTTAGACACTGACAGGCTTATCGCGATAGACCAGACCTGTGAGCTAGCAAAAGGTCTTCACGCCATTGCTCATATACCTCAGAATCATATAATACCCAAGGGCAATCAGAATCTCTACGTGCAGGATGTCAATGGAGACTTTGTCCTCGATGATTTTCGTCATGAGCTAGCCCTGTATATCGATGGTCTGCTATTTACAGGTTGTGCTCATAGTGGTCTGGAGAATATCCTGTCCGCATGTCCATGGCCCGTTCATACCGTTGTAGGTGGCTTCCATTTACTTGATGGTATGGAACCAGAGGAAGAAATACAGGCCTTGGCACACAGGCTGAAAGAAAAGTATCCTAAAACGCTGTTCTATACAAGCCATTGTACAGGTGACAATGTGCTTGAGGTAATGAAGAGCGTGATGGGAGAACAGCTACAGTCCTTCAGATGTGGAACATTGAACGAAATGGTATGAGCAGGATTGAGCGAGAGAAGCTGACTGTCCGCAAGATGATAGAACTGTATTGCCGTCATCATCTTCATCAGGACCAGATGCCAGAGGAATACAGGCATCTGGCAGACTTCGCTTGTCGCCGTCTGGATCATTGCAAATATGGAGAAAGGAAAACAGCATGCAAGCATTGTCCCACTCATTGCTATGCTCCTAAAGAGCGCGAGGCCATCCGCAAGGTGATGCGCTGGGCAGGGCCAAGAATGATATGGTATGCCCCAAAGGATGCAATTCTACATATACTCAAAAAATGAAATGAGATTGCCAGGGGACTGTATCTGCCATCCTCAACTTCCACGTAGAAGGAGCCATGTTATACTTCAGGGCCAAAAAGAAATATTAAATCTTTTAGGTATTATAATTCATTATTTTATTGTACCTTTGCAGCATGGTTATGGATTTACAGGGTTTCCTCACATCGCTTCTGAACGTGGTCTGCGAAATGGCTCCCTATCTGTTGTTGGGATTCTTCATCGCGGGAGTGTTGCACGTATTCGTACCGCAGAAGTTCTATGCCAACTATCTTTCGCGTAACAATAAGCTGTCCGTGCTATGGGCAGCGCTGTTGGGTGTACCCCTACCCCTCTGTTCATGCGGCGTGATCCCAACGGCTATCGGACTCAGAAACGAGAAAGCTTCAAAAGGCGCTATCGCTTCGTTTCTCATCGCCACGCCACAGACGGGCATCGACTCCATTCTGGCCACGTTCTCTCTGATGGGACTGGGATTTGCTATTATCCGACCTACAGCAGCACTAATCACAGGTGTCTGCGGAGGATTGTTGGTAAACCGTCTGGTTCGTGAGGATGATTTAAAGGATGATTCGTTCACTTCATGCCTAGTAGAAAGCGGAAACAGGATTTGGCGCGTACTGAAGTATGCCTACTATGATATGCTTCGCGACATCGGTCTGCGACTGCTTATTGGACTTGTTGTTGCGGCATTGATTCAGGTAGCTGTGCCAGATGAGTTTTTCCTCTCCTTCGGCAGTCAGCCGTTGCTACAGATGCTGGTGATACTGGTCATCGCTGTGCCGATGTATATCTGCTCGACAGGTAGCATCCCCGTGGCAGCAGCCCTGATGATGAAAGGACTCTCGCCAGGAGCGGCACTGGTGATGCTGATGGCCGGGCCTGCGGTAAATCTCGCCTCTATCCTCGTGGTTCACAAGTCGATGGGGCGTCGCTTTACATCGATTTATCTGATGACCATTGTTGGTTTCGCAGTTCTATTCGGCCTGCTGCTCAATGCTACGGGAATCGACTTCTCCGTCGCTGCCCAAGATGCTTGCTGCATGAGCACATCCGCCTTGCCCAGTCCGTTTAAGATTATTTGCGCCACAGTATTAACATTATTAATTATATTTGCTCTCATGATGAAGTTTTTCAGCAAGTTTACCGCCCAAAAGCCCTTAGACCCCGACGTGACCGTCTATCGTGTCGAGGACATGCATTGCAGCCATTGCGAGGCAGCCGTAGTCCGTGCCGTCGAGGAAGTGCCAGGCGTAGAGAAAGCCAAGGCCAGTGCCTCTGCCAACACCCTCACCATCAAAGGCCCTGCCACAGAAGAGTCTATCCGTAAAGCTGTTGAGAGTATCGGATATACGTTCAAAGGAAAGGCTTGAAACCTATGAAATGATTACCAGGGGACTGTATCTGCCATCTTTAAAGTAACGGATATCCTTTTTTTATCCGTTTTGCTTGTTATTTCATTTTTTATTTGTATTTTTGCAGCAGAAATCAAAACCAATAGGCTTATGACATCATTTGCATTAAACAACTTGTGGACATATCTGCAGGGGCTTTCGCTCTCGCAGACTGATCGTGAATGGTTGGCTAACAAGCTCATCATGCCCAAGGAAACAGTTTCAAGCGAAGATGACAATGCTCGCTTGGATGAAGCATTAGCAAAGTTCAGTGGCAACTTCGGTGGCTCTGCTGATGCAATGACTGTTGCAAAAGAGCTCCGACAGGGGGCTGATATGGTTAGAGATGTAGAAACCTGGTGATTATGAGTACAAGCAACACCTATCTCCTTGACACATGCATTTGTATTGCATTGCTAAAGAAAAATCAAAACGTAATTCAACATATCAGAGAAGTTGGCACACACAACTGTAAGATTTCTGACATCACATTGGCAGAACTTTACTTTGGTGCGTTCAAGTCAGGAAAAGAAAAACACTTCAACGATGTTTCTGAGATTTCCAAACTCTTTGATAAATTTCCAATACAGTATACACGCAAATACGGAGAAATACGCTGGGAACTCGAAAAACAAGGTCTTCGTATTGGCGACATGGATATGTTCATCGCAGCCACCGCTCTTGAAGAAAATCTTATCTTGGTGACAGGTAACATCAAGCATTTTGAACGAGTACCAGGTTTGGCAATTGAGAACTGGATGGACTAACATCTTCCATCAATCCTCTTACATTATCCTTCAGCCATCATACATTATCCATCCTTCTCCCCATACTGCAGCCATAGTCTAGGCTTACTCTAGTCATACTCACGAGTAAGGCACGAAGCAGCCTAGAAGCAGAGTGATAGCAGCCTGAGAGCAGGCTAAGCATTTCTTAATAGTAAAGAAACGAAGAAATTCTCGAGAGAAATCATCCCTAATTAAGTGATTTAGTTTTTGCAACTTAGTTATACAGGAAACAATTCTCTCGAGAATTTTCTTACTATTATGTAGAAGACGGATTGAAAGTCGGTAAGATTGTTTTTGTTTCTAGGTTAATTAGCCCTCAGACATCATACTCCTGCTTTCAGACATCAGCCGAGACGCTCACCCGTCCCCTATGGACTTTTTTGTTTCTAGGTTAATTAGCCCTCAGACATCATACTCCTGCTTTCAGACATCAGCCGAGACGCTCACCCGTCCCCTATGGACTTGGTGATATGACTTACCAATGGTTTCTTGGTTAGTTGATAGAGCGGAGGGCATCACCTAATATATATAGGTGGTGTCCTCTTTTCTAATGTGTTCAACGGACTAAGACAGAATTTGAATTAAAAAGATGGTGCATTTCATACAATTAGGTGGATATTTCACACAAACAAATCGAATTATCTGTCTGATTTCTTGCATTATTCAGAACTAATTGCTACTTTTGCAGGTGAGTTTCAAGTACCCAACGTGTTGGAGTGCGTTTTAATGACTTAGACATAGCAAAAGAGCGATTGACGTTTATCCTGTCATAGAATCTGGACAATTCTTAGCTACAAGGATGATGGCAATATGCTCACATCGTTAGGATTATTGTACCCTTATGGGAATGATATATTCTAAGGTGTGGGCTATTGTTCATTGTTTGTAGCAGGTAGTCCAGAACCTTATGACGATAATGGCAATAGTCCCACACTCTTAAACAATAATCCGCTGAATCTTGGTGGCTATAAGCAAACTATAATTATGGTACTATATCCAGATTGTCCTTATTGCAATAATACTGCATTGTCCATCGTTGACGTAGAAATAAATGGTGTAACCCTAAAGGGAGTACAATGTAATGATTGTAAAAAGTTCTGTGGATTCTTCCAGGATGTAAAGTCCCAATTAGATGAATTGAAAGAAAAAGTAGATTCATTAGAAGGTGATGTCTCTGAGCTAATCCAATAAAACAATTATCTAAAATATAACAACTATAAATGGGACTTCTCGATAGATTTATTAAGTGGTTTAAAGATTCTGCTGAGCGGAGAAGATTCATTAACGAATTCAATGCCAATGCTGCAGGAGCTTTTCAAGCACTATCTGTAGACACACTCTTAGAAGCCAGATCTTGTTCTGGTAATGCAGATAATTCATATCGTCACGAGCTGTCTGCTCCTTTCATGTTTAGCGGCATAGCCATTGAAGCTAAAGCAGGCTCTCAAATACCTGTTGATGACATTATACTCATTGGTAAAATCATCCTTTCTAATCAGGTTCTTGTCAGGAGAATGTTTGTCTTACACTGGGACACTCTCATTGTTAGAGATACAAGAACAGGGAAGTTTGTTGACTGGCGAATAAGAGATTTTATGAGTTTTGGTGGGCTTCTATATGAAAGGAGGTAAACATGTGGTTCTTTAAAAAGAAAAGAGAGACTGAACAAGATATTCTAATAAAGAGAATCAAGTCTGAGCAAATTGACTTACAAGGAATTTTCTCCGATATAAATAAACGGGGAGAAGTCGAAACTCTTTTTAAGGAACTTTCAAAGTTGTCTCATCCAGATAAGTTCGAAAAGAATCCTGAAAAAAAAGAGATTGCAAAAGATCTATTTGCTCAAATACTAAACAATAGAAATAATTACACTCGACTGATAGAGTTAAAACGAAGTGTAGAAGATAAACTATTAAATAATTAGTTCTATGAAATGCGCTGTATGTGGAAAAGAGTTTGGTACTGGTTCAAATTGTAAACATTGCGGTTCTGATAAGTTCACAGGGTTAGGAAATTACAGTGGCTATAATGCGCCTGTTGTAAATGATAATACGCAGGTTTCCTTTGAGAGTGCAGAGAGACAAAATCTAAATTCCAGTCCTCAACCAGATAATCCAGGTTCTATTATTTGTTATGCTTGTGGAGAAATCATTCCCTCTGATTCTAAGTTCTGCCCCTATTGTAGTACGGGATTATTTGTTATTTGTCCTAAGTGTGGACATAAATATTCTTCTCAATATCCTGCATGCAATCAATGTGGAACTAATCGAGAAAAATTCCATGAGCAGGAAAAACGAAAAAAAAATAAAGATGGACAAAAAGCCAAACCAAAGAGACCCAAAAAAGAAACTCCAGTTGAAAGACTTACAAAACTAATAGAAGCTAAGCGAATAATAAAAGCAAGCACTCCAGAAGGACGCGCAGAACTGGAAAGAGAAAGAAAATACATAGATGAATGCAGAAAAAAGTGGAGAAACCAATAATTACATTAGTTAAGATATGAGATGTTCAAAATGTGGAAAAGAATTCGGTGAAGGAGTAAACTGTCAGAACTGTGGAGTTGACAGAGTTACAGGACTTGCCAACTATAGTAGCTATGGTACTTCAGATTACCAAGGAACAAATGCATCATACAATGAATCATCATATAGTCCATCTCCTAAGACTACTGTTTGCTATGCCTGTAGTGAGATAATACCTCTTGGTTCAACGTTCTGTCCTGTTTGTGGCAAGAAGCTATTAGTAACATGTCCTAATTGTGGCTTCGAATATTCGTCTCAATTCCCTGTTTGCAGTAAATGTGGAACAAACAGAGAACAATACAATAAACAGCTAGAAGCTAAGAGACAAAAAGAATTAGCAGAGAAACAGGAAAAAGAAAGAAAACAGAGAGCATGGGAACAGATGCAAAGGCAGCGTGAACAAGAGTATGACCAACAAAGCAAACAAAGCATGATGGGGTGCCTCAACTTTCTTGGATATTTTTTCCTATTCTTTGGTGCGCTGTTAATTGTGGTTGGATTGTCACAACATGGTTCTGAAAATTTCAGAATTAATCCAGGAAAAGAGATTTCGGTCTACATATTTGTAGCAGTTCTTCTTATTGGGGGAATAGCTCTAATTTTTAATAATAAACTCAAATAAAGGGTTGATAATAATCATATCCAAGAATAAATTCTGTTGTCTTTTGTCTTCACTATTGATGCACAATATAATAATCACCTCAATTATGTTGAGTTCTATTTAGTGGGATGTTCTGCCCCCATTTCGTCATATATCGCAGTGAGTGGTTGGACTTTTCATACAATAAGACTTATATTTCGTACAAGCTACTATCGATTATGACTATTTTTCATGCATAATGAACTATCTTTGCAACCAGAAAAAGAGAGTACATGAGCAACAAGGTACTAATCATATCAAACTCAAACGAACTGGTCAGGATAAGACCTGAACGAATCGTTTATGTGGAGTCAGACGGGAACTATTCCACTTTGGTGTTGCATGATAAAACAGAACAGGTGTTTACTATGAACCTTGCTCACTGTCAACAACTGATGGAGGAACAGCTGGGTAAGGAGGCTATGACTTTCATCCGTTTAGGTAAGCAGCTGAT
Organism: Prevotella communis; assembly: GCF_022024115.1. NCBI lineage: Bacteria > Pseudomonadati > Bacteroidota > Bacteroidia > Bacteroidales > Prevotellaceae > Prevotella > Prevotella communis. The sequence continues at coordinate 2,583,125 of NZ_CP091792.1, forward strand.
AGTAAACAGAGCATACATCTTTAAGATTAATCCGAATAAACAACAGTTATTTATGTCTAATTCGGAAGTGAATATTGCTTTTGAGTTACAGGCTTCTAAGGAGGCATTGAAACAGTTGAAGACTTTGCTTGAATCAGAGAAGGGAAAGGAGGATAGACTATGAAGAATACTGACGAACTACAGGTGCTTGGTAGTGACACCAAACAAAAAAGCTGGAAATGGATAGCCGTTGTTGTAAGTGTGATTCTACTGGCAATTGCTTGTCTTTTATATAATAGGTGTAGCTCTACAGATCGTTCCTTACCGATGACTCAGGAAGGATCTACCATTTCACCTGCATTACAATACGTTGCAGACTCATTGCTACAGGATAAGCTAAAAGAAATAAACGGCCTGCAAGGTCAGGTAATTATCATGAATGTTCAGACAGGTGAGGTTCTTGCTATGGTTGGTCGTGAGCGTGACTATGAAGGAGAGTTTCAGCCTTGTAAGAATTTTGCCTATCAGCAGGAACAAGGTTCTTTGGTAAAGACTGCGTCACTTCTTGTCGCATTGGAAACTGGGAAGGTCACATTAGATGATGTCGTAGATACAAAAGATGGTGTCTGGATAATTGATGATGACAGAACATTGAGAGACCACAATTGGCGAAGAGGTGGATATGGCTTGATGACACTGGAACGTGCCTTGGAGGTCAGTTCAAATATCGGAATAAGTAAGACCATCTGGAATTTGTTTAAAGGTCACGAACAAGATTATTTCAACAAATTTGACTCTATGAATTATGGACAACCTGACAGCATTGTTGGAATAGAAAACTTAAGTCCAACATCCTATCATACTCCCAAAGACTCCGATTGGATAAACAAGGATATTATTTGGAGCTCTATAGGTTACAATCGGAAAATGGCAGCAATACAAATGCTGACTTTTTATAATGCCATCGCTAATAATGGAAAGATGGTGAAGCCAACGTTACAGCCTGGGATTACAAAGGTGATAAATGAACAGATTGCTAGCAGAAAGAATATTGAATCAATACAGCAAGCATTAGAGCATGTTGTTAGTCAAGGCTTGGGGAAACTTGCTGGCAGTAAACGCATAAAAGTTGCAGGAAAGACAGGCACAACACAGGTAGGAGAATACTATGAAGGAGAGAATACTGTCTCAGAATATCACCTTGCATTCTGTGGCTACTTCCCTGCTGATAAACCTAAATACAGCATGATTGTAAGTCTGAATAAGCTCGGACTACCTGCAAGTGGTGGCGCAATGGCTGGTGAGGCTTTTCATAATATCGTTGAATGGATGATTGATAACGAAATGATAAAATAAAACTATGGTGAACGATACGATTGTAAACGCAAGGAACTTTTCGGATAGGTTCTGTAATGAGGTTATACTTTTCAGCAACGACTTCGCACGCGACCTCGGTGTTACATACGGGGAACTATGGGCTGGGATAACTATCTTCGTAGTATTTATGATAGTGTTCTACAACGCTATGCTGTTGCTCTCATTGTACTGTCCCAAGCTAAAGAAAACTATCAAATACACTTACTGGACTATACACGGGCTTATTGTCCTATTTCTCTTTTTCATCTTTTTATTGATTGGTGTGGCTGCTAGGGCTGATAATGAATTAGGCAGACCATTCATTGGCACAAAGGAAATAATCATCAAATAATCAAAATGAACGACTTTTGAAGAAAAAACTACTTTGGATTATTTCAATTCTATTAGTCTTTTTGGCTATTTGGGGGCTGACAAAGTTTGATCTACAGCAGAAGAGAACAGTCGATGGCATAGATCTTTCCCATCACAACACGGTTACTGACTGGGACAAGGTGAATGTGAAGTTTATCTATGCCAAAGCTACAGAGGGTAAATCTCACAAGGACAGTAAATACAATTCCTACAGGAAAAATGCAACGAAACGTGGGATACCTTTTGGAGCATATCACTTCCTCTCTACCAATGTGTCTGCTAAGAAACAGTTCCAGAACTTTAAGAACGCAGTACCAAAAGGCAGCACCACACTCATTCCCATGCTTGATATTGAAGGTAAACTTTCTATATCAAATGACAATTTGCATGCTTTGGTTGGTGGTTGGATCAAGGAATGTCACGATTACTATGGGGTCTATCCACTGCTATACTTCAGTCCGTCTCATTACAAAAGATTAATGGGGACTCCTAACTTCTGGAAGTGTCAGATATGGTTTGGAGCAATTGACTCCCGTTGGGATATAATAACATTCAATACAGCGAAGATTGTCCAGTTCAAAATGGATAAGGTCGATGGAATTTCAGGAAGGATTGACTGTAACCATCTGAACGGATCTCTGGATGATATAAAAATGAACTAGTGGCATTTTGAAGAAAATTCACCCTATATAGCTGAAATCATGAAATGACTCGAGTGATTTCATGACTTGAGCTAACTAAATCGATGAATTCACTCGAGTGAAGATTTTGGGGGTATGAATACATTAAACATGAAACATTAAACATGAAACATTAAACATTAAACATTGAAATTATGACTCGAAATTTTGGGGTTAGAAAGAGAAACGTCGTTTCTCGATGAGCAACTCGTCGTTTCTCTGTCAGAGATACGACGTTATGGTCATTCGTGTAGCATCGCAGACAAAAATATCCATGAATAATTCAAGTAAGACAAAAAAGTAAACAAAAAACGGGCATTAAAAATGGCTCGTTAACTTAATTAATCGTTTGAGTTAACTCGATACATGATTTGAGTTAACTCAATCGATGATATGAGTTAACTCATATTTTAAGGGGTATTTGGGAAATAAAAAAAATATCTTACAAAGCAACCTGATTACGTGCATTTCGCCTGCTTATTCGTACCTTTGAGCTGTCGCTCTAAGGTACTCACGTTCGAAAAAACACAAATAAATTTGCTTTTTTACTCACTTAATCGTACCTTTGCAGCTCAAAATAAAAGGCATGGCTGAACAATCCCTGAAAAGACAACTGAAAGTGCTCACCATACCAGTGTTTATCGAGATGGCACTGGTGATGCTGCTGGGTGCCGTGGACACCGTGATGCTGAGTCGCTATAGCGACAACAGCGTGGCCGCGGTGGGACTGGACAACCAGTTGATATCACTGGTATTCCTAGTGTATCAGTTCTTCTCGATGGGTGCCGCCATCCTCTGTGCACAGTATATCGGTGCCGGACTGAGGAAGCGACTGGTGCAGGTGGTGGGCATGGCGCTGGTGGTGAACCTGATGCTGGGAATGGGCGTGAGCGCCCTACTCTACTTCAAAGCGGAGGCCCTGCTACAACTGATGGGACTAAGACCAGAACTGATGGGCGATGGCGTGGTGTATCTGAAGATAACAGGTGCGCTGTCGTTCTTCCAGGCCCTGTCGCTCACCTTCTCGGCCTCGCTACGCAGTGCCGACAAGGTGGTGTATCCGATGGTGGTGACGGGTATCGTGAACGTGCTGAACATCATTGGCAACTATGCCCTGATATTCGGACGCCTGGGCTGTCCGCAACTGGGTGTAGAGGGTGCCGCCATTGCTACTGCCGCGAGCAGGGCCGTGGCTATGGTGCTGCTTGCCGCCATCCATTTCAAGGTACACATACCACGTTTCCCCCTGAGCTATTTCCGTCCGATGCCCTGGCAGGAACTGGGAAACCTGCTGAGGATTGGTGTGCCAGCCATGAGCGAGAACATCTCCTATAGTCTGTCGCAGGTGGTGATCACCTATTTTATTAATCAGATCAGCAATGAGGCACTGGCTGCCCGCACCTACTGCTTCAACATGATTACCTTCGTATTCCTGTTTTGCATCAGCATCACACAGGGCGGCGGCATACTGGTGGGACACCTCGTGGGCCAACAGCGGCATCAGGCGGCCTACGTGCTGGGCAACTATTTCTTCCGCTGGTCCATGATTATCACGCTGACAGGCTCGGCCCTGCTGGCACTGTCGGGACGCGGCGTGCTCAGCGCCTTTACGGACAACGAGGAGATTATCGCCATGGGCGTATGGGTGTTTGTGGTGGATTTCTTCCTGGAGATAGGACGCACGTCAAACATCTTTGCCGTGGGCACCCTGCGCGCTACGGGTGATGCCATCTATCCCGTGGTGATAGGCATCATCTTCCAGTGGAGCATCGCCGTGGGGCTGAGTTATGTCATCGGCATCCCCCTGGGCTACGGACTGGTGGGTATGTGGATAGGCTTTGCCCTCGACGAGAATATACGCGGCATCATCCTGATGCGCCGCTGGCGCTCAGGAAAATGGCGCGACAAAGGATTTGTGAAGTAAAAAACAATAAAGATATGGAGCAATTTGAGCAACAACTGAACAACGACCTGCATCAGTATCTGCTGAGCCTGGACGAGGTGGACGACAGACAGCCGGAATGTCCTGATGTAGAGGAGAAATGGGAGACGATAGCCAAGGCTTATCTGCCCGACGGCATCCGTGAGTTCCAGGATTTCCCCTCGGCCTCACTGGGCTGGATGATGTATATCGGTCTGGCCGTGGCCAAGATGTGGGACACGGAATGGGAGATCTACGGAAACATAGAGGACCTCTATGCCTATATGCGCGACAAGCGTGGCTATGACGCGATGGACGAATACATCCGCGAGGAGATACTGCTGCTGAAGGGCGATGACTACAAGCAGCTGGAGAACCTGGTGGGCGAGTGTGCCTCACGCGTCCATAACGCCCTGGTGCACCAGCATCTGGAGCCAGGCACAAAGGCGGCTTTCAACGGTTTCGTGAGCTGTCTGCACCAACTGTACCTGATGGGTGCTGCCATCCAACTGAAACGGATGGGCTATCACATGACAAAAATGAATTAAGACATATCATGGATAATCTGGAAGAGAAATTCCCGCTGGTCGACGAGGAAGGACGCGTGATTGGCTCGGCCACGCGAGGCGAGTGTCATAACGGATCACGACTGTTGCACCCCGTAGTGCACCTGCATGTGTTTAACTCTGCTGGCGACATCTACCTGCAGAAGCGCCCTGAATGGAAAGACATACAGCCAGGGAAATGGGATACGGCCGTAGGCGGACACATGGACTACGGCGAGACACCGGAGCAGGCCCTGCGCCGCGAGGTGAGCGAGGAACTGGGCATCACGGATTTCGTGCCTGAGTTTGTAGACAAATATGTGTTCGACAGTAAGCGCGAACGGGAACTGGTCTACGTAAACCGCACCACCTACGACGGACCTGTGCGTCCCTCTGCAGAGGAACTGGACGGCGGACGCTTCTGGACCATGCAGGAGATAAAAGAGGCGATGGGAAAGGAGATTCTGACCCCGAATTTCGAGAGCGAGTTCAGACGCTGTTTCCCGGATATGGCCTGCCATTAAGCCCAAAACATGTGCCATTAGGCCCAGATTCATACCATTCATCACAAAAGGTTGCAGATTATCCCAGAAATTTGGAGGAGTCTGCAACCTTTTTTAATTTTGCACCGTCAAATTATTAAACGCATGAAGTTATGAAACTGAGAACGATTATTGGATTATTGCTGATTGTGGCCGGCGGATGGAAGCTGGCCAACATGTGGAACATCGTAGACAATGACTGGCTGTGGAGTCAGCCCTGGACCGTCTACGTAGCCCCGGTCCTGCTGCTATACGTGGGTGCGGGTACCATAGTAAACAGTTTCCGCAAGGATCCCGACCAGTGGTTGCGCCGCCCCCTGCCTATCAACGAAGACGGCAAGCGCATCAATTGCAGCGTGCACTATGGAGGCGATGAGTATATCTATCATGGCGAGAGTTTCCACGGTGCCCGTCTGGATGCTTTCTGTGGCGGCATCCGCATGGACCTGCGTGAGGCCACCATCACGGAAGATGAGGAGATAGAGATCTGCACTTTCTGCGGCGGCATCGAACTATTTGTGCCAAAAACGGTGAACGTGGTGGTGAAGAGCCGTTCATTTATTGGTGCCGTAGGCAATCACGCCGCACGCATCGTGGACCCCAAGGCTCCCTGTCTGCATATCATTGCCGACAATTTCCTGGGAGGAGTGGATATAAAAAATTGAAAAAAAATTCTGTTTTTCTGTAATAAATTAGTTGTTCCTACGTCTAAAGTATAAAATCGGATTTAATGATGAAACAAGAAGAAGAGATTTTCGCCCGATTGGTGAGGGAGCATAAGAGCACCATCTACACCGTGTGCTACATGTTCTCGAAAGATGAGGATGAGGTTCAGGACCTCTTCCAGGAGACACTTATCAACATGTGGAAGGGCATGGGTGGCTTTCGTGAGGAGAGCAAGATAGACACATGGATATACCGTGTGGCCCTGAACACCTGTCTGACACAGGAGCGCAAGAAGAAGCGCGAGGTGAAGAAGGTGCCTCTGAACATGGACGTCAACTTCTTTGAAGACAATGACGCCAATGCCAAGCAGGCGCGCATACTGCATCAGCGCATCAGCCAGCTGGCCTATGTGGACAGGGCCCTGGTGATGCTATGGCTCGACGGTATGAGCTACGATGAGATTGGTGCCGTGGTGGGCATCAGTGCGCAGAACGTGGCTGTGAAGCTCTTCAGAATCAAGGAACAACTAAAAAAGATGTAATATATGGAAGAACAGTATTTCAACGAAATGCGCCAGCAAATGGCGGCACTCAAGGAACAGCTGGACAAGCAGGAGATTGTCAGCGACCGCCTGATTCGCGAAATCATGAAGGCCAAGAAGAAGGACATCAACAGCACGAAGAATGTGTGTTATGTCTGCGTTGTTATCGCCTTCATCTGCTTCCCGCTCAACTCCCTCACGGAGACATGGAGCTGGACCTTCACGGCAGTCACGGCACTGATGCTTATCTTCTGTCTGGCAGCAACGGAATATATCCACCGTCCTGTGGATAAGTTGAACCTGATGACAACAGACCTGGCTACGGTGGCTCGCGTGATGGCAAAATTCAAGAAGCAGTACGACAACTGGCTGCACTACGTCACACCAGCGCTGCTGATTCCCTGGATAACCTGGGCCTGCTATGAGTTTGCATGGAAGAGATGTCCGGAGGGCATGAACCCGCTATGGTTCACACTGCCCATCCTCATCGGTGGAGGCATAGGCGGAGCCATTGGCTACTACTACCACTGCAAGGCTGTGAATGCTGCCAAGGATATCCTGAAGCAGATAGAAGAGAAATAAATATTTTTACTGGACGCTTTTTATGGCTTCCTTGATCTGGGCCATATTACTGCGTGAAACGGGTATGTATTCGTGACTATGCTTGATAAGCAGTTGCATACTACCCGTTTTTGCTATGATCTGCTCTACTTGACAGAGGTTGACGAGGAAGGCACGATGACAACGCACAATCATGGGACAGGCCTGCAACTCGTCCTCCATCTGTTTGGAGGTGGCACGCAGCAAGTCATTCTTCACCACACCATCACAAAGATGGTACACCTTCACGTAATTACCCACGGTCTCGATATACAGCAGGTTGGCAACCTGCAGGGTCACGGACTCATTGGTATTACCTGTCAGGGTGATGTCACCACGCTCCACAACCGTCTCCTCACGTTCCACCCTTGACAGCTGCTCGTTGAGCTGACGCGTCTCTTCCAGTTCTGCAGCCAGATAGCGACTGCGGTACTTGAAGCGCCAGTACAAGCCGATGGTAAAGGAACAGAAGGCCATGATGAGCAGGGTCTCAAAGAAATTACCCATGCTCAGACGGTTACCCTCTATATGACTGCTCATCACGAAATGACGATACAGGCAGATGGCGATGGTGACGAGCACCGTATTGATAAGCTGGAACCACAGGTTGCGACGGATGATATAGCTGACGCCCCGTTTCAGCGAACGAGGCATCTTGACGATATACTTCAGGATGATGTCGGTCAGCATACAGACACAGACGCCTACGCACCACAGCGCCAGCAGATGGGTATAGGCCTGCCACTGTCCATCGAGTCCAAAGGGTTTGAATATAGCTAAGGTCAGTATCACAAACGTGGTACTGATAACCCTGGTGGTTAAGGTTTCTTTCCGTTCTTGTTTCATACGAAAGGCAAAAGTACAAAAAAAATATCATACAACAATCATTTTACACACAAAAAAAATACTCTCGCACGATTTCTCGCACGAGAGTATTTTTATGTAATCAAAGAATTGCTATTACTTCGTCTTTTCAGCTACCAACTGTGAAAAGTACATGACAACTTCCTGTTCGTTCTGGGCACGCTTCATGGTAATCTGGTCAGTGCCTTCATCCAGGTAGCGCTTAATGGTTACCTCATTGTCAGTCAGTTTCAGGATATCAGCCTTTCTCTCAAATCTATCCTGATCAATAATCAGATAGAATTTCACCGTATTCTTGTCCAACTCCCAAGTAATCTGAGCTCTCTCTACTTCGGGTTCCCAGTTATACTTAGCCTTTGCCTTTAATTCTGCATAGTAGCCTTGACCTCCGGACATGAAATTGACCATGAAGACATTAATCTTATTGTCGCTGTTTTCGTCAACGGCATACCAAAGACCCTTCAGCTTGTCCTGACTGACACTGACAGTAGTCGAGTCATTGATAACAATAGTACTACCAGGGTCCTTACCCTTACCTTCGTCCTCTTTATCATCGCCACAAGCCACGAATCCGAAAGAACAAACCAGCAAGCCCACCATGAGGCTCATCAAATAAAAATGCTTTTTCATAATGTTAATTAATTAAGTTAGTTAATTCTATTACTTAGGTTTCTTTTGCAAATATATGGAGAAAAATTAATAAATGCAAGAAAAAATTCAACTTTTTTTCTAAAATCGACTAATTTTGCTCTAAAATAGGCAAATTTGTTTTGTATTTTACTCACTTATTCGTACCTCTGACCTACCGGTCGAAGGTACTTTCATTCGGAAATGAAAAGAAAAACAAGTTTTCCTTTTGCATTTCGCTCATTTATTCGTACCTTTGCGGATGCAATGAAAATAATGCAGACCATAGCCAAAGTCATCTTGCCGTTTATCTTAGGCGGTGCGATACTCTATTGGATGTATCGTGGCGAAGACTGGCAGCGCATCATGGATGTAATGCTGCATGAGATGAACTGGACATGGATGCTCCTGTCATTTCCCTTCGGTATTCTGGCTCAGGTATTTCGTGGCTGGCGCTGGCAACAGACGCTGGAGCCCCTGGGCGAGAAGACGCGTTCGTCGGTAGCTGTCAACGCCATTTTCCTAAGCTATGCCGTTTCGCTGATTATCCCTCGCGTAGGTGAGTTCACACGTTGCGGCGTGCTGAACAAATGGGAGGGAACATCTTTCCCGAAGGCACTGGGAACGGTGGTAACGGAAAGAGCCGTGGACACGCTGATAGTGATGCTCTATTCTGGCATCATCCTGCTGTTTGGCATGAGTACCTTCGGCACGTTCTTCGAGAAGACAGGTACCTCGTTCGAGAATATCCTGAGCAGGTTCTCGCTGACGGGTTGGGTGGTAACAGCTATCTGTGCAGCAGCCGTGATGCTGTTGCTCCATCTGCTATTGAGACACCTGTCTATATATAATAAGGTAAAGATGACGCTTCACGGCATCTGTGAGGGTGTGCTCTCGCTAAAGGATGTAAAGAACCTGCCATTATACCTGTTTTTCTCTATTGGTATATGGGTGATGTATTTCCTGCATTACTACCTCACATTCTTCTGCTTTGACTTCACAGCTGACTTAGGACTTGGCTGTGCGCTGATATCGTTTGTGGTGGCCAACTTCGCCGTTATCGTGCCTACGCCAAATGGTGCCGGTCCCTGGCATTTCGCCATCAAGACCATGCTGATTCTCTATGGTGTGGCCGATCATCAGGCGCTGATCTTCGTACTCATCGTACACACCGTACAGACGATGCTCGTTATCCTGCTGGGTATGTATGCGTGGGCAAGTCTTTCGTTTACGAAAAGACAGAAGAACGTTGTTCTAAAGACAGAGTAACAAAATAACATATTAATAATAATAACCCGAACAACTATGAGTGACATCCAAAATCTGAAACCAGAATGCATCTGGAGAAATTTCTACAAGTTGACACAGATTCCACGTCCATCAGGACATCTGGAAAAAATACAGCAGTTCTTGCTCGACTTCGGCAAGGAATGCGGCATCTATGCAGTGAAGGACCCTGCCGGAAATATCCATTTCCGTAAGCCTGCCACACCTGGCTACGAGAACAAGAAAGGTGTGATCCTGCAGGCGCATATGGACATGGTGCCTCAGAAGACACCTGAGTCAACACACAACTTTGAGACAGACCCCATCCAGCCTTGGATTGACGGCGAATGGGTGAAGGCTACTGGTACGACACTGGGGGCCGACAATGGTCTGGGTGTTGCCGCCATCATGGCTGTTATGGAGGACAAGACATTGAAGCATGGTCCTATCGACGCACTCATCACGCGCGATGAGGAGACAGGTATGTACGGTGCCAACGAACTGCCTGAGGGTGAGTTGCAGGGCGATATCCTGATGAACCTGGACTCAGAGCACTGGGGTAAGTTCGTCATCGGAAGTGCCGGTGGTATCGATGTTACCGCTACACTGGACTATAAAGAGGTGGAGACTGACGCTGACGATGCAGCCGTACGCCTGACTGTAAAGAACCTGCGCGGTGGACACTCCGGACTGGAGATTCACGAGGGTCGCGGCAATGCCAACAAGCTGATGGCACAGATGGTGCGCGAAGCCATTGAGGAACTGGATGCCCGTCTGGCAGTATGGCACGGTGGCAACATGCGTAACGCTATCCCCTTCAAGGCTGAGACAATCCTCACCCTGCCCAAGGAGAATGTGGCTGCGATGAAGGAACTGGCTGAGGACTGGAAAGAGACGTTCAATGATGAGTTCAAGCTCATTGAACCTCAGGGTATCGAGGTTATCGTGGAAGAGGTGGAGACACCCAAGACAGAGATTCCTGTAGAGATTCAGGATAACCTGGTTGACGCCATCTACGCCTGTCACGACGGCGTGATCCGTTATATCCCCGCCTACCCCAACGTGGTGGAGACCTCAAGCAACCTGGCTATCATCGACATCGAAGGTGGCAAGGCCGGTATCAAGATCCTGGCCCGCTCTAGTCGCGAGGATATGAAGGACTATATCGTGAAGACCCTGGAGAGCTGTTTCTCTATGGCAGGCATGAAAGTGGAGACAGCAGGAAGCTATGGCGGCTGGGATCCCAATCCCGACTCGGAGATTCTGCACCTGCTGCTGAAGGAATACAAGGAGCTGTTTGGCGAGGACGGTATCATCCAGGTAGATCATGCCGGACTGGAGTGCTCTGTGATTCTGGGTAAGTATCCCTGGCTCGATGTTGTCAGCCTCGGTCCTACAATGAAATCACCTCACACCACCACAGAGCGTGCACTCATCAAGACAGTAGAACCTTTCTGGACACTGCTGAAGAAGACCTTGGAGGATGTACCTTCTAAGTAAAAAAACGAACAGTAAATAATAGGAAATATGCTGCCGCTTAATCGATAAACAACAAAAAAGATTATGGCGGCAGCATTTTTTTCTCTTTTCACTTTTCACTTTTGCCTTTTTTTTCGTAACTTTGCACCCGTTAAACAAAAATACAAACAAAATTATGGACGATTACCCGGCGGATAGTAACAAACGTTAGGCCAGGGGATAGCGAGCAAGGCAGCTAATCCCTTTGCCGCTAAAATTGTGAATTGTCAATTATCAATTGTCAATTAAAAAAGGATTAGCACAATGAAGACTTACTGGAACACCCAAGGTGGGCTGAGCCAGCTCCAGGAGTGGCAGCCCAATTGTTGGATACAAGTGACGTGTCCCACCGAAGAAGATCAGCGCGAGCTGGAAGAGAAATTCGGCATACCCGACTATTTTATCAGCGACATCAGCGATACCGATGAGCGCGCCCGTTATGAATATGATGACGGATGGATGCTTATCATTCTGCGTATTCCCTATGTAAAGGAGGTGCGTTCAAGGACGCCCTACACCACCGTGCCTCTTGGTATCATCCACAAGCGCGACGTCACCATCACGGTGTGCTACTACGAGACGAACATGATGATAGACTTCGTAAGCTATCAGCAGAAACGCGGCGTAGGCTTTACGGACTATGTGGATATGATTTTCCGTCTGTTCTATAGCAGTGCCGTATGGTACCTGAAGCGTCTGAAGCAAATCAACTCGCTGATAGACAAGGCCAAGCGCAACCTGGACCAGAACGTGAACAACGAGAGTCTGATAGGCCTGAGCCGCCTGCAGGACTCGCTCACGTATTTCCAGACTTCTATCCGTGGTAACGAGACGCTGCTGTCGAAGTTGAAGTTCAAACTGCAGATTGACGAAATCGACGCCGACCTGATTGAGGACGTCAACATTGAGATGACGCAGGCTCGCGAAACAACGAATATCTATTCGGACATCCTGGAGTCAACGATGGACACCTACTCAAGCATCATCAACAACAATATGAACACGGTGATGCGTACGCTGACCAGTGTGACCATTATCATGATGTTCCCCACCCTGATAGCCTCATTATTTGGCATGAACCTGATTAACGGCATGGAGAACAGTCCGATGGGATTCATTATCGCCCTCGTCATCTCCGTTGGTGTATCAGGTGCCGCATGGTGGTTCTTCCGTCACAAGCGACTAATTTAAACTAAAGATAGTAGTGAAAAGTGAAAAATTTGCTACCGCAACGAAGTAAAAATCGTTAATTTTTGTATAGCGGCAGCAAATTTTTCACTTTTCACTATTAACTTTTACATTTTTTTGGTACCTTTGAAGCCTAATTTTGTGTGAACCAACCGAATCAGTAACTAAAAAAGTTAAATGATGGACTCTCAAGAAAACATCCTCGAAAAGGGGAATCAAGAAGTTAAGGTCGAAGAGACCGCAGTAGAAACAACCGAAAACAACGCTTCACCTGCTGAAGAACGAAAAGTTTACACCACCAAGAAAGAAGTTCTTGATCGTGTAAAGGAGATTGCTCACGGCGAAGAAGCTCCGCAGAAAGAAGAGGTAGAATACCTGAAGACGGCATTCTACAAACTGCACATTGCAGAGCGCGAAGCACAGTTGAAGGAGTATATTGACGGTGGAGGCGATCCTGAAGCCTACCAAATCACCCCCGATGAAGACGAAGAAGTATTCAAGGCTGAGATGGGCGTTATCAAAGAGCGTCGTCAGCAGATCTTCCGCGAGCAGGAGGCTGAGAAGGAGGAGAACCTGAAGAAGAAGCAGGCCATCATTGAAAAGATTAAGGCTATGGTCACTTCTCCTGAGGAGGCCAGCAAGACCTACCAGGAGTTTAAGGCCCTGCAGCAGGAGTGGCGCGAGATTAAGGCTGTACCAGCTGAGAGTGCCAACGAGTTGTGGCGTAACTACCAGCTCTACGTGGAGCAGTTCTACGACCTGCTGAAACTGAACAGCGAGGCTCGTGAGCTGGACTTCAAGAAGAACCTGGAGGCTAAGACACGTCTGTGCGAGGCTGCAGAGAAACTGGCTGACGAAACTGACGTGATCAGCGCTTTCCACCAGTTGCAGCAGCTCCATCAGGAGTATCGCGAGATTGGTCCTGTCAGCAAGGAACTGCGCGAAGAGATTTGGCAGCGTTTCAAGGCAGCCAGCACCGTTATCAACAAGCGTCACCAGCAGCACTTTGAGGATCTGCGCGCTCGCGAAGAGGATAATCTGGTCAAGAAGACTGCTCTCTGCGAGAAGGTGGAGGCAATCAATGGTGAAGAGAACAAGGGTAGCGGCGACTGGGAACGTCATACGCAGGAGATTATTGCTATTCAGGCTGAATGGAAGACCATCGGCTTTGCACCACAGAAGATGAACGTGAAGATCTTTGAGCGTTTCCGTGCTGCATGTGATGACTTCTTTGCCCGCAAGGCTGAATACTTCAAGACACTGAAAGACAGTTTCAAGGAGAATGCCGACAAGAAACGTGCACTGATTGAGAAAGCCAAGGCTTTGCAGGACAGCACAGAATGGCGTTCTACCAGCGATAAGCTTATTGCCCTCCAGAAGGAATGGAAGACCATCGGTGTGGTGCCCAAGAAACTGGGTGACCAGCTGTGGGAGGAGTTCCTTGGCGCTTGCAACAAATTCTTCGAGGCCCGTAATGCCGCAGGTGCCGGTCAGCGCAATGAGGAGCACGAGAACCTGGAGAAGAAGCGCGACGTCATTGAACGTCTGAAGGCTGTTGCCGAGGAAGCCGGCGAAGGACTGCAGGAGAAGGTACAGAAACTGGTTGAGGAATACAACGCCATCGGTCACGTGCCCTTCAAGGAGAAAGACAAGATTTATGAAGAGTACCATGCTGTACTCGACAAGCTCTATAAGGAATTGAATGTCAGCGTAGCCAAGAAGCGCCTCAACAAGTTCAAGGACAACCTGAAGCAGGTAGCAGAGCGTGGCGAGGGTGCACTGGACAACGAGCGCCAGCGTCTGATGCGTCAGTATGACAACCTGAAGCAGGAGATTCATACCTACGAGAACAACCTGGGCTTCCTGACTGCCAGCAGCAAGAAGGGTAACAGCCTCATCGAGGAGATGAACCGCAAAATTCAGAAGTTGAAGGATGATATGCAGTTGGTCAAGGAGAAGATCAAGGCTATCGATGCCGAGAACAACGCATAAGCAGACTTCCCACATATCACAGAATAAGAATCCCAGCCATTTCACAATGACTGGGATTTTTTCTATTTAAAATAGTATAATCAGTAGTTAAGTTACACGGGAAGAGCTATGATAAAACGGGCACCGGAAGTGTAGCTCTCGTCGAGCATCAGGTCACCACCCATCATCTTAGTAAACTGCTTAGAGACGAAAAGACCTAATCCAAGACCTTCTGAGAAGCTATTGGCCTTGATAAACTGATTGAATATCTGACTGCGGTGAGCAGCAGGAACACCAGGGCCATTATCCTCCACAATGAAATGTACGAATCCGTCAACCTTCTGAACACGCAGCACAATCAATGCCTCGTCCTCATGACCAGGAACAACGCTATACTTCTTGGCATTATAAAGCAGTTCGTTGAAGGCCTTCAGGAAATAATCCTTATGGACATTGACAAACAAGTCGTCAGGTACCTCTGTCTTTACCTGTAGGTTCACATCAGGCTTTGACACACGCTGATTGTAGATATTGACTGCCTCACAGACAATACCATTACATGAAACGTGGTCCTCGCAATCCACCACCTTACCAACATCCAGTGAAGACGCAGCAGTGAGCATATGTACCATACGCGAAATAGATGTCGCATTGTGCTTCATCGTCTCCGTGATAGTCACCATCTCCTCACGCGGTATCACGGTATAGTCATCACGCAGCACCTGTACAAATCCCATGATGATATTCAGCGGCGTACGTATCTGATGGAGGATATTCTGCAGGAAGGCAACCTGACGCTGGGCGGCCTCTTCGGCCTGCTGATTGGCATTTGCCAATTCCGTATTCCTGTGCTCTGTCTCTGCATTCACCCGCTCCAGATGACTGATATGCTTTGCCAACGACTTCTGCATGGCAGAGAAACTGTTCTGCAGGCGTCCGATTACATCCACGCGTCTGCTGTTTGGCAAGGGCACATCAAAATGACCATCAGCAATATGATGGGTCTGAGATGCCAGGCGATTCAACGGATTGATAAACGAATTCACGATGGCACGCAGGAAATACATCAAGAGGAACAGACCTATGACGAGCAAAGGCACAAGGATGTACAGCAGTTTGTTGTATCGGGAGAACATATCACTCTCTGAACAAATCAGGGCTATGCTCCAAGGGGTATGTGCCAGGGGCTTATAGAACACCAGACAATCATCGCCGTCAAAATTTACCTCCATGAAGCCCGAGTTTCTTGCCACCATCTCATGTCCTAAGGCAATAATATCGGGATGCTCTCGTGGGTCCAAGTCGTCGAAGATGGTTTTACGGACCAGTTTCGTTGTGTCTGTATGAACAAAGTAATGACCTTCCTGTCCCAGCATCATACAATAGGAGTGCTCGTAAGGCACCTCTTCAGAGATAGCCATCGACAAGCGCTTCAACGAAAGGTCGGTTGCCATGATACCGATGGTAGTACCCTGATTATCCTTAATAGGAACGCTATACGAGGAAATCCACTCAGATTTAGAAGAAGAACCGCCATCATTATCGTCGTAAGGATCTGTCCATACGGGTTCATCAGCCTCGTAGGCCTTCTTATACCACACCTTATTATAATAGTCGTAAGGTTTCTCGCGTACAGTAATCACGCTGTCACCCTTGCGATAGGAGAATGCAGAGAAATAGTGACCATCCTGAGAGAAGAAGTCGGGCTCCATTGTAATAGAACAACTACTGACACCAGGATTCAGCTGCACAACACGCTGCGTATAGGCCAACAAGGAATCAGGTGTCAGATTCTCGTCAATCTGCCACATCATATTATCGGTCACCGTCTGGACTTCATTCAGGAAGCCGCCAACACGCAAAGAAGTATTTGCCAGCATGCGATCTGCCCGCTCAACGGCTTCCTGACGCACCATTTCCCTGGACCACTTAAACAGAAGACCCAGGGACACGACGAAGACCACCACGACAAAGGGGATAATGCCGATACCTAATCTCGCAGCCAGGGAATTATGTACTTTACGTATTGGTATTGTCATCAGGATTCACAGTTTGATTATTCAAGGAAACTTCAATGGTCTTGTCAAGCAACTGAGTGACAGAATGTGTGTGTTCAGCCATTTCGTTGACCATCTCAGCCACTTCCTCATGCGTCAAGTGGTCATGTTCCTTGGAGATAGTATCTACCAATGTATTGATTCGGGTCACAGGTTGCACCATCTGACCAGTCATATTATGTACGAAAACAGATTTCAGCCTGTCGGCCTCACGTACTTTCTCACGGGCCACACGCAAAGCATCATTCTGACGGTCAAGAACAGTCTTGCGCTGTTCGATGGTAGCCAGATAACGACCTAATGAACGCTGCATGGCACGGAAGCTCTTCTGCAAGGCACCGACCTCATCCTTTCGGTAGCTGTCTGCAATGGGCTTGTCAAAATGGCCTGCTGCCAGACGCTGAGCAGAGAGGTCGAGCATTCGTAGCGGGCGCAACTGGAAATGGATGTAATGCGAACAGTACAACAGCAAGACCAGCATGCCGCCAACCATAATAAACATCATTCGTTTCAGCAAACGGTCATATGTATCAAAGACATCCGACTTCAAACTGACGATGTTGGCTGTCCACCCCGTGTTTCTATAGGGCTTATAGAATACATAGCAGGGAGCGCCATATAAGGTCAGGGACATATGGCCAGTATTACCCTTCAACATCACATCAGTCAACTGCTGCAGATTTTGATCAGGGTATTCCGCCAGCTGTTCATAGATGGTACGCGCCTGCAAATAGGACGAATCGGGATGGATGATAAACGTACCACTCTGATTCATCAAAGAACAAAATGTACGCGGGAAGGGGCGCGCAGCTTCAATCGTATGCGACAGCCACTCCAAGGAAATGGCCGACACAAAGACACCGATAACACGCTCATGTTGCCTGATGGGGATGCTATAACCCATAACCGGATATCCGCCACGCAGGTTTTCTATCGTAGGGTCGCTCCACTGGGCCTCACCGGTAGAATATGGCAAGGAATACCATTCCTGTTCTGTATAGGGACGGTTTCCAAAATGATCAGACATAGAGATAGAGTCGGTGCCACGATAAGAACAGAATAAAGTCTGGCAGTCTTTATCCTCACAGAAAGAAGGGTCTAACGCAATAGCACATCCTACAATACTGGGATTGCTATCCAACATCTTACGGGTGAGGTATTGCAGGGTTGCAGGCTCATTAACATGATGCTCTACATTCCAGTGTATGTTTATGGAAGCCTTTTCTACAGTACGCAAACGATTATCAATTTGCTGTATCATACCGTCCAAGGCAGCCTCAGACTTTGCCAAAGCCTCTTTCTTCACGGCTGTACGGGCATAATAGAACATAACCAAGAGAGCCGCCATAAAAAATATGGCCACGAATCCCACAACACAAAGACTTAATCTTGCTGAAAGGGATTTGCGTATCGCTAAGATCAGGTTCTTCATAAACTGAGTGCAAAGTTAACCATTTTTTCAAAAAGAGCGTTGTTTCTACACACAAACTTTTCTGAAAAAAAGTTATCTTTGCACCCCTCGTCGATTAATCTTTATGCTTTATCGAATGACGACCTTCCGGCCGTTTCTGATATACATTCCTTTCACAGGATGTTCCACTACCTGTCCATTCAAGTTGTAATACTTATTATCATTGATATGGTCATATTTAGCCATATTAACAGTCGTGACTTCAGACTTCGGAACCAGATACATTCCTTTCACCGTGAGCTGGCCACCACTATTAACCTTGATGGTATTCAGATGTACAAAACCATCAACGCGTTTATTACCGTTGGAATCGTCCATAGCAGCAATCTGCTCCAATGGAATAGAAATCACACCATATTCTGAATCCCAGTAGGTGCTCCGTTCATTCACATCGGTAATGAACTGCTTATAGGGACCATGATCCACAAGGCGGTTGGCAATGATACGCAGTCCACTACCCGATCCCCGAACGATCAGACGGTCGTACTGACTGAGGTCGGCAAACTGATTGTAAGTCACAGAAGTGGAACCTACAACGACGTTACCGCCACTCAACGACTTATTCAGGTTCCAGTCTGCATTCCAGGCCTTTGTCTGGCTTGCATCAGCACCTGTGCCATTCCACTCGCAGAACATGTCCTTCGTCAGAGGAATCCACTCCTCAGGAGCCTCAAAGTCGTCAATGTTCACATAGCTCAGGATATCATTCAGGACCCTGGCGCTACGATTAGGAAAATACTCCGTCAACAGTCGGTTGCGTTCAGGGATATAGAACTCGTCAACAGTATACAGTTTGCCTGCAGAACTATAGCGATGGACATCCCGGCGGTAGTCGCCCCAACGGGCAGCCTCATCATAAAGAGCCTTGTCAATCGTGTAATAGAGACTGTCCCATACATCAACGACAGACTTCTCACCCAGCAATCCATCATTAGCCAGTACCTCTTTAGCACGACGTACATAGCGCTTTGCGAACTGAGGATTCTGCAACAGATTGCGGTAAATGGCCGTAACAGCACCTTCCTTGTCCCTGCTGACAGCACCAGAAGCCACGTTCTCATTGACATTCATCAGAATCAGTTCACTATCCCAGCAAAGGAACTTGAATCCCTCGCTTGCCGTAGAGTCATTGTTATGGCGACGGATAGCATACCAGTTATGATGATTCCAGTCTGTATTACCAGCATACTGATTGATGAGCATATAATCGATGAAGTTACCAATATCAAGCAGGGAATCGAGTTTCTGGTAATAGGTATCATCAGCAGCACGGGCCACGACATCATTCATTTTCTCCCACGCATCAAGTGTGCCTTCGCTGGCCTCAATATGATTTCCGCCATCCTCCTCAATCTTGACGACATCTATATCCTCCTTCTTGCCACCAAGATGGTCCTTGCCGAACTGGCCGTCCACACGTTCGGCAATATTGTAGAGTCCCCAATACATGCCATTGATAAACAAATGGACATAAAGGGCATTCACACTGGTGTGTCCCATTTTCCTCTGAATGCGACGTGCCCATACATCTCGTGTATACTGCGCACGCTGACGGTTATCCTCGCCCCAGTGTTGCCAGGCATTACCGAAATGGCAACGCAGCACAAGCTGGTCGAACTTCGCAGGTTCGTCCTCACCAAAGAGCGGGTACTTCAGCGTCTTAGGACCATATTTCTCCTTGAATACCAGGCGGAAAGAGTGCTTGGGGTTTTTCTCTGCCAAGCGGCCATGTCCGCCATGCAGACGGATGCCACAACTCGTACTCAGGTCATGCTGCTGAGGACCGCCAAAGAGTTCCACGCTGGCAGGGCGCGTCCAGCCATGACCTGTAGCATCACCTACCGGAGGACCTGTGAAGATATAGATACCACCTCGTTCCTCATCATTCTCATGACTGAAGAAATTGTCCTTGTCAGAGACAATGCTCAGAACGGGCAGTTGCTTCAGGCCCTCAATAATCTTAGGCCGCAAGGTACTATTACCCGTCATCTCAGGATCCATCTCATAATCAGCCTTCGCAGTACCGCTGATCTGCGTATAGCTTCCCCACTCAGAGGGATAGCCCGCAGGGGTATTGGATTGACTAAGTACGGAATTAACAAAGATATAACTGGTTGTGGCAACGGGTGACAGTGAGTCACCTATCTCCTCGACAGCACGAAGGATTGTTGTCTTGGTGAGTTGCAGTGGAGCCGTGTATCGGGGACTGCTTTTCGTTGGCGTGCTACCATCCGTGGTATAGCGAATAGTAGCAGAGGCATCACCACTAATCGTGACGCTGATGCTCTTGGTACCGTCAATCAGTTCATGTGGCCGGTTGAACTTGGGCTGGGCCAAGGCTGTCGTAACAGCAGTCATAAATGTAAGAAATGTCAATTCTGTAAGTAGTAGAAATTTTTTCATCGTTATTGGTTTTTGGGTGCAAAGATAATAAAAAAATGCGGCAACGAGTGCCGCATTTTGTTTCGTTATATTTAAATTATGTTACAATCCTTATTTATTTGAAGAGCAGTGGAGCCATCTCACGCAAGCTGCGACGCCATGTCAGGAACTCATGAGCAGTACCCTCAGACACGAAGCCATGAGCATCGAAGCCGGCAGCCTTCAGAGCATCAACACTAGCCTTGATACCATCAGGATTCTCCTTGCTGCCACAGCTCTCGAAGATAACCTTCACCTGCTTAGGATCCTTGATATCCTCAGGCATATAGGTACCACCGCTCAGCAGTCCATAGTATGCGAACATCTCAGGACGACGCAGTGTGATGGTCTTTGTCTCCATACCACCCATTGACAGGCCAGCCATAGCACGGCTATCCTTCTTGGCGATAGTCTTGAAGTTTGCATCGATATAAGGTACGAGCTCATCGCAGAGCACGGTCTCAAACTCCTTGGCAGTGAAGCCGCCCATTCCACCAAACTTGATGTCATTGGTCATACCATAGGTCATCACGATGATGAATGGCTTTGTCTTACCCTCAGCAATCAGGTTATCCATGATAAGTCCGGCACAACCCTGAACAGGCCAGCTGGTCTCGTTCTCACCCCAGCCATGCTGCAGGTAAAGCACGGGGAAGCGCTTCTTGCCATCATAGGTAGGAGGCAGATATACATTGGCAACCTTCACCAGATTTGTGCTCTTTGAGGGGAACAGAACCTGTACCATCTTACCGTGCTTGACATCCATGCGGTTAGCATAGAAATCCTGATCAGGAGCAGGAATCTCGATACCACTCTCCCAACGGCAAGAACCGAAGAAGTTGCCAGTACCAGGATCATTGACAGTAGCACCATCGATGGTGAGGTGATAATAGTGGAAACCAGGATCCATAGGACCATCAGTCGTACCAGTCCAAACACCATCCTTATCCTTCTTCAGTACAGTACCGCCACGACCACCAAGACCAAGGCTTACAATAACAGACTTAGCATCGGGAGCCTCAATGCGGAAACGGGCATAACCCTCGCTGTTCACCTTAGGCCATTCCTGACCAGGCTGGTTCCAGAAGTTGGGCACGAAATCTTCCTTCGGTACACGGTTATCAAGTGAAGCATCGAAATCACGGATAGCACGGAAGCAAGCCTTTGGACGGTAGTTCTCATCGAAAGGCAGTGGGTGGTTGTTCACACCAAGCCAAGAGTCCTTATCACCCAAGTTCCAGAATGTAACGTTATCGATAACGTCAGCGTGTCTACGGAACACCTTGAACAGACGGGCATACTGGTCAGTCTGCAATGTAGCCATATAAGCAGGCTGAGGCTTAGCCTCTCCACGAGAGAACATCAACTGGCCACCGCTCTCGTTGTTCATACGCAGGTCGAGCTCTGTGATATGGATGTGCTTCACGATCTCCTTGAAACGTACGATAGCCTTCTCCAACTGAGCCTCATCAGGGAAGTAGATATTGTAGTGGCCCTGCATACCGATACCATCGATGGGCACACCAGCATCCTTCATCTTCTTCACCATATTATAAATGCGCTCACGCTTGCCCTCATCTACACAACTGTAGTCGTTGTAGAACAGGAGTACGTTGGGGTCGGCCTCACGGGCAAACTGGAATGCCTTGGCGATAAACTCGTCACCACAAAGCTGGAAATGACGGCTCTGACGATAAGGACTAGGCTCCTGACCACCACGACGGCCCCAACGAGGAGCATTATTATCGTCGGCCATGGCCTCATTCACTACGTCCCATGCGTACACCACATCCTTGTAGCGATTCACTACAGTATGAATATGTTCACGCAGGCGCTCGTAAAAGACCTCTTTTGAAACAGCCTTACCATTCTTGTCGGTAAACATCCAATCGGCAAACTGTGAGTGCCAGCACAGACAGTGGCCACGCATCTTGATGCCGTTCTGACGACAGAAGTTGGCTATCTTGTCAGCGCGCTCAAAGTTCCAGACGCCCTCCTTAGGATGGATTTCACCTGGTTTCCAGTCGTTCTCTGCAGTAACGCTATTGAACTGTTTAATAGTGAGAGCCTTCTGGGCATCGTCACTAATGTTACGCTGATTCAGCGCTACACCGATGGTGAAATAATCCTTGTAAGCATCCTTCAGGCCTACATTCTCTCTAGGGTCAACCTGACGAAACTGTGCCCATGAGGCAGTGCTCATTGCAATTAATGCAGTAAGAGCAAAAATTCTTGTTTTTCTCATTGTGTTGATTTAGAAATGGTTTAAAGTTATCACTAACGATATTTGCGATGCAAAAGTACACAAAAAAAGCGACACAACCTTAAGTCGGATGTGTCGCTTTCTTTTCTATTCGTCTCATTTTATTGTTTTCCGAAGCGATATGTCTCACCAGCAACCGTTTCTACATCATATTCATACACATGCTGCAAAGGTAGGAGAGAAAAGTCCTTCAGCTCTGTTGACTTCAATGGCGTACGGATTTCCGCAGGTGCTAACAGATTATTGGGGCATTCACCATGAGCCTCTTTCAGTCCTTTACCTTTCAATGGCACGTACGAGCGCAAGCGCAATGTGCCACCAATAGTTGAGCGAACCACGACATCACGAAGTTCTCCTCCATTCCAGGTTTCGTCAACGACGAATCCGCCACGTGCACGCAGCCCCTTCACCTCACCGGTCTTCCAGTCTTTGGGCAAAGCAGGCAACAGCTGAACGGCACCGTCATGACTCTGCAGCAACATCTCACAGATACCAGCCGACACACCGAAGTTTCCATCAATCTGGAAGGGCGGATGCGCATCAAAAAGGTTGGGATAGGTACGTCCATTAGGATGCTGGCGCGCAGAACGGTCATCCGGCAACAGATGCAACATATTCTTGATGATGCGGAAAGCATGATCGCCATCGAGCATACGAGCCCAGAAATTCGTCTTCCAGCCCAAGCTCCAACCCGTAGCCATATCACCACGCTGGTTCAGCGTATTGGCTGCAGCCGTAAAGAGATCGGGATGAGAATAGGGAGATATCTGATTGGAGGGATACAGGCCATAGAGATGTGAGATATGACGATGTTCGTCCCTGGGGTCGTCGGCATCAATCAGCCACTCCTGCAACTGTCCGTAACGTCCTATCTGCATAGGAGGAAGATTGGACATCTGGAATTTGAGGTTTGAGATGTATTTTTCATCTTCACCCAGCACCTTGGCAGCCTGAAGCGTTTGCGAGAGCACATCAAAGGCAATCTGGTTATCCATGGTAGAACCAGCTGTCACATTGGTATTCTTACCACGAGGTCCATGCTCAGGCGATACCGTTGGAACGGTCATCAGCCATCCTGCAGCCTGTTTCACCTCGCCGCCTGCAGGATATACCTGCATATAGTCGAGCAGGAAGTCGGCTGCACCTTTCAGCACAGGATACCATTGCTTCAGGAAGTCCTTGTCGCCCGTATAGAGATAATGCTGCCAGATGTGGGTCGTCATCCAAGCGCCTCCAGTGGGGAACATACCCCAAGGTGTACCATCCACAGGACCTGCAATACGCCAAAGGTCCGTGTTGTGATGGGCCACCCAACCTTTACAGTTATACATATCCTTGGCAGTCTTTGCACCCGTCTCGCTCAGGTCCTTAATCATTGAGAAGAAAGGTTCCTGTGTCTCTGCGAGATTGCCCACCAAAGCAGGCCAGTAGTTCATCTCAGCATTGATATTAATGGTGTATTTCGAATCCCAGGGAGCATTCACGTTATCGTTCCACACGCCCTGCAGGTTAGCAGCCTGTCCGCCTGGCTGACTTGAAGAGATCAGCAGATAACGGCCATACTGCATCATCAGGGCCACCATATCCAGGTCGCTGGCATCCTTTTCAAAGGCAGCCACACGCTTGTCGGTCTCCAAACCAGAGTTTACAGATTTAGGCAGCGTCAATGATACGCGATTGTATTGTTCCTTGTATTTGGCGGTATGACGGGCCAGCAACTGCGGGAACCGCATCGTCTCTGCCTGGTTCAGACGGTTTTTGTTCTTCTTTGTGGCATTGCCGCTGATATCGTGATAGTTCACGAAATTGGTGGCGGCAGAAATATAGATGGTAGCCACGGTAGCATCCTGGACGATAATCGTGCCGTCGGCAAACGAGATACCGGCATCCTTACCCTCCACTCGCACGCTGGCGTGACACTCAGCAGTCAGACCAGCCTTAACGCCCTCTTGTTCAACGCCCTGAACCGTGGCGATGAGGCGTCCGCCATGATTCCCAGAACCTGCAGTCAGAGCATTCTGACAAGTATGTTCTGAAGTCACCTTGAAAGGCAGCTGACTCTGATAGGACATCGTAAAGCTCAGCGCACCCTTCTTTCCGGCTTTCAACTGGATAACAATCACGCTGTCGGCCTGAGAGGCGAACACCGTGCGCTCGTATTTCACACCATTATATATATAAGAGGTAGTGGCCGTAGCATCACCCAGGTTCAGGGCACGCTCATACTTGGTCACGTCATTATGGCCTAACGAGAGCTTCAGGCTGCCCATGGGAAGGAAACGCATGCCGTGAGGCCCCTTGACAAAATGCTGGTCTATCAGTTTGGCAGCCTCGCCCTCCTTGCCTTGGAAAATCAGGCTACGCACCTCTGACAAAGCCTCCAGCGACTCTGTGCTGTTATTATTGTGGGGCTGACCACTCCAGAAAGTCTCCTCATTGAGCTGGATCTCCTCAGTATCAGTACCGCCATAGATCATAGCACCCATGTGACTGTTACCGACAGGCAGTGCTTCCAACCAATGGCTGGCAGGCTTTGAATACCACAAACGATGATTCTGGGCTATCGCCGTTGAGGAAACGACAACCAACAGAAATAAAAATGCGAAACGGTTTCGTAACATATTGTTATTGATTTAAATAGTTTAGGCCGTGCAAAGGTAGGAAAAAAAATTGGTTTACAGATGATTTATGGTCTAAAAAAATGCCGAAAACAGGCAAAGAAACATTTTCACACACTTTATGATACATTTAATCATTGGTTTTTCCAATAAAAATGCGTACTTTTGCAGCAAATAACTAAAACGATGAAGAAATTCCTGTTTCTCATACTGATGATGCTGCCCATTATGGCGATGGGGGCTGACATCTTCCGTATTAAAAATGCGACCATCAAATACGACAAGCAGGAAACCCTTCAAGTGAAAAGAGCCATAGGCGATTTGCAGGCTGATGCCGAACGGGTGACGGGATGCCGCCCTACCCTCTCGACAAAAAATGTTCGTGGCCCGCAAATCATCGTAGGCACCTATGGCAAGAGTCCACTCATCCAGAAACTCATCAAACAGGGCGTTATCAAGGAAGCCGACCTCAAAGGCAAGTGGGAAAGCTATGTCCTCACCGTGACCAATGAGAAAGAGCCACGCCTTGTCATTGCCGGAAGCGACACACGCGGAACTATCTACGGCATCTACGATATCTCTGAGCGTATGGGTGTATCGCCCTGGTACTGGTGGGCTGACGTGCCTGTCTGCAAGAATCCGGATGTAGCCATTCAAATATCCGGCGATTACTTTGCCTCCGGTGAACCGGCAGTCAAGTATCGCGGCATCTTCATCAATGATGAGGACTGGGGATTAAAACCCTGGGCATCCAATCATTTTGAGAAGGAACTGGGCGATATCGGTCCCAGGACTTATGCCAAAGTATGTGAACTGCTTCTCCGTCTCAGGGCCAATATGCTGGCACCTGCCATGCATTCCTGCACAGGAGCTTTCTACTCGCATCCTGAGAGTAAGGTGGTTTGCGACTCCTTTGGCATCATTATCACCACCTCGCATTGTGAACCCCTGCTGCTGAATAATGCGGCAAAGAGCGAATGGGACAGCAACAGAGACGGCGAATGGAACTACAAGACTAATCGCGAGACCATTTACAAGAAATGGGATGCCCGCCTCGGCGAGGCCGCAAAATACGAAAACATCTACACGGTTGCCATGCGTGGTGTCCACGATGAGGGCATACGCGGCAATCTGCCCATGAGCGAGCGTGTGCCCCTTATTGAGCAGGTCATCAGGGACCAGCGCGAACTGCTGGAAAAACATAGTGTGTCCCGGTTTGCCCGCGATATCCCGCAAATCTTCGTCCCCTACAAGGAAACGATGGATATCTACGAGAACGGGCTGAAGGTACCCGATGACATCACCCTTGTATGGGTAGACGACAACTACGGCTACATGAAACGCGTGGCAAATCCAGAGGAGCAGAAACGCTCAGGTCGCTCAGGCGTCTATTACCACCTGTCATATCTAGGTGCCCCTCACGACTACCTGTGGCTCAACACCACCCCACCCGTTCTGATGTACGAGGAACTGCGCAAGGCCTACGACAACGGTGCCGACCGCTATTGGCTGCTCAACGTGGGTGATATCAAGCCGATGGAACTGGGCATGCAGACTTTCTTTGACATGGCTTGGGATATCAACGCCTTTGACTTTGAAAAGGTCTATCAGCATCAGGCAGAATTCCTGGCTCGCACCTTTGGTCATCACACCTCTCAACTCTCAGTTCTCAGTTCTCAATTACAAATCATCCTTGATGACTATTATCGCCTGGCATGGAGCCGCAAGCCAGAGTTTATGGGTTGGGAATATCAATGGGACGACAAGGCACATACGGGTCTGAAGCCTACCGAGTTCTCCTTTGAGCACTACGACGAGGCCCAGCGCCGATTGGCAGACTACCAGCGAATCAGCGACGAGGTGGAGCGGATAAGTTCAGAGTTGAGAGCAGAAAGTCTAGAGTTTGCCACCGCCTTCTTCGAGTTGCTGCAGTTCCCTGTTCAGGCTGCCTGTCAGATGAACCGTAAGTTCCTCATGGCGCAACTCAACCAGTTGCTGGCAGAGAAAGGCCGTTTCTCTGAAGCCAACTGGGCCGCTCGCCAAATGGAAGAAGCCTACGACAGTATCAATGCCCTGAACCGCCGCTATAACAAACAGCTCAATGGCAAATGGGATGGTATGATGGCACTCTCAACCAGTTTTACCAACACATGCCAGTTTTACCAGAAGCCAGAAGTGAAGCGTTTTGAAGGTGCTGGCGAGAAAGCCGTATTGCTGACGCCCCTCAGAGGCCGAAGCGCTATAGATTGTAAAGTCATTGACCTGCAAAATTGCCAACATGCATCGGAGGGTACCCGTATCGTTCACGGTCTGGGTTACGACGGAAAGGTGGTGCAGTTTGGTGATCCTTCGAAGGAGTCCGAAGACGGAGCCTTGGAAGATATATTCTATTGGTTCAAGAGTCCAAATTGTGACTCCGTAGATATTATTGTCTATACGGTACCCTTCTGGCCTCTGTATAAAGGCAAGCAGAATCGTGTGGGTGTAAGTGTGGATGACTCACCTGTGCAGGTCTTTGAAAACAAGTTCAAGGAGTACGACCGCACGTGGAAGGATCAGGTGATGCGCAACGGTGCTGTGTGCCGCCTGCGTTTCGCTGTCAACAAGAATCACCCTTACCACGAGTTGCGACTTGCAGGCGACCCAGGTCAGATGATTCAGCGTGTTATCATCGACTGGGGCGGACTACGCCCTTCATATATTGGACCAACGATTTAACCACATAAGCAAATGATTATGCGTCGTTTTACACTGACTATCATACTATTACAACTATTCTTCGGCCTGGCTTACAGTCAGACCGGGGTTTTCTTTTCCTCAGAACGTTTCTCCAGCGCGCTCATTAATGATTTGTGCCAGGATAAATACGGCTACATGTGGATAGCCACCGACTATGGACTAAACCGTTTCGACGGCTATCATTTTACAGAGTATCTGCATCAGCATAATGACTCTACGACTATCAGCAGCAGCACGGTATGCACCCTGTTCTGTGACAAGGATGGCGAACTATGGGTAGGCACCAATAAGGGACTTGACCGCTTCGACTATGCCACGGGAACATTTATCCACTATCCTTTCGCCAGAGGTCGCAAGCCACGTGTCACTAAGATGACGCATCTGAGCGATGGGAGAATGATTGTAGCTACCAGTGGCTATCATGGTCTTTACTGCATGGCCAACGAAATGGCAGACGACTATACCGAAGGCGACCTCGACATGCTGTTTGTGAATAGCGTGATGGAAGATGACATGGGACGTATCTGGCAATGCAGCTTTAGCGATCAGATATCCATGAAAGACGCCAACGGTATTCACAAGATGCGCACCACCCAGGGTTTCGTCGTTGACTTCGTCTATCACGACGGAGAATTCCTGATTGTCTGTATGCACGGACTTCATAGTTACCGTGACGGTCAGCTCACCATTCCCGATTACGACATGAGTGCACTGGAACCCAGTGCTATCATTCGCTGTGTGTTTACCGACAGTAAGGGCAACACCTATATTGGAACCCGAGGCGATGGGCTCTATTGCATCCCTGCCAACAGTAGGAAGTTAGAACGTGTACCCGCCATAGCCTCTGGCCTTAATTTACGTACAACGAAGATATGGGCCATTACAGAAGACCGTCAGCACAATATCTGGTTGGGTTGTCAGTCAAAGGGACTTGTGATGCTACCAGCCAAAAGTCCCCAATTCTCATCTTGGAGTTTTGCCACCCAAGGCATAGACCTTGCCTCTACCATCACGGCTGTATGTGAAGGTGACAATGGTTATATCTGGTGTTCTGTTCAGGGTAACGGCATCTATGGTTTTGATGCAGATGGACATTTGAAAGCCCATCCTACCGCTCCCGACAAGGCTGAGTGTATTTTCCGTGACCGCAGAGGCAACTACTGGGTGGGTACCGATGATGCTCTCTATGCCTACGACCCACTGACTGGCGTATCCACCAGGAAAGCGACCATCGACTGCGACAAATTTAATTCCATCACCGACGACGCACATGGGCGACTGTATATCTCCACGTTCTCTCGTGGACTATGTGTTTACGATACAAATACCGGTGACCTACGTCAGTATAGTCACAAGAGTAGTGGTCTGTGCAACGACTGGATCATGGGAGTAACCTCTGACAAGTCGGGAAATATCTGGTTGGCCACAGCATCGGGTGTGTCTTGTTATAATCCTAAGACAGAAAACTTTGATCGTCCTCATCTCTTTGATGTCATGTGTTTCAATGTGCTACAAACACGTAGCGGTGCTACTTATGTAGGAACAGAGCAAGGCATCTATCGACTGGAAGGCGAGAAACGGCCAGAGTTGGTAGCTTTGGGACAACTCTCTGTAGGCTATATGATTGAGGATGAACAAGGCTTCATATGGTGCTCCACCTCAAAGGGTATCTGGCAATATGACCCCGCCACAGGCAAAACCATCGGACATGTCTATGGCAATGGTCTTTCTGCTAAGGAATATATCACAAGCGTAGGACTACTTACCAGTGACAATAAGATTTGTTATGCCAACTATAATGGTCTAACCGTTTTTCGCTCTAAAGACGTCATTGGGTGCCACACAACGCTCAACGAACTCTATCTGACAGCCTTCCGTCTGCCAGACAGAATGATTTACACGCAGGATGATGATCATTACGAAGTGTCTTACCTCGACAATGCCATCACGCTGGAATTCTCACTACTCGACTATAACGCGCCAGAGAACATCATCTTTGAGTACCGTATCAACCAGTCGGCATGGCTGCAGAATCCGGAAGGCGAGAACACCATTCTGTTAAACCATCTCCAGCCAGGAACCTACAACATAGAAGTCAGGGCCATGTCTGGGACCACCTACTCACAGACCAAGACCATCACACTCACGGTGACTCCCCCATGGTATCGCTCCAAATGGGCCTACGCTATCTATCTCTTTGCATTCATCGGCATCATTACCGGCATAGGTTTCAGCTATCGCCGACGCGCCCATCGTATGTTGGCAGAAGAGAAGATGCGTTTTCTCATCAATGCCACCCATGATATTCGTTCACCACTTACAATTATCATGGGAGCCATCGGAAAACTGAAAGACTCAAAGATGGCAGAACTGAAGTCTGAGGATGATTTTCAGTCCTTTAATTCCTCGACCCTTCAACCATCCATTGAAACGATCGATCGCAATGCCCAACGTCTACTGCAGTTAGTCAATCAGATTCTTGACCAGCGACGTCTGGATAAAAAACAGATGCAGTTACATTGTCAGGAGACCAACATGGTTGATTTTATCAGCGGTGTGTGCAAACTATATCAGTTTAGTGCCGACCAGCGTAACATTTCATTCACCTTCGAGCACGAGCGAGACCATGTATTGGCATGGATTGACCGTATCAATTTTGACAAGGTCATCTCCAACCTGCTCTCAAATGCTTTCAAATATACCTACGATAATGGCGAAGTGAAGGTTGTGCTGCACGAAACAGAAAAGAGTATAGAACTGTCTGTCATCGACAACGGCATGGGCTTCAAGGATGAAGATCCCAACCGTTTCTTTGACCGCTTCTATCAAGGACAGAACTCTGCCAATCTGGGCATACAAGGCACGGGCATTGGTTTAAATCTCTGTCGTGCCATCACTGAGATGCATGGTGGCGAGATTAAGGCACAACGCCGTGAAGACAAGCAGGGAGCCTGTTTTGTGGTGACAATTCCCAAAGGCAACAAGCACCTGCGTCCTGAGCAGATTGTGACAGACAGTCCTGTGCGCGAAGTACTCTCATCAGGTATCAAGGGAAAGAAATCCTTCCGCCAGTTCCGCATCCTCATTGTCGACGATGAACCGGAAATAGCCCGTTATATCATCTCTGAATTAGGCGACCGCTATAAGTTTGACCATGCCATAAACGGCAAGGAAGCACTGAAGATGTTGCTTACTGATGAATACGACCTCGTCATCAGCGATATGATGATGCCCGAGATGGACGGACTCACCTTGCTCAAGCATATCAAGGATAATACGAATATCTCTCAGATACCCGTTATCATGCTCACGTCAAAGGCTGAGGTGGAGTATAAGCTGGAAGGTCTCAGAGGTGGTGCAGATGCCTATATTGCCAAGCCTTTCGACATGGAGGAACTGCATATCCAGATTGATAATCTCATTGACAACGTACGTCGCTTGAAAGGAAAGTTCAGTGGAGCCCTAAAACAGGAAGACCGTATTGAACAGGTAGAAGTAAAGGGTAACGATGATGCCCTCATGGAACGTATCATGCGCTCCGTCAATGCCAATTTCTCTGATCCAGACTATAACGTAGACACCATGGCCAACGACGTAGGTATCAGTCGTGCGCAACTGCATCGTAAGATGAAGGAGATTACTGGTGTTTCCACAGGTAAGTTCTTGCGTAACCTGCGTATGGAACAAGCCGCCCGTCTGCTTCGCGAGGGTAAGATCAACGTATCCCAGATTGCCGATCACGTAGGTTATGCCGATCAGGCCCATTTCTCTACAGCCTTCAAGACCCACTTCGGACAGTCACCCTCGGAATACGCCGAGACACACAAAGAGTAATCAGAGTTTCACGTTTGAGATATCTATCAGATTATTCACAATAGCATAAATCGTCAATCCTGCAGCGCTATGAATCTGCAGCTTTCTGGCGATATTGCGACGATGTGTAATCACGGTATTCACCGATATGCATAGATGGTCGGCAATTTCCTTATTCTGCATACCCTGCACCAAAGCCACGATGACATCCTTCTCACGATCTGACAGCAGTTCCTGACTCTCGCCAACGCCAGCCTTCGTCACCATATCCGAGATATTGCGCGTCACGTCGTTCTGCTTCACGATTTTCTCCAGACGACGAATGGCAGGCACGAAGATACTGTCTTCCACCATGGCGTGCTGACGAAGCCATACCTCGTTCTCGTAGATATCATGGAGAGTGGCAGTCAGCTGGTTGTTATGCAGTCCATCCTGTGGCAGATACTTAATAATGAGGAGCTTCAACTCGCGCAACTTCTTATCCGTTGCCCCGTGATGCTTGGAAAAAGTATCCACATTATAGTCATTGATGGGTTGTTTGTCTATCAGCGACTGCACATAGGGGAAGAGCGTCTTCTGCTCATACTTCATGTGACGGCGTATCTCCTGTGCATATTCGTCATAGAAACGCAGGATCAGCATACCCAGCGAGTCTTTCTCATCGAGCGACTCCTGCAGCTCCCTGCGGATGTAGGGCAACTGGAAATCAAGGAAATAGGCATGAGAAGCTTCCAGATAATGCAACAGCGTAGGGACTGACAACTGCTCATCGTTCTCGAAGCTTTCATACCCATTGGCCGTAAAGTTCACTACAGCCAGGAACGTATAGGTATCCACTCCGTTGTCCTCGCATGTCTCCCTGACGGTCTTATCACCGAATCCAAGATTGATTCCAAAACTACCGAGCGACTGCAGCAAATCATAGTTATCGCGAATCAGCGATATCATCTTGTCGTCAGCCTCATACATTTTCAGATTTCTCATCGTCCTTTTACCTATTTATGATTAATCGGTGCAAAGGTAAGCATAATTTTCGACTTACGCAATCATCAAAAATAGGTATTTTGCATAATTATAACAAATAAGTAAAGTGATTGAAATACAAGGATGAAACATATTCATGAAGTCTATGCAACAAAAATCGGGACTGTTTATGCAACATTTTTCTTACCTTTGCACCCAGAAACCATTAAAACTATAAGAATGAGAAGTTGTCTCTGTGGTATTTTTTTGTTGCTGGCTGTGCTTTCAGTATCAGCTAATGATAAGTTTTGTATTGCCAAAGACGGCAAGACTGCCACCATCATCGTTGACAAGAACGATTGGAAAGGCGTCATCCGTGCCGCCAACGACCTGGGTGATGACGTGCGCAAGGTGACGGGTGTTGCCGCCCCCGTCGAGTATGTCGATGTACCACAGCAACACGCCATCATCGCCGGCACCATCGGCAAAAGCCGCCTCATCGACCAGCTCATCAAGCAAAAGAAAATTGATATCAAGAGGATCAAGGGCCATTGGGAGGGCTACTATATCGATGTAGTAGATGACAATCTCGTCATTGCAGGCAACGACAAGCGTGGTACCATCTACGGTATTTATGAGATATCCAAGCGTATTGGCGTCTCACCCTGGTATTGGATGGCAGATGCTCCCGTAGTACATCAGGACGAACTGTACTACGACGAGGGACTTATCTACGAATGGCCTGCCGTGAAGTATCGCGGTATCTTCATCAACGACGAATGGCCTAGCTTTGGCACATGGTGTACCAAGCATTTCGGTGGCATCAACTCCAAGGCCTATGAGAAAGTATTTGAACTGTTGCTTCGCCTGAAAGCCAACTATTTCTGGCCGGCCATGTGGGGCACCAACTTCAACGAGGACGACCCGGAATCTCCCCGTCTGGCTGATGAGATGGGCATTGTGATGGGCACCAGTCACCACGAGCCCATGATGCGCTCACATCGTGAGTACCTGCAGCGCAAGGAACAGGTAGGTCCCTGGGACTACGCCACCAATAAGGAACGCGTGGATCAGTTCTTCCGCGAGGGTATGGAGCGCAATAAGAACTACGACAACCTCGTGACTATCGGTATGCGTGGCGACGGCGACGTAGCGATGGGTAAAGGTGATGATGCGGAAAACATGAAGACGCTCCACAAGGTCATCGACGGCCAGCGTAAGATTATCAAGGACATCTACGGACGTGCCGATGCCGTGCCCCAGCTCTGGGCTATCTTCACCGAGGTACAGCGCTATTATGATGCCGGCTTTACCGTACCCGATGACGTCACACTCCTTTTCTGCGACAATAATTGGGGCTACATCCGCCGTAAGGGCACGGAGAAGGAGCGCAAGCGCAAGGGCGGTCTGGGTCTCTATTATCATATCGACATGAACGGTGGCCCATGGAACGACCGTTGGGTGAACACCACCACCGTGCCCAAGCTCCGCGAACAGCTCAACCTCGCCTACCAGAGCGGTATCGACCGCATCTGGATTATCAACGTGGGCGACCTGAAACCCAAGGAGATGCCCATCTCGTTTATCATGGACTATGCATGGGATCCTGACTACATATACGTTGGTGATGAGCATGAATGGCTGAAAAAATGGACAAAAAGCGTGCTCGGCAATCTACCCCAATCGGACATCACCGATTGCACAGAAATCATCGAGGAGTATTCACGTCTGAACCTAATGCGCAAGCCCGAAGTACAAGTACCAGGTCTCTTCAATTATCAGGAAATGCTACACCTTAATAATATATGGCAGTCCCTCGTACTTCGTTGCGAATCGCTAAAGGAACGCATACCCGCTACCGCCCAGGATGCATTTTATCAGTTGGTATATTATCCCGCAGTAGCCTCTGCTGGTGTAGCCATGATGTATAACGCAGCTACTGTAGGCGATAGTCTAACTGTCTGCGAGCTGATGAACAAAGACGAACGACTTACAAACTATTATAATAAGGAGATGGCTGGCGGCAAATGGGAAGGTATGATGCTCGACAACCATATCGGCTACACACAGTGGTCGATTCCAGAGAAGAACCGTCATCCCATGTCACTTGGCTATAAGGTAACTCATGACCTAAGCGCCACAAAGGAGACCAAGGAATACTCTTTCCACGCCTACCATTATCTCCATGTCGACGATGGTTGGATGGAATATCCGCTGCTGAGTTGGAGTTTAGCCTGCATGGGAGCCTCAGACGTGATGAAGGAATGGCCGGCCGACGGCAGCGGTCCAAAACTGGAGTACGACATAGACCTGTCTCCCACCGACGGCAAGGGAACCATAGCCATCGGCATTCTGCCCACACAAGACATCGTGCCTGCCCGCGGCCTGCGCCTTGGGGTACAGATTGACGACCAGCCGATGCAGGTTATTGATGCCCGTCAAGGTCTGCACGACGAATTCCAGGAATACACACCGAAGAACCTCGCCCAGTCAAAGAACCTGAAGGCTCTCCCACCCCACAACAACCTGTTGCTTAGCGGTTGGAAGGACGGCAGGAAGATGCTGCGCCGCGACGAAGTGTTTGACAATATCCGCTGGCTGGAGGTGAATTTCGCCAACACCACTCCTGGCAAGCATCAACTGAAGCTCATCATGATTGATCCCGAGATCGTTATCGAGACCATCGTGGTAAACCCCGACAACAATCGCTACAGCTACTTCGGAGCACCAGAAAGACAATAACACCTAACTAAAGTTTCGCAAGTGATGGCGCACCTGCATAATTTAACATAAAATAGGAATAAAAATGGCTTCGAAGTTTGCTCAACTCACTGAAAATGAGTAACTTTATAGTCGCCAAACAATAAAGTTCAAACTTAGAAGCCGTGAGCAAAGGTACAACAATTATTTCAGATTTGAGAAGCTTTTTCTCAGAAAATGAGAATAACCGTGCAATTAATGCGATTATGAGAGTGATGGAGTGCATAAACATACGTCCGGAGCAGATAGGGCCAGAGAAGAAAGAGAACTGCAAGTTCACGAACGTGCAGGTCCTTAATCTTTTGATGCTGTTCCCTTTCTTCGTCGTCAGGAATGCATACCGGTACTCTGGCTCTTCATTAAGCCGCTTGTTCTGTTGTGAGAAGGACATGTTCTATCGTTTTATGAATGATGGTGATATCAAGTGGCGCAAACTGCTGTATGCGATGAACCTCCAGCTGCTGCGTAAGATCAGCCGTAGCACCGAGGCTGAGCATGACAAGCCTGTCTGCCTGATTATCGATGACACAGACGCTCCAAAGAGTGGTCGCAAGAGTGAACTTATCGGCAAGGTTTTCTCTCATATCCAACATAAGAGCATCCTCGGCTACAAATGTCTGACGCTGCTTCTGTGCGATGGCATGAGCCAATTGTTTCTCGATTTCTCGCTTCATGGTGAAGAAGGCAGTAATCCTGACAAGAAGCAAGGGTTGACGGACAAGCAACGCAGTGAGCGTTTCTCTGCCGACTATACGGGGCAATGTGTTGAGGAGCGCATAAAAGAATACACCATGAAGAAGACTGACAAGGCAATCGAGATGGTGAAGTACGCTATCAAGCGTGGAATACGTTTCGACTATCTGCTGGTTGACAGTTGGTTTACCAGTGCAGACTTCGTTCGCCTGATTACCAGCCGCCACATCAAGTGTCATTTGATTGGTATGATAAAGATTGGAAAAACCAAATACCACACCCAGTGGGGTGATTTGACTGCTAAGCAGATTATCAAGAAGCTCCAGAAGCAGGGTCTCACCAAACATAACAGGACACTCAGATGTACCTACTGCACCATCGATGTGAAGTTTGCAGGTACCACCGTGCGTTTGTTCTTCTCGAAACGAGGCAGGAATGGGCTTTGGAATGGATTGCTCACTACGGACCTCTCGCTTAGTTTTCTCAAAGCATACAGGACGTACGCTATCCGCTGGACTACCGAGGTGGCTTATCACGACCAGAAGCAACTGCTCGACTTCGGCAGATGTCAGAGCGTACACTTCTCTGCACAGATTGCCAGCTTTACGCTGATCATGATGCAGTACAACATACTTTGCACGGTGAAGCGGTTTGAAGCCTACGAAACCGTCGGGGCGCTCTTCCGTGATACCACTGGCAACACTCTCGAGCTGTCCGCTTCGGACAGGATATGGGAACTTATATTGGACACCATCCTGGAAATCGCAGAGATGATCTCTGCCGATGCCAGTGAACTGCTTTCTGCGGTTATTGATGCCAATCCTAAGTTCCATAAGCTATATCAAATGTATAAATTAGTCGCTTGATGAATGAATATTCACTTGCGAAAGTTCAGACACCTAATATAAAAGACTAAATAACCATTATGAAACAAACCATTTTATTGCTATTCCTATTTATAGTAGGACTAACGCCTGCCAAGGCCGACAACATCACCGTTGACGGCACCAATCGTTCGTACAATGTCATAGTACCTAAGAACTTAGGCGAAGGTCGTCCGCTTCTTATCTTCTGTCATGGGTATAATCAGGATGCCGGTTGGATGCAGAACAGCGAGTTCAAAAATGACCAGGTGAGTATGGAGGCGGTATGCGACACAGCCAAGTTTGTCTGTGTATTCCCCAATGGCATCAACAAATCATGGGACACCAGTGGCAATCGCGACATTAACTTTATCAAAGCCATCATCGACAAGATGGTGACACAGCATAAGATTGACCGTAACCGCGTCTATCTGGGCGGATTCTCCATGGGCGGCATGCTGACCTATCACGCCATGAACAAAATACCCGACCTCATCGCAGCCTTTGCCCCCTGTAGTGGCTATCCTATGGGTGGTGCTACCGCCAATGCTAACGTACGAGCCATTCCCATCCTGCATATCCACGGCACAAGCGACGAGACCTGCGCCTTTAGTGGTGCGCAACCGGCCCTCAACGTATGGATCAGACATAACGGTTGTCCCACTACGGCAAAGGTCACCAACAATTATAATGGCTTCGGCGGCTGCAAGATGCACGTCTGGGGACCCGGCAACGACGGTTCCGAGGTGCGTCTGCTGGAATTACCCAACAAAGGACACTGGATTTGCAAAGAGAAGCAGGTATATACTGGTAAGGAGATATGGAACTTCTGCAAGCGCTTCTCACTGAACAAGACCACGCCCAACGTCAAGATCACCTCACCTGCCACAGGTGAGAAGTATGTCGGCTTTGGTCCGAAGAACGAAGTGACCTTCCCCGATATCACCATCACAGCCACCGCAGACGATCCCAACGGTACGGTAGAGAAAGTGGAGTTTTACGATGGAAACACGCTATTGGCCACCTGCACGGAAAAGCCCTATAGTGCCACGTTGACAGGAGCAACTGCCGCCAAGCACACGCTGAAAGCCGTTGCCACAGACAACGACGGAGAGACGAGTACAGCAACCATTGAGGTTACATTCCAGGCTCCCACCTCATTGAGCCTCGCCACAGGCTTCACAGAAGGAGGTGCTGTTCCCGCGGGATGGACCACCTACGACAGTAGCGAGAAACGTACGGGCTACAGCAGCGGATTCTCTTCCGGATGCCGCGTGTTGCAGTTCACCGGCACCACGAAAGGCTTCAGCTACGGTCTTTACTTCCGCAACATCAATGGCAATAAACATCAGGGCTACGCTAAGTACGGCCTAAAAGATGCCGGTACAACAGTCAGCATGGCCCCTGGCCACTACACCCTGAAATATAAGATGTGCAACTGGAACATGGCCGACTTTGGTCCTATAGAAATCCATATTGAGAAGCGCACGGGCAATGTCAGCATAGCCAGTCAGACCTATACGCCCAATATCAACATCGGCAATAAGACAGACAATAACTTCAGCAGTCCTGCCCAACAGACTTTTGAGTTTGACATCACAGAACAAGGAGACTATGTCATCGCCATCTACAGTGCTGCATCAGAATGGAGCGACGCCATCATCGGACAGATGTATATCATGAACAACAGTTATGTGGCAACGGGGATTCATACCACCCAAGCATCCCAAGAGGGAAATGAGAGAATCTACAACTTGCAGGGGCAGAACATCAGGAGTCTGTCCCAGCAAAAACCAGGCATATATATTAGTAACGGTAAAAAGATTATAAAAAGGTAACACGAGAGTCCGGGTCTTCAACAGCAAGACCCGGATTTTTATTTTATCCTATTATTATATTATTAAATCCTACATAAATTCTTTTTTATATCATATATTCTTTGTAATTTTGCACCCATTATTACAACCAATAAACAATATGCGTAAAACCCTATTATTTCTCGTTTTATACCTCATGGGAGTGTCGTGTTGGTCACAATCAAAACCATATGGTCCTATACCCAGTGAAAAACAATTGCACTGGCAGGAGATGGAAATGTATGCTTTTATCCACTACTCCATGAACACCTATACCGATCAGGAGTGGGGATTTGGCAACGAAGACTTGAAGTTGTTTAATCCCTCTGACCTTGACTGTCGCCAGTGGGCACGCGTCTGCAAACAAGCAGGCATGAAGGGTATCATTTTCACGGCTAAGCATCATTGTGGTTTCTGCATGTGGCCTTCGAAATATACAGAGTATAGCGTTAAGAACACACCATGGAAAGATGGCAAAGGTGATGTTGTGAAAGAGTTGGCCGATGCTTGTCGCGAGGAAGGACTGAAGTTCGCCGTCTATCTCTCACCGTGGGACAGAAATCATCCAGACTACGGTAAACCAGAATACATTACCTATTTTCGCAATCAGTTGCGCGAATTGCTCACCCAATATGGCGACATCTTTGAGGTGTGGTTCGATGGTGCCAACGGTGGTGACGGATGGTATGGCGGTGCCAACGAGGTACGTCGTATTGATGGACGCACCTACTACGAATGGGCCGAAACATTCAAGATGATTCGCGAGTTGCAGCCCAATGCTGTCATCTGGAACGATGGTGGCGACCGTGGTGATCTGCGCTGGGTGGGTACTGAGGCTGGCAATGTGGGCGAGACAAACTGGAGTCTGATGCCTTCGGAGGGCGACACCCCCTATCATATGCTGCATTTCGGAGTAGAAAACGGCGACGTATGGTGCCCTGGCGAAACGAATACCAGTATCCGTCCAGGCTGGTTCTACCACGAGACAGAAAACGAACACGTGAAGAGTCTGTCGAAACTCATGGACACGTATTATAAATCAGTAGGCCGCAACTCCACCCTACTACTTAATTTCCCCATCGCCCCCAACGGACGCATTCATTCCAACGACAGCCTGCGTGGTATTGCCTTCAAAAAGATGATAGACCATATATTCAAGAAGAATATCATCAAGGAAGTGAAGGCGCCCAAGCTTACAAGCGGGTCTTACATCATCAACTTCAATAAGCCCACATCATTTAACCGTTTCCTAGCAGAGGAGAATATCGCTTTAGGACAACGTGTCAAGAAGTTCACTTTAGAAGCTCTCGTCGATGGACAATGGCGGTCTTTAAAGGACGCATTGGTAGATAATGGTGATGGTCTCACCACAGTAGGCCACCGCCGCATTATCTGCTTCCCAACAGTCAAAGCCACAAAGCTCCGTTTCTCAATTACTGATACGAAAGCTGAACCAATCATTAAGAAACTGGGCGTTTACCTCGCTCCTGAACTCACAGCCGACATTCAGGATTCTGGTGAGAAGAAGTCATCAGACCTGCATATATTCTTCAGCAGTCCCACACAGATGATGATTGACTGGGACCAAGAACAGACATTTACGACCTTCCGTTACTTGCCACCACAAGGAACAAAGGATGGCCTTATCACTCACTACACCCTTTGGGCCTCTACAGACTGGTCACATTGGACCAAGCTTGCATCGGGAGAATTCTCTAACATTGTTAATAATCCCATATGGCAGACCATTAAGTTCCCTGCCACCAAAGCCCGCATCATCAAATTCGATGCAGACCGACTGGCCGAGGGTAGCCGCATGGGCTATAGAGATATTGATATACACCCAAAACGCAAATAGACTAATGAAACGAATCCTATTACTCATCATGCCATTGTGGGTTGGCATCATCCACCTGCATATTGTGGCACAAGAGAGAGTTTATACCTTGCTTGATTGGAAATTCAAAGATGCTTCTCAAGAATTAAAGCTCAATATGAGTGAATACAAGCTAGACTTCAACCATCCTCTGCCTTATACTGATATGCAGAAAGAATGGAAGGTGGCAGCAGAACTGAAGTGCGGAACACTCGGAACAGAACAGGTGTTTGTTTGTAAGGAGGGAAAAGCGACTCATCTTCTGGGCAAAAACTCGCTATTTGGTGACATTTCTCTAGGTTATGACAACATGCACAGGCAGTTCTTTGTAGAAGTGATTGACAAAAACGAACAGCCGCATCGTCTGTGTGCCGGTCCTACTGTCATAACGGGACAATGGTATCGGGTGAGTGCCACAGCACATTATGACGCCCAAAAAGACGAGTCTGTGCTTGAACTGAACGTTGACGGTACAAGTGACATGTTGCGCTATCCAGGCAAAGCATTGCGCCATAATGCCTCTCTATGGGTGTTGGGACACGGATTCCCCAGTGGTTTTCCCAACTCTTTGCAAGTGCGTGAAGGAGCAATCCGCAACCTTGAAATCAGCGGTGCACCTCTGCCTCGTGTGGCAGGTCAGAATCCCCTCTTCACAGACCGATTCACAGCCGATCCCGCGTTCACTGTGATAGGAAACACCGTCTATGCTTATGTAGGAGAAGACTGTGCTGGACCTGGCGGATGGTTCAATATGCCTCGCTGGCTGTGTTATTCATCCACAGACATGAAACATTGGACCGCACATGGCCCTGTACTCAAGGCTGCCGATTTCCCCTATGCGTCTCCTGGTGGTTCATGGGCTGGTCAGGTAGTGGAGCGAGACGGCAAATTCTATTACTATGTCACCTTGGATTATAAAAACAAGCCTGAACATGCCATTGATGTGGCTGTGAGCGATTCACCTACGGGTCCCTTTACACCAGCAAGAATAGATGGCACACCGTTAATTACAGATGACATGACTCCCGATTCCCATCGTGGCAATGCCGACATCGACCCGACGGTGCTGATTGACGATGATGGAACTCCTTGGATGGCATGGGGCAATGGCGACTGCTATATGGTACGACTGAAGAAAAACATGATAGAGCTGGATGGAGAAGTCAAGAAAGTACCGATGCGCAATTATAGCGAGGGACCTTGGCTCTTTAAACGTGGCAACCTGTATTACAACGTATATGCTTCTGATGCTCCAGGCGTACAGTCAGAACAAATGGCCTATTCCACAGCGGAACAAATGGAGGGTCCATGGACCTATCGAGGATTTGTCAGCACCTCGGCCAATCATGGCTTCACCATCCATCCTTCGGTCATTCAGTTCAAGGGCAAATGGTATTACATCTATCACGATGGTTCCTACCAGCTTGAAGGAGCTCCTGGAGGCGATTGTCGCCGCAGTGTGTGCGCCGAGAATCTGTATTTCAATACTGATGGCACCATGCAGTTTGTTCCTCTGACACAAGAGGGACTGAGCGAAAAGAATGATTTACTATCGACACTCCGCTCGGTCGAAGGACGCTTGCAAGACAAAAAATCTCGACAGCCAACACCGTTGAAGCAGTGGTGCACAACTCAAATCACGGGTGGCGACTGGCTATTGTTGGAACAGAAGGATATGGAGTTCGTGAGTTCCCTCAGTGCTGACCGTTTGCTCTATTTCTTTCGTCAACGTGTGGGACTTCCACAGCCCGAAGGGTGTTTTCCTTATGGAGGATGGGAATCGACAGATTTGAGGGGGCACACCTTAGGACACTATCTCACAACGCTGAGCCTTTTTTATTTTCAGAGTGGTGACACAGAGGCAAAGAAAACGGTGGATTACATAGTCGGTGTATTGAGGGAGGTACAGATGAAAGGTGGCAGTGGATATGTCAGTGCCTTTGGCGAAGAAATGCTCAACCGTGTGGAAACAGACGGCAGCGGATGGGCACCATACTACACACTTCACAAAATCTTGCAAGGTCTCCTTGATGCTCATCGATATACTGGCAATGAGATGGCTCTGACCATTGCCAGCGAGATGGGCGACTACATTTATCTGCGTACAACACGACTGCAGGACAAGGAACTTTGGCGTCACAATATGGACGTGCAGGAAGTGGGAGGCTTTGCAGAGGCAATGCTCAACCTCTATCAGGAGACGAAACACGAGCAGCATCTGAAAGCTGGACAGTTCTTCCAACAGACAGACAAACTCCTGCCATCGGCAGGTGGTCACGATATACTGGATGACAAGCGGACACCAAACTTCCATCACGCAAACAGCACAATACCACAGTTCATCGCAGCAGAACGTGAGTATGAGATCTCAGGCGACAAGACCTTGCTTTTAGCTGCTGTGAATTTTTGGAAACACGTCACGTTGCATCGCACCTACTGCAATGGTTCCACAGGCAATCATGAGCACTGGAACCTACCTCCTGACCATATCGGAGAGGAACTCGATGGACAGGCCGGCGAGACTTGCTGCACCAATAACCTTATCAAGCTCTCGAACGACCTTTTCCGCATCACCCGGCAGCCCCAATATGCCGAGTATGTGGAACGAGCCACCCTCAATCACATCATGGGCAGCATAAATCCTGAAAACGCTAACTTCATGTACTTCCATACACAATTACCTGGCTCCTTCAAAACCTACGGAAAGAATACTGACGTATTTTGGTGCTGTACGGGTACTGGAATGGAGAACCACGTGCGTTACGGACAATCGGTCTTTTTCTCCGATGCCGACACCCTCTACGTCAGTCAGTTCTTTCCTGCGCAACTCAACTGGACAGACAAGAAGATGATTGTAGAACAGA
The DNA here is from genome assembly GCF_022024115.1 of Prevotella communis. Lineage (NCBI taxonomy): Bacteria > Pseudomonadati > Bacteroidota > Bacteroidia > Bacteroidales > Prevotellaceae > Prevotella > Prevotella communis. Next base: position 2,627,018 of record NZ_CP091792.1, read on the forward strand.
CAGGCGACCTCACGCACGATACATTTATAAGAATCCGCATCACTAAAGGAAGCGGACGTGCAGTGCTGAAAATCCGCATTCCCTCATGGTGCAAGGGCTTCAAAGCAACATGCGCGAAACAGGACCTACACTATGAAACAAGAGACGGCTACTGCATAATCAGCGGAAGTTGGAAACAAGGCGATGTCATCAGTGTACATCTTCCGATGCATCTGCGCTTGGAGCATCTACCCAGCCAGCCTCATATCGTCGCTCTTTATTACGGTCCTTTCGCACTTGCTGCCGATATGGGAACAGAGGGCATAACAGAAGACCGTGTGAATGTGACTGACAATTATTTTGGCGGCTATCCCTCCTACATGCAACCTGCCGATCCCATACCCGCATTGACGGGCTCAAGGACCAATCTTGATTGGATTCGCAAAACAGAAGGGAAATTAGAATTCTCTACCACAGCCACAAGCGATGGCAATCCTGTTCGGTTTGTTCCTCTCTACAAAACTTTTGGTATCCGCTTTACCGACTACATGAAATTGAATGATTAAACATCCAGAATGAACCTATGAATGATTTAGAAGCATTAGATACTGCGAAATCAATCGATTTTAGCCTTACATATGATTGTTTTTTACGCTTCCCTTGGCTTTCTCAGGATTATTACATAACTTTGTACCCCAAATATAACCCAAACCTAAAAAAGAAAATGAAACGACTTTTTTTATTTGCAATGGTGCTGTGTGGTACCATGACAACAACAGCACAAGACAAGCAGTTGTTTGACGATAACTGGCAGTTCACTCGTAACGGCAAGACCACCAATGTAAACCTGCCTCACGACTGGGACATCTACGAAGGTCCAAACTCCGGCAAGGGAGCCACAGGCACCGGCGGTGGTTGGTTTGAAGGCGGTAAGGGCGAGTACCGCAAGACATTCAAGACACCTAATGCCGATATCACCAAGCTCCACTTCGAAGGTGTCTATCAGAAGGCAGAGGTCTTCGTCAACGGACAGAAGGCCGGACAACACGGCTATGGCTACACGCCTTTCACTATTGACGTAACGAATTATCTCAATAAGGACAAGAAACAACCAAACGAAGTCATCGTCAAGGTCAACAACAGCGAGCAGCCCAACTGTCGCTGGTACTCAGGCTCTGGCATCTATCGCCACGTGTGGCTGGAGACGATGCCTGCATTGCATATTGCTGAGAATGGCATTGTTGTCAAGACACCCGTGGTAAGCGAGAAAGAAGCAGAGGTTTCAATTCCCGTCAATGTGAACAATGCATCCCAGGCAGACCGTCAACTTGACGCTATTGAGGTAACGTTCAACGAAGGAAGCTTCAAAATGGCCCCACAAACGAGCCACATTCTGAAACAGTATTTCGAACATGGATACACGATGCATAAGGCATCAAGCCTCACCGTAGATTTTCACTTTACGATTGCCAACCCTCATCTTTGGTCGCCCGAAGATCCTCATTTATATGAAGCCATCGTCAAATTAAAGTCTGAGGGACGTATCATTGGCGAGCAGCGTGTGAAGTTCGGCATCCGCTCCTTCTCCTTCGATGCCGAGAAAGGTTTCGTGCTCAACGGCAAGAAAGTGCTTATCAACGGTGCCTGCGTACACCATGACGACGGTGTGCTGGGTGCTATGGCGTTCGACGCTGCAGAAGTTCGCAAGGTGAAGCAGATGAAGGAAGCTGGTTTCAACCTGATTCGCACCTCACACAATCCTACGACCCGTGCTTTCCTTGATGCCTGCGACTCCATCGGAATGCTGGTTATCGACGAGGCTTTTGATGGCTGGCGCACGCAAAAGAATCCCTACGACTACTCTACACTTATCGACTCCTGCTATCAGGAGGATATCCATGCCATGGTGAAGCGCGACCTGAATCACCCTAGCGTCATCTCATGGAGTATAGGCAACGAGGTTATTGAGCGCAAGGACATCCGCGTAGTCTATACCGCCCGACAGATGAAGAAAGCTATACTGGAAATAGACAATACGCGTCCTGTTACAGAGGCGCTCTGTGCCTGGGATCGCGATTGGGAAATCTACGACCCACATGCCGAGGTGCTCGATGTGGTAGGCTATAACTACATGATTTTCAAACACGCCAGCGACCATAAGCGCGACCCCAAACGCGTTATCTGGCAGACGGAGAGCTACCCACGCGATGCCTTCAGAAACTGGGAGATTGCGAATGACTACCCCTACGTCGTGGGCGATATCGTATGGACAGGCCTCGACTATTTGGGCGAAAGCGGCATTGGTCGCAACTATTATAAAGGCGAACGCGAGGGCGAGTCGTGGATTAAGGGCGGACAGCCCGAATGGCACGGTGCCCCCTGTGGCGATGTCGACATCACCGGTTGGCGCAAGCCCATCAGCCATTACCGCGAGATGCTGTGGAACAAAGACACGCCACTCTACATGGCCGTCAAAGAACCCAACGGCTACCACGGAGAAATCAAGACGACGATGTGGAGTGTCTGGCCCACATGGGAGTCGTGGACATGGCCAGGATGGGAAGGCAAACCTATTGAAGTAGAGGTATATACAAAAGAGCCAGAGGTAAAACTCTATCTGAACGACCAGCTTGTCGGCACAAAGAAAGTGAGCCGCGAAACCGAGTTCAAGGCCGTCTTTACCGTCAACTATGAGCCTGGTGTATTGAAGGCAGTATCAACCAGTTCAACCAGTCTGCTTCAGACTGCCGGCGAACCCGCAAAACTAAGATTAACTCCCGACAAAAAGATCATGACTGCCGACGGCCAAGACCTCACCTTTGTCACCATCGAGGTAGTCGACAAGGACGGTCATGTCTGTCCCGATGCTGTCATTCCCTGCGAAGCCTTTGTCAAGGGACAAGGTACATTATTGTCGTTTGCCTCTGCCGACCTCAAGGATACCGAGCCCTACACCACGCCTCGTGTAAAGACATGGAAGGGACGCGCCCTACTCGTGGTACGCAGCACACATAAGAAAGGTAATACACAGATCAGCATCAAGAGCAGTCTGCCTACGGCCAGTCTGACCATAAAAACGAAATAAACGATGAAAAGAGTCCTCGTTGTACTGGTAGCATTGTTAGCTCTGCAGACACAGGCCCAAACACACGATTGGGAGAATCCCGCCGTGCTGGGCATCAACAAACTGCCTTATCATGCCACGCTTCAATTGCCATCCAAGCAGAAAGAATGCAAGGAGATTATCTCACTCGACGGACAATGGCTCTTCCACTGGAGCCGTAAGCCCGAGGAGCGTCCTGCAGATTTCTACAAAGAGGATTATGACGTGAGCCAATGGAAGAAGATTAGCGTGCCTGGCAACTGGCAATTACAGGGCTATGGCACGCCTATCTACGTAAACATGAGTTATCCCTTCGCTAAAGACCGTCCCAGCGTAACTAGTGAGCCACCCAAGGACTGGACCGCATACGAGAATCGCAACCCTGTGGGATCGTATGTTACGTTTGTCGACGTGACGAAGGATATGCTCTCAAAAAACCTGATTCTCCATTTCGGAGGTGTACACTCAGCCATGTACCTATGGGTGAATGGCCAGAAGGTGGGGTATAGTCAGAATTCCATGTCGCCTGCAGAATTTGATGTCACAAAGTACATGCGGGCAGGCAAAAACAAGATTGCCGTTGAAGTCTATCGATGGAGCGACGGCTCCTATCTGGAGTGTCAGGACATGTGGCGTCTGAGTGGCATCTTCCGCAGCGTTCAACTGTGGGTACGTCCTTTGGTACACATTGCCGACTACAAGATAGAGGCTATTCCCAATGCCGACTACTCGCAGTTCACAGTTAATGCTAAGATTACTGTATGCAATACTGGCAAGAAAACAGCAAAGGATCTGCTGGTTCAGTTGCAGATGGCTTGTCCCGAGCTGTATGGCGTCAACGTCGATCCTAACCATAGGAACATAGCCAACCATTGCATATCAAAATTGCATGCTGGCGATACCACTGTCGTAGAACTCACGTATCACTATGACACCCCGCCTCGTCTTTGGACTGCCGAGAAGCCTTGGCTCTATCCCTTCACCCTGCAACTGCTTGGCATGAAGGACAGTAAGAATAATGAAGAATTTGCCTATCATTTCGGTGTAAAGAAGATTGAAATCGTTGGCGAGGTCTTCAAGATTAATGGTAAAAACGTGAAGTTGCGTGGTGTGAACCGTCACGACCATCATCCAAAGACAGGTCGCTATGTCGATAATGCCACCTACGAGACAGATATCCGCTTGATGAAGCAGGCCAACGTCAACTTCTTGCGCACCTCTCACTACCCAGACCGTGAATACCTATATGAACTCTGCGACAAATGGGGTATCTACGTGATGGACGAGGCCAACCACGAGACCCACGGCTACGGCTATGCCAACAAAGTGATGGGCGAAGACCTTTCATTCCAGAAAGCCCATGTGGACAGAGCCGAGTCATTGGTGAAGCGCGACTTCAACCACCCCTGCGTCATTCTGTGGAGTCTTGGCAACGAGGGTGCTCAAGGGCCCAATATCGAAGCCATGTATCACAAGGTGAAGCAGCTCGACACAACCCGTCCGGCCTTCTACGACAGCGACCGTCGTTATTCTGATATCTGGGACGACAGTTATCTCTATCCCGACGAACTGAAGAAGAATGCCCAGACGGTAAACGACAAGCCTTTCATGATGCGCGAATATGCCCATGCTATGGGTAACTCCTGTGGTAATCTGCAGGAGTACTGGGATGTGATATACAGCGACTCCTCCATTTGCGGCGCCGCTATCTGGGACTGGGTGGACCAGGGAATAGAAAAAGATGGAACATACCTATACGGTGGTGACTTTGGCGACAAGCCCAACGACGGGCAGTTCTGCCTCAATGGCCTGCTGGCTCCTGATCGTACGCCCCACCCCCACTACTATGAAGTACAGAAGGTGTATCAGCCCTTGCAGTTTCTCCGCGAACCAGATGGCACCATCCGCATCGTCAACCGAGACAGTTTTACCACTGTTGACGAGTATGATATCACCTACGACACCCTGCGCTATGATAGCGAAGTGGTACTCAATGTTTCCGCCCACCAGAAAGAGGATAAGCCCTGGGCCAAGAAAGGGTTTACAATTGCTCGAGAGCAGTTCGTTCTACAGACGTGGAACTGGAAAAACAAGGCGGAAGTCGCAACGCACCTCCACCACAAGGAGAAGCAAGAGACTAAGTCATTCACAATCAGCGGAAACGCCCTCACCTCTTGGATCGTCGATGGCCACGAGGTACTACAGGCTCCGCTGGAGCCCTATTTCTGGAAACCAGAAAATGACAACCAGAGCGCAGCCGGTTTTGCCCGTCGTACAGCCATCTGGAAGGAAGTAAAAGATGTCAAGGTGAACTACACCATCATCAACGAGCACAGCATTCTTGTTGAGGTGGACTATCAACCTGCAGCACAGGACCGCCCCGTGATGCCAAAATTCGGCATGAGGATGCGTCTGCCAGCCAACTACACCGCGATTACATATTATGGCCGCGGTCCCTGGGAGAACTATCCAGACCGTAAGCGTTCTGCCTTCCTCGGCAAGTACCAGATGCCCCTATCGGCATACGAGACTGATTATCTCCATCCACAGGACAACGGCAACCGATGCGACATCCGCTGGTTTGAGATTTCATCCGCTCCTGCGGCAGTTGGGTCTCCTGCGGCGAGAACCCTGCGTATCGAGGGCTGTCAGCCCCTCTGCATCCGAGCATGGGACTATGGTGAGGAAGATCTTGAAGGTGTTCATCATCCCAGTGATATCCAGCACGGTCGTTTCGTCAATCTCAATATCGATGCCAATATTCACGGCGTAGGTGGAACAGACACATGGGGCAAGCGCACCCTTCCCCAGTACACCATTGACGGCAACCAGCCCCATCATTACAGTTTTATCCTATCATTTCAATAAGAAAAACGAGGACACCTTACGCATTTGACAAAATTCCGCATAACCATGAAACGTTTCCCTTGTTGGAAACGTTTCTTTATTTATACCTTTGCACCCAGATTAATTCGACTCAAGACTAAACCAACCATTAATATTTTTTAGTTGGTAAGTTAGTATAATAGTAATTTATGGTTTGAAAGTGTGGCACGTAGTGATTACGTGCCATATTTCGTTTATTTGAAAAGGATTTGAAACAAAAAAAAAGACACCATTGAGATTTTTATTGTAATTTTGCCACCAAAATAACTAAAAGCGGAAACAACATGACCAGATTCATCAACATGAAAGGGTTGCTACTCACAGGCATCACCACCCTTGCATCCCTGTCCATATGGGCTCAAAATCCCATTATCCACGACCGTTACACCCCCGACCCGGCACCCTACGTGCATGGTGACACCCTCTATCTTTTCGTGGATCATGACGAGAAAGTGACGGAAAACAACTATTTCACAATGAAAGACTGGCTGCTCTACAGTACCGTGGATATGGTCAACTGGACCTATCGCGGCACGCCCATCACCTCGAAAACCTTTTCTTCATGGGCCAAGCAGGACAACGACTGTTGGGCCAGCCAATGCATAGAGCGCAACGGCAAGTGGTATTGGTACTGTACGGCTACCATCAAGGGCCAATCCTATCCAGGCATCGGCGTGGCCGTGGCCGATAATCCTGCCGGTCCTTATAAAGACCCCATCAAGAAACCTCTCGTAAAGGGTTGGTTCAAGATTGACCCGTCTGTCTTTATCGATGACAACGGGCAGGCTTACCTGTATTACGGCAACAACATGCTGTGGTATGTCAAGCTCAACAAGAACATGACGTCATTCACAGGCAATGAGGTCGAGGTCAAGACGAAGGACGAGACAGCTTTTGGCCCGTATAAGGGCTATAACGACGACGGCACACCCAAGACCAACTTTGAGGAGGCTTCATGGATCTACAAGCGCAACGGCAAGTACTACCTGGAGTATGCCGCCGGTGGCGTTCCTGAGCATTGGGCCTACTCCACAGCCGACAAGGCTACGGGTCCCTGGACCTACCAGGGCAAGATACTGGGTCAGGCCGACAACAGTTTTACGATTCATGGCGGCAGTGTGGAGTTCAAGGGACATCACTATATGTTCTACCACAACGGCAAACTGAGCGGAGGCGGTGGCTATAAGCGTTCTACCTGCGTGGAAGAGTTCACCCCCAATGAGGACGGTACCATCCCCAGCATCAAGTTTACCACCGCTGGTGTCAGCCCTATCCAGACCCTGAACCCCTTTAAACTGCAGGAGGCTGAGACCATCAACAAGTGTTCCGGCATCCTGTGCCTGGGCGACTATAACGGTTGCTATGCTTCCAACATCACCAAGAGCAGCTATATCAAGGTGCGCAACGTGGACTTTGGCGAGGCTGGTGCCAAATCATTCAAGGCCGTGGTGCGTACCACAGGCGATGCTGTTATCCTGATACGTGTCAAGACAGCAAGCAGTACTGCGAAAGGAAAAGTCAACATCCCGTCAACCGACGGCGAGTGGCAGGAAGTGACAGTAGACCTCACCACCCCCATCACCGGCGTACAGGACCTGTTCTTCACCTTCGCAGGCACCACCGCAACGAGTTTTGATTTCGACAAGTGGCAGTTTTTTGAGCAGCCAACCAGCATCCAGCCTCAAACCACCAAACGCCCATCACAGGCGACCTACGACTTGCAAGGACGCAGAACAAGCAATCACATCAACCATGCCATCAAGATTATCGATGGTAAGAAAATCATCAAATAACCTGTCACAACAATGAAAAGAATCACCCTCACCCTTCTGACGTTTCTGGGCTTCTGCAGTCAGATAGCAGCCCAGGACATCGACAACACCAACCGTCTGTGGGACAACAAGCCCGCAAAGATATGGCTCGAGGCCCTGCCTATTGGTAATGGCCGTATAGGCGGTATGATATACGGCGGACCGCGCGTCGATGAGATCCAGCTCAACGAAGACTCTTTCTGGAGCGGAGGTCCCCATAATAATAACAGCAGTACAGCCGCATCCAACTTGGCCACAGTGCGCAACTATATCTTCAACGGACAGGAGAAGAAGGCTGAGGACCTGATTAACCAGCAATTCATCAAAGGTCCCCACGGCCAGAAATACCTGCATCTGGGCAGTCTGAGGATGACCCACGACAATATCACAGACGCTGAGGTGACCAACTATCGTCGTGAGCTCGACCTGCAGAAGGCACTCTCTACCGTCTCTTTCGAGCATCATGGGCACCACTACCGTCGTACCGCCTTTGCCACGATGCCCGACAGCATCATCGTTGTCCGTCTGGAGGCCGACACACTTTCCAGTTTCACCCTGCGCCACATCATTTCCGACTTCACCAGAAGTGCGTCAAAAAGTGACGACGGATGGCTTTCCATCATCACGGGTGTAGACCACGAAGGCGTAGCCTATAAACTCAAGGGCTACCTGCGCTATCGTGTGGAGAGCGATGGCGAGGTGACCTATGGCACGTCAAGTGCCGTCACGGTGAAGGACTATACCTGGGCAACCATCTACATATCGGCTGCCACCAATTATCTCAAGTATAACAATACATCTGGCAAGGGGTCTGCCAAGGCGCTGTCGTATCTGAACTCAGCCCTGAAGCACAACTACGACGAACTGCTGAGCCGCCATGTGGAGGCTTACCAGAAGCAATACGACCGCGTGCGCCTCTGGCTGCCATCATCCCAGACCAACAGCCAGCTCACCACCGAGAAACGTCTGGACAAGTTTTACGGAAGTACCGACTGGGGCATGGTGGCCCTGCTCTTCAACTATGGCCGCTACCTGCTCATCTCGTCCAGTCAGCCTGGCAGTCAGCCTGCCAACCTGCAGGGCTTGTGGAATAACCTGAAGGATGCCCCCTGGGACTCAAAATACACCATCAACATCAACGCCGAGATGAACTACTGGCCCTCGGAGGTGTGCAACCTTACAGAGACCAACAAGCCGTTCTTCTCCATGATACGCGACCTGAGCGAAACGGGTGCGAAGACTGCAAAGAATATGTACCGGTGTGGCGGATGGGTAGCCCATCACAACACGGACATCTGGCGTATTGCCGGACCTGTCGACGGTGCTTTCTGGGGTATGTATCCCAATGGCGGCGCCTGGTTGGCCACCCACCTCTGGCAGCACTACCTCTATACAGGCGACGTAGAGTTCCTGCGCGAGTGGTACCCCGTCATCAAGGGCACGGCCGACTTCTACATGGACTACATGCAACCTATTCCTGAGGACTGTGTCTTTGCGAAGAATATCACGGCAGAGGATAAGTACAACTGGCTCGTTGTGGTGCCGTCGGTAAGTCCCGAACAGGGTCCTGCCGGCAAGTCCACACCCGTTACCGCCGGCTGCACCATGGACAACCAGATTGTGTTTGATGCCCTGACAAACACGTTGAAAGCTGCAGAGATACTGGGCGAGGACGAAGAATACATCGCAAAGCTCAAGACCCAGATCTCAAAGATTCCTCCCATGCAGATTGGCAGCAGGAAACAGTTGCAGGAGTGGCTCATCGATGCCGATGGCAGCGAGATGCAGCACCGTCATATCTCCCACCTCTACGGCCTGTTCCCCTCCAACCAGATTTCACCGTTCAACCATAACGAACTCTATGCTGCTGCCAAACAGACCCTGACAGACCGTGGTGATGCTGCCACAGGCTGGAGTCTGGGATGGAAGATCTGTTTCTGGGCACGTATGCTCGACGGCACCCATGCCCTCACCATCCTGAAGAATATGCTCCGTCTGCTGCCATCCGATGATGTCACCAGCCAGTATCCCAACGGCCGTACCTACCCCAACCTCTTTGATGCGCACCCGCCCTTCCAGATCGACGGCAACTTCGGTGCCACGGCAGGTATCGCAGAGATGCTGTTGCAGAGTCATGATGGCGCCATCCACCTGTTGCCCGCCCTGCCAAGCGCATGGAAAGAAGGTAGCATCAGCGGACTGAAAGCCAGAGGTGCCTTCGAGGTAGACATGGAGTGGAAAGAAGGCAAGCTCACCGCTGCCGTACTGCGTTCTGCCATTGGCGGCACGGCCCGTCTGCGCTCCTACGTAGAGCTGGAGGGCGAAGGACTGACTCCTGCTGAGGGCGACTGTCCCAACCCGCTCTATGCCCCTGCTGACATCAAGGAGCCCCTGCTGGCCAAATCGCTAAGCGAAAAGCCCTCGCTGACAGTCAAGAAAGTTTACGAATACGATCTCCAGACCGTACCAGGCGGCAAATACCGCATCTACGAAAAAAATTATAAGTCAACCGGCATCCACAACGCCCACAACGCCCATCAGCCCCATAAGACCCATAAGACCCATAACATATTAGGTCAGCGGCTCTCTGCTCCCCAGAAGGGCCTCAACATCATCAACGGCAAGAAAATTATCAAGCACTAAATAAAAACTATGAAGAAATTATTTATCATTTTCGCAACCGTATGCTGCACCGTGATGACACAAGCTGCCAAGGTTGACAAGAATGTCAACATCACCGTCAATGGTGAGACACGTAAGTACCAGCTCTACGTTCCCAACAACGCCACAGACAACTGTCCGCTGGTGGTGTCACTCCATGGCGCCAGCGGCCATAGCACCGACAGAAGTCCGTTTGGCACCGGCGTTGCCGACCAGGCAGGCTGCATCGTGGTCTATCCTCAGGGCAAGGACATCTATTTCCCTGTATTCGGAGGAACGGTTACGGGTTGGGATGCCTCTGGCGAGTTCAACGATGATGCCAAGTTCCTCATGGCTGTTATCGAGGATGTGGCCAAGACCTACACCATTGACCGCAAGCGCATCTACTGCTGTGGCTTCTCCAATGGCGGTATGATGACCTACGCCATGACCAATGCCTGCAGCGATGTCTTTGCAGCCTTTGCTTCTATCAGTGGATTCCAGCTCAACGAGTTCCACTTCCGTCATGCCGGATGGCGCCCCGTGCCCTTCCTGCATATCCACGGCAAGAACGATGACTTTGTGAAATACTCACTCATGCCTACGATTGTGGACGAGATGGTGGCTCGCCTTGGTGCCAACCCCGTACCTCAGAAGACCAACGTTTCCGGCAAATACGACAAGAGTGTCTACGAGGCTGGCGAAGGCAGTTTCCCTTATGTATACTACGAGGTTGACGGTATGGGGCACAACGATTATACCGCAAACACAGAGGACGGCAATTCTGCAAAGACCATGTGGAACTTCTTCAAGCAGTACACCCTCGACACGCCTTGCGACACCACCCTGAAATGGCGTCCGCGTATCGAGACCGAGGGATTCGAGCCCAAGAAACATGGCATAACACTCTACAGCAGTACCTACGTGCTGTACTTCGGCCAAACACCCGATACCAACACCAAGCAGAACGTGTATCGCACCCTTCAGTTCAATAACGGCAACTACAAACTGCATTTCAAGGCCGAGGGTGATGCCGACAAGACCATCGCCGTAAAACTGCAGAAGCTGACAGGCGCAAAGAACACCATTATCGACGAGACTGTGGCCATCAACGGCGATATCAACCTCCTCTTCAAGGTAGAGGATGGATGGGGCGAATACCGTCTGACCATTACCCGCAAGGATGCTTCCGTCAACGTCACCCTTTCTGACCTGAGCATCCATACAGCCAGCGAAGAAGAGTTGTCGGCCATTCAGGCACCTGCCGTTTCAAGAAATGCCGGTGATGCTGTCTATGCCCTCTCAGGCATGAAGGTCACGGGCGACGCCCATCCTGGAAATATCTATATCAGAAACAACAAGAAGTTCCTTGTTAAATAACTCTCATAACTAACAACTACATAAAAATGAAAAAGCTATTATCTTTAGCCATTATGGCTATCGGTCTGGCAGAAGCCCAGGCGCAGGACGTGAAGATTGAATTCATCACGCCCAGTATCGTACACGTGGTAAAGGGTCAGCCCACCAAGACACTGGTGGTGACGGCAAAGCCCCAGGACGTGGCTGTCACGAAGAAAGGCAACACCACCTCCAGTAAGGAACTCACCGTGAAGCAGGATGCCAAGGGCAACCTCACCTTCCTCACAGCCAAGGGAAAGGTGCTGCTCAAGGAGAAGGAGTGTGACGTGCTTGAGGCACGTCAGACCTTCACCCTCGACAAGGACGAGGCCATCTACGGACTGGGCACCATCCAGAACGGCAAGATGAACCGCCGCGGCGAGAAGAAACGCATGGAGCAGTCCAACCTTGAAGACTTCCAGAATGTGCTCCAAAGCATCAAGGGCTACGGCATCTACTGGGAGAACTACTCTCCCACCCTCTTTGAAGACAATGCCGAGGGGATGACCTTCGATGCCGAGGTAGGCAACGGCGTGGACTATTATTTCATGTATGGCAAGAATGCCGACGGCGTCATTGCCCAGATGCGCTATCTCAGCGGCGACGTACCGATGTTCCCTCTGTGGACCTACGGCTTCTGGCAGTCCAAAGAGCGCTATAAGAGTGCCGCCGAGACCGAGGGCATCGTTGACCAGTATCGCGCCTTGAACGTGCCTCTCGACGGCATCATCCAAGACTGGCAGTACTGGGGCTCCAACTATCTGTGGAATGCAATGGATTTCCTTGCAGAAGATTTCTCCAACGGCAAACAGATGATACAGAACGTGCATCGCAAGCATGCACATTTCATGATTAGCATCTGGGCCAGCTTCGGTCCCATGACCCAGCAGTATCGCGAGCTCAACGAGAAAGGTCTGCTCATGCCTTTCGAGACCTGGCCCCAGAGCGGCATCTCTCACATCTGGCCTCCCGTCATGAAGTATCCCTCGGGCGTAAAGGTCTATGACGCCTTCCATCCCGAAGCCCGCGCCATCTACTGGAAATACCTGAAGACCCTCTACGACTATGGTACCGATGCCTGGTGGATGGACTCTACCGACCCCGACTTCTTCAATCCGCGTGAGAGCGACTATGCCCATAAGGTCTATGGTGGCACCTGGCGCTCACAGCGCAACGCCTTCCCCCTAGAGACCGTCCGCGGCATCTATCAGGCACAGCGCAAGGACTATGGCCAGAAGCGTGTCTTCATCATGACACGTTCCAGTTATGCCGGTCAGCAGCACTACGGCTCAAATATGTGGAGCGGCGATGTCAACTCCTCCTGGGACATGCTGCGCAAGCAGGTGCCTGCCGGACTGAGCTATTCTCTGACGGGCAATCCCAATTTCAATACTGACATCGGTGGATTCTTCTGTGGCTCCTACAACACAAAAGGCAGCGGTTCTGCACCACGCAACCCACAGTTCCAGGAACTCTACGTGCGCTGGATGCAGTACGGACTGTTCTGCCCCGTGTTCCGCAGTCACGGAGCCGATGCTCCTCGCGAAATATGGCAGTTCGGTAAGAAGGGCGAGCCCGTTTATGACGCCATCGAGAAGCAGATTCGCCTGCGCTATCGCCTCATACCATATCTATACAGCACCGCTTGGCAGGTCACCTCTAACAACGACAGTTATATGCGCCCCCTGTTCAGCGATTTTGCAGCCGACAAGAAAGTATGGAATATCAACGACGAGTTCATGTTTGGCCGCAGCATCCTTGCTGCCCCCATCGTGAAAGCACAATATACCGAGGAGAAGATTATCCGCACCGATGCCATGACCGGCTGGAATCGCCAGAATGCGACCGATGGTTCTGCTGCCGGAGCCATCGACTTCACCGCCACCAAAACCACCACGAAGTACCTGCCAAAGGGTGCTGCCTGGTATGACTTCTGGACTAACAAGCAGTACAAGGGCGGTCAGGACGTGACCCTCGAGACCACATTCGACCGCGTGCCTATGTTCGTACGTGCCGGCAGCATCCTGCCCCTCGGTCCTGAGATGCAGTATGTTGGCGAGAAGGCATGGGACAACCTCGAGATGCGCGTCTATCCCGGCGCCAACGGCCGCTTCACACTCTATGAGGACGAGGGCGACAACTACAACTACGAGAAGGGGCAGTATGCCACCATCACCTTCCAGTGGAACGATAAGGCCCGCACCCTCACCATCGGTGAGCGCAAGGGCAGTTATCCCGGCATGCTCACCAAGCGCCAGTTCACCATTATCACCCCCGATGGTAAGCAGCAGTCAGTCAACTATGACGGACATCAGACGCAGGTCCGCATAGCCAAGTAGTCACGACCCAACGCACCGTGTATTTATAAGAGGGCACCCGAATCTATTTCGAGTGCCCTCACTTATTATAAATGAAGCAGAAACTGGTCACCGATTGTTTTCTGTTTCTCGATACTTCCATTCCCCGTTAATGGCGGCGTTGGGGAAAGATTTCCAGATGGCGTCTTCCATCTCTTCCTTGATCTTGCCATATATGGACAGACGGTCAATCTTCAAGTTGAAGAACCAGTCGGGCAGTTCCACTTCATTAGTAAAATAGAGGGTCAGCTTCTTTATGTATGGCAACTGGGCAAAATGCTCAGGCACTTTGTTCACGCGCAACTCGATGCCAGAGAAAAGACCATCACCGCTGTCCATTTTCTGGAGTCGCTTCACAATACTGTCGCTGCCTTCCATCTGCCTCACCACCCAGCCCACCTTTGGTTTCATGGCACCCGTCTTAAGGTCCACATCAGCTCCTATGAAACCGGCCACGAGCTGTAGTGGAGTCTCTGAAAGGACAGTACCGTCAGCAGGATTGGTAATCTGATATTTAAAGTCCACATACACACGCTCTGATGGCATCTTGTGTGTGTTTGGCACTTGGTCGAGCGTCAAGCCATTCTCGTCAGGGAAGAACTTGAGAATCCAGCCATCCAGTTCTGTGGGGTGTCCGGGAATGCATCCGCCGCCATCCAACTTATCAACACGCTGCTTCTTCACCATCTTCTGCCAGAAGGCTTGGTTGGGCTTGCCCTCAGAGGCTTTAACAAACTCCGTGAGGATGGGGATGAGGTTCTGTGTCCAGTCGCCCACGCCGTACTTCTCCAATTGCTGCGTTTTCTCCACAACTTTCTGCCAGTCCTGAGGCGTACCTGTAAGCGTGATAGTCGGAATGCCACAGGCTATGCGGACTACCACACAGTCGAAATAGCTCTTCACGGTCTCCATCAGCGTAATCTGCGAGGTGATACGCTCTGTGGTGCCCGTGGTAGAGAAGTCGGCGGTGATGGTCTGGGCAATGTCGCCCCTAGTGTTGTCGTTGATCTGCGCCGTAAAATCGCTTATCAACTTCTCCCATTCGGCATCACTAGAAAGCAGGTCCTTATTGGACTGCACCACGAGGTCCATTTTACCATTATGGGCCACCAACTGATTGCGCATCTGGTCGGGATGGGCATTGACATAGCGGGCAAAGCCCTGACTGACAAGCACCCACATCATATCGGGCGAGAGCACTAGCGGACGATGCTCGGCATAGGCCCTCACAATGGTTTGGAAGAACACATCCTTGCCTGTGATGGTGAAGAACTTCTCGTTGTCGGCAAAGCTTCTGGCTATCATGGCGTGGGTGTCACCAGGTACGCCCTCTTCGCTAAAGATACGCCTGAGCGCCTTGTCTCCACTCTCCAGCAATTCTTCCATAGGAACCTTTTCTTTTACGGGTGCGAGGTTCTCGTCGACCACAAACGTGACGCCCTTCTGGGCAGAGGCCATGCTGGCCATGATCGCCATGATGGTGATGGCTAAAAATTTTCTCATATGTTTATGGGGTTTTAATATTTGGTTTCTAATGTACCGTCGAAACTGATGGGGTCGCGGTTCAGCGAGCGCACACGAATAAACGCTTCACCAGAGTCGTAGATATCAACCACATAGTGGTAGGTGTCCTCCTTGGTCTTCACGTCGATGTCTATCTGCGTGTATTTCCCCTTGGGGTTGCTCTCCTGATACTGACGCACACGCTCCTCGAAGTTCAGCCCTATGGTAGGCGACAGCGAGGGAGCGCTCTGCACCTGTCCCAGATAGGGCAGATAACTACGCAGCGTGTCGCCACGAAGTTCCAGAAAGAAATCGGTGGAAACCATTTTTGAACCATAGCGCATGGTGTTCATCGAGGTGATGTCGATATGCCAGTACTTATCGGCAATGGCACCAAGCACCGCCATCTGTTTCCTTTCCTTCTTCGTGAGGTCTCGGCGTACAATTTGCTGATCGCTCCAGTTCTTCAAGTCCTTCCATCCCTCTGGCACCCCACTCTTGCCCTTCCCGCCAGCAAGATTCAAACCATCGTCCTCGCCATCACCAGAAGTGGTATGAGGGGTCCAACCGATATCATAACGCCTGCCCACAGCCATTTTCGATGTCGAAGCAAGGAGCAACTCGCCTCTGGGCGATGCGATATTGGGGATAGTCTGCGGGGAGGTGCGACGAGGGCGCTCCACTTTATCCGTTGACGCAGCGACAGTTTCTTGCAGCTCTGAAGCCGTATCCTCCCGTTGCGTCACCGACTGCTCCGCAGCAGGTTGCTCAAGGGTCTGCATCTCAGCCTTTGAGTCCTCTATCACGGGTTCCGACAGGGCCGGCAATGGCTTTTCCGGAGTCTGCTGCGCCAAGAGCGGAGCCTCGTCAGACGACGTTTGCGAGAAATTCACCAGCACCAGCAGGAGAATGCTGGCAGCAATAGCCACAGCACCATACATCCACTTGCGCTTTAGCCCCCTCTCCTTTTGAAAAGGAGGGGTTGCGAGGTTCCCCATCAACCTGTCGTTCAGGTCGGCAGACATCGGCTCCAGCCGCTGCTCGCGCCTGTTGACAGCCTCTTGCAGGTTCTTATCATCTCTGATGTTGTTCATACTTCAGCTTTTTTAATCATTCTGTAGAGTTTCTTGCGTATCCGACTCAGTTGCGAGCCTACGGTAGAGGTGTTTGAGCCAGTAACAAAAGCGATGTCGGCCAGGCTCATATTGTCATAGTAAAACATGCTCACCACGGCCTGTTCATGGGGCGACAGCCTGTCAAGCGCCTTTTCCAACTGCTGGATGGTCTGTTCGTTCTGCAACGCATCCTCAGGCTCCCCCATCTCGTCAATGCCCCAACAGCCATCGTCCATCGATATGATGCCGGGCCTCTTGCCCCTGACAAAGTTGAGCGACTCGTGATAGGCAATGCTCTTAAGCCATGTGGCAAACGACGACTGACTTCTGTTAAAGCCCTCAATGCCTCGTAAGGCCCTGACAAACACGTCCTGATAGACCTCCTCAGCATCCTCGCGACACACCACAATACGCTGTATCATGCGATACACCGCAGGACCATAGGTCTTTAGCAGCCATTGGCAGGCAGCAGGCTGGTGATGTTGCAGGTCGCGAATCAGGTTTTCTGTTACTTGCTCCATTTCTTGACGTCTTCTACTAATATATACACACAAATCCAGAAATTATTGCAATGATTTTCATCTTTTGTGTAAAAAAATATAGAAGGAGCAAAAAGCACAATACAAAGGCCCGATATATATATCAAAAAAAACACCCTTTTATGTTAATCTTCGAAAAAAATAATTGTTTTTCCAACAATTTTATTACCTTTGCGTTTCAAAAACTAGAAAATTGTAAGTTTATGTCTAATTGTAACACATTTGTCGGTTCCAAAATCAAGGGACTCAGAGAGAGCAAGAATCTCTCGCTTGAAGAGATTGCAGAACGTAGCGGCCTTACCGTAGAGCAGATAACATCCATAGAAAACGATCAAAACCTACCCTCACTAGGTCCGCTCATCAAGATTGCCCGTGCCCTTGGCGTACGTCTGGGCACCTTCATGGACGACAATGACGCATTAGGCCCCGTGGTATGCCGTGCTGCCGAACGCGAAGCCACGCGCAGCATCAGCTTCTCCAATGGAGCCACCGATGCCCGCAAACACATGGAGTATCACCCCCTGGCTCAGCAGAAAGCCGGTCGCCACATGGAGCCCTTCGTGATTGACATCAATCCCGAGGACACCCCCTCTTTCCAACTCTCAGCCCACGAAGGCGAGGAGTTTATCTACGTGATGCAGGGCGAGGTAGAGATTGTCTATGGCAAGGAGACCTATCATCTGAACGAGGGCGACTCCATCTTCTACGACAGCATTGTGAACCACCACGTGCACGGTGCCCCAGGCAAAAGCGCCAAGATTCTGGCCGTAGTTTACATTCCATTTTAATGCATCAGACATTAAAGGTTAAACATTAAAAATTAAGGATTAAGATGAGTGATGTAAAGTACGATATGGCAGGCCGTCCGTTGCCTGATAGAACATACCCTGCAGAGACAGGAAGTGAAGGCTACCACTTATGGGAACGCACTCTGGGCGATTGGCTGGAATACTGGGCAGAGACAACCCCAGACAAAGAATATATTGTTTACTCAGACCGCGACCTGCGCTTCACCTGGTCGCAATTCAACGAGCGCGTGGATAATCTGGCAAAAGGTCTGATATCCATCGGCGTAAAGAAAGGCTCCAACGTAGGTATCTGGGCCACCAACGTGCCCGACTGGCTCACCTTCCTCTATGCCACAGCCAAGATTGGCGCCGTGCTTGTGACGGTAAACACCAACTATAAGCAAAACGAGCTGGAGTATCTCTGTAAGGACTCCGATATGGAGGTGCTTTGTATTACCGATGGTACATGGGATTGTAACTACGTCGATATGACCTACACCATGTTGCCCGAGCTGAAAAACTGCGAACGCGGTCATCTGAACAGCAAGCAGTTCCCCTACCTGAAGAATGTGGTCTATATCGGTATGGAGAAATACCGCGGCATGTACAACACCGCCGAACTGCTGCTTCTTGGTCAGAACATAGAAGACGGTGTGCTCAACGAGATGAAGAAGAATGTCAGCTGCCACGACGTGTGCAACATGCAGTACACCTCTGGTACCACGGGCTTCCCCAAGGGCGTCATGCTGACCCACTACGGTATCTCCAACGACGGTTATTTCACGGGCGAGAACATGGGCTTCACCCAGGACGACAAGCTCTGCGTCTGCGTGCCCCTGTTCCACTGCTTCGGCGTGGTGCTCGCCACGATGAACTGCCTGACCCACGGCTGCACGGAGGTGATGGTCGAGAAGTTCGATCCCCTCGTGGTGCTCGCCTCTATCCATAAGGAGCGCTGTACGGCCGTCTATGGCGTGCCCACCATGTTTATTGCCGAGCTCAACCACCCCATGTTCTCCATGTTCGACCTCAGTTGTCTGCGCACGGGTATCATGGCAGGCTCACTCTGTCCTGTGGAACTGATGAAGCAGGTCAGCGAGAAGATGTTCATGACCATCACCAGCGTGTACGGCCTCACAGAGTCGTCACCCGGTATGACCCAGACCTGCCTGAACGACACCTTCGAACAGCGTTGCACCACCGTAGGCCGCGACTTCCCCTTTGTCGATGTCAAGGTGCTCGACCCCGAGACCGGCGAGGAGTGTCCCGTTGGCGTGCAGGGCGAGATGTGCTGCAAGGGCTTCAACGTGATGAAGGGCTACTACAAGAACCCCACCGCCACCGCTGAGGTTATCGACAAAAACGGCTATCTCCACTCAGGCGACCTGGGCGTAAAAGACGAGCAAGGCTTCTACAAGATCACAGGTCGTATCAAGGATATGATTATCCGCGGTGGTGAGAACATCTATCCCCGCGAAATCGAGGAGTTCCTCTATCATATGCCCGGCATCCGCGATGTGCAGGTAGCAGCCGTACCTTCCAAGAAATATGGCGAGGCCGTAGGAGCCTTCATCATTCTGGAAGAAGGTGCCAAGATGACTGCCGAGGATGTGCAGCTCTTCTGCCGCGGCAAGATTGCCCGCTACAAGATTCCAAAGTACGTCTTCTTCATCGACCAGTTCCCCCTCACCGGCTCTGGCAAGATTCAGAAGTTCAAGTTGAAGGAAATGAGCCTGAAGCTCTGCGAGGAGCAAGGCATCGAAGTGGTATGAAGAAAATCCTCCTGTCCACACTTTTCCTCGTCCTGGCCGCACTTACAGCAGAGGCACAAGTTGACCTCATCGGCTCATGGACGGGCAAACTTGACCTAGGCGTTGGCAAACTGACGCTGGTGTTCCATCTGAAGCAGGCCGACGGCCGTGTGAAAGTGACGATGGACAGTCCCGACCAGAGCGCCAATGGCATACCGTGCAGCAACGATTTCCTGTCCGACGACTCGCTGGCAGTAAGTGTCAGAGGCATCAACGCTTCTTACAGCGGACGCCTGAAGGACGGCAAGATTGTGGGCACGTTCAAGCAGAACGGCATGTCGCTGCCGCTGGTGCTCACCAAGAGTACGGAGGAACCCAAACGTCCGCAGAATCCACAGCCGCCATTCCCGTATACTACCGAGGAGGTGACGTTCCGCAACGAGCGCGACGGCGCCACGCTGGCGGGAACGCTGACATGGCCCGTAGGCTATCATCCCAAGTCGAAAAAGAAGCCCCTCGTTGTCCTGTTTGTCACGGGCAGCGGTCAGGAGAACCGCGACGAGGAAATCTACGAGCACAAGCCTTTCCTGGTCATTGCCGACTATCTGGCACGCCAGGGCATCGCCTCATTGCGCTATGACGACCGTGCCACGGGAGCCTCCAAGGGCGGCGACGTAAGGAATGCCACCACCGAGGACTTCGCCCGCGATGCCGCCGCCGGACTGGCATATCTGCGCAGCCGCAAGGCCTTCGCCAAGGTCGGCATCATAGGTCACAGCGAAGGTGGTGCTATCGCCTTCATCCTTGGCGCACAGGGAAAGACCGACTTTCTGGTCTCTCTGGCAGGTCCTGGAGTGAAGGGAGACACGCTGGGTGCATCGCAGCAAAACAAAGTAATGGAGATGTCGGGACTGCCAGCCACCGTCACGGCAGAGCAAATCCGAAAAGATCCCAAAATCCAGGATATCCCCTGGTTCCAATGGTTTAACAACTATGACCCCTCTGCCGACATTGCCGCCACGCGCTGCCCTGTCTTTGCCCTCAATGGCGACCGCGACTGGCAGGTCATTTCCTCGCTCAATCTTACCGCTATTCAGCGCCTGCTGCCCAAGTCGAAGTATAACCAGACAAAGGAATACCCCGGCCTGAACCACCTCTTCCAGCACAGCGCCACGGGCCAGCCCTATGAGTACCGACAAATAGAGGAAACCATATCGCCCGAAGTACTCAGCGACATCGCAGAGTGGATAAACAAGTTGTAAGTATTTTCGCAACGCCAAAATAAAAGCTCTCTCACATGAAATATTCCTCCAAAAGGAGTGATTTTCTCAGATTTTATTTGTACCTTTGCCACGTCATTGATGATTTTGCTTGTCGTTAAACGCAGCACTAAGGTAAGTGAAAAATCTGGCATAGCAAAATCCTGAGCCGCTCGGCTTTGCCGCTTCGCGCGTCGAAGAACTTTTTGTTGCTCAGGAACTTGTAAATAATGTTAAACTAAAATGCTGCGGAATTTAGGTCAATGAAGAAAATTGCGTGTTTATTTTTGGTATGTGTGTCTGCTGTTATGGCAGTTGCACAGAGATATCGGAATGATTTTATTTCTCCGACTGACGGGCAGCGTTCATTGATAATATGGCAATGGATGGATGGGCTTGTCAGTAAGGAGGCTATCACGAAAGATCTGGAGGCTTTCAAGGCTGCTGGACTATCTGGCGTACAAAATTTTCAGATTGGCGGTGACCAGCAAAGCAGGATTGGTGACCCCACCTGCGCTATCGGTTCAGAGAAATGGAAGTCTATGATGCGTTGGACGATGGATGAGTGCCAGCGTCTCGGACTCACCTTCGGTACCCACAACTGCCCCGGATGGTCATCAAGTGCCTACGGAACAGTGACACCGGAATATAGCATGCAGAAACTTGTGTTCTCAGAAACAAAGATGCCCGACACAGCTGTTGGCAAAGGCAAGAAAAAAACTATCTTTATTAGTGTCGCACTCCCTCGTCCAAAGGTTGACGAAAAATACAACTATTACGAAGACATCTGCCTCTTGGCACTTCCTGACGACAGCATTGTCATGAAGGAAAACATAATAGACCTGACACAGTATTTTGACAAGTCATCTCAGATAGCAAACATTCCTTCTGCCCTTGCCAAAGACATTTCCGGGTATAGACTTCTGCGTTTCGGACACACTACAAACGGAAAGACCAACGAAGCACAAGCCCCTCTGTCGGGACAAGGGCTGGAGTGTGACAAGATGAACAGGGTGGCTGTTAAGGCCTTTTGGGATGCATATCCACAGATGCTCATAGACATTGCAGGACCTCATGCCGGCAAAACGTTTAATATAATAGAGATAGACAGCTATGAGGCTGGCGGTCAGGATTGGAGTGTGGTTTTGCCAGATGAGTTCTTGAAACGGAAGAAATATGACATACTGCCATACCTGCCTTACATCGTAGGGCGCAACATCATCGGCAGTAAGGAAGAGTCGGCACGATTCAAGAAAGACCTTGTAGATGTTGTCACCTCACTCTTTGCAGAAAACTATTATGGCTATATGAATCAGCTGGCACGCAAGACACCCGGTATGCAGCTGATGATAGAGCCGTACGGTACAGGCGGGCAGAAGCCATTCCAAGTGCTCGATATCAACAAGATACTCAAGGAGGCAAGCAGTGCAGTCATAGCGACAGAATTCTGGGTAAAGCCCGAGACATGGGGTTGGAAAGACATGAAGCGTCATGAGCAGGTGATGAGAAATCTGCAACGCCCGTTGCTGGCCGCAGAAGCCTTTACGTGCTGGCCTCTTCACGCATGGAAAGACGACCCGCAATCCTTAAAGCCGATATGCGACAAAGCCTACTGTAATGGTGTTAACAGGATGATGCTCCATGCAGGCGCCTGCAACCCTTGGACAAATGTAGAGCCGGGAATGTCATTCGGCATCTGGGGCACACATTTCGTACCCAATCAGACATGGTGGAAAGCTGGTGGAGCACGCGCACTATTCGACTACATGGCACGCTGTCAGTCGCTCCTGCAACGTGGTGTGCCGACGAAACAGCAATGGAAGGGAACGGATAAGTTCATGACCTATCAGCGCACTGACGAAGATAATGACATACTGTTCCTCTGTAATCCTACAAACGAAAGCGTATCAGACACAATCCGGCTTGCCTCCGTTGCCAAAGGCAGGAAACTGGAGATATGGGATGCATACAATCTTACTATGCAGAAGATAGACGACAGACCTATGATACTCTCCATAGAGCCGTACGGTTCAAGATTTATCATTATCTCAGATACAGAGACATCTTCTGAAACGCCACGTCCTGAAAACCAACTGCTAACCTCACTCCCGGCCAGCGATGGCAGGACAGAGATAGACAAAGGGTGGAAGGTGGCTTTTCACTATAAAGACGCTGATGACATCATTGTTGATAATAACACTCTGTTCGACTGGACGACATCCTCTGACAGCAACGTAAGATATTTCTCAGGGACAGCGACATACAGCAATTCGTTTACCATTAAGAAACTGAAGAAAGACGCACGCTATATCATCAGCTTAGGTCAAGTAAAAAACCTTGCCTCTGTAACCGTCAATGGCAAACCCTTCCCCACTCTATGGAAGGCACCATTCCTATTGGATATCACCCCTGCCATACATAAAGGCATCAACACCATAAGCATTGACGTTACCAACCTGTGGCCTAACCGCATGATAGGCGATGAGCAGGAGCCAGACGACATAGAATGGTCAGAACCCCTGACATACACCTATGCCCCAGGCAGTCCTACGGCAGGTCGTTATATGGCAAAGCTTCCCGAGTGGCTGAGCAATGGCACCCCACGCCCCTCCAAAGGAAGAAAGACCGTCGGGTGCTTCAAGTTCTTCACAAAAGAATCCCCCCTGCTTCCATCAGGATTGTTGGGTTCTATAGAACTATTGACTACGAAAACAAGATAAACTTCAAGACAGCCCTTGCTGCTTGCGATATTCCTGTGGTGTTGTCCCGGAATCACCAGAGACAGGAACTTTGATTCACGTTAAGGAGTTGTATCAGTTGACCTGTACCTGAGATTCCCCTACAAAAGGAGGGGAGGGTCTAAGATTTTTTGCTTACCTTTGCCCTGTAAAAAAATGTTTATGAAGAAGCTGTTATTCACAATCTCTATCACTGTTGTAGCGTCGATAAACTGTATGGCGCAAGGCTATCGCAACCCTGTGCTTCCCGGCTTTCATGCCGACCCAAGTGTGTGTACTGACGGCAAGGATTTCTACCTTGTGAACAGTACGTTTCAGTATTTCCCAGGTGTACCAGTCTTCCACAGCAAAGACCTGATACATTGGGAGCAGGTAGGAAATTGCCTCTCACGCAAATCGCAGCTTGACCTCTCAGGACTATACTCGCAAAACCAGCCAGAACTGGGTTGGACCAATGCGGGCATCTATGCACCGACCATCCGCTATCACAAGGGCCGCTATTATATGGTGACCACCATTTTTCCTTCACGCCGCCATTTCTACGTATGGACAGACGACCCCTCCAAAGAATGGTCTGACCCCGTATTCATAGACTTTGCCATTGGCAGTTGCGACCCTACCCTATTCTGGGACGAAGGGAAGTGCTATTTCTTATGGAAAGCGGCTGCCGACGAGACACGGCCGGGAATCAAGCCGGGCGACATCAACATCTGCGAGATTGACATTCATACCGGCCGGCGCACAGGCGATATTCATCACCTGGGAACAGGGCTCGGCGGACGTTATCCTGAAGGTCCGCACATATACAAAAAGGACGGCTTCTACTACATGATGCTTGCCGAAGGTGGCACGGAACATGGGCACCATGTCAACATCTTGCGAAGCCGTTCGCTGTTCGGCCCCTACGAACCGAATCCTGCCAACCCCATCCTGACGCATTTCAGCATGAAGATGCAGAACAGCAATATTCAAGGACTGGGGCATGCAGACCTCATACAAGCGCCCGACTCATCGTGGTGGATGATATGTCTGGGTTATCGCACCAGCGGCTACCTCCTGCATGTGATGGGACGCGAGACCATGCTTGCACCGATGCGTTGGGACAAGAATGCTTGGCCTGTGGTCAATGGTGACGGCACTTTGGCCATCAATATGAAATGTCAGACCTTACCTCAAGTTCCAATGCCCCTTGACCCTGTTCGCGAAGAGTTCAATTTCGTCAAGCGCGATGTACCAGCCGACAGCTACAGCAGCATCGGTTTGCCTTGGGGATGGATGAGTATCGGTAATCCCGATTATTCCTGCTATTCTCTTACTGAGCGGGAGGGCTGGCTGCGCCTGCATCCCACTTCTACGACACTCGATGCAGCCACCTCGCCCACCTTTGTGACAAGGCGGCAGACAGAGCTGCGTTTCAACGCCACCGCACTTATCGATGCATCGCATCTAACAGAAGGCTCTCAGGCAGGAATCACAGCCTACGCAGCGCCCCTGAATCATTATGATGTGATGGTGGAACGAAAGAACGGAAAGCTATTGGCCAAGTCAAATATCCGCGTGGGAGCACTCAGCCATACCGGCCAACCCGTTGAACTGAAAGGCACTCAGGCCTTCATACGCATCGGTTCCGACAAGGACTATTACTACATGCAAGTATCTGCTGATGGCAAATCGTTCGCCACACTCGCCAAGATGGATTTCCGCTACCTTTCAACCGAGGTGATAGGCGGTTTCACGGGTGTTATGCTTGGTTTGTTTGCCCAAGGTGACAGCAGAGACGAATATGCAGATTTTGATTGGTTTGAATATGACAATGCTTTCACAACTTCGAAAACGTTTTGATTTCTGCCTGCATAATTAAAATGAAGAGAAAAAGTGTCTAGTGAAATCAGGAAAAGTCAGCGCACGGCATCAGGAATATCATGTTGTCACTGGGATGGTGAGTAACTGAATAAACATTAAAATTTTTTGTTATCTCGGCCTTTTCCACTAACTTTGCACGCAATTATCGGAAAAGAAGGAAAAAAATGAGACCACTGATACTGATTTCCAACGATGATGGCTATCAGGCTAAGGGCATCCGCTCGCTGACGGCTATGCTGGAAGATATTGCCGACATCATAGTATGTGCACCTGATGATGCCCGCTCGGGCTTCTCGTGCGCTTTCTCGGCAACCATACCCCTCAAGCTGACCCTCAGGGAGAAGCGCGAGGGTGTGACGGTCTATTCGTGCAACGGTGCACCTGTGGACTGCGTAAAAATGGCGCTGCAGAATATCTGCGAGCGTCGTCCTGATATGATTATCGGAGGCATCAACCACGGCGACAATGCCTCGGTGAATGCCCACTATAGCGGCACGATGGGCGTGACGATAGAGGGTTGTCTGAAGTACATACCCAGCGTGGCCTATTCGCTGTGCGACCACCGCGAGGATGCCGATTTTGAGCCCCTGCGCCCCTATATCCGCAAGTTCACGGAGAAGGTGCTGAAAGAGGGACTGCCCAAGGGTATCTGTCTGAACGTGAATTTCCCCGCGGCCAAGGCGTTCAAGGGCGTGAAGGTATGCCGCATGGGCTTCGGCTCATGGCAGAACGAGACCACGAAGTGTCATCATCCACGTGGGTATGACTACTGGTGGATGGTGGGCCATTACCACAACGACGAGCCCGAGGCTACGGATACCGACCGCTGGGCACTGGATAACGGATACGTGGCCATCACCCCAACAGAGATAGACCTCACGGCCTATGCCTTCATGAGTCAGAAGGAGTCCTGGGAAGAATAACTCTTAACTCCCCCCATCTCTTAACTCTTAACTCTTAACTAAATGAAGTATTACCTCATAGCTGGCGAAGCCTCTGGCGACCTCCACGCATCACGTCTGATGCGGTCGCTGAAGGCATGCGACGCAGAAGCGGAGTTCCGTTTCTACGGCGGCGACCTGATGCAGGCCGAGGGTGGCACCTTGGTGAAACACTATAGCGAGATGGCCTACATGGGGTTTGTGCCCGTATTGCTGCATCTGCCCACCATCCTGAGGAACATGAGGCAATGCAAGGAGGACATACGCCGCTGGATGCCCGACGTGGTGATTCTGGTGGACTACCCGGGCTTCAACCTGAAGATTGCGGATTACGTGAAACGCCACAGCATCTGTCCTGTATACTACTATATCTCACCCAAGATATGGGCGTGGAAGGAGTATCGCATCAAGGATATCAAGCGCAATGTAGACGAGCTCTTCTCTATCCTGCCCTTCGAGGTGGATTTCTTTGAGAGGAAGCACCACTACCCTATCCACTATGTGGGGAATCCGACAGCAGATGAGGTTAAGGAGTGGCGGCTCACCCCTCCATCACAGGGAGGGGACGGGGGAGGGTCTCCCGTTATTGCGCTGCTGGCTGGCTCCAGAAAGCAGGAGATTAAGGATAACCTGCCGACGATGATCAGGGCGGCACAGAAGTTTGAGAAAAACTACCAGTTGGTGCTGGCTGGCGCACCTGGCATCGACGAGGCTTACTATCAGAGATTCCTGGAGGGTACCAACGTGAGACTGGTGAAGAACCAGACCTACGACCTGTTGTCGAAAGCGCATGCTGCCCTCGTCACCAGCGGCACGGCAACACTCGAGACGGCCCTGTTTGGTGTGCCTCAGGTAGTATGCTACGAGACACCCCTACCCTGGCTTATCGGTTGGCTGCGCAAGAAACTGCTGAAGGTGAAATATGTCTCGCTGGTCAACCTGATTGCTGACCGTAAGGTGGTGACGGAACTGGTGGCCGACACGTTCAGTCAGGCCAACATAGAGCATGAGCTGGAGCTCATACTCGACGGGCCGGCACGCCAACAAATGCTCGAAGGCTATGAGGAGGTGTGGCAGCGTCTGGGCAAAGAGAAAGCGCCGGATAATGCCGCAAGACTCATCACGCAGATTCTAAGAGAGCGTCTTTAACCCCTTGTTCTTTTGTCTTTCCTGCCAGATTTCAAACGAATTAATGATATTCTGCCAGAGGATATAGCAACCGGGGCCCACGGATGATAGTGGGTTCAGGTAGGTGATTCCCAGCCAGATGGCGAAGGCGGTATTCTTCTGCCCCAGTGCCTGACCGGCCTCCTGGGCTCGTCCGAAGAAATGGCCGATGAAGCGACCCACGGCAAACTGGATGATGCAGAGCACCAGGCCCAACAGGGCTATCATGCCAAGGAACACCACGGAGGCCTCAGCATGGAGGATATTCTTCACGGTGGTGCCTGTGACAATCATCAGCGAACAGCCCCAGAGGTAGAACGACAGGTCCTTGATGCTGATAATCTTCTGGTGAAAACGATGCATGGTGTGCTTCACGATATAGGCCAGCAGCATGGGCACTACCAGCAGTACCACGACCTGATAGAGAATCTTCAGGAAGGCACTCATAAAGGAGATATCGGCTCCCTTCTCAATCATCGGGAAACAAATGGGTACCATCAGCACCGTGATGAAATTGGAAAGGAAAGTATAGGTGGTGGTCTGTTCCAGCGAGCCGCCCAACTTCTGGGTTACCACAGCGGCGGCGGTGGCACAAGGAGAAATAATGCACATCAGCAGAGCCTCCAACAGAATAAGGGTAGAGTGAAAAGTGAATAGTGAAGCGCTCGACCTCAGGTCGCTTGCTACCGAAGGGACGCAAGAATTTGCTACCGCACGAGGCAAGCTCAGTATCAATGCCATCACGATGCCGATAAACAGCAGGTTGAAGATGCTCACCCACAGATGCCACCACACAGGGCGCATCTTATGGAAATCGACCTTGCAGAAGGTCACAAAGAGTATCAGAAACATAAACAGGGGCAGGATGGCCTCCATCACGGGGTCAAAAAACAGGGCTGCCCCGTCCAGCTGTGGCACGTAGGCAAACACCAGATACAACAGCGCTCCCATACCCATTGATACGGGCAGCGTCCAGTCTTTCAGGAATCTAATCACATTCATACAGTGTGCAAAGTTACGAATTAATTGATAATTGATAATGTATCGCGGGGAATTATTTGGTTATTGGCGTTTGTTTATTGACAATGAATAATTTTTAGTACCTTTGCACACGCAATGAAACAATACGATACTTATATATTCGACCTCGACGGCACGCTGCTGGATACGCTCGACGACCTGACAGCTGCCGTGAACTACGCCTTGCGACAGCACGGGATGCCCGAGCATACACGCGAGGAGGTACGCCACATGGTGGGCAACGGCGTGCGCCTGCTGATGGTGAGGGCCGTGCCCGATGGCGACAAGAACCCTCGTTTCGACGATGCCTTCCGCACCTTCCGCGAATACTATATGGAACATTCCCTGGACACCACGCGTCCCTACGACGGGATTCCCGAACTGCTGGCCGCACTGCGTCAGCAAGGCAAGCGCGTGGCCGTGGTCAGCAATAAGTTCTATGCCGCCACCCGCGAACTCTGCCGCCATTTCTTCGCAGACACCGTAGAGGTAGCCATTGGCGAACATGAGGCCGAGGGTATCCGTAAGAAGCCCGCCCCCGACACCGTGATTGAAGCCTTCCGCCAACTGGGTGTCAGCAAGGAGAATGCCGTGTATGTAGGCGATAGCGACGTGGACCTGCAGACAGCCGTCAACTCGGGGCTGCCCTGCATCAGCGTGCTATGGGGCTTCCGCGACCAGGCTTTCCTGGAGGCACACGGCGCCACCACCTTTGCCCGTAAGCCCGGGGAGATACTTCAGTAACTGTCGCTGGGATTTTCCACCTGTGTCTTTGGCCAATTGACCAAAAAGACCTGTTCGGTGGCACGCGTCAGGGCGGTATAGAGCCAATGGAAATAGTCGGGCGTGAGCATATCATCCGTCATATACCCCTGGTCTATATACACATGCGCCCACTGGCCGCCCTGCGCCTTGTGGCAGGTGGCAGCATAGGCGAACTTGATTTGCAGGGCGTTGTAGTACTTGTCGTCCTTGAGTTTCTTCAGGCGTTCTGATTTATAGGGCACATCCATATAGTCCTCCATCACCTGGGTATACAACTGCTCCTGCTGTTCGCGCGTCAGGGCAGGCGCCTCGGTAGTGAGCGTGTCGAGCAGGGTAATAGCCGTGAGCTCGTAGTCGTCGTAGTCGGGGAAGGTCATGGTGACCTCAGCAAAGCGGAAGCCATAGAGCTCATGGACATTGCGCACGCGCTGAACGACCGCGATGTCGCCATTGGCAATGAAGCTGATATTCCCTTCAATGCCCTCGCTCTTCACCCAGTAATAGTTATTCTTCACGATCATGATACGGTCACCACGACAGAGTTCGTCCTCACGATCGAGGACCGTATTGCGGATGCCCTGGTTATAGATATTGGCCCGCTTGTTGGAACGCGTCACCACCAGCGTCTCGTCCATGCCCACATGACTGAAGCTCGAGGCCAGCGACTCGATGAGTTCATCACCGGGCACGCTCACGATATCAGGAAAACCGTCAAGGCGGATCTTTGGCAACTCACATCTGCCATCAGCCATCATACATCTTACCTCGGTGGCATTCCACAGAATCCCAGAGTCCTCAGCCTGGCGCAACACCTCGGTGAGGTCGGCCTCATAGACCTTCATGCCGTAGCCACGCAGCACATGGGCCATCAGCGCCGGACTCTCTTCCTCGCCCACAGGGGGCAACTGGGCACGGTCGCCGATAAGCAGCAGACGGCAGTTTTTATAGTTATAGACAAAACGGATCAGGTCATCGAGCAAGGGCGTATCGGCATTGGCTATCATCGAGGCCTCGTCAACGATGAAAAGCGTGTCCTGGGCGGCATTGAATCCAAGACTGAAGGCAGAGAGGTCGGCAGCCGTCTTCTGACGGTAGATACGACGGTGGATGGTATAAGCCGGTGTACCGGAATAGTTGGAGAAGACCTTGGCAGCACGGCCGGTTGGCGCCATCAGCACCAGTTTCTGTTTCATGGCAAGCATGCCACGCACAATGGCAGAGGCCAGCGTGGTCTTACCCGTACCGGCCGAACCACGAAGCACCATGACCACCTGCTCGTCGCG
The DNA here is from genome assembly GCF_022024115.1 of Prevotella communis. Taxonomy (NCBI): domain Bacteria; kingdom Pseudomonadati; phylum Bacteroidota; class Bacteroidia; order Bacteroidales; family Prevotellaceae; genus Prevotella; species Prevotella communis. The sequence continues at coordinate 2,657,924 of NZ_CP091792.1, forward strand.
GTCGGTCATAAACGTGGCAAACGTCTGCAGAGCCGCATGCTGCTCAGGGGTAGGCAAATGTCCAAAATGCGTCTCTATCTGGTAAATCAGCTCGTCTTGAATCATACAATATGCAAAGGTAAGAAAAAAAATAAGAATTAAGAATTAAGAATTAAGAATTATTTTTGTAATTTTGCAGCAAAATTACAAAAACAGATGCCAGAAATCAGTAACACAAAGCAACGGCTCACCATCCGCATAGGACGGGGCACCTTGTCGTTTTCACAACCCACGGACGACGGAACGGATGTGATGTTTGAACCATACGTGGTGAAAAGCGGCATATCTATGGCTGCCAACCTGCGCGAGGCTTTCAAGACCAGCGAACTGCTGATGAATCCGCCCAAGCGTGTCAGGGTGGTGCTTGACGCTGATGTGCTGATGGTTCCCGTGGAGAGCTTCCACGAAGAACAGGCAGAGACGCTCTATTTCCATGCTTTCCCCAGCAAGGAGCCCCTGGCTGTATACTATAACGTGCTGCCAGACCTGAACAGCGTGGCTGTCTATGCGATGAACAAGGACCTGCGACTGGTTATCGACGACCATTTCCAGGATGTCAACATGATCATTGCGCTCTCTACCGTATGGCGTCACCTGCATCAGCGCAGCTTTACCGGCACGCGCAGCAAACTCTATGGTTACTTCCACGAGAAGCGACTGGAGATATTCAGTTTCCAGCAGAACAGGTTCAAGTTCTGCAACTCGTTTGATGCATCACGCGCCCACGACTCACTCTACTTCCTGCTCTACGTATGGAAGCAGTTGCAACTGGAGCCTGAGCACGACGAACTGCATATTGTGGGCGATATCCCCGAACAGGAATGGCTGCTCAAGGAACTGAAGAAATTCCTGCAGAATGCCTACGTGATTAATCCTGCGGCCGACTTCAACCGTCATCCCGTGACAACAATCAAGTCGATGCCCTACGACCTCCAGACGCTGTTTATCAAGGGAAGATGAGGGATGATGGCTGAGGGCTGAGGGATGATGGCTGATGTAAGATGGAAGATGTAAGATAGCATGAGAATTATTACTGGAAAATATAAAGGAAGACATTTCGAGATTCCTCGCTCATTCAAGGCGAGGCCTACAACGGATTTTGCCAAGGAGAATATCTTTAACGTGCTGACACAGTATATTGACTTCGAGGAAGCCACAGCACTGGACCTGTTCTCTGGCACAGGCAGCATCTCCCTGGAACTCATGTCGCGTGGTTGCCAGCAGGTGGTCAGCGTCGAGATGGACCGCGACCATCATCGCTTCATCTGCGAGTGCATCAAGAAACTGGGCGACAAGAGTTGTATACCCCTGCGTGCCGATGTCTTTAAATTCCTGAAAGCCTGTCACCAGCAATATGATTTTATCTTTGCCGACCCTCCCTATGCGCTGAAGGAGATTCCGCAGATACCCGACCTGGTTTTTGAAAAGGGACTGTTGAAAGAGGATGGCATGTTTGTACTGGAGCACGGCAAAGACCATGACTTCAGTCAGCATCCGCATTTCATAGAACACAGAAGTTATGGCAGCGTGAATTTCTCGTTGTTTAGAGCAGAGGCGACAGCAGACGCATAACCGACTCGCCTAAGCGCACCAGGAACTTTGGATGGAGGCGTTTAGGCAGGGCGGACAGTGGTGTGGACTGACGGGCATCACGCAGGAAAATATCCTTCATCTGTAATGCCACAGCCTCGTCGTACACAAACGTATTAGCTTCAAAATTATTCAGGAACGAACGGAAATCGATGTTCGTAGAGCCGCATGTCGTGGTATGGTCATCACATACCAGCGTCTTGGCATGCAGAAAACGCGGTTCGTAGAGAAGTATCTGGATACCAGCCTCTTGCGCCTCACGCAGATAGGACCTGCTACCCCACTCTACAAACCAGCCATCGGTCTTGCGCGGCACCATCACCCTGACATCAACACCCGATGCCACGGCCGTCTTCAGCGCAAAGAAGATGGTCTCCGTAGGCAGGAAATAGGGCGACTGGATATAGATATAGCGCTTGGCCGACAGGATGATGCGCAGATAGCCCTGCATAATCTCGGGATAAGGTGCCAGGGGCGCCGACGTGACGGTCTGGAGGAGCGCGCCGTGAGCATCTTCCGCCGACTTGGGATAATAGCGCTTGTCACTCAACTGCGTGCGGTCCACGAAATACCAGTCGATGAGGAAGGCACGCTGCAGGGAGTAGACACCACTACCCTCGATGCGCATCATCGTGTCGCGCCATCCTCGCTGATGACGGCCCTTCACATAGCGCAAGGCGAAATTCATGCCACCGATATAGCCTACCCTGCCATCGACGATGAAAATCTTACGATGGTTGCGGTAGTTCATCTTACGTGCAAACGTGGGGAAACGTACGGGCATGAAGGCTTCCACCTCGACTCCCTCGATACGCATCCGCTCAAAGAAACGGTTGTCCACGCTCCAGCATCCCACGGCATCATAGAGCACACGCACCTCCACGCCCTCGCGAGCCTTGGCTATCAGGGCATCAGAGATGAGTCGTCCCAGGGCATCGTCCTCAAAGATATAGACATCAATATGGATATGGTCCCGCGCAGAGGCGATGTCACGCAGCAGCGACGGGAAGAAATCATAGCCATCCGTCAGGATCTCCACCTTATTATTATTAAAGGGAAGGGAGAAACTCTGATTGATGAACAGGTCGATAACCGGACGACTGAGTTCCGGCAACTGGAGATCGCCCTGTTCGATGAAGCCCGACATGGAACGGCGGGTGAGCTGATCCATGGAACGCTGGCTGACCATGCGTTCACGACGGGTGTTAACGCCCAGAAACAGATAGGCGATGATACCCACCACAGGCACGAAGAAAATCACCATACCCCATGCCATCGTCTTCGAAGGCTGACGATTATCCAGGACTACATGAATAATCGTTGCTACCACGATAATCTGATAGATGAGGAGTATGATGCTGTGCCAGGACATAGGGGTTGAGTTTTGAGGTTTGAGATTGGAGGTTGGAGATTGGAGGTTGGAGATTTATTCTATGTCAATGAGCTTATGGGTCTGCAACGACAGGCGCCACTTGGGATGCTGCTTGATATATTCTACGCAGGCCTGCGTAATAGCCTTATTGCGCTCAGGGTCGCCCGTGTCGCAGGGTTGCAGGTAATAATAATCCGCTTCGAGCTCAAAGTCCGACACATGTTCGGCATCCGTAAAGACCACCTTCACCTCGCTACAACGCTGGTGAACGGGCTTCTGCTTGGGTGATACCGTGAGCCAGTCGAGATTCTGGGGAGCAGGGCGCGTGCCGTTGCTCTCCATCGCCACCTCATAGCCATGCTGATGCAGGAAGTCCACGAAGGCCTCATCGACCTGCAACGTGGGTTCGCCGCCAGTCAGGACAATCAGAGGTTTGATGGCTGATGGCTGAGGGCTGAGGGCCTCAACCTCTGCCATAATCTCCTCGTTGCTCATCTCGCGATAGGACTCAAACTCCGTATCGCAAAACGAGCAGCGCAGGTTGCAACCAGCAAAGCGGATGAAGACAGCAGCACGCCCCGTGTTGCGTCCCTCACCCTGCAAAGAATAGAAAATATTATTTACCCTCATGCGGTAGCAAATTTTTCACTATTCACTTTTCACTCATCCTTTTCATACGCCGCGAGGTTGCCCTCGCTCTCCTGTACCTCAGCACGGTAGCAGGTAGGAATCTGCTCTACACACCAGCGGGCGATATTCTCTGCCGTGGGGTTGAAAGGCAGCACATCGTTCAGATTCTGATGGTCCAACGTTCCCTTGATCTTACGTTTGATCTCGGTAAAGTCGACCACCATACCATTCTGGTTTAACTCCTTGGCACGGCAGTAAAGGGTGATAATCCAGTTGTGACCGTGCAAGTTTGAACACTTACTCTCATAGTCCAGCACCAAGTGATGGCTGGCTGATACTTCTAATTTTTTCTGAATGTAATACATAATTCGTTTTAGACAACGAGATCGGTGCCCAGGCGCTTGGCCAGTTCATCACGAAGCTCTTTGGTTTCCTTATGTTCCTTTAATAATTTCATCATTTGTTCAACATCAGAGCCCACCTGTAGCAACTGACGCTGAATCTCTTTTAATCTATTCTCTACAATGTTGAGACGGAAGTCCATCACAAGATGGATGACGCGCTGACGCAAGGCCCCCTCACGAGGTTCCAATACGAAGCGTCCGCCCAACTGATGACGGTCGATGGCCAGGCGGGTGGCCAGTTGACTGACCTGCACATCGGCGTGATTACAAAAATATGACTCGGCCTTGAAACCGGGCTTCTCACTCTGCTCTACGGCCTCCTCCAGAATCTGGTTGTGGATGGGAAGAGCAAAAGAGAGTCCGTCCTGCGACAGGTCGAAGTGGACATACTGTGCCACATTGAGCGAGATGGTTCCACCTTCCTCTGTCTCCACATCCTCGAAGATGATTTCCTCACCATGACGCACGATCTCGCGAACAAGCATCTGCTCGACCTCAGAAGCCTGCTCTGTGGGCGAGTGAAGCGCCAGCAGGTCGTCCTCGTTCATCTGCGGCTGTGGTATTTCCTGCTCATTCTGAGGCTCGCGCCCTTGCTGTCGTGCGCTGTCTTTTCCTTTATCCTCCAGGTTCTTTTGGATGTATTTATTCATCTCTGCCACCAGCGTCTGCTCCTTCATATTGATGCGATGAGCAAAATCGCTGAGGTAGGTGGAGCGCAGAATCTGGTCTGGAATCACGGAGATACTCTTCACGATACCACCGATAGCCTCGGAGCGTTTCACGGGGTCTGTGACGTTCTCTACCGTGAGTCGGCTCTTGAAGGTAATGAAGTCGGTCTGGTTCTCCTCGATATAGCGCTTCAGGTCCTCCGTAGAGTGCTCGCGGGCAAACGAGTCGGGGTCGTCGCCATCGGGCAACAGCAGCACCTTGATGTTCATCCCCTCCTCCAGGAGCATGTCCGTGCCTCGCATGGCAGCATGTATACCAGCCTCATCACCATCATACAGCAAGGTGATATTACTGGTGAAGCGGTGAAGCATGTGTATCTGGTAGGTTGACAGCGCCGTACCACTATTGGCCACCACGTTCTCGATGCCGGCCTGATGCATGGCGATGACGTCGGTATAGCCCTCCACCATGAACACGCGGTCTTCCTTCACAATAGCCTTCTTGGCCTGATAGATGCCATAGAGCTCACGTTCCTTGTGATAGATGTCCGAGTCGGGCGAGTTGACATATTTCTGTGCCACACCCTTCGTCCTGCTGTCCAGCACACGGCCACCAAAGGCCACCACCTTGCCGCTGACATTGAACCAGGGGAAAATGGCACGACCGGCATAGCGGTCATATACTCCCTTCTCGCCCTCAATGCACAGACCAGTCTTTACCAGGAACTCTGGCTTATAGCCCTTGGCTTTGGAAGCCAGCGCCAAAGCGTCACGTTTCTGAGGCGCATAGCCCAACTGGAATTTCTCTATGATATCATCGCGTATGCCACGACTGCGGAAATACTGTTTGCCGATGGCGATGCCATCAGGGTCGTTCTTGAGGATATCATGGAACCAATCCTTAGCCCACTCATTGACAATAAACATCGACTCGCGCTCGCTCTGTGCCTCGCGCTCCTCGTCGGTCATCTCCTTTTCGACAATCTCGATGTTGTATTTCTTAGCCAACCAGCGCAGCGCCTCAGGATAGGTAATCTGCTCATGTTCCATGAGGAAGTTGGCAGGCGTACCACCCTTTCCGCATACGAAGCAGTGGCAGATATTCTTCGACGGCGACACCATGAACGACGGGTTACGGTCGTCGTGGAACGGACACAAGCCCTTATAGTTCACGCCACTCTTCTTGAGTGTCACGAACTCTCCCACCACATCTACGATGCGGGCAGCATCGATAATCTTGTCAACCGTCGCTCTATCAATCATCTTTTCTTATTTCTTTGGTAAGGTGAACACGAAACGTGCACCTGCTGTATAACTTGTATCGAGCACCACATCGCCACCCAGTCGGCGGGCGATACTGCGGGCCACGGTAAGACCGATGCCGGCGCCATCGTAGTATTCATTCAACTGTACAAACTCATCAAAGATATGTTCGGCTTCTTCTGCAGGGATACCGATACCCGTATCCTCCACAGCAAACTGCACGAAATGCTTGTCGGCCGACTGTGACACGAGGAGACGGATGGTGCCCTGACGCAGGTCCTCGCCCGACGGCTGCATGAACTTACGGGCATTACCTATCAGGAAGTAGATCGTGCGGACAGCCTGTTTCAGGTTGGTCTGCAGCATCAGGTCTGTCACGTCGTCATCGATATGGCATTCAAAGTCTGTCATCTCGAAACTGCGGACGCCCGACTGCTCAATAGCATCCTCGGCAATCTTCGCAGGTGTCACCTCGTCCTCGCGCTCTATAATCTTCTCGCTGTTAGCCTCACTCAGCTCCAGCATCTTATTAACCAGGTTGACGATACGGCCCGTGCTCTCGGCAATACGATGGTTGATGCTGCGACGCACATCGGGATCCAACGGGTCGTTCTTGGCAGTCAGAATCTGCGAGAAGCCCGACAGCACATTCAGCGGCGTGCGTATCTCGTGGGATATCTGATGGATAAAGTCGGTCTTCATCTTCAGAGAGACCTCAGCACGCTCGCGCGCCACCTTCAGTTCGTTATTACGCTGAGCCAGTTCGCAGTTCTTCTTCTTCAGGCGGCGTGCTGCATAGTAGATAATCAGCATGATAATCAGCAGCGTCACGGCAGCCAGCGTGGTGATGATGGTGATAAACTTACTGCGCTGAAGCACAGAATGGATTTCCATCTCCTCAAGACGTGTCTCGTGCTCGGCATTGGCCGTCTCCAGTTCATCCACCTTGAACATCGTACGGAGCTCGTTCAACTGCGTACGTGTGTTGGCCTGATTCAGCGAGTCGCTCAGGGCTAAGGTACGGGCATACATCATTGCGGCTTCCTTATAGCGGCCTGCACGCATCAAGATATCTGCGCGCTGCTTATGTACAGGAATCAGGGTGGGCTTATCGTCGATGACGCTACACATCCTGATACGCTCCGCATTCAGATCGAGGGCCTCATCATAGCGACCCTGCAACATACGCAACTTGGCACGATAGAACAGCAGGAACAAGTATTCGTAGCTTTTCTTGCCGGGCAGGTTCTTCTCTACCTCGTCCAGATATTTCTCTCCCTCTTCCAACTTACCCTTTCCCAGTTTAGCCTGAGCACAAGCAATGAAATAGTTGGCAAAAAGGATTTCCCTATCACGTTCATCCCCCTTTGCGAACCTGTTTTCTATCACCTGCCACCACTGGTGGGTCACGCTGTCCAGTTTCTCATAACGCTTCAGCGACTCCAGAGCATCACAATAGTAGGGATACATCTCCAGCAGCACCTCAGGGTCTATCTTCTGCATCAGGGGGATACTCTTCTCGAAAGCATCGGCCGACTCCTCAATATGGCTCATGCTGTAATAGACATTTCCCATATTGAAATAGGCCATCGACTCACCATATTCAGAACCCACGCGATGGGCCTCCTCGTACATCAGTTTCACTTCGCGAAGCGCCTGGTTGTACTGTCCGGTGAAATGATAGGCGCCCACCAGCATGTGCCAAGCCTGCATCTTCTTACGCACCATGCCGTGCTTCTCGCAGAATGTCATCATATCGCGCGAGAGGTGGAAGATGGAGTCATAGATTGCCACATTGAAATAATCGAGGATGCGATCCACACGCGCCTCGGCTTCGCTGGCAGCATTACCCTGACGACGGGCTTCTGCCTGCCATTCGTCAAGGCATCGCAACTGGAGCTTGAAGTCGCCAACCAAGAGGCTCTGGTTATAGATTTCCTCCATGGTATTCAACTTCTTCTCACCTTTCTGATGAGACATCACCTGGCGCAGGGAGTCCATTGTATGTTGCGGAGTGACTGCCGCTGAAAGGCTGGCGCCCCACAGCATCGTCACAAGCACGAGAGCCGTTTTCTGTATTTTATACCAGTTTATGGATAATACCATTTGTTTCAAAGTTATTTCTTGAGATACTTAGCCAACTCAGACTTGTTGGCCTTCAAACCTTTTGCAAAAGACTGCGCATTCATCTGTGCGCCCAGTTTTGACGTGTGGGTGTGGTCCTTCTTGAAATAGACAGCACCTGCCTTCTCCTTAATTTGAGCCACCTCAGTCTTTGCCTTCTCCTTATCGGCAGAGAGGCGCTTCTTGGCAAACTTCTTATCCAGGAAGTCGGCGCTGATGTTGTGCAGGTCCACAAACTCCACACCTGTCTCCTTCACCACCTCACGGTACCATTTGCCATACGAGCCGTCACGGCGCTCAATCTTGCCGCCAGGCCACTCGTTGCGCGGTGTCAGACTCACGAGGATGGGTGTAGCACCCTTCTCACGACAGTCGTCAATCATCTTCTTCAGATACCAGCCGAAGCTATAGACCACCTCGTAGGTACCGTTGTCCAGACGATAGACGTGCAGCGTGTCCTTCGACTCGGCAATCACGCCACGGGCCTTCGCATCCGTAATGGGACAGATATCGTTATGGCCAAACTGAATGGTCACGAAGTCGCCGGGCTGCAGGGCGTTATAGACGGCGTCCCACAGGCCTTCGCGGATGAACGAGCGCGTGGAACGGCCGGCACGGGCCGCATTCACCAACTGTATCTTGTTCTCGTCAAAGACGGTAGAAGCCTGCGAGGCCCAGCCCCACATGCCGTCGTCGTCCTTGTCGGCATTCTTCACAGTCGAGTCGCCCGTAAAAAAGACCACAGGCTTTCCGCTGAGGCGATCCACATTCCAGATGGTCTTCTGGGGAATCTGCATGAATTTCATGAGTGCCTTCAACTTCGGATCGCGACTATTCACAATACCCATATAGGCGCTATAGGCGTTGAGCTCAGCACCGAACTTTGACGTATGGATCTTGTCGCCCAGGAAGTGATAGTCCACCTTCCAGCGGCTGAACGAGTCGAGCTTCCTGCCACTAATCTCGTTGAGGTCGATGAAGGGCACGCCCTCCACGGCAGCGATATAGGCCGCCCACTCCGTCTGGGGCTTGCGCACAATCTTGCCCGTCTTCTCGTCGTAGGCATTGCGGGGCGTCAGCGACATCAGGATGGGGCTTGCCCCCTTCGCACGAATCTCACGGATATACTTGCGCAGGTAGGTGCCGTACGAATAGACGGTATCCTGCTTCTGCGTGCGCTGGTTGAAACCTATATAACAGGTATCAGGATCTACGCCGGGAATCACGGCACGGGCACGCTTCTGGTCAAAAAACTCACCATTGTCGTTATGACCTATCGACACGATGACCCAGTCGCCTGGCTTCAAGGCCTGACGTATAGCAGGCCACAGATCTGTATAGAATGTGCGGGTACTCATGCCGCCCAGGGCCTGATTTTCCACCGCAATCTTGTCTGCATCAAAATATTTGGGGAAGAAATAGCCCCAGCCCCACTGGCCGTTGTTGCCATTTCCCAAAGTGCCATTACGCATCGTGGAGTTTCCAACAAGAAACATCACGGGCTGCGAGCCCTTACGCGTAGAGCCCGGCTTTGGTCTCGACATCAATGCCTTGGCAATTGAGTCGGGCGTGTTATCCACAACCTTGTTCACATCCTCGATGGGATCTGGCAGGTTGTCGAAGGCCTGTGCCCACGCTCCAAGCGACAAGCCAGACATCATCACAATAGTAAGTAGTCGATTCATCATATTGCTATTTTGACAATTTCTTCGTTTTTCAGGGTGCAAAGTTACGAAAAAAGACTGATTTCTCCATATTTTTTCGTACTTTTGCACCGAAGATTACAATTCTTTAAGAAGAATGACTGATATGGGTTTATTAAAATGGGTGGCCTGCTGGGGCAACGCCACCTCGATTACCGACCGTCGCGAGGCCGTGTATGCCAAGAATCTTACGTTGCGTTATCCCGTACGCATGCCGTTTACCGGTAGCGCCTTGCGTTTCCGCTTCTCCAATCTTACAGGCACCGAACCTGTAACCCTCACGAAGGTGTTTGTGGGTCACACACCCATTACCTTTGGTGGTGCTACCAGCGTTACGCTGCAGCCTGGAAAGGAGACCGAGAGCGATGCCATCAGCTATGCCGTAAACCGTGGCGATACCATCGATGTAAGCATGTATCTGGCCGATTACACCCAGATGAACAGCGGCACGCTCATTACCGGTCCGCTGTCGAAGGGCTTCTATGCCTATGGCGATTTTGCCGAGGCCGACGAGCTGCCCCTCGACCTTACCCGCCACACCAACTGGTTCTACTTCCTCAATACCATCGATGTGCTCACATCGCCCGATAACCACGCCATAGTGTGCTATGGCGATTCAATTACCGCCCAGTCGTGGCCCGATTACCTGGCCCAGCTGGCCTTTGGCACCAACGTGGCCATTATCCGTCGCGCCGTCAGTGGCACGCGCATACTGCGCCAGTACGATTGCATTACCTATCAGGCTTACGGTTTGAAGGGTGCCACCCGATTCCCCATTGAGATGCGTGTGGCCGGTGCTACCGATGTCATCATCCAGCACGGCATCAATGATATCATCCACCCTGTTGGCCAGGATGTTAACCCCTTCCGCCCCTGGAGCGACCTGCCCACCGTGCAGGAGATGCAGCGCGGCGTAGAGGATATCTACGTACGTCCCGCCAAGGCCATGGGGCTTAAGGTGTGGAGCGGTACGCTGCTGCCCATCTACGGCTGGCGTACCTATAACGACAAACGCGACGCTATGCGACAGGAGTTTAACGAGTGGTTGCGCACCTCACCCATCTTTGATGGCTGCATCGATTTTGATGCTGCCGTGCGCAGCACCACCAATCCCAAGGCCTTTGCCGATGGCTTCGACAGCGGCGACCACCTGCACCCCAGCGAGCGCGCCTACGAGGCTATGGCCCAGGCCGCAGCCCACAAGCTGATACGCCACATACCCTCGCATTACGACCACGAGGAGCTGTATTAATTCAGATGTTGCAAAGACATCAGGAACAAGACACCTGCCTGTCCCTGATGTCCTGTTGAGTTCAAACTCTACTGACACCCAATTAGCGAATTTGAAAGCGATATCACGCTGAGCATAGGTTCCTCCTCCTGCGCCATTCTTAGTAAGGATTCCTATTGCAGATGTTAGTTCTACCCATCTTGTAGGACTCATCGTAAACGAGTTACTGCCTGCCTCAGCCAAAAGGGGGTCGAATTCGACCCCCTTAAAATTGGGGTTATGAAGTTTCTCCCACAACCCAGGTATTCCAAGGTGTTCTTCTGACGCATCCAGTTCTTAACAACATCCTTTGGTTCTGCTACATTCTTCTGACGGGCTATGTCAGTAATGCAGATATAATCTATTCCGTCTTTAGCCACAGAGGACATCAGGGACAGACGAGTGTCTTGCTCCTGAATCATTACCTTATGGGTAAGGAAGATTTGAGATGACAGGTATCTGTCATTTCTACTTTGCTTGTGTCACACCTGTCCCTGCGTCATATTAATTCAGATGTTGCAAAGACATCAGGAATAAGACACTTGCCTGTCCCTGATGTCCTATTTTAGATGGAGTAAAACACGGCTTCCATACAAGTGGACATGCTGATGTTGAAACACTTTACGAAGTCTGCAAGGCAGTCAGACCTTCTATTGGAGTTATTCCCATACATAAGGATACAGGAATGCAATATGCATCAGATAACTACAGAGTGTTTAACGAAGGGAAGTTCAAATTAGATGAAATAGATATTGAGGTGCATTGATAATGCAAATTTAATGACGGTGAACTTTTGAAATGAATTTACCAAGAGACATATCTAAACGCAAAATCTTTTGGAAGATTATTACAAATATATGCCAAGGTTAAAATAGAATAACCAATTTATGGTTAAATAATTTACGTTTTTCTATATTATTGCTTTAGTTTGAGAAAACATTTTAGATATATTGGTTTCGTTTACTGCACTTTTTTATATAATGAGGGGTAAACCAAACCTATTTTCCCACGCAGAATCTACTTTCCCACGCAGAATCTACTTTCCGACGCAGAAGTTACTATCTGCAAATGTAAGTGGCTGATAATTAGTATAAATGCCTTTGTTTTGGGGTATCTAAAGTAATTCCGAGGGACGGTGGAGGGACGCAAAATAGGCAAAAATCTGCAAATATGACTTTAGTTTAGGTTATAGATATTTAATATGGGTATAAACTAAACCAAAGGGTTGCGCTATCAAACAGAATAATTGGCTTCTCTTTCTTTTGGACGGCTATCATATCTCATATTTAGAGTTATATGCGTATATTTTGCTTCCAAATTCGATAAAAATGCGAATTTGGAGATAAAATTCTATAAAATAGAGTGATTTTAGGCAAAAACAGTACAAAGCTAATAAGATTTTTATTATATTTGCACCAAAATTACTCAGTATGACATTACAAAAGTGGATTGAAGATAGAGCTATTCATGGTTTTCCTACGTTTTCTGTTGAGGATGTAAGGGCTGCTGACTTGTGCTCTTCAGAACAGATTCTTCAAAATGAACTTTCCAGACTTAGTTCAAACAAGACTATAGCCAGTGTATATAGAGGGTATTACGTTATTATTCCCACTCAATATGTGTTGCGTGGATCTGTGCCAGCAACCTATTATATTGATCAGTTAATGTCGTACTTGCAAAAGCCTTACTATGTATGTATGCTTAGTGCAGCAGAGCTACTTGGCGCTGCTCATCAACGTCCCCAGCAATTCTCTGTAATGACGACTTTTCCTAAGCGTCGAGTCGTCTCTACTCGTAATGTAACCATTGATTGGTATTATCGGGATGGACTGCCAGAGGAAGCACTGATTACAAAGAATACAGAGACGGGAACTATCCGCATATCCAATCCTCTTCTAACCGCCGCTGACTTAGTGCAGTATCAGCAACATGTAGGCGGATTGTCACGAGTCGCCACCATACTTGAAGAACTTTCAGAGCAGATTGACATTAATAAGCAGTTTACGCCACTTGCAACTTATGTAAAAAAGGTTGTATGGCAACGACTTGGCTATATACTTGAAAATGTCGTTGGGGAAAAGAACTTGGCAGATGACTTGTATGAACAGCTTCGTACATCATCGGGGTATTTCAAATATCAACCTTTGAGTACATCGGCAGAAGATAATCCATCATCCAGAGATAGTCGATGGAAGATAAACATTAACGTAGAAATAGAAACAGACGATATATGATAAACAGAACAGCAATACAACAGTGGAGCGAGCCTACGAGGCTATGGCCCAGGCCGCAGCCCACAAGCTGATACGCCACATACCCTCGCATTACGACCACGAGGAGCAGTATTAATTCTGGAGTGTGTCACTATCATCCGTATGGGTGACGCTCCTCGTAGTCTATGTCATCGATAAGGTCTTTCAACTTGTGTTGCAACTTCTCAACGAGGTCTGGCTCCTGCAACTTTTTAAGGATGGCCTGTTTGTTGCCAAACCCGATGACGGTCTCTGCCCCATACGGCGAAGGATGGTTCACTGCTGCCAGTTCCAGGTAACGCTCGTCATCGTGCCCTAATCCTACCGCCGTCACCTTCATGATGACGTGCGACAGTCCGATATGTCTCTCCGTCACGTTCTCCCGTTCATACACCACGTCGAAGTACCCCATGTCAGGCACCTTCTCCTCCACCTGCTTCTGCAGGCAGGCTACCATCTTCTCCAATAGTTCTTTCATACGCTTCCTTTTTTGTAATAACTCCTTGGTTTCCCTTTTTATTATATAAAGAGTCTTACAAACAGCCATTTCTGTCACCCAAATTAGCCTACTCATGCCATTTTTTTGACGATTTTCTTGTCTGTTTTTACTTTTTTATTAATTTTACCCCCGATTATATCCAATAATAACGAACTAACCTATGCAGACAATGATAAGAACTAGTGAGGGTTGACGGGAGGGGACTGGTACTGACATTTCTACTTTGCTTGTGTCAATACCTGTCCCTGCGTCATATACAAAATTCTCAAATTTACCAAAAGAAAAAGTAATATAAGAATCAAATAGAGCAAAAAAAAGACGAAGCTTATAGCCTCATCTTTTAGTTGCAATCTCTATTCTCTATCTATATACTATTTGATAACGACCACCTTGCCCATTACAAAAATGACACTTTCCTGTTCCCCGACAACTTATGCAGGGATCTCCTCTATAATTTGTTTTATTACCAACACATGTCTGACAAACACCAGGATTATGACCACAAACAGAGCAAGGAACCCAATCTTGTACAGGAACAGGATCACGATGATGCTCTACTACCACCGTCGTTGTTTTATTTCCCGAGTTGTTGTTACTTGAACTACTACTGGAGGAAGAAGAAGAACTTGACAAAGATGACAAAGTAGAAGATTTAGACTGATGAATATATCTATAAGATGTGTAATCATATTTCGAGCTTTGTTTACTAATAGTTAAAGCAGGACCATCATGCCAATCATCATAATCACCATATACAATCTTATCAGAATACACCAAGATACTCTCACAACTCTTAGAAAATAGCTCATTCCCATCTAAATCAAAAATTGTTCCCCATCCATCTTTAAATGCTTTTATGTAAAATTGTCCACTCTTCGAATTATCATAAGGATCTGAATGAACTTTCACTTCACATACATTACACCCACTAAGATTGCGATGTTCTGGATAGATAGCAGGAAGTATCTCTTTTCCTTGCAAATCGCAAATGCCATATAATGGGCCATTTTTGCAAACCAAAATGTAGCCAAAATGATTCTTTTCTTCTACATTTATTCCGTATGCAATATAATGACTATCTGTAGAAATAATATTTTTACCATCTTTAGAATAGAATCCGACAAAATCACCATTATAAACTGTAAATACAGGATCTGTTCTATAACCAAAGTGTTTCGAATAATTCGTACCATATGTAATATTAGAATACTTAATGGGTACTATGGTATTCCCTTCAATATCTGTTGCGCCATATAAGTTTCCCTTTCTCTGCTTAAACCATATATAACCGTCACTGCCCACTTGTCGTTCTTTAGATGTCTTATTAGCAGATTTTATAGTAGTCGTTTTCTTGACAGGAGTCCTTTTCTTTATCTGTGCACTCCCCTTAATACCGAACATTCCCAATACTAGCACCATCAATAATAATATCTTTTTCATAATTGTATTAATTCAAGCTTCTAATTCTTATTGTTCTTCCTACTATTACAAGCCCTGCACAGCAGCTGGGCATTTGAGAGTTCCGTCCTGCCGCCGAGGCTCCAAGGACGTTTATGGTCTACTGTCAGTTCTTCCGCACGGAAGTGCTGGTGACAGTCTTCACACACATAGAGGCCGTTCTCGTCTGGAGTCTTTTCGGAGAGCAAACGAAGTTTGTCATCTTGTGTAAAGAGACGCTTGGGGTCCACACGGCAGTTGCCGACAATACCGAGAATCATTGCTTCAATGTCTGCGTCTCTAGTTTTGGATAGGCTATAGCCTTCAGTCTTCATAAAGTCATTTACCTCTTTCCAGATGGCATCCTTGTGCTGAAGCCAAATGGCGCGGTCTTTCAGGTACTTGACGGAGAACTTGAACTTCAGGACGGGAGAGATTTTCGATTTTTCGTTGAAAATATCACGGATGAAACTGATATATGGCTTTATCTTCTTTACTTCATCGTTGAAACTTTCGTCCTTGTGCAGTTTAACATATTCGTCTAATTCATCTTTTTTAGGAAAAAGACTATTATGGCGCACATAGAAAATGTACTCCAAGAGATGGTATTTGTTATCTCCACGGTCAATAGAGGCAGTAGGTAATACCTTCCTGACATCGGCATTGGTGCGGAAATAGTCACCAAGACCTTCTAAGTATTCACCATGATAAAGACCATTGAGTACTTCGTAGCGCGATAGAGGAACGCCAAGTGTATTGATGCGCTTGAAAATTTCACGTTTCTTTTCCTCACTGCCCTTACATATTATTATTGTAAGGTCTGTCTCATCTACAACATGTTGCAAGTCGCTATCATAAGCATATTCCTTCCAAGTCTTGTCATTATACTTAATATCGCCCTGCTTAAACTTCGTGATTGCCTCTATGCGTTGCTTACCATCGAGCACTTCAAGGATTCCATCTTCGCGTTCCCATAGATAGAAGGCGGGCAAAGGAATTCCGTGATAGATGCTATCAATAACTAAAGCCTGCTTGGCTGTATCATACACAATGGCTCGTTGCAACTCGATGTCGCTGATAATCTTGCCACTGGCCACTTTCTCATACAGTTCTTTTACTGTCATTCTATTCATCCTCCTTTCTGTGTTTGATGACTATTCTGTCCCAAAGACATTTATAATGTTTATTGCCTTCTGCCAAATAAAAACGCATACCGCCTTTTGAATAAACTGCATCAGGTTCTACGCAATCTTTCATGGGCTTTCCTAATTGACGGCTCGAACCCATGATTTCAAACTGCTTAGGGTTATATTTCTGCATGAAAGTAATGGGAACGCCCATCTCTCCGTCGTAATCGTAGGGAATCTCTGCTACAGTAGGCACCTCGATTGCATCATAATTCACATAGCGGGGATAGCGCTCAGGATTCTCTTCGTAGGAACAGCTCATGACTATTTGTTTCTCATTCTCGTCTACTTGCAGGTTGGTGTACCACATAGAACTGCGAGGCGTGTTATGCTGCTTAGGAAGCACACTACCATCTGGACGACGGAAACCGCTCAGATGATAATGATAGCCCACACGTATATTGCCATTCTGAAAATGACGAATGATACTCTTCTCTGTTGGAGCTGTCTGTGGGCCAATCACCAAAAACTGTTTCTTATTCTTCACGAGTATGTCGATAAACTCATCAAACTGGCTGAATGGCGGATTGGTGATGATAACGTCGTAGTGACTATAGTCTATATCTTGAAAGCGCACTCCTTCACCAGTCTTTGGATTGTAACCACTCACGCTGATAGAACGGAATCCCCATTCTTCAGCCTGATTAAGCAGATACTCCACAAATTGGCATTTCACCATGTCGAGGCGTTTCTCAATCTTGGCATTTGTCTGAGCGACATCAATGTTCTTGATTGTACCTTCCTGAGAGAACAAATCACGTCCCAAAACATAGCCCTCTTCCTTAAAGACTATTTCTTCATTGTAGCTCTCATCCCAGTCGCATGGGCAAAGAATCCGCTTGCCACGTAATTGCGGCAGATAATGACGCACCTCAGCGGCAATGTCATCGTAGAGGGTGTAATACTCGTCATCACGTCTATTCTTACTACCTTGTAATCTTTCCGTTCGCTTTATCATTAGTAGCACGTTCCTTTAAGTTCAAACAAATGGGGAATATCAAGAAGAAACGTGCAGTCAGGCTAATCACCCCATGTCGATAAAGACACAAAGAACGTGGACAATCTTCCTCGTCCACGTCCTTGGGTGTTTGGCCTAACCCGTAAAAGATAGACAAGTCAGACGTCCACGTATCAAGTGGACATCTGCTCTCTATTCTATCTTTTACGTCTATCTGCGGCCAAACTTCAAGGACGTTCTTTCGAATAAATAGCAAATGTTGCTAATTTCCCTCAAAAATCATTTCGGCTGATACCTATGTATCGCCTAGTATCATGTATCATAACATGATACCGTTGCAAAGATAGTAAATAATCGTCAAACAAGGGCAGTTTATATAAGAATTTTGTAGAAAATAATGCATAATTTTCAAAAAGCATTATATTTGCATCGGGAAACTAGAAGATTTTCGGACTAGTCTGTCAGAAACAAAAAAAACACTTCAGCATCCCTTAGATTTGCAATCTGGTCACTTTCTTTCAAAAGCACCATACACCTTTTTGAGATTTTTGAACC
Organism: Prevotella communis; assembly: GCF_022024115.1. NCBI lineage: Bacteria > Pseudomonadati > Bacteroidota > Bacteroidia > Bacteroidales > Prevotellaceae > Prevotella > Prevotella communis. Next base: position 2,675,875 of record NZ_CP091792.1, read on the forward strand.
CCCACATTATACACCTTTTTGAGATTTTTGCCGTTGCAGATTATATGCTTTTTCGAGAAATTATTTTGAAGAAAACTTGTTTTTCACCATAAAAATGAGTACCTTTGTAGTCACAAAAAAAAGATTGTTTATGCCAAGGAAAAATAGTGGAATGTGGTATGAGGTTCACCCAACGCCAGTGAAGGGCGAGGACGGGAAGAACCTGGTATATGTGCGTCCGAAGAGCGGACAGAAACTGACGATGAAGGAACTGGAAGAGAAGTGCGAGGACTACAATGCATTACGATATGGCGAGCTGAGCCGTGCCTTCGATGCTTTCATCCGTGTGGCAGGTCGCTTTCTGGCTGAGGGCTACCGCATTGAGACACCCATAGGCTCGTTTGCCCCAAAATTGTCGCTGACCAAACAGGTGACAGACGCCAGTGAGGTGAAAGACCGTGACGTCAGACTGGAAGGCGTGGAGTATAACCCCGGCAAGCTGTGGGACAGGGAAATACAGAAGTGGATGGACGGATTCCGTCGATGGCAGAATGCAGATACACAGGAGATTCTGGCCGACAAAGAGAAGTTGGAACAGGTGATGCGAGACTGCATACAGCGACATCACGGCTACATTACCGCCAGCATCTTCTCACGTGCTTCAGGACTGACGCTCTATTCTGCCCGCAAGCAACTGAACGAGTGGACCAAGGGCGACAATCCTAAACTGCTGATGACACCTCGTGGCAAGGAGCATATCTATACTGAGATATGATGGCAGAGGGCTTTAGGAGCATCACACAAAAATTCTGCGATTCAAATCGGGTATAGGCGCACAGTCATTTGACTACAGGCGCACAGTCGTTTGGGTATAGGCAAATGATAGAAAGCAGACGTTTCTCTCCCTCCTACCCTACGGTTTATCCCTTGCAAGAACTAATCCTACCCCTTGTTACAACTAATACAAATCAGCGAAAGCGGTTACGGTTACAGCTGTAACCATGTAACCGCAGAGGACAAAAGCAATCTAAAATACATTGTAACATACTATTATATAACATCTTACAAACAATCATCAACAACCAGAACAACAAAATGGTTACATGGTTACAGTTGTAACCGTAACCGATGAAGACAAGATATGACTACAGAAGAAATCAAGAAAATCGTTGACGACGAACAAGCAGAACAACTGACCACCCTCATATGCCGCCATTGGGAAGTGGCCACGCAAAGACTCAGCACACTGGCCCAGGAAATAACAGACGGGATGGACACCTGCATAGAGGCAGAGATCTATGCAGCCCTGGTGCGCATGCAACGTGCGACGACAGCACTGCTGGAACTGAACGCGACACCCTCAGCGCTACTCGTTTCTGAGTATCTGGAGCGCATTGAGAAAACCGTATCGAACGCCAGCTTACGTCAGTCGGTGATAACGCTGGAGCAACAACTGTCGGGCGCAGAACCGGCTAAAGAACAAGAGTCACCGTTCTTCGACGTAGTGACCATGATGCTGACACAACCCATGACATTGCCCACAGAACAGCAGAAGGCCGCCCGACAGCAGTTTTCACCCACACAGCATATCGTCAGCGCACTTGCCCAGCACATGAAGCCAGATGAACTGCTGACGATGCTACAAATTGTCCAGACCACCGACATAGACAGCGAGATACAGAAAATGGATAAAACCACCAATCTTGTTCAGGACATGCGTCAGGTCATGGAAACACTCGACAGCAGGATGAGCGAAAGTCTGCAGATGATGTTGCTGGAACTGTTTATACTGCAGATACTGCCAAGTATGACGGTCAGCATGATTCAGCAACGCCGTACCGACAGCAAGGCTATGGCCCATCTATTTAATAAGGTACTCATGCGGGTACGCGAAAGCAACACATGGTGGAACTATTGGAAAGAGCATCGCGAGACACTCCGCGTGGTCAGCGACAGCAGTTCGTGGTGCGATATCATGACAGCCCAGCGCACCAAGGAGCGTGCAGCATTGGGACAGGTGCCCGGCGGACTGTTTGCCAAATGGACCACAGACCGCGAGGCCTTTGAAGAAGCCTTTCTGGATACCCATCTCGACGACGACACCCTGCGCCACTTCATTTTCCATCTGGCCACCCTGTCGGAGATTGCCAGAGAGCTGGATCCCACCAGTAAGTTTGGCGACGAGCAACTGGTGATGGACGACCTGCAGCGCGTAGGCGACGCCGTGATGGAGGCAGCCCGTCAACTGGATAATCTGGTAGATAAAGCCTGGTATCCCCATTATGAGGCGATGTGGCAGGAACTGATTCAAGACGAAAACATCTTTGCCCACCTGAAAGTGACACGCAAAAGTCCTCACAACAACCTGTTTACTGCACGTTTCTTCTGTCACCTGGTGGGAGAAATGAAAAAAAGTGCAGTCTTCGGCACCCATTCCGATGGTGATTTGGCCGAAAAACTGACTGAGAAGCCCTCTGTGGGCACGTTCAGAAAGAATATTCAGGAAGGTATGGGCGGAGAAGCACAGGATATACAAAATATTTTCAACGCTATCTACCAGAAATACAACCGGTTAGCACATCCCATGAAACAATTGCACTCTTAGGGAAAACATCCCACTTTTAAGGTGCAAAACCCCTTGTGACCTTTGCCGCCGCTATGATACAAATGGCATCATCATTTAGCGGCAAGCCTCGCAAGGCGAGCATGGCTGCTTATCGTCAACTGCTGGCGAAGAATCACGTGGAGGAAATCCTTCAGGACGTGAAGCAGAACAACCGTTTGGATCGCAAGAAGGAACTGCCCGTATGGCTTCCCCTTGCACAGAGTTTTAACAATGGTACGCGCAAGGCTGAAGATGCAGTGCCCTCAGGACTCTTCTACCTCGACATCGACGAGAAGGGACTGACGGAGCAACTCTGGCAGAAGGTGCAGGACGAGAACCTCATTGAGGAATATCGTATCGTCTATTTCGCCGAGAGTGCAGGCGGCGGCACCCACATCTGGGCTTGGCGTACCCCAGGCGCCACCATCGAGGAGGATATCCAGAAGCTGGCCTCCCGACTGGGTGTCAGCTACGACTCGCACGTCACCGACCTGGCCCGCTGTTGCTTCATGGCCAGCGAGAAGTATGTAAAGTTGCTGGATCCAATAGTGTTTGAGGAACAGCCTTCGTCCCCTAAGTTAGGGGACAACAGGGGTCTGAACGAGGAATCACCTCTTACAGAAAAGAACGAAAACGGCTCTGAAACTTGTTCAGCCCCCCAACCCCCTAACTTAGGGGGCTCGAACTACAAGGGCATCCCTTACGAGAACATCGTGCAGGCCCTGCTCTGGAAACTGGGGTATGGCGATGCACCTGCTGAGGGCGAGCGCAACATGGCGCTCTACACCATGAGTCGCTACATGCGCTTCATCTGTGACTTCGACGAGCAGAAGTTGTTCACTATCCTACCCCATTGGGGCTTGTCGGACCATGAGGTGCAGTCGACCATCAAGAGTGCCGTAGGCAGCACCCGTCCTGCAGGCATCCCATCAATGATGAACGAGGTGCTCTCGTCGCTTGGAGCAGCCACCGAAGCAGGTTCGGCAGAGAGTGAAGAATCAACTGTAGCTCCTGTCGACAACGAGTTACCTGGCATCCTTCAGGACCTCAGCGACCATGCCCCAGAGGAGTTTCGCGAGGCCACGCTGATGGCAGCAATGCCTATGTTGGGCACACTGGCCACAGGCATCCGCGCCAAGTATCGCGACGGGAAACTGAACTCACCCAGCTTCATTGTGGATATCGAAGCCCCTCAGGCCACAGGTAAGTCGTTTGTTGACGCAGAGTTTGAGTTGCTGATGGACCCTATCATCAAGCAGGACGAGGTGGAATGGCAGAAGGAGATTGAGTACTCGCTGGCCAAGAAAAACGGCGAGGAGGTAGAGAACCCCTGTGCCCAGATTCGCATCATCGAGCCCAACATCGGTGTGTCGGCCTTTCTGGAACGAGCTCTCTATGCCAAGGGCAAACATCTGTTTACCTATGCCCCTGAGATTGAGACGGTGCTGAAGAACAACAAGGGCGGCGCGTGGACAGAGAAGAACGACCTGTTCCGTCTGGCCTACGACAACAAGCCCTGGGGTCAGCATCGCATATCGAAGGACTCATTCTCTGGCAAGGTCACCCTCTATTACAATATGGTGATGTGCGGAACGCCCAATAAGTGCCGTGCATTCTTCGCTGATGCCGAGAGTGGACTGGTGAGCCGAGTGACGCCTGTGTTGCTGCCCGATATGGTAGGCGCACGTATGCCTCATTTCAAGCCGTGGAGTCAGGAGGATGAGGAGAAGGTGAAGCGCCAGTGCCTCTGCTTGATGGACGAGGAAGGCGAGATAGAACTGCCTCTCATCAACAAGGCCATCGAGGCGTGGGATGAAGAGAAGCGACAGGAGTACCTGCAGACATTGCGCTATTCACTCGACGTCTTGCGTCGTCGTGCTGCCCTCAATGGTTTCCGTGCCGGCATCATCGCCTACCTGCTGGAAGGTCGCCAGGAAACGGAGCGCGCCATCAGGTTCGCCGTATGGTATGCCGAACGATGTCTGCACTACCAGTTGCAACTCTATGGCAACAAGATTGATGCCCTCCACGACAATGCGGTGAGCCCCCAGGCTTCAAAAGGAAATATCCGCTATCTGGATGTACTGCCCAAAGAGTTTACGAAGGAAGACTTGGTGAACCTCCGCCTAGCCAATAACGAGTCGCCTGTGGTGAAGACCATCATCTGTCGCTGGGTAAAAGAAGGTCTCGTGGTGAAGACCAATGCCAATCTCTGGCAGAAAATTCAGGTGTAAGTATTTCAGAAAGGATACAATCCTTGCACAAAACGGCCAAATTGTGCACATACCGACGGTTTTTGTGCATAATATTTGGCTGTGTGCGTAAAAAATAGTACCTTTGCGGTCGATTTTGAAAAAAATCACCCGTTTTAAAACGAAAATACATTATTTATTTATATTATGGCTTTGAAAATTGTTGTGCTGGCCAAGCAAGTGCCAGACACCCGTAACGTGGGTAAGGACGCAATGACTGCCGAAGGCACCGTAAACCGTGCAGCCCTGCCCGCCATCTTCAATCCAGAAGATTTGAATGCCCTGGAGCAGGCCCTTCGCCTGAAGGAGCAGAACCCAGGCTCAACAGTAGGAATCCTCACGATGGGTCCTCCACGTGCAGGTGAGATTATCCGTCAGGGACTTTATCGTGGCGCTGATACTGGTTGGTTGCTGACCGACCGTCTCTTCGCCGGTGCTGATACCCTCGCTACTTCTTACGCATTGGCTACAGCCATCAAGAAGATTGGCGATGTTGACATCGTGATTGGTGGTCGTCAGGCTATCGACGGTGATACCGCTCAGGTAGGTCCTCAGGTGGCTCAGAAGCTGGGTCTCAACCAGGTGACTTATGCTGAGGAGGTTCTTTCAGTGAAGGATGGTAAGGCTACCATCAAGCGTGTGATCGACGGTGGTGTGGAGACTGTAGAGGCTCCTCTGCCAGTTGTGATTACCGTGAACGGAAGTGCCGCTCCCTGTCGTCCCCAGAACGCTAAGCTGGTGATGAAGTACAAGCGCGCTACCTGTCCTATGGAGCGTCCAGCCGAGGGTACTGCCTACGACTATCTGTACGACGAGCGCCCTGAGCTCACACTCAACCAGTGGAGCGTGGCCGATGTTGACGGCGATGTGAACCAGTGCGGTCTGAATGGCTCACCCACCAAGGTGAAGGCCATCAAGAACATCGTGTTCCAGGCTAAGGAGTCGAAGACTTTGACGGCTTCTGATGCTGATATCGAGGGAATGATCAAAGAATTGTTGGATGAGAAGATTATTGGTTAATTGAGATATGAACAACGTATTTGTATATTGCGAAATTGAAGGTACTCAGGTACAGGAAGTATCTCAGGAGCTGCTGACCAAGGGTCGTAAGCTCGCCAATGAACTCAAGGTTGAGCTCCACGCCATTGTTGCCGGTACTGGCATCAAGGGCAAGGTTGAGGATCAGATTCTGCCTTACGGTGTCGATAAGCTGTTTGTTTTCGATGCTAAGGACCTGTTCCCCTACACCTCAGCTCCCCACACTGATATTCTGGTGAACCTCTTCAAGGAGGAGCAGCCACAGATCTGCCTGATGGGTGCTACCGTGATTGGCCGTGACCTCGGTCCACGTGTATCATCATCCCTGACCTCTGGTCTGACTGCCGACTGCACAGAGCTGGAGATTGGTCCCTTCGAGGATAAGAAGAACAACAAGACATACGAGAACCTGCTTTATCAGATTCGTCCTGCCTTCGGTGGTAACATCGTTGCTACCATCGTGAACCCCGACCACCGTCCACAGATGGCTACTGTACGCTCAGGCGTGATGCAGAAGGCCCTGTACGATGGCGAGTGCCGCAAGGAGGTTGTTTATCCTGAGGTAAGCAAGTATGTGAGCCCCGAGGCTTTCGTCGTAAAGGTTCTGGATCACCACGTAGAGGCTGCCAAGCACAACCTGAAGGGTGCGCCTATCGTTGTAGCCGGTGGTTACGGTATGGGCTGCAAGGAGAACTTCGACCAGCTGTTCGAGTTGGCCAAGGTGCTGCATGGTGAGGTTGGTGGTTCTCGTGCCGCTGTTGATGCTGGCTGGCTGGATCACGACCGTCAGATTGGTCAGACTGGTGTTACCGTTCACCCCAAGGTGTACATCGCCTGTGGTATCTCTGGACAGATTCAGCACATCGCTGGTATGCAGGATTCTGGTATCATCATCAGCATCAACTCAGATCCCGATGCTCCTATCAACAAGATTGCCGACTACGTGATCGTTGGTACCGTTGAAGAGGTAGTTCCCAAACTCATTAAATACTATAAGCAAAATTCGAAGTAATTATGGCAAATTATTATAGCGATCATCCTGAGATCGGGTTCTACTTGAACCATCCCCTTATGGCTCGTATCGTTGAGCTGAAAGAAAAGGGTTTCGCTGATGCGAAAGAATATGACTACGCTCCCGTTGACCTGGGCGATGCCATCGAGAACTACAAGCAGATTCTCGACATCACCGGCGACGTGGCTGCCAATATTATCGAGCCAAACTCTGAGAGCGTTGACCTCGAAGGTCCACACCTCGAGAACGGTCGTATGATCTACGCCTCTAAGACTTACGAGAACCTCGACGCCACCCGTAAGGCTGGTCTGTGGGGTGTTTCTATGCCTCGTCGTTACGGCGGTCTGAATCTGCCTAACACCGTGTTCTCTATGCTCTCTGAGATGATTTCTTCTGCCGATGCCGGTTTCCAGAACATCTGGAGCCTGCAGAGCTGTATCGACACTCTGTACGAGTTCGGTTCAGAGGAGCAGCGCCAGAAGTACATCCCCCGCGTTTGCGCTGGTGAGGGTATGAGTATGGACCTGACCGAGCCTGATGCTGGTTCTGACCTGCAGCGCGTGATGCTGAAGGCCACCTTCGACGAGAAGGAGAACTGCTGGCGTCTGAACGGTGTAAAGCGCTTCATCACCAATGGTGATAGCGACATCCACCTCGTGCTGGCTCGTTCTGAGGAAGGCACCAAGGACGGACGTGGTCTGTCAATGTTCATCTACGACAAGCGTCAGGGCGGTGTTGATGTTCGTCACATCGAGCACAAGCTGGGTATCCACGGCTCACCTACCTGTGAGCTCACTTATAAGAACGCTAAGGCAGAGCTCTGCGGTAGCACCCGTCTGGGACTTATCAAGTACGTGATGGCTCTGATGAACGGCGCCCGTCTGGGTATCGCTGCACAGAGTGTAGGTGTTGAGCAGGAGGCTTACAACGAGGGTCTGGCTTACGCCAAGGAGCGTCAGCAGTTTGGTGACAAGATCATCAACTTCCCCGCTGTTTACGACATGCTCAGTCGCATGAAGGCCAAGCTCGATGCTGGTCGTTCACTGCTGTACGAGACAGCCGCTTATGTGGATATCTACAAGTGCCTCGAGGACATCGAGCGCGACCGCAAACTCACTCCTGAGGAGAAGCAGGAGCTGAAGAAGTACCAGCGTCTGGCTGATGCCTTCACCCCACTGGCCAAGGGTATGAACTCTGAGTATGCCAACCAGAACGCCTACGATGCTATCAGCATCCACGGTGGTTCAGGCTTCATCATGGAGTACAAGAGCCAGCGCCTGTTCCGCGACGCCCGTATCTTCTCTATCTACGAGGGTACCACTCAGTTGCAGGTTGTAGCTGCTATCCGCTACATCACCAACGGCACTATGCTCAACAATATCAAGGAGATGCTCGCTGGTCTCGAGGTGAGCGACAGCCTGAAGAACCTGAAGGCACGCGTTGAGAAGCTCGTTCCCGTTTACGAGGAGGCTCTGAACAACGTGAAGGCTCTCGACAATCAGGATGCTCACGACTTCCTGGCTCGTCGTCTGTACGACATGACTGCCGAGCTGGTGATGTCACTCCTGATCCTGCGCGACGCCACCAAGGCTCCTGAGCTCTTCGAGAAGAGTGCCAACGTATACGTTCGCATGGCCGAGGAGGATGTTCTCGGTAAGAGCGCTTACATCAAGGCATTCCAGGTAGAGGATCTGGCTAGCTTTAAGGCAAACGACGAAGAGACTGCTGAATAAGCAATCACGATATCAAAAAAGAATGAGCATCCTTTGCAGGGTGCTCATTTTTTTATGCTTTGAGAAGTGAATCCGTCAACGCTTGGGATTCACGAAGATATCAAACTCCTCCTGATAGGCCGGCGACTGGATAGAGAGCAGATTGAGCACGGAGTGGAAGATATAGTGCTGTTCCAGCACCGCTGGCAGGTCCTGCTTATAGGTCCTGAAATTATCTGAAGTCCAGACAAAGAACGGAATCTCGTACTGCTCCCTGGGTGCAAGTTTCATGGGCAGGCCATGCATAAACATCTTGTTCTCACCCAGTGACTCACCATGGTCAGAGATGAAAATCATGGCACGCTTCCAGCCTTTCATCGTCTGCAGGGTGTCGATAAGACCATTGAGGAGATAGTCTGTATAGCGGATGCTATTATCGTAGGCATTGACAAGACGGTCCACATGCTTCTCGCCCTCCTCCACATTCTGGGCTACGGGCTTGTAGGCCTCGAACTCTTTGGGATATTTCTTGGCATACTGAGGACCGTGGCTGGTGCTGGTGTGCAGGATAATCAGCACCTTGTTCTTGGGACTTGACTCAATACGCTGACGGAGGCCAGCAAAGAGGATTCCGTCATAGTTGCCATCCACATCGGGATACATATCAGCCAGTTCGGAGTCTGTCAGGTATTCATCGATATGGATAGGCGGTTCTCCCCAGTTAGAGGTACGCCACGACACATCCACACCCGTACGGAAAGCATAGTTGGGCAGCAGTTCGTAGAGGTCGCCACAATCCTTCGGCTCCAGGATAGCCTTGGTGCCAGCCGTGGTATAGGTAGCACACGACTGGGTCTGGAACACCTTCAGTTTCTGCTGTTTCGACAGCAGCGGATTGGTGTCACGCTTGTAGCCATAGAGCTGGAAATTGGCTTTTCTGGCCGACTCGCCAATGACGAGCACCACCACAGCCTTCTCGTTGTCCGTAATCTTGCCATCGGGCAGTTTGATTTCCTCGGCCTGCTCGTCCTGCATAAAGCTGATGACGCGGCAGGTATTGGCGATATACGACCAGGGCTGCAGCAAGCCACCCAGTTCGGTGTCGTGCTGACTGATAAAAAGCGTCTGGTTGATGTTGAGCAATGCCACGACAAGGATAATGGCCAGGGAACTGCCGCAATAGACGGCCAGTTTCTTCACCTTGCCAATGACGACGGGCTGGAACAGGCAGAACAAGGCCGGCAGGATGCCGAAGACAAAGATGAACAGCCACAGCGACCAGCTGAAGAAGCCGGAAGCCTCAGAATATCGGGTGTTGAACACATTCTCGATGGTGGTGGCATCGATATAGACGCTGTAGGTCAGGATGAAATAGACGGCCGTGGCATTGATAACAGCCATGATGGCCATCAGGATGCGGCCTACAATTCTCAGGCAGAACATAGCCAGACAGGCCATCATGAAGTTGAGCACCAGCATGATAATCACCAGTGACACCGTCAGCCAGGTAACACCCAACGGACTTTCGTTGCTGTTGTCGATGACAAACCGGAAGAATGGTATGTTGTAGAGCAGCAGTGTGCCTATACTGACGATACTCGAGAATGCAAAAAGCGAAAGGGGGCGTCGGAACACCTTTTTCACCTGTTCAAATAAAGCTATCATTTTGTCTCTTCTTTTTTAAGTTTCAATACTTTGTTCCTGCACAGCCAGAACATCAGGAAGGGGGTGGTAAAGCCGATGATGCTGCCTACACACACATCCGACAGGAAGTGCTGGGAAAGATAGACGCGCGAATAGGCACCCATGGCTGCAAGAACCAGCAACGCCACCAGCGCCACGTCAAACAGGATCTGGTTCCTGAGCGTTTTCAATGCATCCTTCCGGCTAAAGAAATACGCCAGCACAATGACGCTGCAGGTACAGAACATGAAGAACGTAGAGGCGTGGCCTGAGGGAAAGGAATTACTGTGGTGCATATCCACGCCCTGAACCAAAGGCAATACCAGGTCGGGATAATCCTCGAATACGCTCACAGGACGGGGGTTGCTGATCGTGTGCTTCAGGATTTGCAGGATGGTACCTCCCGTCAGCTCACACATCGCAAAGAAAAGCGTCATCTTGTTGCGCTTCCACAACGAGGGCAGGAAAGCCAGGACATACAAGGGCCACTCCGCCATCAGGGTATAGAATTTAAAGAAAAAATCCAGGACGCCTGAATGAAAGGAGTTGAGCATCAGGTGTAGTTCCGGTTTCGGATATATATACATCATTACGAGTATAGCCGTCAGCAATAACAAGTATGGTATGACATAGAGGGATACCAGTCTAATTAAAACGCTCTTGTTAATCATTATCTTTTCTTTGCAAAAATGTTTTATTGTTTAACTTTAAATACCAACATTATTTCATCGATGTAGTAGCAGATTTTTGCATAAATTGTAGTTTTAGAGTGCAAAATTAACATTTTTATTTCAAATGTCGGCACATTACGCTAAAAAAATGTCATGAGAGGACGAAATTCCACGCATATTCGTATCAATGTCGGTTTTTTTATTTATATTTGCACACTGAATAACATTATTTTCAACTACTATGGAACATGAGCTTTTATTTCAAATCTTTGGTTGGCTGGGTAGCCTCGGACTGATTTTCGGTTATCTGCCTCAGGCCATACAAACCATCAGGACACGAAATACTGACGGTATTTCCCTGCCAGGCTTCATCATGATGTCAATAGGCAGCATCTGTTTCATGAGCCAGGGATTAATGCTGGGCCGTTCTGGTATCTTCATCTTCACAACCAACGTCATCACAGCAACCTGTGCGGTGATTATCTTTGTTATCAAGATGAAGAATGACTATTTTAAGAAATAAGGAGTTAAGAGGTAGACGATAAAACGAGCTGTTAGAAAGTCTCGTTCAATGCACGCAAGATGACCAACGGATAGTATTTCATCTCCAACGCGTGCTCTTTCTCAGAGATCGTATCCGCAGAATCCTCTGGCGAGAGCGCCACACGATACTGGGCAATGATATCGCCTCCATCACAAACGGGTGTGACCCAATGAACAGTCATACCCGTCTCTGTCTCTCCTGCAGCCTTCACGGCCTCGTGTACATGATGTCCCCACATGCCCTTGCCACCAAATTTCGGCAACAGCGAGGGGTGAATATTCACGATGCGACGCGGAAAGGCCTCGATTAAGAAATCAGGTACTAAAGGAAGAAAACCTGCCAATACAATGAAGTCGATAGCATATTGCTGCAGTAAGGGCATCATCACCGCCTCATCATTCAACTCTGCTTTTGTGACGATCTGAACAGGCACGCCCAACTTCAGAGCTTTTCCAAGCACAGGAGCCTCTGCCTTATTGCTGACAACCAAGGCCGTGCAAACCTCATCAGAATCCTTAAAATATCGGATGATATTCTCACAATTTGTACCACCTCCAGATGCGAAAATGGCTATGTTGACTTTCTTCATTTTTATGCTCTTCTCAAAATTTAAGTGCAAAGGTACAGAAATAATTTCATTTTCCTGCAATCTCTACACCTATTTTCCCCCATCATGAAGGAAACTATTCACAAAATTGCATAACTATCGAAATCATTTTCAGATGGTACCAAATTATCATGTCATCAACATTCGTTAAATTTAGACAACTATTACTCTTTTTCGGAAATATTTCGTATCTTTGCCGCAAATATAAATAAACACGGATTTTACTTTAAACTATAAAATGCTAAGACCACGATTAATACCTATACTTATATGGATTACTGTTGTCGCCATTACAATGCCACTCATCAGCTGTGAAAACAGCGACGAACAGGCTGCACTTAATGACGCCATCAAGATGATAACAGATGCTTCCCAGCAGAAAGACTTCAGTCGTATGCAGGTATTAGCCGACAGTCTGGGAAAGGAAAAAGTGCTGAGCGAGGCTGAAAGTTATTTCTGGCAGGGCTTTGCCTACTATCGCATGTCGCAGGTACATACAGCCGAATTTTACTGGAAAGAAGCTATGGCAGCTATTGAAAGCTCTGATGATCCTGCAGATCTGGATACTTATGCCCGTTCGGCCAGTTATCTGGCAGGACTACATATTCGCTATTACAACTTCCAAAGTGCCAGTCAGGTGGTGAGAAATGCTCTGGAGCATTTGAACTACCACCATTACACTGCGACGAGCGACTATACCAATCTGCTTGTCTTCGCAGGATGCTGCAGGAGACATTTCAACATAGAGGACGAAGAGGTGCCCCAACTTTTCGAACAAGCATTCCAGCGACATCTGGAATACATTGCCAAAGAACAGAACCGCGAGACGTATCACGATGCCGCAGTGGGGGTTATCAATATCACCTACGGTTGGCTCAGCGAGAAGAAATATGAAAAGGGGCTATTCTGGAACCAACGCTTTAGTAAACTGATTAGTGAGTACAAACAGTTATTTCCGGATGATTCGACATATATCGATAAGCAGCAAGCCCGCTGCTATATCTTTGAGGCCATCGGACTTGAAGGCATCGGTAAAATTCACGAAGCAGAAAATACTTTTACGGCTTTTCAGCAATCTAACTTTGCAAACACCGACGAAGGCCAGCTGGATGCCAGCGACTATTTGGCGATGTCGGGCAAATGGCATGCTGCTGCCAGAATACTGCGCAATCTCGACAACATCTTTATTCATGCCCAATCGGGGTACTCACTGGATGATATCCAGAAATATTTGCTGAAGAAGTATCGCGTTAACCTGATGACTGGACAGCTCGATTCTGCCAGTGTTGTAGCCAATCAGATTTGTCAGCGACTGGACTCCGCTATTATCAAGTCGCAATGGATTGACTCTGACGAGCAGGAGACAATACGACAGAAGGAGGAACAGATACTGCAACAACAGGAACATTTGTCAAAGGCACGTATTATGTCGCTCATAGCTGCGATTATCGTCATCACAGTTTTCTTCTCTGTCTATACTTACTTCCGTCACAGAGCCGAACGCCGTCTGGCAGCCGCCAATGCCCAGTTGGAACAGAAGAACGAGCAACTGGCCATTGCCAATGCACATGCTGAGGAATCAGCCAGGATGAAGACCTGTTTCATACAACAGATGTCGCACGAGATACGCACGCCACTGAATATTCTATCGGGCTTTACGCAGGTAATCACCACCCCCGGTATGGAATTGGATGATGCCACTCGACTGGATATCAACAGCAAGATAACCGAAAACACCGATCGTATCACCTCGTTGGTCAACAAGATGCTTGAACTGTCTGAGGTAAGCAGTAAAAGCATCATTGATCGCACAGACAACGTACCCATCGTTCAAATTGCCACCCAAGCCATCGACGAGTCGGGCATCTGCAACGCAGAGCATCTGACATTCGACCTTCAACTGTCACCTGAAACCGAGAATATGTATCTGCAGACAAACCTGCGAGCTGCCACCCGCGCGCTGACACTGCTGCTCGACAACGCGAAGAAGTTTACTCACGATGCCGAAGCACGACTCCAGCATAATACAAATGGGAACTTAGGGGAGAAGAAAAAAGTGGTCATGAAGGTTACGTCTGATCACGACAAAACGGTGTTTACCATTGAAGACACAGGCATAGGGGTGCCGCCAGAAGACGCAGAGCGAATTTTCGAAGAATTCATACAACTCGATGAATACTATGACGGAACAGGCATAGGGCTCACGATAGCACGCTCACTGGCACGCCGCCTTGGGGGGGACATTCATCTTGACACCAGTTATACAAATGGTGCCCGTTTTGTGATGGAGATTTAGCAACAGCCATACTCCACAAATCACACGTTATATTCTTCAAGTACCTTTTTCATCATTCTATCTTGATGTGTACTATATCCCGGGATAAAAATATATCTGTTTTCCTTTTGTATTTAGCCCGACTTTTAGTACCTTTGCACAAGATTTTGAAATATCTAACTATATAAATATATGAAGAATATTACGCTTGACATTACGAAGGCCTCCTGTTTTTTGGCAGAAGGTGCAGTAGCTGCTTTTGAGCCAAAGGTAAAGGCAGCACAGGAAGCCCTTGAGAACGGCACCTGCCCTGGTAACGATTTTCTGGGATGGCTTCACCTCCCATCATCTATCACCCCTGCATTCCTGGCAGAGATTCAGGCTTGCGCCGACACGCTGCGCCAGAACTGCGAGGTAGTAGTAGTAGCTGGCATCGGTGGTTCATACTTGGGTGCTCGCGCTGTCATTGAAGCTCTGGGCAATAGTTTTGCGTGGCTCATTCAGGATAAGAAAAATCCCACAATTCTCTTTGCTGGAAACAATATTGGCGAGGACTATCTGTTTGAGATGACAGAATACTTGAAGGATAAGAAGTTTGGTGTTATCAATATCTCCAAGAGTGGTACGACTACCGAGACAGCCCTGACTTTCCGTTTGCTGAAGAAGCAGTGCGAGGCTCAGCGCGGTAAAGAAGAGGCCAAGAAGGTAATCGTGGCAGTGACCGACGCCAAGCGCGGTGCTGCACGTACCTGTGCCGATAAGGAGGGTTACAAGAGTTTCATCATCCCCGATAACGTGGGTGGCCGTTTCTCTGTGCTCACTCCTGTAGGCCTGCTGCCTATCGCCTGCGCCGGTTTCGACGTGAAGCAGCTGGTGGCTGGTGCTCAGGATATGGAGAAAGCTTGCGGTAAGGACGTACCTTTCAGCGAGAACCTCGCAGCGCAGTATGCTGCCGTACGCAACGGTCTGTATCAGAGTGGCAAGAAGATTGAGATCATGGTGAACTATCAGCCCAAACTCCACTTCTTCTCAGAGTGGTGGAAGCAGCTCTATGGCGAGAGCGAGGGTAAGGATGGCAAAGGTATCTTCCCCGCATCTGTTGACTTCACCACCGACCTGCACTCTATGGGTCAGTGGATTCAGGAGGGCGAGCGCACCATCTTCGAGACTGTTATCAGCATTGAAGAGCCCGAGAAGAAGTTGCTGTTCCCCAGCGACGAGGAGAACCTGGACGGTCTGAACTTCCTGGCTGGCAAGCGTGTGGACGAGGTGAACAAGATGGCTGAGCTGGGTACTCGTCTGGCTCACGTGGATGGTGGTGTGCCCAACATGCGCATCAGCGTGCCCAAGCTCAACGAGTACTACATTGGTCAGTTGATTTACTTCTTCGAGATTGCTTGCGGTATCAGCGGTAACGTGCTCGGCGTGAACCCCTTCAACCAGCCTGGTGTGGAGGCTTACAAGAAGAACATGTTTGCCCTGCTCGACAAGCCTGGATACGAGGCTGAGTCGAAGGCTATCAAGGAAAGACTGGCTAAAGAGAAATAATGAAACAAGCTATTCAGCAATACTTAGAGAAACACGGTTTTGGGGCACTTCGCCCCAAAGCCGTGCTTTTCGATATGGACGGCGTGCTCTATGACTCGATGTCGCACCATGCCGTAGCCTGGCAGAAATCCATGGCTACGTTTGGTATCAGGATGACAGTAGACGATGCCTATGCCACAGAGGGAGCCCGCGGTGTGGACACCATCCGCATGATGGTAAAAAAACAGCAGGGACGCGACATTGATGAGATGGAGGCCCAACGTATGTACGATGAGAAGACGCGCCAGTTTCATGCGCTGCCCGAGACAAACGTGATGCAAGGCGTACTGGACCTGATGGCACAGATTCATGCTGACGGACTTACTATCGGCGTGGTGACAGGTAGCGGACAGCGTCCGCTTATCAACCGACTGCTGAAGGATTTTGGTACGTATCTGAGTGAAGACCATATCGTGACGGCATACGATGTGAAGCATGGTAAGCCAGCCCCCGATCCTTATCTGATGGGGTTACAGAAATGTGGCAACCTGAAACCCTGGGAGGCATTTGTTGTAGAAAATGCGCCACTTGGCGTAAAGGCAGGCGTGGCAGCACAGATTTTCACCCTAGCAGTCAACACTGGTCCTCTGCCAGATAAAGTATTAGCTGATGCTGGCGCCAACTTGATTTTCGCAAAAATGCCAGACCTTGCAGAGGCCTGGCATAGTCTGATATCGTCAAGTGTATAGCACGCTATACGCCCTCCTCGTCGAAATCACCTTCACGATCATCATAATCGAGCATATCCATATCATCATCACGACTGATACTGATAGCTCCCTGACGGTCAATGACCAGCTCTAAAGGAACAAACACATCGTCAAGAGCATCAGGCATGCCTACGACAACAGAGAACTCCAGCCCCCTGTCGCCTATCTCATCATACTGGATTCCCGCCAGGATGCCATTGTTGCGGAATGTATCGTCGATGTATGAACTGAATGAGGCCTTGGTAAATACTTTCTTGAAAAACACGCTACCATCCTGACGCTTGATGGTCACGCTGACACGGTTGTCGAAATAAGGCTGACCATTCTCGTCTTTCACCTGCTTCAGACTATCATCCGACACACGGTCAATCTGTATTGTGTAGGGTTTGTCCTGCCACGTGATATGCGTGGTCTTGGTATCTACGGGCATGGCGATAGGAGCCTGAGGCTTCTTAGGCACATATTTCGTCGTGATGATATCCTTGGACTCTTTCTTCTCCTTGCAGGCACCAAAAGCGAGGATACCCGCAACCATTATAAAAGGTATATAGCGTTTCATATTCATAATTTTCGGCAAAATTACAGAAAAAAAACGAGACGGCACAAAAAAACGCCCACTATTTTATATAGCGGGCGCATTGTCATCACTGAAAAACTAATTTACCTAATCACTATGAAAAAATCATTTATTATCTTATTGCCTTTGTGTTGGTCTTTCTCTGCGGGGACCGTTGAACTGACGGCGGTTCTGCTGCTCGTCCTTCTGGTAAGCCTCATACTGCTCGGGAGTCAGTATGGCTTTCAGCTCATTATTATAGTCCTCCATATTCTTTTGCATTTCCTCGCGATTGAAACCACCGCCACGCTGTCCCTTTCCGCGACGCTGTCCCTGTGCTCTCAGGCTATCGGGGTTCATTCTCTGAGGTCTGTCACCCTGCATACGCTGTCCACCGCGACGCTGGCCTCCCATCGGGCCCATAGGGCGAATCTTACCTGCGAAACGGGTGTTCAGGTCTAATAGTTTCTTAGCCTGATCGTCGTTCAGTCCATATTTCTTTACCACTGCATCCGTACGCATCTTTGCCATCTGTTCAGGATTGAACTGTCGGCGTACCTGGGCTGTATCCTGTGCCATTGCGCTGAGGCTCATGGTCACCATTGCAATCATTGTTAAAACAAGTTTCTTCATTTCATCAATAGTTTATAATTTGACTTCTAGTTTTTTTCTTGAGTTGCAGCTCAGCCTCCGGATGCCTCGCTAGCAAGTAACTATCTTTATGACGCATCAAAAAAAGAAAAGTTTAATAAAGATACAAAAAAACTTATAATTTATCATTTTTATTCTCTTTTTTTTGTATTTTTGCAATTCAGAAAAAGTAATATAAGATATGAGAAAACTCATAGGATTAATCTTTATATGCCTATTACCACTTCTTTCTATGAGTTGCGGAAGGAGTGAGAAGTCTGATACAGAAGAGGCATACGCTTTTGATAGCATCCCTATGCTGGTCGCGCAGATTCAGCGCTGCTCGCGTCTATATACCACAGAATATCGCATTCACAAACTGGTGGCGTGTGAATCCAACCGTGAGATCAGCGGATTCGGCATCTCTTTCGGTCTCAATGTCTTTGGCGACCGGAAGATTATCATCCCCATCAATGCCACGCTGAAAGGGTATATCGATATGAATCAAGTCAGGGAGCATCATATTAAGCGACAGGGTGAAAAAATAATCGTCACCCTACCCGACCCTGCCGTCATGCTGACCAGTACAGAGATAGACCACGATAATATCAAAGAGTATGTGACGGGATTTCGCGATGATTTCACAGATCAAGAGATGGTGCGCTTTGAAGCGCAGGGACGCAAGGCTATTATTTCTGAGATACCCGAACTGGGTATTGAGCGGACTGCACGCGAGGATGCGGTACGTATTTTGGTACCCATCATTACACAGATGGGATTCCGCGAACAGGACATCACCATCCAGTTCCGTTCAGACTATAACCCTCAAGACTTAATACGCAGATTGGAGTAGCACTATGGAGCAACATAACAAAAAATTACTATTCACCTGCGGAGGCATAGCTGCCATCGTACTGGTATTCGTCCTGACGCTTGGACTCATCGGCCTTTTCTTCTTCGATAAGTTGTCCGACCGTCTGCCAGGATTACACTCTGAAGACACGTCGGAAATGATTATGACACCCTCAGAGATAGAAAGCATCCGACGTATCGGCCAATGGGAGTTTATGGCTATCAATGATGAGGAGTTGGTAGATACCGTGCGCAAGGGGTTCTTCTCTGATGACCACCTGGTACGTATCTATTATGGAACCATCCGCTTAGGACTAGACCTCAGCGACTTTGACGCCTCTCGAATTTCTATGCACGAAGATTCGTTAGCTGTACAACTGCCACAGATTACACTACTCGACAACCATTTCATTGACGAGGCACGTACGCAGTCGTTCCACGAATCAGGCTCTTGGTCAAACAAAGACCGACAGGCGCTCTACGAGCGGGCTCGCCACAAGATGAAAACACGCTGTATCACACCTGCTACCTGCGAAGGCACCCGCCAGCTGGCAGAGTCACAGGTACGTCGCCTGCTGATGGCTATGGGATATGAGAAAGTCAGTATCAGTTTCGATGAACCTCAACAACAGTAACCACACCATCGGCCACACGGAAGCGTACATCCCAGCCTGCAAACGGCATGCCGTATATACGCTCTGCATCATCGTGATAGCGTGGACGCGGATCCTGGCTGAGCACTTGTTTCAAACCAGCCAACTCATTTTCTGTGAAATGCTTTGATAGTGTCTGCGGTATCTCCACAAACAAAGGTTTCCATACTTTCTTATCTACGAATCCACTTCTTGCCTCAGGGTGACTGTCGGCATAGGCCACATAGGGCTTGATGTCGTAGATAGGCGTACCATCCATCAAATCAGCCCCCCTCACATGAATCACGGGGCCGTTCTCCCCTATCTCCACCTTATCTATACGTACGCACGAGAGACCCAGACGATTAGGACGGAACGGTGAACGGGAGGCAAAGACGCCAACCCGCTCGTTGCCACCTAGACGAGGAGGGCGCACGGTCAGTCCCTGCTGTTCATGCGGGTTAGCCGAGAATTCCCAGATAAGCCACAAGTAATCAAAGGCTTCCAGACCACGAACAGCCTCTTCGCGTCTGTATTCCGGTTCCAGGACAATCGTGCCGACAAGTTCTTCGGCCAGTCCGCT
Source organism: Prevotella communis (assembly GCF_022024115.1). Taxonomy (NCBI): domain Bacteria; kingdom Pseudomonadati; phylum Bacteroidota; class Bacteroidia; order Bacteroidales; family Prevotellaceae; genus Prevotella; species Prevotella communis. Next base: position 2,695,803 of record NZ_CP091792.1, read on the forward strand.
CTGGCGCGGTATGCCGAATTTCGACGTCAATGGGGAGTGAAAATATGCAACTGGATGAATGTTCATACTGATGATATAACGGCTTTATACCTGTTTTATTTGTTCATCTCAGTTTTTTTTTATAAGTTTGCAGCATGATTTTCTATTTCTCAGGTACAGGCAATACCCGATGGGCGGCAGAAAGACTGGCGCAGGAGACGGGCGAGAGACTGCTCTTCATCCCCGATGAGATGAAGAAAGGCAAGTGTGAGTATGAGTTGCAGGAAGGTGAACGACTGGGCTTCTGTTTCCCCGTTCACGGCTGGCAACCACCCCGTATCGTCAGGAAGTTCATTGATAATTCTGAATTCAAAATTCTGAATTCTAATTTTATTTATGCCCTCGTGACTTGCGGCGACAGCATCGGACGAACGATGGAGATGCTGGATAAAGACCTCAGGAAGAAGGGATTGCGTCTGGACAGTGCCTTCTCACTCATCATGCCTGAGTCGTATGTCTGCCTGCCGTTTATGTATACCGACACGCCTGAGCGCGAGCACGAGAAAATCAGTAAGGCCAGCGAAGACCTGGACCGGTACACCGGGATGATTAAGGAAAGGAAAACGGGTGAGGTACATACCCAACGAGGACTGACACCCTGGACTTTCTCGCATGTGATTGGTGCCTATTTCAACAGCTACATGATAACGGACAAGAAATTCACGGTAGATACAGACCTGTGCATCCATTGCGGAAAATGCGCAAATGTTTGTCCTACAGGCGACCTACTGATGAAAGACGGCACACCTACATGGCTGCACGACGACTCATGCACCAACTGTCTGGCCTGCTATCACCATTGTCCGAAACACGCCATCAACTACGGCAGTATTACCCGCAAACGCGGACAATACTATTTTGGACACGAAAAGTGACGGATATCAGATGTGGAGGAAACGGGTGACCTTTCCCACGAGACTCTTATCCATATTGTCGATAAAGGCATCGAGGAAACGGGTACTCAGTTTCAGGGGTATCACATCATAGTCAGCCAGGACAGCAGGTATCAGCACACTATTGCCCTCACGCAACAGGAGTTCCTCGCCAGTGGCACGCAGACGGATATGACAATCGCCATCAATACACATCGTGATGACAAAACTGTCATATTTCAGCAGATTACGATGGAAGCTCTCAGGTGTCTCCGTGACGCGCACGCTGAAATAAGGTGAGTCGACTATCAGATTAGCACGGTTGATATTCTCGTCGTAGATAGTGCGGTATTCGCTCTCCACATGATAGTCGAGCGCCTGCGCAGCCAGTTCTGTATGCAACTCACGCGGCTTTCCATCCATACCCGGACGATTATAGTCAAAGATACGATAGGTCACATCCGACGACTGCTGGACCTCAGCCAACAGGATACCGGCACCGATAGCATGCACTCTGCCAGCCGGCAAATAGAACACGTCACCCGTCTTTACCTCATGACGGGCAAGCACATCCGTTATCGTGCCATCGGCAACATGCTGTTTATAAGCCTCGGGGGTTATCTCCTGCTTGAATCCGGCATAGAGATAACTCCCAGGCTTAGCGTCGATAATATACCACATCTCACTCTTTCCCATCTTGCCATGCTCACGCTGGGCCATCTCATCATTGGGGTGCACCTGAATGCTCAGGTCACGACGTGCGTCGATGAACTTCACCAACAGGGGCAGCTGACCGTGATAGTGCTCGTTGACAGCCTGTCCGAGGATATCCTCCGGGGCTTCATTGATAACAGATATCAGGTCACGTCCAGCATACTCGCCATTGGCTATAATGCTGGGACTGGATGGTACGGCACTAACCTCCCAACTCTCACCAATAGGCGTATCAGAGCCAGGCAGTTTCTTATAATGACAGAGACGGTCGCCTCCCCACACTACCTCGTGCAGGTTAGGCTGAAAGAGAAGTGGATACAGTTTCAATTCTTAACTCTCAACTCTTAACTCTTAATTCTTACAGCAGGTTGTTACGCTCAATATCTTTGAAGTAACGATAGGTACCAACTTTCAGTTCATCACAAGCGGCATCATCGGCCACGATAATACCATGCTGGTGCATCTGCAGGGCAGAGATAGTCCACATGTGGTTGACGCTACCCTCTACAGCAGCCTGCAAAGCACGACACTTGGCATGACCATTCACCAGGATCATCACCTCCTTAGCAGCCATGACAGTACCCACACCTACGGTGAGAGCCGTCTTTGGCACCTGGTTCACGTCATTGTCGAAGAAACGGCAGTTGGCGATAATCGTATCCGTAGTCAGGGTCTTCTGACGTGTACGGCTGGTCAGGCTAGAACCTGGCTCATTGAAAGCGATATGGCCATCGGGACCGATACCACCAAGGAAGAGGTCGATACCACCGAATTTCTCTATTTCCTTCTCGTAGTTGGCACACTCTGCAGCCAGATCATGCGCATTGCCATTGAGGATATGAATATTTTCCTTAGGACAGTCGATATGGTTGAACAGGTTTGTAAACATGAAAGAGTGGTAGCTCTCAGGATGCTCTACGGGCAGACCTACATACTCGTCCATATTAAAGGTTACGACATTCTTGAATGAAACCTTACCCTCCTGGTAAGCCTTCACCAAGCCACGATACATACCGATAGGAGATGAGCCTGTGGGGAGTCCAAGTACAAAAGGCTTTTCAGCTGTAGGTTTAGCAGCATTGATTTTAGCCACTACATAATTGGCAGCCCACTGCGACATTAAATCATAGTTCGGTTCAATAATTAATCTCATAAATTTAGTTTGTTTTTAAGTTAATAAATATAAAGTTTATTACTGCATTTTCTTATAGTACTTTCTTATCGTGCCATCACCACGCCGCTGGATGAAGAAACCAGCAGCACGGGGACTAGAGAGTTGGCATCCCAACATATCGTAGGTTTGAGGTTGAGAGTTTGAAGTTTGAGCTATTACATGTTCAACGACTGTTTTGTCGCCTCCCATGAAATCAAAAGATATCAATCCATCCTCCGTCATCCGGATATTCGTTATAGGCTTATCCAACAGATAATCACCAGCTCCATTAGGGTAGTTCATCTTAGGCGCAGGAACAGATGTCACCGTCAGTTCATTATTGACAAACGAGGTAGAATCAGTTGTCCACGGATAAGGCGATGTACTAAGATGGCGGTTTTGCATTCGTGGACTTACCGCATAGGTACCCAGTTCATTCTTAGTCACATAATCTCTCCAGACATCGTAATCCATATTGTCGGCATGCACCAGCTCAAAACGACGCGCATTAGCGTTATTGTTCACCGTGTTACCTCTCCATACAGAGCCGTCATAGTTGACATGATAGATAACCAGTCCCTTGCCTGGTGCCCCTGCATCCCAACCCTGATGCTGACGGTTCTCAAGGAGGAGCCATTCCGAGTCAGAATGCTTGATGCGATAGACCTTGCCCCCATCGGAAGCAGGTTTCAAGCCCGTAATGGTGGCAGGACTATCCAAGTCAGTAAAGGAGAGCCACCCCAGTATCCATTTCTCTATCGGCGTAAAATTGGGCGGACACCATCCATAATTGGTAAAATTACCACCATCCATCAAGTCCCACTCATCGCAAACGGAGTAAGCATTACCATTTACGGGATAGATATCCGGCAATCCCAAAGAATGTGTGAACTCATGGCAGGCTGTTCCTAAACCACAAGAAATAGGCTTACTACTAGGCCACAATTCGGCGCTACATGTATAATTTGATATTTTATAGCTATCGGGGGTTGTTATGGTGCTAAACGAAGATGTATTGGGCCAGATATGTCCATATGAAGCTTCATTATTCACATTGCCAGTACATCCTGCATAGACATAAATCACCTGCTCGACATAGCGGTCGCCATCCCAGTCGTATACAGAGAAATCCATTCCCGGATTATCTTCTATCACCTTATTCGTAGCCTCGATAAAGGCATCTTTTCCATAGTTTCTGGTGCTCTTCGTGGGATTTGAATAAGGTTGGGAAGACTTGCTTACCTTCACAGGACCATAGACATCAAACTGCAGGTTCAGGATACCATTCGACTGGTCTCGGAAATAATCAGCCACACAGCCAGGTCCATTGCCATCATTGAAGCCAGACTCATTGAACATCTTATGATAAAAGGTGTTCGGAGTGCTGGAATAGCTGAATGTCGTATCAGAAAATTCAACAAGAATCACCAATTGCCTGTACGTCTTCTCAGGATCCCAATTCGTCTTCGCTGCAGGAAGTTTCTTCACCCCGGCCCGATGACTCACCATTGCGTCATCAGTATTATCAGGCAAACAATCGCCATGCACAGGCGCGAATTCGCGCTGTGCATGGCCATAGATTGGCATCATGAGAAGAGCCAACAGGCAAATGATGTTTATTTTGCGCATGGAGTCCAGGGCTTCAAGGTCTTGAAGAAATCGTTGCCCTTATCATCTACGAGAATAAATGCGGGGAAGTCCTCCACGTCAATCTTCCACACAGCCTCCATACCCAGTTCAGGATATTCAACGCACTCAATGCTCTTGATAGAACTCTTAGAGAGAACGGCAGCCACGCCACCGATAGTACCCAGATAGAAACCACCATGCTTCTTACAAGCCTCAGTAACCACATCAGAACGGTTACCCTTGGCAATCATCACAAGCGATGCGCCATTAGCCTGGAACTCATCCACGTAGGGGTCCATACGGTTAGCTGTTGTCGGACCCATAGAACCACAAGGATAGCCCTCTGGCGTCTTGGCTGGTCCGGCATACAGCACAGGATATTTCTTGAAGTACTCAGGCATACCCTCACCAGCATCCAGACGTGCCTTCAGCTTAGCGTGAGCGATATCACGGGCCACGATGATGGTACCCTTCAGGTTGACGCGGGTAGAAACAGGATATTTTGAGAGCTCCTTACGAACGGCATCGATACCCTCGTTCAGGTCGATCTCAATACCCTTGCCGCCTTCACCGGGCTTGCGCAGCTCCTCAGGAATCAACTCTGTTGGATTCTCGTCCATCTTCTCCAACCAGATACCGTCGGCATTAATCTTTGCCTTGATATTGCGGTCAGCAGAGCAAGACACGCCCATGCCGATAGGACAGCTAGCACCGTGACGAGGCAGACGGATCACGCGGATGTCGTGAGCCAGGTACTTACCACCGAACTGGGCACCAAGACCAATCTTGTGAGCCTCCTTCAGCAGTTTCTCCTCCAAGTCTATGTCACGGAAGGCACGACCCGTCTCATCACCCGTAGTAGGCAGGTTGTCATAGAACTTGATTGAAGCGAGCTTCACGGTGAGCAAGTTCTTCTCAGCTGAGGTACCACCAATCACGAAAGCAATGTGATAAGGAGGACAAGCAGCTGTACCCAGAGTCTTCATCTTCTCTACGAGGAAAGGAATCAGCGTACCCTCGTTCTGGATGGTAGCCTTCGTCATGGGATAGAAATAGGTCTTGTTGGCAGAGCCACCACCCTTAGCCACCATCACGAACTTATACTCGGCACCCTCGGTAGCCTCGATATCAATCTGTGCAGGCAGGTTGCAACGGGTATTCACCTCGTCGTACATGTTCAGAGGAGCGTTCTGTGAATAGCGCAGGTTGTCCTGTGTAAAGGTGTTATACACACCACGGCTCAGCGCTTTCTCATCCTCAAAACCAGTCCAGATCTGCTGTCCCTTCTCACCATGAATGATGGCTGTACCCGTGTCCTGACAGAAAGGCAGGATACCCTTGCAAGCCACGTCAGCATTGCGCAGGAACTGCAGGGCTACATACTTGTCATTCTCAGAGGCCTCAGGGTCAGAAAGAATCTTTGCCACCTGAAGGTTGTGCTCACGACGCAACATAAACTCTACGTCGTGGAAAGCCTGCTGAGCCAAAAGCGTCAGAGCTTCCTTTGATACCTTCACAATCTGCTTGCCTTCAAATTCAGCAGTAGTAATGCCTTCCTTAGAAAGCAGTCTATACTCGGTTTTGTCTTCGCCCACCTGAAACATAGGGGCATACTTGAATTCAACTGGTGTTGCCATAGTCTTGTTTTTTATTTAGTATTATGGGTACAAAAGTACAATAAAAAAACGAGACTCACAAACATGAATCTCGTTTTTTTATGATGAAAGGCGAATTAATAGCCAAAGATTTCCTTTGTCGTCACTCGTTTCACGGGACCATACTTCTCCAAGGTCGCCATATCGAGAGCCTCCTCATTGCCTAAGATGACGTAGCGATAAGGCTTACGGGCGATACATCTGTCGGCAAATTCCAGCACATCGGCCAGCGTCAGGTTAGGCATTGCCTCGTAGATACGCTGGTTGATATCGTAGTCAAGACCATTCTCCTGAGCTGTCAGCCAGGCATTAATCAGACCAAACTTCGTTGTACGCATACTGGCAAGACGCTTGATGATAGACTCTTTGGCAATCTTCAGGGCACCCTCACTCTGAGGTACTGAGTCAAGGATATGATGGAACTCCGCAATACAGTCGGCCATTTTGTCGTTCTGTGTGATGATATGCGTAAAGAACATATCCTTGTAATCCTGATGACTGGGCTGCATATAGTAAGCATAAGCATTGTAAGCCAGTCCGCGAGCCTCACGCAGTTCCTGGAAGACAATGCTGTTCATACCACCTCCGAAGAACTCGTTGAAGAGCGCCTGGACGGGAGCCTCCTCCGGATTCCATGCATTACCCTCATTGTGGTACATACGCATGTAGATATTCTGGGCATCATAAGGAGCCAGCAGCACCTCGTTGCTGTCGGTAGGCTGCATCACATAGTGCTTATTCTCAGGTACATCCTTCGTTGCCACGTTCGCCTGAGAAGCGTAAGAGGCCAAGGCGTCTGCCAGTTCATCCTCGCTCATCGGACCATAGTACAACACGGTGTGCTTGTACTGGGCAAGGTCTTTCAGCAAGCCAAGCAATTCCTCAGGATTGGTATTTGCCAGCGTATCGATAGAGATATCATGACGACGGGGATTGTAAGGACCGTATATGCCGTAGCTGGCCAGCATATCAAAGTTCGTGCGCTGGTCGGTCTTTGCATCCATACGCGACTTAGCCTCCATGCCCACAAACATCGCATAAGCCTCCTTATCCACCTTGGCATGCTGCATCAGGTGTTCCAGAAGAGCTACAGCCTGCGGCATATTCTCGCTGAGTCCGTTCAGGCTGACAGACAGGCTACGGTCGCCCACCTGGATATTGTAATTACAAGCCAGCTTATAGAACTGCTGTTTGATCTGCTCTGATGTCAATGAGTCGGTACCCAGATAGTCCAGATACTGGGCAGCATATCCATAACGCAAATCAGCCTCGTTGCCAAACTCATAGCGGAAAGCCAACTGAAAACGGCCGTTCTCCTTGTTCTGTACATAGATTGTAGGCAACTGGTCGTTGATATGTCCGAATGTCAGGTCCTTCTGGAAATCCACGAAACGAGGCTGGATAGGCTTCACCTCCAAGTTCTGGATATCCTTCACAAACTGACTCACATAGTCGCGGTTGGTGGGGATAGGCGTGATGGCCGGCTTGTCAATCTTCTTGATAGTCGGGTCTACGCCCTGCTTCTTGAATACCGTGACATAGTTGTTCACGAAATAGCGATTGGCAAACGCCACAATCTGTTCCTTCGTGATACCAGCCACACGGTCGAGAGCCTTCACCTCCTGTTCCCAGGGCGTACCGTTGATAAAGGCGTTGACAAACATTCTGGCACGTGCCTGGTTACTCTCCAAGGCGTTGTAATACTCCAGCTTCAGGTTGTTGACAACAGAGGGCAACAGGTCGTCAGAGAAATCTCCGGCTTTCAGTTTCTCAATTTCCTCGAGCAACAGCGAGCGTACCTCCTCCAGGCTCTGTCCTTCCTTCGGTGTACCTCCCAGAATCAGCATTGAGTAATCCTGCATGGGAATAGCAGCACCCCATGCGCCCAACATTCTCATCTGCTGGTTGATATCCAGGTCCAGAAGTCCGGCGGTACCGTTGCTCAGCATCTGCTGGATAACCTGCAAAGTATCAGCCTGCAAAGAACTGGCCCTGTCGAATTTCCATCCCAGCCACAGATTCTCAGCCTCCAGGCCAATAACCGTTGTATCTACGGGGGCCGTCAGTTCAGGCTGCTTGTCGTAAACAGGCTGTTCTACATCCTCACCTGGCTGCCACTCACCGAAATACTTCTCGATGGTAGCCACCACCTCATCAGGATCAAAGTCACCACTCATACAGATGGCCACGTTATTGGGCACATACCATTTCTTGAAATAGTTCTTGATATTGGTGATGGAAGGATTCTTCAGGTGTTCCTGCGTACCGATGGTGGTCTGTGTGCCGTAGGGGTGCGTGGGGAACAACTTCGCCATCATGGCAGTATAGAGCTTGTCGCCATCATCCGTCAGACTGATGTTATACTCCTCATAGACAGCCTCCAGCTCCGTATGGAAACCACGAATGGTCATATTCATGAAGCGGTCGGCCTGAATCTTTGCCCAGTTATCAATCTCGTTAGAGGGGATATCCTCCACGTAGCAGGTCACATCGTTTGATGTGTAGGCATTTGAGCCCTCACTACCGATGGTAGCCATCAGCTTGTCGTACTCGTTGGGGATATTGTACTTGGCAGCCAACTGACTCACAGAGTCAATCTCATGATAAGCCTTCTTGCGAGCCTCAGGGTCGGTCAACTGGCGATAAGCCTCGTAGCGTTTCTCAATCTCCTCCAGATAAGGAGCCTCAGCCTCAGGGTCGGTCACACCGAAGTGATTCGTACCCTTGAACATCAGATGCTCCAGGTAGTGAGCCAGACCTGTGGTCTCTGCAGGGTCGTTCTTGGAACCCGTACGCACGGCGATATACGTCTGGATACGCGGTTCTTCCTTGTTGACGCTGAGATAAATCTTCAGTCCGTTCTTCAACGTGTAGATACGGGTCTGGGCCATATCGCCCTTCACCTCCTCATAGTCATACTTAGAGCAGCTGCTCAATGCAAGGCCCATCAGGGCCATTCCAAACAAAAAATTTAGTTTCATGCCTAATTATTTAGTTTTCATAGTCAATCTCGTGGTCGAGTTTAGAGAGGAAGTCATCCAGTACCTCCTGTTCCACATCACCCATCAGGAACTCCTTCTCCGCATCCTTACGGATTTCAGCAATCCATGCACGGCGCGCCTTCACGTAGTCCTCACGGATACGCTCGCAGGCAGCCTCGTCAATCTCCGTCAGGTGATAGTAATCCAGAATCAGCTGATAGCTCCAAGCCCAACGGTAGTCGCTGTAGCTGTTATTGATGTCCTCAAAGCGCGTCAGCACCTGCTGGATATTCTCGATGCCGCCCTCCTTGATATCGTCTATCAGTCGTTGTTCCTCACTCTCAGGCAACAACAGTCCGCTGAGGTCAGACCAGGCCCCTTTGCCCACCTCCGACTTCGGATAGCCAAAGAAGCCCTCTTTCTGAGCACGCTTCAGTACGGCACCCATGTAGATACGCAGAGCAATATCATAGTACTTCAAGCCCTTCATAAGTGAAGAAGCGTTGATGACATACTCGTGGAAATTATACGTCGTGACATTGTCGCCAGAAGCATTACGCAACGCCTTCAGAATCTCGATACCCTGGATAATCTCACCTACCGTGAAAGGAGATAGCCAGTCAAAATTGATGATACTCTTCTTCGACTGCTTAGAACGCTTGTCGCGTTTTGGCCATTTCTTGATATCACGATACAAACCTACAGTAGTGATATTTCTGCCAGGCACCAGATACATCGTATCCCCATAAGCGATAAGATAAGAGAACGGCAGGTTGCGCGTGTCAGGATGGTGCATCAGTTTGCCGAAGCATACAGAGAAAGCACCAATCGTGGCAGGCATCAGCACATACGAGCCAGAGGCCGTCTTCGTACCGCGCTCCAGCGTACCATAGTGCAAGGGTCCCATCTTGTAGGCGTGGTTCGAGAAGTTGGTGTTTGAACCAGCGTTGTAGAACGAGAACTGTCCGCCAATCAGCAGGCTTGACTTATGATGCGAAGCCGAGAACGGACCGCAGAAGGCGGCACAGGCCTCACCATTAGCCATGAATGAGTTGGCAAAGAACAGACTGGCCTCGGCCGTGAAGCCATTGGTAATCTGACAAGCCTCACCCACGAAGCAGTCCTGCATCTTCACGGAGTTATTAATCGAGCAACCGTCACAGATAATCGAGTTCTCGCAGATGACACCCGTACCGATAAATACAGGCGCATCCTCACTACTCAGGATTGTACACTCGTTCAGACGGGCTGCACCACTAATCTCGCAGTCGCCCTTAATCACGGTGTTGATGACATCCTTGGTATTGATAATCTTCACGCTGTTGCCAATGGTACCACGTTCCGGCGTTGAGATACGTACCTCATCGTCAATCAACTGGCGCAGACGGTTTACCAGGGCCTTGTCGCGATTATGCTTCACCATGAAAGCAGCCAACTGAGAGTTCAGTTCACGGAACAGCACGATATTGCCATCACCCATCTCGTTGAGTACGCTGATGGTAGAGCCCGCGCCATAGCTGGCTCCCTCGCGAGTCTCAAGTGTTGAGATATTCGAGATATAGCAGTCGTCACCAATGGTATAGTTATTGATGAAGTTGCCCACCTTCTCTATCAGACAGTCATCGCCCACGGTGACATTTCTCAACGTGGCATCGTTGATACCCGAGTGCTTATAGAAGCCCTGAGCCACCTCAATCTTTTTCTCGAACTTACCCAGGCGGATATCGCCATAGAATATCACACGGTGGAAGTTATAGGGACGAAAATCCTCGTCAACCATTACCCTGTTCCAGTCCTCAGCCCAACATACGTTGTTCTCAAGCACCTGAATCTCTTCCTGTGTCAGTTGTCTGTACTCTCTCATAATTTATTTAATGTGTTAGGTTCAATTCTCTTCTATAGTATAGAGGAAGTCGTTATATGGATACTTCTGCACGTGCAGCTCGCGAACCTTATTATATAGCGTGGTGCGCAGTTCCTCGATATTCTCCTTGTTTTTAGCGCTAATGAACAAGGGAGCGGCAGCATATTCTTCACTCTTCACTTTGCCCTTTTCACTTATCTTGGCCATCCATGTCTTCTTCAACTCCTCCAATGACACGTTTTCCTTCGTAGGCTCCGTCAGGTCGTCTTCCTCCTGCGGCGTCCATGTGTAGGCATCAATCTTGTTGAATACCACCATCGAAGGCGTCTCCGAACAACCCAGTTCGCTGAGTGTCTGTTCTACCACCCGGATCTGGTCTTCGAAATCGGGATGCGAGATATCCACCACGTGTACCAGCAAATCAGCCTCGCGCACCTCGTCGAGCGTACTCTTGAAGCTCTCTACCAGGTCTGAGGGCAACTTACGGATGAATCCTACGGTATCGGCCAGCAGGAACGGCAGGTTCTCGATGGTCACCTTACGCACCGTCGTGTCGAGCGTGGCAAAGAGCTTGTTCTCAGCAAACACGTCGCTCTTCGACAGGAGGTTCATCAGCGTGGACTTACCCACGTTGGTATAACCCACCAGCGCCACACGAATCAGGCGTCCGCGGTTCTTGCGCTGGGTCGTCTTCTGCTTGTCAATCTCTGCCAGACGCTGTTTCAGAAGGGTGATACGGTGCAGGATGATACGTCGGTCCATCTCCAACTGCGTCTCACCAGGTCCACGCAGTCCCACGCTTCCCTTGCCGCCACCGCCGCCAGAGCCACCGCCCTGACGCTCCAGGTGCGTCCAGAGTCGCTGCAGTCGGGGCAGCATATAGCGATGCTGCGCCAGTTCCACCTGCGCCTTGGCTTCGGCTGTCTGCGCACGCATGGCGAAGATATCCAGAATCAGCGATGTGCGATCCAGAATCTTCACTTGCAGTTCCTTCTCAATGTTTCTGATTTGTTTAGCACTCAGTTCATCATCAAAAATCACCATACCCACAGGCTGTGGCATGTCTGCATCGCTCTCATAATCCTCGCGATGCTCCATGGCCTCGTCATAGGCATCCTCACACATCTTGATATACTGTCGTATTTCTTCCAGTTTTCCACTACCTACATAGGTCACACTGCTGGGACCGCCCACCTTTTGCGTAAAACGCTTCACGGTGCGAGCCCCTGCTGTCGTTGCCAGGAATTCCAGTTCGTCCAGATATTCGTTTGTCTTAGCTTCGTCCTGTTGTCCTGTAATCAGTCCTACTAATATGGCCGTCTCGGCCTTTGCTTCGGAGATGACAAATTCTTTCATTCAGTAAAATTATTATCGATAATCGCCGACAAAAGTAATAAATCTGTATGAAATATGCAAGGATTGAAATATTTTTCTTACCTTTGCAACCACAAAAACAACTACGATATGAAACGAATCCTACTATCTATCGCATCTGCAGCGCTATGTTTAGGCCTTACGGCACAACCCAAATATGATTATTCCAAGCTCAGTACGGAGCGTCTGGACCGCGGCGTGGTGGCCGTGCGTCAGGCGGACGGAAGTGCCTTCGTGTCGTGGCGCATCCTGCGTGACGACCGGAAAGGTGAGTCTTTCGATATTTATCGAAATGGCGTGAAGCTCAACCAAGCGCCTCTCACCAATGGCGGCTCTTTCTTCATTGACGAGAATCCCCTGGACGAGGATGCCACCTACGAGATTAAGGGAGGCACAGCCAAGGGACAGTTCACGCTTTGCCAGGATGCTCCCGTGGGCTATATCCCCATCAAGCTCAACAAGCCCGAGGGTGGCAAGGTGCCTACCATCCAACCTCAGCAGCGCCCAGGCAATAATGGCTGGCGATGGCGCGACACGGGCGAGTATGCCTATACCGCCAACGATGCCACCGTGGCCGATGTTGATGGCGACGGACAGTATGAGATTATCCTGAAATGGGACCCTACGAATGCACACGACAACAGTCACGACGGTTACACGGGGCCTACCCTCCTCGACTGCTACCGGCTGAACGGTGAACAGCTCTGGCGTATTGACTTAGGCCGTAATATCCGCTCTGGTGCCCACTATACGCCCTTCATCGTCTACGACTTTGATGGCGACGGGCGTGCCGAACTGATGGTAAAGACTGCCGACGGCACCCGCGATAGCGAGGGCCGCGTGATCGGCGATTCCGTCGTCGATCATAGAAACAAGGCAGGCCGCATCCTCTCTGGTCCTGAGTATATCAGCGTCTTCGACGGTCTCACGGGTCGCCTCCTCGACACCAAGCCCTATATCCCTGAGCGCGGCGAACTGAAAGCCTGGGGCGATGAAAAAGGCAACCGCTCCGAGCGCTATTTAGCAGGTCTCGCCTACCTTGGAGCGGTAGCCGCTCGGCCTTTGGACGCTTGCACGGCAAGAAATTCTTCACTTTTCACTATTCACTCTTCCCTTCCCTCCGCTGTTTTTTGTCGCGGCTACTACACCCGTTCCGTCATCGTGGCATGGGACTGGGACGGCAAGTCCCTGAAGGAGCGCTGGGTGTTTGACACCAATAATCCTGAGTGGCGCTCGTATGCCGGACAGGGTAATCACAACCTGCGCATTGCCGATGTCGACGGCGACGGCTACGACGAGATAACCTATGGCTCTATGGCCGTAGATCATGATGGCAAGGGACTCTACAATACCCGCATGGGCCACGGCGACGCCATCCATCTCATTGCCGACCCGAAGGACGACCGTCTCTACATCTGGGACTGCCACGAGAACAAGCGCGATGGTTCCGATCTGCGCGATGCCGCCACGGGCAAGGTCCTTTTCCAGATTAAGAGTACTGCTGACGTAGGCCGTTGTATGGCTGCCGACATCGACCCAACGAATCCCGGGGTGGAGATGTGGAGTGCAGATAGTCATGGTATCAGGAATATGAAGGGCGAGGTGGTCAACGCCGCCAAAGATTCCGACGACCCTCAACATAATAATTATCTGGTGATGGGAGGCCGCTGGCTCTCCATGAACTTCGGCATCTGGTGGGACGGCGACCTGCTGCGCGAGTTGCTCGACCGCGAGACGGTGTCGAAATACGACTGGCAGAACCGCAGGATTGTGGACCTGCAACGCTTTGACGGCCAGTTCAATAACGGCACGAAGTCCAACCCCTGTCTGGCCGCCGACATCCTGGGCGACTGGCGCGAAGAGGTACTGATTCGCAATCGTGAGAGCACAGAGCTGCGCCTCTACGTCTCCACGATTCCCACGTCCTACCGCATCAACTGTCTGATGCAGGACATCCCCTACCGTCTCTCCGTAGCCTATCAGAACGTGGGCTACAACCAGCCCTCAGAACCCGGCTACTACATTGGTCCTGATAAAACGGATTATCTGAAATAAAAGGAACAGGAATAAAAGAGTAAGAACCCCTACTCTACCACCTCGATATAGAAGGAAAAAGGACGGAACCCGTCGTTGCAACTGATCATCGCGCTCATCGGGTTCTTCATCCATCCGTCGTAAAAGTTGCCCTCACCACGAGCCAGCGACTCCACGAACTCACGCATAGAGTACCATGCCGACGGACACATGCCCTCAGGCTGCTGCCCATCGACGGAAATCCATTGCTGTCCCTCCCTGACATCGCAGGTATGCTCTATCGGGTTCTCGTATTTCGCCATCAGGTCCTCATAGACGGTTTGGCGCAGGGCTGTGATTCTTACCTTTTTCATCATTGTTGTCGTATCTGCTTGAAATGCAACTTCTGGGCTGCAAAGATAGCACTATTTTTCCATTTTATAGTCCATAATTCAGCTTTTATTTGTATATTTGCAACCAAAAGGTTAAATATTGAACTGCTATGACTTTTTTAGATTTAGTAAAACAGAGGTATAGCTGCAGAAGCTATCAGGAGAAGAGTGTGGAACAGGAAAAGCTGGACTACGTGATGGAGTGCGTCCGCCTGGCACCATCGGCCGTCAACAAGCAGCCGTGGATGTTCCGCGTAGTGAAGGACGAGGCCGAGAAGGCAAAACTGCGCGAGTGCTATAACCGCGACTGGTTCAATTCGGCACCGATGTATATCATCTGCAGCATCCTGCACGATCAGGAATGGGTGCGCAAGGACGGCAAGCATCATGGCGACATCGACATAGCCATTGCCGTGGAGCATCTGTGTCTGGCTGCTACGGAACAGGGCCTTGCCACCTGCTGGGTGTGCAACTTCAACGCAGAGAAATGCAAGGAGTTTTTCACCTTTGCCGACAACGAGGAGCCTGCCGTCTTAATCCCCATCGGCTATGCCGCCGACGAGCGTAAAGAGAAGATTCGCAAGGCAATAGAGGAAATTTACAAATAGAAAAAAGAATGAGACAAATCAATAAGCAAAGAAAGTTTTTGAAAAAAAATGATAAAATCCTTGGAGATATCAACAAGATTATGTATCTTTGCAATTGATTTTTAATGGTTAAGGTTTATGGTTGATTAACTTAGTATTCGAGGCCAGCAGTGATGCTCGCCTCGTTTTTTGTTTTTGAGTTTTCTAAAATCAGCATAGAAATGGTGACCGGTCATCACGATCAGTCACCATTTTTTCATACTAAACAAATACTATTTATGAATAAAAAATACCAGTTATTTAAAGTTCTGGACTGATGGCTGCTATCCAGGCGTCGATACGCACATCGGTCTTATCGTCCTCGTTGACATTATCGAGAGGCAGACCAATAAACTTACCGTCAATCACGGCCTCTGAGTCGTCGAAGGTATAGCCGTCGGTCTCTACGCTACCAATAAACTTGGCGCCGCTGCCCTTGATACCGTTGTAGAGTTCACCGATACCACCCACGAAGGTATCGCTATAGCATGAGCAGTCGCCACAGCCGAAAAGGGCGATAGTCTTGCCGCTCAGGTCACATGCCTTAAGCGTGTTCAGACCGTCGTACCAGTCGTCCTGCAGTTCGCCGGCACCCCACGTAGAAGTACCAAGAATCAGGTTCTGGTTGGCATTGACGATATCGGCCGTCAGGTCCTGTACATTCAGAGCCTCGCAGCCCAGTTTCGAGGCAATCTTCTCGGCGATAGCCTCGCATGTTCCTGTGGAGGAACCATAGATTACAATAGTTGCATTCATTTTTTTCATTCAATTTATATGGCTAATTATTCTTGATACACTTGCCGTCGCAATCTCCCTTGCATCCGTTCTTGCGTTTGCAGTAGCGCTCGCATTGGGCGCAAAGGTCGTAGCCCAACATCGTGCCAAGGATGAAATCCTCCTCAGGTGTCAGTTGGTTAAGCGGACGGGTGACGATGAGACGGATAGCCTCCAGGCACTCGCGGCGTCCGAAGTACACGTTGAGGTTTTTCTGACCGGCAGGCTGAAGCACATAAGGGATGCCCTGACTCTCCAGTCGCTCTATGGTCTGATCACCATATCTTTTATCGCAGGTAAACAGCACCATCTGGCGCACGCCCTTCTGCAGTTCGTAGATGTGGTTCATCAGTACTTTAATTTCCGTAGGAATAGTTGCCGTTCTCATCGTCATATTGCTTGTTATTTTCTGGGTGCAAAGTTACGGCGAAATATGAAAGTACGCAATACCTAAAAACGAGTGTTTTAAGCATTGCGCACTTATAAAGACCTGCAAAAGCAGATTAATCAAAAGTAGGTATTACAGCGTGATAGGTATCACCACCTTGAATGTGATATTGCGCCCCATGTTATATACGCCACGACGACCTGTAACCGCGTTCTCATCGGCATACTTCAAGCGACTCAGGTGGTTCTGATAGGCTTTGTCCAACAGGTTATCGGCTGTAAAATAGAATTCAGCCACCTTCTTTCCATGCAACTGAAGGTCTGTACCTGCCGAGAGCGAGAGCAAGGCATAGCCTGGCGTCTCCGTCTCAGTATCATCGGCACCATAGATGTGCGACTGCTTCAGGAAACAGTCTAGTCCGACTGCTACATAAAGATTGTTGAGGAGCGAACGATGAGCCGCATCCGTTGTATGATGATGGGCAATCGTTGGGTGTGAATGGTGCGACAGTTCCCACTTCAACTCCGACGACCATTTTGGAGCAGGCGTAAAAGGCAGATACTTGGTACCTGGCGCCGCATGCATCTGTTGTGCATCAACATACGAGAATGCGTTTGAGAAATGCAGGGAGTGGATGGGGTGAAAGTCCACACCAGCCTCGAAGCCCAGCAGTCGGGCATCGCCCTGGGTGTAGGCATAGACAGGGTATGTTGGCGCGTATACACTATAACCATATCCCGTTCCCTCAGTATAATCCCCCACATGGTGCAGAAAGACATAATTGTCAATACGGTTGGCAAAGAGGGCCAACTGGGCCGATACATAACGCGAGGTAAAATCAAGTCCCAGGTCGGCCTGCAGACTGTATTCCGGTTTGAGGCCTTTGTCGCCGATTTCATAGCGCAGCGACCCCTCATGTTTACCATTAGAGCCCAGTTCACTCAGATTAGGCGCACGGAACCCACGGGCAAGATTCATGCGCAGGTTAAAGTGCTCGTTGATGTTGCAGACAGCACCTACACTACCTGTGAAAGCGCCGAAATTGCGTGAGAAGTTATCCTCCTGTCCGTTCAACATAGAGAAACCAGGAAAGGCTTTCAGATGCCTATGATCATAACGCACACCACCATTCAGCGTCCAGCGATCGTCTAGCTGCTTCGTGGCTGTGGCATAGAGACCAAAGTCAAACAGACGATAGTCAGGTATCAGATACTCCTCACCCTCATTGCCTGATTTCTGATACATACCACCAATACCCGTAGAGAGTTTCCAGCCGTCAAACTCGTTGGTCACGTAGCGCAGGTCGTAGGTCAACGTATGCAGTTTAAAGAATGTCTCATACTCGTCTGGCGACTCCTCGAACTCCTGCCTACGGTTCTGCTGATAGCCTATGATAGCCTTTAGGTAGCCCGAAGAGAGATTCAGCGAGTTATCCCATACCAGTTTATAATGTTTCACCTGTTGGAAAGGCAGCGACCTGCCATAGGTTTTGAGGTCGTTTGACAAAGGCTCCAGTTCGCCTGTTTTTGGGTCGCGCTCGCCCTCGATGATGCTTGGCGTCAGGTGATAGATTGCCCACACAAGTCGTGAGTGTCCCCATCCTTTGTTCACCCCCAGCATCAGACGTCCTGCCCTTTCACGAAACTGCGAACCGGGCACGTAGCCATCATATTTATTCTTATAGGCATGAGCCATTTTGTCGCTGAAGCTGGCGTCCCATACAAAGCCTTTCTGATTGCCTGCCATCTGCAAATGATAGGCAAACAGTCCGTTATTGGTCTGATATTCTGAGGTTACGTTAGCCTTCATCTCGCCCTCGGCCAGCGTAGGCTGCTGGTGCAGAATCACCACACCCGCCATCGCGTCCGAGCCGTACATCAGCGAGGCCGGACCCTTCAGTATCTCCACACTGTTCACGCTGTTGCCGTCCACCTCTACGCCATGCTCGTCGCCCCATTGCTGACCCTCCTGGCGCACGCCATCACTCATCACCACCACGCGGTTGTATCCCAATCCGCGGATGATGGGTTTTGAGATGCTGCCGCCCGTGGTCAACTGACTCACGCCTGGCTGATGACTGATAGCATCGATCACGTTGGTCGAGGCCGTGGCCCTGAGAACCTGTGGCGACACGATGCTCACGGGTGCCGTCACGTGTTTCAGTTTCGTATCGCCCGTCACGCCCGTCACCGTCAGCTCGTTCAGTTGCAAATGGCGATAGAACACGTCCGTCGAGTCCTCTGCATGTTGATGTTTATTGTTATGATTCTGTGCTGCCATTGCCATACTTACACACAGCAATGGCAGAATGATGTATTTCGATTTCATTCTGTCTTTATGATAATAATGTATATAAAAAAATGTGCAAAACGGTCCTCCTTACTGCATCAGAAAGCAGGCGGCCCACGTGTCACGATGGCGCCACAGCAGGCAGCATCATGGCCGCACAAAAGCTGGGCGTAACATTTCTTATATACATGAATCAACAGCGTGACAGCCATCGCCGCAGCTGTCAGCATCGTCAGCGTGAGGAACTGGCACAGCACACAGTCGTCCATGTGTACCGTGGTCTGCGTCAGGTGACCGCCGCAATGGTTGTGCAGACAGTCCACGCATGTCACCTCGGCACTCTCGGCCGACTCGTGTACGTGAATCGACGACAACAGCAGTATTGGCAGAAATACCGCCAACATCACAAAAGCTGCTATCTGTCTCTTCATCACTTTCACGCCTGCAAAAGTACAAAGATTTCCGCAAACGCACCTATGCCGCCGCGGAAATCTCGTTCAATTTAACATTCTGTAAGAGAGTTGACAATACCTTAACAAGCTCATACAAAGCCTGTTTATTTAAAGAATTGCGTAAACGCCTTTACCGTATAAAGGTGTATTCTTAGCTGCCAGGAAGTCACCTTTAGCTTTGCATGTCTATTGCTAAAAACTATTAAATTTCCTACAGAAAAGGGAGAATTATTTCTTTATCTGTACGGTAATTTGTATATTTGCGCCCAGAATGTGTTTATCATGATTAACACATTACGGCAGTATGTGTTTGTTATGGTTAACATATCTACGTAAAAAGTGTTTATTAAAATCAACAAGGAAACTGTAAAATTGAAATAAAAATGGAGAGTCTGTTTAAACGTCATGATGCTTATCTATCAAAAGTACCGATGGAGTACGTCCGTGATTTCATGCAACACATCAACTGGAATTCGCGGCTTCTGGTAATCCGTGGGCCCAAAGGCGTGGGGAAGTCAACACTGATGCAACAATACATCAAGCAGCATTTTCCTGCAGGCGACCGTCATGTACTCTATTGTTCTGCTGATACAAACTATTTTTCTACCCATACCTTGCTCGATCTGGCAGAAAACTTCGTCATGATGGGTGGACAATGGCTTTTCATTGACGAGGTACACAAATACCCAGGATGGAGTCGGGAGATTAAAGAAATCTATGATCTCTATCATGAGTTACACATCGTATTGAGTGGCTCGTCCCTCATCCAGATAAACGACGGACAGGCCGATCTCTCACGCCGTCTCATGCCATATGACATGCCTGGTTTGTCGCTACGCGAATTCATACATCTTGACACGGGACTCGACATTAAGCCCGTTTCACTGGATCAATTGATAGACAACCCTTCAAAGGTCTGTATGGATATCATATCCAAGTGCCATCCTCTGGAACATTTTGCGCGCTACCGCCAGTTTGGGTATTATCCTTTCTATTTCGAAGAGAAGCAGGATTATTACGACAAATTGGAAAACACGGTCAACTACATCGTTGATGTGGAACTGACAAAATATCGCAGTCTGGATGTAGGGTACACCCGTCAAGTCAAGGCACTGCTTCATGTGATATCTCAAATGACACCATACGAGGTGGACATCTCAAAACTTTCAAAGGCATCAGGTATCAGCAGACAATCTACTCTCAAATACCTCACAAATATGGAGGAGGCCAATCTTATTCGTAGAGTCTTTACCAACTTGATGACTGTCACAGACTTACAGAAGCCAGACAAGATATACCTTGACAATCCTAATCTGCTTTACACACTCAGTCTGGAGAAGCCAGAGATAGGAACTGTGCGTGAGACATTCTTTGCCAACCAGTTGGCATCTGCTGGTCACAAAGTGGAATATGCAGGCTATAAGAAGGGCGACTTCCGTATTGATGGTGACATCGTCATTGAGGTTGGCGGACAAGATAAAGGCTTCAGCCAAGTAGCCGATCAAGAGAATGCCTATGTCGCAGCCGATGATATAGAATCTGCCTACATGAGGAAGATTCCTCTCTGGGCCTTTGGTTTTCTTTATTAACGCAAAGATATCACTTTCGGCAAGGATTATTCTTTTGCCACCAGCAATCATTTTACCAGTGCAATAGATGCCAGGGGACAGGCACCTGCCATCCATTATCAAGAATTTGTCTTATTCTGCAAAAATCTCTGCGAGTTTCTGCTCAATATCTTCGCCTCTTAAATCACGGGCAAGGATAGTTCCGTCTGGTGAGAAAAGCATAATTTGAGGAATACCACTAATACCATAAACATCGGTATCGGTCTTTTTGAAGTTTATAATCGAAGGGTATGGAATGTTTTCCTCCTTGATGGCCTTCATTGTTTTTATGGGGTCATCCCATGTAGCAATACCAAGAACAACCAGTCCCTTGTCTTTGTACTTGTTATAGATGGCGATGAGGTTGGGAATCTCACGGCGACAGGGTAAACACCAGGAAGCCCAGAAATCTGCAAGTACATATTTACCACGACCTACATAATCGGAAAGGCGTTGCTGCTTGCCGTTGTACTCAGTAACGATATCGATAAACTTCATACCCTCGCCAGTACTTACCTTTGCTTGCAAATCTCTTCGCAACATTTGCAGCCTCGGCTCCTTTTCCACCCAAGAGGGAACAAGCATGTTGATGAGTTCCAAACCTCGACGGGGAGAAAGAGCACTGACATCGGATGCGTAATCATTGGCAACAAGGCTACCAATGGGGTCGCTGGGGTGCGCCGATATTACACTTACAACAAAGCTGTCCTCAAGGGCAATCAACCCCATCGTGTCTATAGGCTCACCGCTACTGAAAGCACGTCGGAATTCATTCATTAGCAACTGATGCTCTTCCTCCATCTGGTTCATAGCATCAACGAGCGGAGTGCCCGACTGGCGGACTATAGAGCCATCGATGGTACCATCAATTTTCGTTGTACCATTATCCAAGATAATGTGCAGTAGCAATATCTGTTTACCTTTTGCCCTTGCCATCATCGGCTCAGACAGACGGCCTTCTATCGGCTGGATTTCGCCTTTCACGATGTATAGAGTATCGAGGACTCCTGTAGCGATGAAGCCATCCACGATTTCTCCTCGCTCTTCTTTCAAAATGAGCGTGTCGGTTATTTCCGGTCTGCCAATGTTTCCTTCCAACCGATAATTGATTTGTCCCTGAATGGTTACTGTTAAGAAGACAAATAGTAGGGTTGTGATTATTTTCTTCATATTTGGTTTATCTAAGTTGTAGTACCTTTATTTGTATATACGCTCAAATTGGGTAAAAGATTGCACCTATGGTTGTTAATTGTTGCAAAAACAAAAATAAAGGCACAAAGAATTGACCAATCAGAGGGCACCTGCCATCTCGACTCTTCCTTACCCATAAGGTAATGATTCAGAAGCAAGACACTCGTCTGTCCCTGTTGTCCTCCAAGGTTAGACCCTATTGTGTTAGACAATTTAGGTTATGGTACCCAAGGACTCCAGTTCCAGTCATATAAAAACGCTAAAAAAAGGGTGATTTCTTGTAGATGTAGAGAAATTTATATATCTTTGCCACACATTACTATAAACCCCACGCTTATGACGCACGGAATATGAAAAAACAATTACTTTTACTTGCAATGATTTTGCTACCATTGGTAGCAAGTGCCCACGACATTGAAGTTAAGAATGCCGATGGTGTTACCATTTATTACAACTACATTAATGATGGCACGGAACTGCAGGTTACTTTCTGTGGTGGCAATTATCAATATCAAGGCAATGTCGCTATACCTGAGGAAGTAACCTACATGAACAGGACACGCAAGGTGACGAGCATTGAAAGTAGTGCGTTCGCTGGTTGCTCTGGCCTTACCTCCGTCACCATCGGCAATAGTGTGACGAGCATTGGAGATTATGCGTTCGAGGGTTGCTATGGCCTTACCTCCATCACCATCCCCAATAGCGTGACGAGCATTGGAGGTTTTGCGTTCTCTGGTTGCTTTGGCCTTACCTCCGTCACCATAGGCAGTGGTGTGACGAGCATTGGAGATAATGCGTTCGATGGTTGCTATGGCCTTACCTCCATCACCATTCCCAATAGTGTGACAACCATTGGAAATTATGTGTTCTATTGTTGCTTTGGCCTTACCTCTATCACCATTCCCAATAGTGTGACAACCATTGGAAATTATGCGTTCTATTGTTGCTTTGGCCTTACCTCTATCACCATTCCCAATAGTGTGACGAGTATTGGAAATTATGCGTTCGACAGAGTGGATTTGACAACAGTTGTTTCGCTTATTGAGAATCCTTTTGTGATAGAAGGCAAATCATCGTCCTATAGTGCCTTTAACGTAAACACATTCAATAATGCAACGCTGTATGTGCCAGTAGGAACTATTGATAAATACAAAGCTACAAATGGCTGGAAGGATTTTGCTTACATAGTTGAAGGTACACCTACAGGAATTAAAGTTATTGAGAACACTCAAAAAAAGAATGCCACTGTTTACGACCTGAATGGTGTTCGCCTGTCAGAGCCCAAGAAAGGTATTAATATCATAAACGGCCAAAAGGTCGTGATGAAATAGTTTTTATTATCACTTAGGAGCATCCCTGCCCGTTTCTATTTCGAGCAGGGATGCTTTGTTATCAAGATGCCTAGGGGACAGGCATCTGCCATCTCGACTCTTCCATACCCATAAGGAAATGATTCAGGAATAAGACACTCGTCTGTCCCTAGTGTTCTACACTAAAAAAGGCTGCCTTGAAAGACAGCCTCATTAGTTCCTTTTATAGTGCAGTATGAAAGTCGAAACTATCAAGTGCACTTTACTGGGTGCAAAGTTATGAAGTTTTTCCGAAACTTCCAAATATTTTAGCTACTTTTTATAGCATCGAAAGCTGGAAGCCTGAATTTTGCAGGATTATCTGCTTTACAATGTCGTCAGGCATCTTGTCAAACAGAGCCTTTACTTCTTGTTTCAGGTCCTCCACTCGGTTCAATGCCTAGGGGACAGGCACCTGCCATCTCGACTCTTCCTTACCCATAAGGAAATGATTCAGGAGTAAGCACTTGCCTGTCCCTAGTGTCCTCTGATTACCATTACTTGCGCAGCCACAATCATTTGCATTGGTATGCTAGTAGCATCTGTATGCGCTTAAAAATGGCAAAGGACATCAGGAACAAGACGCTTGTCTGATCCTGATGTCCTTTTAAGTTCCCTACTCTCTCGCCAAGGCCCAGCCATCGAGCAAGGCTATCCAATCCAGTCCTTCTGCGCCGCATTCCTGGACGCACATTGCGGCACCCAACTTCATCCAGCGGGATGGCTTATCCGAGGGGATGCCCAAGGGCTCGTCAGGTCCGATGCCCGTGAACCTGCAGACATTCTCAATGTACCGCTTCGTGTTGTTCTCATTTGGCGGCGCCCAACGATTGATTATCGCCCTGATGGTATAGAGCCTGTAATCATGATAGTATGTACGCGTCAACATCTTAAACGCTGCACGCCAGCCATACGGCATTGTTTCAAACTGACAGAACTGAGGGTCTGTCTGCAAGGCCTTCATGCCCTGCCACTTATCCTTTGAACGTCTTATATTCAGCGGATTATTATTACGAATTCCTCTTGCAATCATTTCTCAAAATTTTAATGTTTAATCTTTAATGAGTCTACACCATTATTTCTTTTAATAGTTTCCGGTACTTACCTTTTTTTATCCTCTCTACAAAACCGTGAATCATCCATCTTTGGCATTGCTTCGCAGCAGGATTCTCTTCAATATCAAGTACATCCATCACCTCTCGAGTCGTGAATGTCTCCGGCAAATCCCTGTAGGCATCGGCATTCTTCGAGTTCTTTCGGCGGGGCACATACTCGCGGGCGGCATTGTCCCAAGAGTCCTGCAGCATCTGACCGAAGAAGTGGTCCTGGAAATAGATCACGGCATCATAGATCAGCGTGGAGAACTTCAAGTCGTCATCATTGATTTCCAGCTGACCCGTTTTCTTAAACTGCTCATACTGGCGCCCGATGATGCGGGGCACGGTGAGCCAGGTGGCATAGAACACGGCACGCTTTCGCAGGTAGTCCAGCACATGGTCATCAGCGGCCTCGGCCTCCTGAGCCGACAGTTCACAGAGCTCATACACATGGTCTGTGAGGCGTTCCAGGGGCAGTTCACCGTGCAGTTGTTCAAAGCGGAAGCCCCACTGCTTCAGGGCTTCATTGGCCTGCCAGTCCACCATCTTCTTCTTCACCATCTGATAGCGGGCTACCTCCATCTGGAAAATGGCTACACGACTACAGAGACCGTCGTTGATATTACGCATGGTGAACTTCTTATAGAGGCTGATTTGCGTACCCGTGGTGACGCTGTTCCAGTACACGGGCAGGATGTCGTTGATGGAGTCGCCATTGGCATAGTCCACACCCGACAGCTCGTTATGGAAGGCTTTCAGCTCCAGGTCGTGCTTACCTATCCATGCTCCCCCACTCTGTGCAGAAATCGATGAATCGAGCTCTGAGTCAAACATATACAGGTGCATGGGCAGTACCTCGCCATCTACTATTTCCTTGGCGCGTTTCAGGCGTCGGAAGAAGATGTTGTTTGAGGTCTTCGTGGGCAGATAGCGAATCATGCCCTCGGGCTCCACCAATGCGTCCTGCTTCTGGGCTTTACTCGAAGTTCCGCGCTTCTTCTGCTCCTGCTTGTAGCGGGTTTCCTGCGCACGCACCTCCTCGTCCTGCGCCCTCATGGCACACATAATCTGGTCGTCCAGGTCCTTCGCAAAACTCTTACCGCTGGCAGGGTCACCGATTATCAGCACCTGCGGGTTCATACGCTGGCGGGCACCGTTGAAGTGCTTGTACCAGCAGCGTGTCATCAGCGTGCAGTACATGGCTCCAGAGGCCATCACAGCGCCAAGCCAGTTGTGCCTGCTCACTCCCTTGCAGGCTTCTGCATAAGGGGCGCAAAGGAGAGGCTCCAGCCTTTCAGCGAACTGCTCATAAGGCACTTCAACTGCTCCCACAGACTTTGCAGCTCCGTCGGGCTTGCTGGCGTGAATACCCACACTTTCAAGCACCCCTTGCATCCTCTTGGGGATGTCCTTGTAAAGCTTTCGCTCACAAGCCGTATGAGCAATGTCCGTGACTTCCTTGTCGCCTCGTTCCCGGATGACGTCCTGCACAAATCCACACATTCTAAGCACCCTATCGACCATCTCGGGTTGGTTGTCGCAGATATATCTAAGGTCGAGAGCCAGCTGCAGCATTGTGCGGTGGCGGTCTCCAGTGGCAGGTGCGCCGCCTTGTGCGGTCTGCCACGCTTCGCAAATTTCTTTGTATTCAATTCCATGATAACGCAAATTTTCTTCATTATTTTCTTCTGAACACGGATTGCTCGGATTTGACGGATTATCCGTACCATCCGCTAGATTCGTGGTCGTTTTAGTTTCTTGGGAGTGTCCGTCGCGATACTCAGCATCATATCGCTCGCCATACGCTTTGTTCTCGTACGTAAACAACTCCTTGTCAATAAATAAAATATCGCTCTCCTTGCAGATGAAGCTCATGCGGCTGGCATCCTTGCAACTCTCGTCAACCTCTACGCCAAGCACTTTCGCCATAGCGTGCTGATTGTCTATGAGATTACCCCAGTCCAGACGAGCCTTAAACACAATTTTCAAGCCCTCGCCCGATGGTGTGACATAAACCAAGAGAATGCCCAACTCAGCAGCTTTCTGCTTAAAGTCAGCGGAAGCAAACTCTCCACTCTTCACTCTAAACTCTTCACTTGGAATGTGGTCAACGTCCATTACCACGAGTCCCGTCAGACGAGTTGCAGACTGCTTTCGCCACTGCCCCAGTTTCCCAGCCTTCGACGTGGTCTCATCAAACGTGGCCTGGAAGATGAACGCAGGCAATTTTCGTTTGAGTGCCGCATCGTGCGTCTCACGATACTTGTCGATATTCTCGTTCCATTTGCTTGCCCTGACAAGCGCCCAAAACTGGGCCTCGTCCACAGGTAGCGTCGGATTACTAAAATTCTTCTGATAGCAAAACATATTAGCAGAATTCAATTAAGTCCAACTCCCTGTCTATCAGCGCATCTTTCGCCTGTTTGTTGCCTGCGTCCATCTGCATCATGATACGTGGCACACCCAGCCGTTTCTGGAAAGCCTCGCGCCGTACCACCAGCGTCTTTGTCTCATAAAGCTTTCCGTTGTCAAGCTCAGCAATGGTCCTGCTTGTGGACACACTGCTTGTCTCTTTGGATTTCTGCACATAGGCTGTGAATGATTTTACACCAGTCTTTTTCACTAAGCGCAGCGAACCCTTCACACACTCGCCCTTTCGCATCCGGGCGATTACTTTCTTATCAACTTTAATCTTGATTATTACTTCCATTTCTTTTGAGTTTTTGCGAGCAGAAGTTTCAGAAATCCGATGGCCATCTTCACGTGAAGACTTCTTTCGCCTCAACTCAAGTTTTACTTTTTTACCTTTTTACTTTTTTACCTTTTTACCTTTATCAGGTCCGTTGCCAGAATCTCTTGGAATGTCTGTCCCTGATATTCATGCGTAGAGAATCGAAGGGTTGCTACTACCACATCACCTTCGCAGAACCTGCACGTCGCCAGATTACCCAGCATGGCGCACACATACTCATTTTCAAACTTGCCGCCCAGCTCCTTCAGCACAATGTTGCACTTCTGAATACTGCCCGACTCCTGTTTTGCACTCTGTACGCTGAAGGCCTCGCCCTGGCGTACCACTTTCAAAATCTTTGCTTCCATTTTCGTTTATTTGTTAATAAAAATCTGTTATTAAAAATATGTTATTGTGTTACTGTGTCTTTAAATTCTTACTGTGTCTTTGAAACCCAGTTAATCTGCCATGCACTTATTCATGAACCACGCCTCCAGGTACATCCCGTTCAAATCCAGCGAGCCCCCGTCGTACGTCAGGTGAATTCCATATTTCTCTGTCATCGGGATGACGACACCCATGAATTCCCGCACCAGATTCTCACGTTCAACTTTTGACATTTTCTTCTTTTTCTTCGAAAGAATCTCGCCAGCCGTTATCTTCACCATACGCGAGCACTCTACCAACTTCTTATCCACCTTAAAGCCGATATGTCCCATCAGCATCTTCGCTATCAGCGGAGGCTCAACCTCAAAGGTCTTAAAATGCTTCTCGAATGCCTCTTCTTGTGCAACAGCATCATTGATGGCATTGCCAGCATTATGAAGGAATTCCAGACAATCCTTGACGTCATTTCGATTTCTCATGACAGAAAATTCTGCTGCTGCCCAGTGATCCTGCATCACATCATCATTGCCCACGACCTTTTCCAACTCCATTCTTATGCAGCAATCCAAATACATTGCAAGATTGCATACAGAGCTGTCATAGAGCTTTTTCAATTCTAGTACATCCATTCTTTTATTTTTGTTTTACGTCGCATCCTTTAATGCGACCTTTAAATGTTTAATTTGTTATTATTGATATGTTAATGTGTTACTGTGTCTTTAAACCCAGTTACTCTGTATCATCATGTCAAAGAGCACCGTCAAATCAGGTATTTTGTCCTGTTGACGATGCAAAGGTAGAAACAAAAAAATCACAGTGCAACCACGAAAGTCGCACTGTGAATAAGTGTGGGAATAATGGAATAAATGTGGGAATACTAGTGGGAATTATTCCCACTTCTCACCAGATTCAGGAAGCGTTTTCCTACATTATTGCGTCTTTTAGCCTCATCGCCATCAGCATCATCAAACGTCCAATTAGGAAATTCCCCTCGTGCCTTATCATAGTATTTTGTGATATTTGAACGGGAAGACATAATCTCCACTCCACATTGTCCCATATAGTCGACAAATGATGTCGGCGTGTCAAAACTGGGCAACCATTTTGTCTCATTCATCAGCATCATCACCCACGTATAATCATATAGATGTTTCAGCGTACCCTCTGCCCTCATTGTTCGCGCCGCCTGGACTATCTTCATTTCCATTTCCCCCTCTGTATCCATCTGCGCCTCATCATCCTCAATCGCAGGCATCACCTTCGCCATATCCTTATTAATCAGATCCAACATGATATCCAGTTCGAAGAATGCCCGGCGCTCCTCTTCCGTCATTTTGTGATAGTTAAACAGCAGATATTTGCCATAGCGGTTGTAGTCCAGCTTCAGGATGTCACCCTCCCACCAGTTAAATCTACGAAAGCAGGCACACATCTCCTTGAAGTCCTCGCAATACGCAAAAACATTAGACAGGCGATTCTGCACCAGGTCCAGTTGCACTTCTGCGATTTCCCGTAACGTTGGTCTGCGCGAGAATCGCAGAGGACGCTTCGTCAGGAACTCAGCAACAACCATTGTCTGCAGGTCTTTCAGGCTTTCAAAGGTCTCATCCCACTCCTGCGTCTTCCATCTTTCATACTTCATAGTGACACGGCTCGCATCGTACTTAGCCCTCTCTTGCAGATAGTACTGCCCATACAGGTGCTTCGGGATCCTTTTCATTTGTTCATAAATCTCGTTCATGGTCTCTGCCATCTCCCTGATGGCATCGAGCGTAAATGACGCTTCATTGACGTCTTTAAAATTTGTGTTCATAATTGTTTTTGGTTATGATTTTAAAAAAAAGAGCGTGCTGCATCAATGATACAACACGCTATGATTAGGGAATGCGAAGGTAATGATTAAAAAGCACTAAAAAGGAGCGTTTTTAGGGAAAAACTACAAAAAACTTGGCGTTTCTTTTGGAACTTTCAGAAATAATACTTATCTTTGCAGCGTCAGAATTTATGTTCTGGCTATCCGGTAAACATGTGAGGCCCTAGGGGCTGAGAATGCCGAGAGGAGTAAGCCTTCATCGACCCTGCTCCATTTAAAAAGTCACCTTTGGGTGACTTTTTATTTTTCATACAATTTCTTGAAATCAGCATAGAATCGTGATGATAGGGCAAATCTTCTGAGGAGTCTTTACGCCATGAGGATTAGGCAAAATATAAACACGATAACCATGTTCTACAGCTTTGCGTGCCGCCATGAGGAGCGAAGGATAATCATCATCCTGCTCGCCTCCAACCGTATAGATGAATGGATTATCAAGCAAAGCGTGAAATTCTTTCCTTCCAGCAATCTCTTTCAACTTAGCACCGAAGGCAGCACCTTCCAGTGTTTTCAACAACATTAGTTCTGCGGTTATATCGCCTTTACTGCTTGTTTTCATACGAAATGCAAAGGTACAAAGAACTCTCCACAAAAAAGAATAATCTGTCAAAAAAAATATAAATTATTATGAAGACAGGTGGAAAATCATGGTGACAAATCTGCGATTCACATCGCACTTTTCAGAATATAGAATAATTTAGTTCGCAAATGGATGAATGGAGGTGACTCTGGGATAGATTAACCATACAGCCTTTGCTGGAACTCCTTAAACGTCTGACGTGCCTGAGAAACTCCGCCCAGCGAAGAGATGCCCTCTGGCACAGAACCGAACTTCAATTCAAGCTGTGTTTTCAGTTTATCCATTCTCAGTTCGTCAACACCCGAACGGATATAGGCATTGACAAGATATTCGACGAATTGTTTCTGCGACGCTGACAACGTGTCGTAGTAGTCCTTGATTCGCTCTGCACGCTCCTGACGCTCAATGGGTGTGGTAGCATAGGCAATATACTCCAGCACATCCATCAGGTCACTCTTCTCGGCATCAATGATTCTGCGAATATCTTTCAAGACTTCCTTGCCATATCCAGCTTCATCGAGCTTCTCAAGTAATGCCTCGCGCGTATCGGGGTCGGCCCATTTCTGATGCAGGTCTTCACTCGAAGAGAAGAAATCTGGCAGTCGGCCAAACATCTCCTCGATGAACTTCTGCGAACTGACGGGCTTGCCATCGGCACCCCAGAACATGATATCATTGATAAACCTTATCCTGCGGGCTCGACCATCAGACAGTCTAACTTCCAGAATCGTAGGCACGTCTGGTTCGGGCTCTGGCGTGTCATCACGCGCCACCACAGGTTTTTCTTCTGGTATCTCGTAAACCACCTCTCTATGCTTCTTGACGCATGTACACGGATTATTGCCACACTTGGGACATACGGGCTCACCGTCCCATCCGGGGTCTGAGTATTTCAGATAGGCCTTCACGAAATCCCAAATGGTGAAGTAATACTTTCCGTCATAGATACGTGTGCCACGGCCTACAATCTGCTTGTATTCTATCATCGAGTTCACAGGACGCATCAGCACGATATGCCTGACGTTGCGCGCATCCACGCCTGTAGATAATTTCTCAGAGGTAGTCAGGATGGTGGGAATGGTCTTTTCGTTGTTCTTGAATTCTTCCAAGAAAGCCTCGCCAATCTCACCATCATTGGCTGTCACTCTTTCGCAATAGCCTTTCTTCTTCCTGTAGGCATTAATCATATCCCTGACCTCAGCCGCATGGGCTTGGGTGGCACAGAATACGATAGCTTTCTCTGTTTCGTCTATCTTGCTCAGGAACTCCTTTACGCGGGCTTCATCCCTCTGACGAATCTTGATATTCCCCTTGTAGAAGTCCTCTTCGGTATAGACCTTTCCCTGTTCCACATCGCCACTGATCACCTCATCATCGGGAGAGTAGATATAGTTATCGATGTTGCTCATCATGTTGATATGACGGAAAGGCGTCAGGAAGCCATCTTCGATACCCTGTTTCAGGGAGTACTCATAGGCATGATACGTGAAATACTGATAGGTATTCACGTTCTGGTCTACGCGAGGTGTTGCTGTCAGTCCCAGTTGCACGGCAGGCTTGAAATAATCCAGGATGCTGCGCCAGTTGCTCTCGTCGTTGGCACCACCTCGGTGACACTCGTCGATAATCACCAGGTCGAAGAAATCCTCGGGGTACTGTCCGAAATAAGGCGAGTCATCAGGGCCACACATAAAGGTCTGGAAAATGGTGAAGAAGATGCTGCCATTGGTAGGCACGCCACCGTTCTTAGCTACGGTGCCGGGCTTGATTCTCACCAGCGCATCTTTCTTAAATCCACCAAAGTCTATCATGGCCTGCTTAGCCAGCGTGTTTCTGTCGGCAAGGAAGAGGATCCTTGGGCGTGTGCCTGTATGCTTCAGGTTCCAGCGTGCCTCAAACAGTTTCCAAGCTATCTGGAAGGCAATAAACGTCTTTCCCGTTCCAGTGGCAAGAGTCAGCAAGATGCGCTTCTCACCTTTTGCAATGCCTTCAAGCACGCGTCTTACAGCCAGTTCCTGATAGTATCGGGGTTGCTTCACACCATCACTATAATAAGGTATGGTGTTGAGCTTATCGCGCAAATCATTCGATGAGCCATACACGCGTTGCCACAGCTCCTCGGGCGATGGATACAACGTTACGAAATGCTCTTCGTAGCTCTGTCTATCCATTTCCCAGATATCGTTGCCATTGGTGGCGTATGTATATCGGATACCCAGCATGTCGGCATACTCCTTGGCCTGAGCCACGCCTTCGCTGTAGCTCAGCTCGTCGCTCTTTGCCTCGACGATAGCCAACTTCACGCCTTTGTATATCAGCACATAGTCAGCACGCTTGGGCTTGCCCTTCTGACTCCTACTGATCTTACCTCTCGTAAAGGTATACTCGGTGGTGATGCGACTGCCTTCTGTCACACCCCATCCTGCAGCTTTCAGCTTTGGGTCTATCTTGTGTAGACGGGTATCCGATTCGTTCATATCTTTGCTATTTCTGCATCTATAACATACATATCACCATCTTGGTCAACTAACACGTTTCGTGGAACAACATCCCAAACCATAAAATCATTGTTCGAGAAACGCCCTGGTTCACCATTTTTATCAAACCCGAGAGCCGACATATAAGTATCAATCATTATCTGTGTAGCAGGTTTTGCTTCACAAATACGTTCCTGTTCTAATACAGGCATAATGGTTCTTCCATCATATCCTGTAAAGCCATGTAATCTATATGCTGTATTAGGAAATATCAGATTATGAAGTAAAATCTTATCAAACAATTTGCATATTCCACCACTATTTAGCAGGTTATTTACTTTGAAAATAGTAGTTTCCGAGACATACGTATCATTTTCATTGCCACTAGGACCGGGGGTTCCTAAATCGAATACATCGTCCATAGGAATCCATATACCTGCGTCCTTAGCCAACTGCTCGGCAGCACGCTGTTCTATTTCGAAGCGAGTTCCATTTGCTTTGCCATTTCCAGATTTCTCCTCATGTATTCGGCAAAGTCTTTGGAGTTCATTGGAGACTTCTTGAATTCTACGATTTTCTTCATCGTACGCTCCATTGCTTCCTTGTGAAACTGATTCAAATATGTCATCATTCATTCTGTTTTTTCTGCAAAAATACAATTATATTTTAAAATTACAACATTTTTAGGCCAAAATCTGCAATTAATTGCAGTTATTTCACCTTTAAATATTTCATCATTCAAACACTTGTCGTAATAATGCTTGTTTCAGGGCATCGCACTCGGCGATGGTCTTCTGCAGTACCTCCTCCAACTCACGGACATGAGCGGAGAGAGAATCGAGACGAGTGACAATACGCTGTTGCTCGGAGAGAGGGGGGATTGTGAGAGGCATTTCCTCAACAATACCAGCATTAATATTTAGCATGGTTGCTCCAGATGCGCTTTTCAACAAATAGTTCTTACATACTTCTGATTGAAACAACATCTGCATGAAAGCATTATCTACCTTAGCTTTAAACCTTACAAAAAGAGACCCCGTTCCGCAAAGGAAACCATCTTCATTTGATGAAACTATTGCACATCGTCCAATCTCACCTCGTCTGGCAAAGATAACATCATTTGTTCTCAATAAATAAGCTGATAGTTCTTTTGCTTTTTCCTCGGAGATAGTATAATCATTATTTGCAACTATCTTACCTTCAATCATGTGAATAGGATTAACCAAGGGAATGCCATCACTAATATAGTCCTTTTTATGTAGTAAGCTACCAAATGGCCCTATTCTTACCTGTGCTATTTCCTTCAGCTTCTTCTCCTCCCATCCCTCTTTTGGTTCCATAGCCTTAGCGAGTGCTTTTTGGAAGAGGGCACGGGCTTCGCTCAGCTTCTTTTCCGCATTCGCTTTCAGTTCTTCGATATGAGCAAAGGCTGAATCAAGGCGAGAAACAATACGCTGTTGTTCAGAGAATATGGGATATGATATTGAAATATCCATAATCTCTTTCCTGTTTATGGAAGGGAATACAGCTCCTTCCTTACCTTTAATATTATTCTTTTCTGACAAAAGGAAATAAAAAAGATAATCTTTATCGATAAGAGTATTAGGCCTAACAGCAGCTAAGCCACGACCTATACATACTCTTTGAGTTGCAAAGTTTATGTCCCCAACAGGAGCTCTTACAGACATCAAGATGTCATCTTTCATTGCGATTTTTGTTTCTTCTGATGTCCATGTTGTTGGATTACCAATATACTTTATAGTGAACTCCTTTTTCCCTTGATAAAAAGGAGTACCTTTACCCTCATTATTATAAGATTTACCATCAGGTGATTGTCCTGAAATAACTTCACAAACTTCCCCTAACTTCTTATATGTCCACCCTTCTTTCATGCCTCGTCCTCCTCGGAATTATCATCTTTCTGGTATCTATCGGTGATGTCCTCCATCTTTGCAAACAATTCCATGATTGCAGGTCTCAGACGATTTTGTTCCTCTTCACTGGCTCCAACCCTTTTATTTTCGAGTTCAATTACCTGTTTCTCCAAATCGTCATATTCACGCCTCTCTTCTTCTGTCAGACGATATTTTACGATATAGTCAATACTATCCTCGTCCTCGTCCTCCTCAGACAAATATTCTCCAAAGAGACCGTCGTCTTCGTCCTCTGGCCAAAGTGTCTCACCCAGCTTCTCAAAGAGTTCTTCAGCTTTGTGTTCCAACTTTATCAGCGAGTTGAATATCTCTCCTGGCGTGCGCTCGTCCACTTCCTCTACCTTGTGCGGATTCTTCACGCTGAGATCATAGTCC
Organism: Prevotella communis; assembly: GCF_022024115.1. NCBI lineage: Bacteria > Pseudomonadati > Bacteroidota > Bacteroidia > Bacteroidales > Prevotellaceae > Prevotella > Prevotella communis. Next base: position 2,730,619 of record NZ_CP091792.1, read on the forward strand.
TCACCCAGCGTCGAGACATCCAGCGTCCATGAGTTCTCGCTGTCAGCCTTAGCCTGCTGCAGGTTCAGGAAGTCGGCAAGGTCATTCTCTGTCAGGGGCTGCGTCTTGGTGAAATGCTTATCCAGCTGGTAATACCAAATCTTTTCCGTTGGCTCACCCTTGGTGAAGAAGAGCACCACGGTCTTCACGCCAGCACCCGTAAACACACCACTGGGTAGGTCGAGGATGGTATGCAGGTTACACTCCTCAAGTAGCTTCTTGCGCAACAGCTTGGCGTCACCATTGCTCAGGAAGGTGTTTTTGATAACGATACCGGCACGGCCTCCTGCTTTCAGCATGCGCATAAAGTGCTGCATAAACATATAGGCGGTCTCGCTGCTCTTGATGGGGAAGTTCTGCTGCACCTCCTCGCGCTCACTACCTCCAAAGGGCGGATTGGCCAGGATAACGTTCTTCTGCTCCGATGGGGTGATGTTTGAGAGGTTCTCCGTCAGCGTGTTGGTACGGATGATATTGGGCGACTGCACGCCATGCAGAATCATGTTCATCATGGCGATGATATAAGCCAATCCCTTCAGCTCTTTGCCATAGAAGGTCTTTGTCTGAAGCGTCTCTTCCTCCGAGGCATTCGTCACTTTCTCGTGCATATAGGTATAGGCCTCACACAGGAAGCCAGCACTACCACAGGCGCCATCATAGACGGCCTCACCAATCTGAGGGTTAATGCTCTTTACGATAGTACGAATCAAGGGGCGAGGCGTATAATACTCGCCACCATTACGTCCTGCATTACCCATCTGTTTCAGACGGTCTTCATAGATCTGCGTCATCTCGTGGCGATTCTCTGCTGTCTGGAACTTCAGCTCGTCCACGCGCTCAATCACGTCGCGCAGGTTGTAGCCACTCGATATCTTATTCTTGATATTGGTAAAAATGATGCCTACCTTGTATTCTATGCTATCAACATTGTATTTTTCGGTGAAGTTCTGCAAATAAGGGAACAGCTTCTGGTTCACAAAGTCTATCAGGTCGTCGCCCACCAAGGCTCGCTTTACGTCGTAGTTGCCCTTTTCGTCAAGGGGCATGGCCCACTCGTTCCACTGGTATTCACCAGCGATAATGCGCTCATAGGTCTTCTCTTCCAGTTCTGCAGCCTGTTCGCGCGTTTTCTCCAAATCATCGAAATATTTCAAGAAGAGCACCCAACTCGACTGCTCTACATAATCCAGTGCTGTGCTGCATCCGTCATCATGATGCAGCGTGTTGTCTATTGCCTTAAATGTTGACTCAAATGCCATTATAATGTTTCTAAGTGTATAAAGTGATGCAAAGATAACCATAAAATCTAACATAACCAAATAATTCTTTAGCAAAAAGCCAAAAACATGACGTTATGACTTATGACTTATGACTTTTTGCTAAAAAATAACTGGTAAAGAGGAAGTCTAGATAAAATTGATATTTATATAATATATTATTCATATTATTATATATATTATAATATATATAATAATATGTTTTTAGTACTATCATTTTTAAAAACACCAAAAAGTCATAAGTCATAAAGCATAACGGCATAATCGAACCATCATTACACGCTCTCCTACCCTTTTTATTTTTTGCATTTTTAGCCCGAAAAATACCCCTCAAAAATGGCTGTTTTTTGGATATTTTTTTGACAGTCTCAGATATTTTTCGTACCTTTGCATTGTCAATACGAAGGGGAAAAATAACGCTCTAGTTAGCGAGAAAAATTTTCCTAGTGCACGAGGAAGTTTGGAAGCACGAAGGCGTATTTGAACCGGAAATTGACGCAAAAGAAAATATTTAACAATTTACAATCCATTTAAAACACATTTAGATTATGTCAATGAAAGTAAAAGCAAAAGAACAGTTGCAGAAGGTAGGCACCTACGCTGGTAAGTATCGCTACGTGATGATGCCTGAGTTGTACACCGCCCTCACACAGGACAAGGTAATTAAGGAGGCTGCCCTTCGCAGTGGTGTGAGCCGAGGCGTGATGCAGGCATGCTGGGATGCAGCCGGCGATGTCATCAAGGCATGGGCAACGGAAGGTCACTCGGTGGCACTGCCTGGACTGGGTACCATGCGCTTCGGTCTGCGTGCCAAGAGCGTAGAGACCGTGAACGAGGTAAAGGCAGAGCTGATCACCAGTCGCCGCATCATCTTCACGCCCGACACAGACCTGAAGGAGGAGCTGGCAAAGACCGCCATCCAGATCACCTGTTTCGACCGAGACGGTAACGAGGTGAAGCGCGTCACCTCAACATCGGGCGAAGTGGAAGACCCGGATAGCGGAAACACGGAGTCAGGGAACAACGGAAACACGGAGAACGGCGGCGGCAGTTCTAGCTCCGAATCTGGCAACGGCGGCGGTCCCGTCAATCCTTAAGCCTCGCGCAGAGTTTTAGGTCGCACAGATTTCACAGATTTCACAGATTTTAATTCGCTGAAGCGAATTGTTTATACCAGTGTCATTCTTGTAGTCATAGCCTAAAGTTTTTCTTTAGAAAAATATCTGTGTCATCTGTGTTATCTGTGCGACAATAAAAAATCAGCGTGAAATTAATAATCTATCAGAGTGAAATCAAAACATTATTACCATGAAGAACAAGACATTTTGGAAATTCGCGATTCAGACAGCCATTAGTGTGCTGTCGGCCATCGCAACGGCACTGGGAGTGACCTCGTGCATGGCGTGAAGAAAAGGTAAAAAGGTAAAAACGAAGAGGACTGACATTCTACGTCAGCCCTCTTTTTTGTTACTCCGGCACATAGATAATCTCGCCGTTGTCAAGTTCGTAGGCCACACCCACGCGCTTGCCCTTGGTGCCGTCGGCATTCGACTGGTCATCGCTGGGCGTGTAGCGATTGATTTTCTGTCCCTCCTTGGTGATAATCTCCATGTTGTCCTTGCCTGGGTTCTTCACCATGGTAAAGTCCTCCTGCGAGAACATCTCGGTCATGTTGTAACGGCTGACGAGGGCCACCATCAGGGCGAGGGCAAAGACCATCGCCACATCAAACAGGTTGCTGACCACCGACATGGGGTCGTCGTCCTCGGCCTCCGCAAGCATCGATTTATTTCTTCTTTTCAGCATAATGTTTAATGTTTAATCTTTAATGTTTAATGTTTAATGTACCAAAAAGATCCGCCAGGAACTGCAAATTCACGCTATCGTGGCGATACCAGCGCGTCTTGACCTGCCCTGTGATAAAGCCGATGGCAGCAGAGAAGAGTCCCACGACGGTGGTAGCGAAGGCCACTTGCATGTTGTAGGCCATCGAGGCAATGTCGCCCGTAGAGAGTCCCACGAGGGCAGGACCCATAGGAATGAGCGTACCCATGAGGCCAAGCATAGGTCCCATCTTGGCCAGGGTCTTACTCGTGGCCAGGTCGGCAGCGGCGGCAAGGTCGAAATCAGAGAGCAACTTCTGCAGATGTGCCTCGCTGTCACGATGGTCCATCATCAGGCGGATATAGCGCACCACCAGCGACTTGTCACTCTTGGGCAGACGGTCGGCCAGGGTGGCAAGGTTGTCCTGACTGAGCGCGTCGAACTCGCCCTTGAGCAGGGCCTCGGTCTTACGCACGGCCACATACTGGCCAAAGAAGGTGCCGATGAGCAGCAGGGCACGACAGAAAAGCAGGATGAGCAACACGATGACAGGCACCAAAAGGCCTGTGGAAATCCAATAAAGAATGTCGGTAATGTAATTCATATCGTTTTGTTTGTATTTGTTTATCTTCCGTTGACGGTGGCAATGATGCCAAGGATGGCGATGAGCGCATTAGAGAGGAAAAAGACCTCGAGGCGCAACTCTTTCTCGGGGACGAGCCATCGGACGCCCCAGGTGAGCACAGGAACAAGGATGAAGACGCAGGCGGCCAGCCCGTAGGCTACCACCTGGAAATCGGCACCCGTGAAGAGGAACATGCCTTGTGTCTCGATGTAGAACAGCACGGGAAAGATGAGCAAGCCAGGAAACCAGCGCAGCAGGCGATAGAGCCAGACGGTGCGGCGGCGCACCCTACCCGTATAGGCCAGGTGGACAGCCAGGATGCAGTATGCCATCTGGATAATCACCTCAATGCTGAGGACGACGGCCGTATCGAGCATCAGCTTGGGATTGTTGAGCCAGTCGTGCAACTGACTCTTGCTCTGCTCGATGGCCCACGGCCACGCCACGACCACGAACAGGGCGCACACCACGGCGCTGGCCAGCACATACCACGGTTTGCGGTAGGTCTGCTTCAGCACGAAGTTGAAGCAGACCAGGAATATCATGATGAGAAGTACTGCCTCCATGCCTATTCACTCATGTTTTGACGACGGCGACGCACCAGCAGCGCTATCAGGATGATAAAGACTACGGCGATGGCAACCACAGCCACGCTGTTGACAATCGTAGTAGTGGTGCTGGCAGAGGACATTTCCTCCTTCTTCAGCACCTGACTGTTCTGATTGCTCACCTGCTCGTGGCGCACCTCGCTGATCTGTTGCTGATAGGCTTTTGCTGTTGTGGCATCCACCTTATGGGCGATGAAGTCCTGCAACTTCTGATTGTCGCTCACCATCTGCGAACCGCTGGCGCCATATTTCTTCACCAACTCGGTATGCAGTTGGGCTATATCCTTGAGTTGGGCGTCGCTGGCCTTCCAGTAGCCCTTGCGGGCCGACTCCATCATCACGGCCGTCATCTCCTGCAGGGCGGCAGGGTTCTTCTGTTCGAAGAAGGCGCGCGTGCCCAGGTTGTACTGGTCCTTGACGTAGGTATCATAGATGCCGTCCCACATCTCGTTGTCGATAGCCTCGGGCTTCATCACGTTCCATCCGTAGGTATTCTGAACCAACTCGGCAAAGGTGTTGGCATCGCTGGCGCCACCCTGCATCTTCTCCTTGATATAGGTGGGGTTGAACAGTGTGGTGCGACTCTCGACGCCGATGGCCTCCTTCACCTCCTGCATCCTGGCATGATTGCGGTTGCGATAGTCGGAGAGGTAGGCATCGGGCTCCTTACCCGTGACGTTGCGTACGGCCATGTTCATGCCGCCCATAAACTCATAGACGTGGTCGAGCGACAGGGCGCCCCAGGTGTTAGACTGGCGCGGCTGGATGACGGCATCGGTATTGGCCAGGGCAGCCTCGAAGGCATACTGGCGCATGTCCTCCCACTGGTCTTCCTTACCATAGTAGGCACCCATATTGTTGAGGTAGACCTCAGCCAGTTCCGACTCGTTTTCCCAACGGTCGCTGGCCATCGTCATGCCCTGGATGCCTGTGCCGTAGTTGCCGTTGACACCACCAAACACACGATGGGTACTCACCTCACGGGCTTCCTTGGGCGACAGACCTTTTTCCACCAGCACACGCTCGGCTTCCTTCACGCCCTGTGCCACCATGTTGGGATGCTCCTTATCCTCAGCCTGTGCAGCCATCTCGACGGCACGGGTGATGAGGAACAGACGCGAGGCAGCCAGGTCGCGCAACTGTCCTGAGGTCTGCACCACCACATCGATACGTGGGCGACCCAGTTCCTTAGAGGGAATCAGTCGGATGTCCGTGACACGACCAAAGGCGTCGCGGATGGGTTCTACACCAAGCAGATAGAGACACTGGGCGATGGTAGCGCCACCCGTCTCGATGAACTCGCTGGACCACAGCGTGTAACTCACCTTACGGGGGATGCTGTCGTGATGGCGCTCACGATACAGGCGGATGGTATTCTCGGCCAGTTCCTTACCCTTTTCCCAGGCCTGTTCCGTAGGACAGGTCTCGGCATTGATGCCGTAGAGGTTGCGCCCCGTAGGCACGGCATTGGGGTTACTGATCACGTCGCCACCAGGTGAGGGCGCCGTATAGCCGCCACGCAGGGCGTTGAGCATACTCGTTATCTCGATAGCAGGCGACGTAAGCAGAGCTGTGCGGTAGTTGCCCACATTGCGAATGGTGCGCTCCACCTCGAGTACGGCACGGGAAAAGTCCTTATCCTGCTTGGAGAGCATACCAGCCTCAGCCACCTTGTCGACGATGGCCTGCATGGCGGGCGACATATGCTGCATCTTGCTGTCGGTATGCTTGTCCGTTGTGCCTTTCTTGCCCATCATGGCCTCCTTCATCTTCTTCAACTGTTCAGGGGTGGCACCCATCATCTTGGCCATGGCCAGGGCTTTCTTGGGACTCATAGAAGACCCTCCCCCTGCCCTCCCTGCAGGGAGGGAGTGGTTACCTGGCATCTTGTTTTTCTTCATAGCAGGACTATTTTTCCCTCCCTTCAGGGAGGGTGAAGGGTGGGTCTTTGTTCCCATCGTCATCATCATCGACATCATCTGCTGGGGAGCCGCAAGAATAGAGTCGATATGGTGGGCGCGATGCAGGTCGGATGTGGTGATATGGGCTATCTGACAGACCTCGGTCTCCGTCACCTCACCCTGACGACTGAGCAGTCTGGCTACCAGCGCCTTGGCGGGATTCAGATAGCGGGCGGTGAAGAGCGAGGGATGCTTCTCGGTATCGGCTGCGGCACGATGCTGCATCTTGTCGAGTGCCAGGAGGCTATAGGCGATGGGCTCTGTGGCCATGGCGAAGACGGACGACTGGATGCGGTCCTGCTCGTAGGGCACGCCCAGGGTATAGAACTTACTCGTGATCTTCTCGTTCATCAACTCCTCAGCAAAGGCCTCGATGCGGGCTACCTCAGCCTCGGTATAGGGTTTGGTCTTAATGCTGTCGAGGTGCAATTCGCGATGAATGCCCATCTGGATAGTGAGGGCTTTCACGGCCAGCGATGCCTTGTCGCTGGGAGCCTTGTCGTAGGCCTCGATGGCAGCACTCAACTGACCATACAGTCCGCGCAGGTTGCTCTCCATGAAGGGCGGCGTGAGATACGACACCAGCGAGGCATAGGTGCGACGCTTGGCTATCATGGCCTCGCCCACATTACTGATGGTATAGAGATAGAAATGCGGCAAGGTGCCCACGAGGCGGTCGCTCCAGCAGTTCTGCGACAGCGCCACCTGTTTGCCAGGGGTATATTCCAATGAGCCGTGGGTACCGAAATGGATGAGGGCATCGGCCTTGAAACCCTCCTGCAGCCACAGGTACTGGGCGATATAGGGATATGGCGGAACCGTCTCCGTGCCGTGCACCATCTTGAACGAGTCGCTACCCGTTCCGGCAGGCATCTGCGGCATCAGTACGATATTTCCCAGACGAATAACGGGCAGGCCCAGCGTCTCGGCATCCTTCGCCAGGTAATGACCAGGATACTGTCCGTTGACACGCAGCATCTCGTCGTGCATCTCCTTGGTGAAGAGCGCCTTGGTCCACGTGTTGAAGTCGTGCTTGGTGATGAGCTGCGGCTGTCCCTCGTTGAGGAACTTGGCCTGAGCACCCTCGGCATAGGTGCCAAACACGCTGCCAGAGCGCTGGATAAGGGCGTCGAGTGCCTCGGCCGATGAGGGCAGGTCTTTTACAGTATAGCCATCCTCTCGCATCCTGACCAAGAGATTATAGAGCGAGGGAACCACCTCGAGTCCTGAAGCCGTGAGAGCGTTAGAACCAGGACCCTTGAAATAGACGATGGCCACCTTCTTGTCCTTGTTACTGATGGTCTTCAGCGCCAGGTGCTTGTTCACGGCCTTCACAAACATCGTGAGTCGTTCAGGGATGGTATAGGCCTCAGGCAGTCCGTCCTTGCCCTCGCGGATGGCGAAGAGTACGAAGGGACGAATCATGCCGTCTATCTCAGGGGTGATGATGCTCTGCGACAGGAAGCCGCCCTGCATGCCCTGCTTGTCATTCTCCCACTCTTCCGTCATGCGGTTCACGTTGACGGTAGAGAACAGGGGGATATTCTGCGCTTTCAGATAGTCGACCGCCGCATCACCCAGTCGTCCGTGCGCCATGTTGATGATGGCAGATGGCTGGATGCTGTCGATGGCGTGGGTCTTGATGAGCGTGTTCAGGTCGCGGGTGGCATACACCACATCGCCTGATGCCTCGAGGGCCGCAATCAGGTCGGTAGCATCGCCCATCAACCCCGTAATAAGGATACGTGGGGCATTGCCCTGATGGGGCGCACCCAGGTGATAGAAGAGTTCAGCCTCCTGTTCCTCCACGGGCTCCACCTCGTCGAGGAAGAAGAGTTTGCCGTCCACCTCATTGCGCAGGTAGTTCAGAAAACTGCGGTAGTTCTTCGCTCCACCCGCCGAGAGGTACTGCTTCAGCGAGTCAGCATCCCACTCGTCCATGCTCACGATATTATTCGCAGGGTTCGTCACGGCGGTGGTCAGGATGGGCAATCCCTTATCGGCCAGCGTCTGGATCTGCTGGCGCTGTTCCTCCGTAATGCGCAGTCCCATACCATTAATCACAACGGCATCGTAGTCGCTCCACGAGTCGATATCGTCGAGGGGTGCCACATGCAGGCGGATAAAACTATTGTCGTTGGCCTTCGAAATCTCGCCCAGCGTGATGACCTGGTAGTTGACAAAGGCCACATCCGTCCTACTGCACATGGTGCGCCAACAGGCCGTCAGGATGAAGACGAGGACAGCGGCGAGGAGGCCTAAAAAGATGTATTTCTTCTTGATTTTGATTCTGTTCATAGCATTTTATTGATATCAATAGAAAGGCCAAGCGTCAGCGTCGTACCCAACGTGACAGGCGAGTTGGCGGCATAGGTCTTGGGCTGATAGTTAAACAGGTTGTCGACGGCACAGTTGAGCGTGATGCCTTTCATGAAGCGCTGCGAGAGCGAGAACTTCCAGATGGCATAGCCGTCGTAATGGGTCTTGGTCATCTCGTCGAGCGTGCTGGAAGTGTATTCCGTCACGTTGACAGCCGAGAGAAACCGGCCTGAGAGCGACACGTAGAGTCCGTAGTTCTTCGTAAACTGATGGTCGTAGTCGGCACGCCACGTGAGCGAGTGCGGACGGGCAGCAGTAAGGTCGGGCTGTCCCTTCTTCACGATATTCCTGGTGAAGGCATACGACACCCTGGCGCCAAAGCCGTTGTGATGATGAAGCTGTGCGTTGACGTCGGCCCCAGCTATCTGCTGGTTGGCAATGTTGGTATACATCTGTCCACTCTTCCCGTCGCGCACCACCGTTGCCGTGGTGATATAGTTGCTGAAGAAGTTGTAATAGCCGGTGGCCGTCAGGCAGTATTTCAGGTTGCTGGTAATCGAACCATAGTTGGTCCACGAGAGCGACAGGTTATGGTTGGTCTCGCATTTCAGGTCAGGATTACCATAGATCATGAAGATGCCTCCCATGAAGAAGTCCATATAGAGTTCCTTGAGCGAGGGGGCACGGAAGCCAGAGGCGTAGGAGGCACGCAGACTGTTGTGTCCGCTCTTCCACATGCCCGCCAGTTTCCACGTGGGCATACCCTTCGCGGCAGCCGAGAAGTAGTCGTAACGCAGTCCGCCGATAACCTCCCATTGCTCCGTGGGGGCATAGTCCCATTGCACAAAGGCGTCGTAGCTGTTTTGCGACTGGTGGTTATTATCGGCGGCAAACTGATAGGTCATCAGGTAGTCGTTCATGAAGTCGGCACCCAGAGTTAATTGAGAATTCATAATTGACAATTGACAATTATAGACGGCGCGTGCCACGTTTTGACGATTGGAGTAGTCGCGCAGGTCCTTTTGCGTCAGAAGGTTCAGGTCCGACTTGTCATACTGGTCAAAGCTGTAGCCCACCTCTAGGTGCTGCTGGGGCGTGATACTCCAGTTCATCTTCAACCCGTCGCTGAGGTCGCGATAGCGCTCATGACTCACCTCGCCCGACTCCCTCTCGCGGAAGAAATAACCCAGTCGGCCCGTCAGCGACAGGTCGTGGCGCAGTTGCCAGACAAGGCGTTCCTTCACGTTGTACGAGCGTCCGCCATACGTGGGCAGCGACGAGTCCTCACCCAGATCCAGCGCCTTTGCACGGGTCATCTGGAAGGTAGTGAGCGAGTTCAGTTTACCCATGTTGAAATCGGCACTTCCGCCGTGGCGCCACTCCTTGGTAGCACCCTCGTAACGGGTGTTGAGGTTGGCGCTCCACGTGTCCGACGGACCCTTGGTGATGATATTGATGACGCCACCCATCGCCGACGAGCCGTAGAGCGTAGAGGCGGCACCCTTGACAATCTCAATGCGCTCGATACTGTTGAGGTTGAGACGCGAGAAATCGATGTTATCCATCGACTCGCCCGCCATGCGTTCGCCATCCACCAGGAACAGGATGTTATTGCCGTCGTAGCCACCCATGTTCAGCACCTGCTGCCCCATAGAATAGGTAAACTCCAGTCCTGGCAACTCCTGTTGCAGCATGTCCTTGATATTGGTGGCATCGGCCTTACGGATGTCCTCGCCCGTGATGACGCGCGTCACCACAGGGATGTCCTTCAGCGACTTGGGTGTACGGGTGGCGGTGACCACAACGGTCTGCAACTTCAACGGGTCATCGTTCCACAGCACGCTGTCAGCAGGATCGGTTGCGGCCTGCATCGTGCTACATAGGCACAAGGCCATCATCATGATTTCACTTTTCATTATTTTTGAGTGCGGTAGTATTTTTCACTTTTACCTTTTTAAAGCGGAAGCAAATTTTTCACTTTTCACTATTCCCTTTACCCTCAATTACGGGGTATTTATAGTTCACCGTCATCCAGCCTTTCACCTGATAGCTGTCGGTACTCATAAAGTTGGCCAACTGTATGGCGGCGTAGGTGCCGTCGGCAAAGCGCAGCAACATCACGTTGTCGTGCATGGTGTAGTTGGGCGGCATGTTACTCGTGTCCACCTCCACCCATTGTCCTATCACCGTGTTCTTATGACCAGGGGCATACACCAGGTAGCCCTCCATCATGTGCGACATATCCACGGTGATGCATTGCTCACTCTCTTCATCGGCTGTCCACTCACCCTCGCTGGGTAGTCCGGCCTGCTCCAGGGCTTCAATCGAGTGATAGGGCGTCATCATCACGCTGGCACCGTTGGTCTTCACGTCGTAGCGGTGGTGGGCGATGTCCCACTCCTGGGGCGCACCCGTCTCCGTGAGGTCGTCCAGACTGATGGTCGAGGTGGTGATGGTGGGCACAGGCGTGTGGAGGTTGATGTACACCCACTGGGCATAGTCGGTGGCGTCCACATAGTACTGTCCCTCCTGCTTCTCCACCGCGGGGTCGTCATACACGTTCTCCAACAAATCGCAAGCTGAGAATAGTCCCACGATAGAGGCTATTCCCAGCAAGCGTAATGGTGTTTTGATACTCATTATTTATCTTTGTTCTGAGCAGCTTCGAATACTTCCTTGAAATCGGCAGGGTTGAACAGTACGGTAGTGCCACCCATCACGGCAGGCACGTCGAACGTAGCCACCAGTTTGCCGTCATTGACGGTGCCCTCGAAGGTAGCGGCATACTCCTTAGGCTCACCCTTCATACTGGGCATCAGGGTCTTACCCTCACCAGCGAGTGTAAACGAACCGTCGTTCTGCTTGGTCACCTTGACAGCCTCGAAGGTAAACTCGCCCCAGGTTGCTGAGGTGTAGCTCAGCGTAGCAACATCAGCTGTCTGAGTAGCCTTCACAAATACGGTATCGTTCTCTGTGGGCTGATAGTTCTGGAAGTACTTGCAGTTGGCATAGGTGCCACCTGCATAGTTTGCTTCTACACTCTGAGCAGCGGTCTTCTCAGGTTTGTTGTCGTCATCGTTAGAACACGAGGTGAACACGGGGAGCAGCGCCAAAGCTGCTACCATAGAAATCAGAATCTTTTTCATTTTTATTATTATTTAATTGGTTTGTTATTCCAAAAACATCTGCTTTGTTTACAGGGTGCAAAGGTACGGCAAAACAGAAAGGTGCGCAATACCTAAAACTAAGGGTTTTAAGCATCGCGCACCAGCACGTACCTATAATTATTTAATAGTATTAATCAAAAGTAGGTATTGATGAACATTTCGTGTTCATTTCTTCCCCATCCTCGACGCAAGACTGATGGCTAGGGAGCCGGCGGCGAGGACGAGGATGATGACAAGGAAGAGGGCCCAGGACGATGAGAGCGTTTTGAGGCCCTCGGCATAGTCGGCACCAATCTCTTCGGCAGCGCCCTGATAGTACCATTCGGAGGCAGTCCAGAGCTTCATGAGCCACACGAGGATACCCAAGGGCAGGATGGGATAGGCCAACAGGATACTGCGCTTGTAGGTAGTGCCGATTGATTGGCGTACTATATCTGAAAAGATACCCACAACCACCATCAGGAGGGTCTGCGTGAAGTCAATCTCGCCCATCACGAGCAAGACGACGGCGAGGACCAGCGCAAAGAGGGTGGCCACACCTAAACGCTGCCAGCGGCGAGTTGCCCAGAAATACGAGGGTGCACCCAGCATGGCGGCCAGAACGGGGAATACGACGATCCAGCACCAAGGACTCAGGAAGCCTAGGAAGGCGCAGGCGAAAGATGTTACGGCATAGAGGACGGCACATCCGAGGATGCCAAGAAAGTTGTTGTTTGATTTTTCCATTTTAAAAACTGTATTTTAGTTTGACGAATAATTCTGAGTTCTTTTTGTAGACGGTAAACATGCCGCTGTCGGCATGGAAATAGTCGTAGCCCACGATGGCGTGCAACTGGTCGTTGAGGGCGTAGTCGGCACTCAGGCGATTGAACACGCCACCATTGGTCACGTCGATATAGGCGAAGGTCTGCAGCGAGAGCGTGTTGTGCAGCAGATCCTTCGAGATGCGGAGGGTCGAGAGACCCGTGTTTCTGTGCTCGCCCAGCGCCACGTACTTATGCGAATACTGCGCCGAGAGCGTCCAGTCGTTGCCGGCATACCAGTCGAGGCCAAGCAAGGCGTTCGTCGAGGCTGCACGCGCTCCCCCACTCTGCAGTTCGTCGAGATACTCAGCCACCTCGCCTCTTATCACGAATTTCCCCACAGGCACGGACACATCGCCGCCCAACATCGTCATGCGACGATATTCGCCCACGCCGTTGCAGACGACAGGCTGCTTGTTCCACGTATGCAGGGCCGAGAACGAGAAGTCGATGCCGCTGAGGAAGAACGACAGTCGGCCGCCATACTCCATATTACACAAACGACGCTTGGGCTCTTCGCCGATAGGAACGGGTCCCACCGACCACGGGTTCTCCACATCCGTAGGCAGGTCAAAGAACGAGCTCACGGGTATCACCACCGCCTCAGTGCTCCATTTCTCACGCGAGTAGCGCAGTCGCAAACCACCCACAGGGATGCGGATGTCGTCGTAGTCCTGCGCCAAAAACTCCGTATAGTCCATCGGCGAGATGATGTCCGTCAGTCTTAAAGCATCCGCCACGCCCCAGGTGATGATCTGCCGTCCTGCCCGCACGTCCCAATGGTCATCCGAATAGTAGGCATAGGCCTCGCGCAACTGGAAGCCCGAGCGGTCCTTCAGGATGGCGTTGTGAATCAGGTTGGCCGACACGAACGCACCCGCATTTCCCTTTTCCAGCGTCACCTCGCCACGCACACGGCTACGTGACGACATCCAGTCGTTGGGCGCCTCCGTGCGTACCGCATGATACGTATCCACGAAGCCCTTCACGCCCACGCGGAGAGAATCCTCATCCTGCGCGCCGACGGCAACGGGTACCACCCACAACAAAGCATTCAAAAACAGCCGTCTCATAAGCCTTTCTCCAATTTAGCCACCGTAAACAGCGCCTTGTCCACCTTCACGTCATACTGTGTGTTCTTCACCACGATGGTGGTACTGTGCTCCGTCTGCACGTTCTTCATCTCCATCTTCAGTACGGTCCAGAAGCCCTGAATCTTCTTCACCTCCTGGATGGTGAGCACACGGTGCAGTTTGTTGAGCTTGTCGTAGTACTCCACATGGTCGGCTATCAGACAATCCTGACGAATCCACGACACCTTACGACTGTAGATCTCGTGCTTGTCGACAGGTACCGACTCCACCACCCAGCACTTATGACCGTTTCTTGTCTCCTCGCGCAGCAACTTATGTGTGTCCTCATCCACGTGGCGCTGCCCCATGTCGTCGTACGTAAAGTCCGTACCCATAAAATAGTCCGTCTTCGACGATGAGCCACTGATGCGGCGCGTTTTCTTCATCGCTGGCAAGTAGAGCCATTTCGCATCCTCCTTACCAATCTCGTCGTAGTCCCAGGTGAGGAATCCCGTGCCCTTCACGTCGCCCGGATAGGTAAAGAACATCATCTTCTTCGTGTCCTTACCCTCGTCCATCGCCCACGACGTCACCTTCCTCTGGCGCGTGCTGCCGTTCTTCTTTTTGAGCGTCAGTTCCATCTCGCCGTAGCGTGTGTCGCCGTCGGCACGGTCCTTCACTTTCTGAATCACATCGCGGCCCGAAAGCTGCTGCGCAGCGCAAATTGAGAATTGAAGATTGATAATTGAAATCAATACTGCAATAATAAATATCTTTTTCATAATTTCTGAAATTTAATCTTTCGCTCGGCTTTGCCGCTTGGCTCCGCCAAGAATGTTTAATGTTTAATCTTTAATCTTTAATGTTTAATGTTTAATCTTTAATCTTCCCAAACACCTTGCACTTACTCACCAGTATCGGCGTGACGAGCAGGTCAGCAGCCAATGCCGAGAGGATGCCGATGATAGCCATCAGACCGAAGTTGATACACATGGTGCAGGCCGAGGTGCAGAAGCCGGCGAAGACGGCAGAGGTGATGATAGAGGTGATGACAATGGCGACGCCCACCACGCGGAACGTGCGACGGATAGCCTCACGATAGTGGTGCGAGCGGTCGAACTCGAGCTTCGAGTGATTGATAAAATGGATGGTATCGTCCACGGCCATACCCAGCATCATGGGCAACAGCGTGGCGGTCATCATGTCGAGCGGCACACCCATCCATCCCATATAGCCACCCACGAAGACGGCAGGCATCATGTTGGGCACCAGTCCGATAAGTCCCACGCGGATGCTCTGGAAGGCAATCATGAGGATGATGCCGATAATGAGGATGGAGATGACGAACGAGAGCATCTGGCCGCGCACCAGATACTGCATCATGGTGACGTACTGTGGGATGTTGCCTACTGTTGTAATCTTCGCCCCGGGGAACAGCTTCTGGGCGTCCTGCTGGATGCGCGCCAGTTCGCGCTCCACCTGTGCCGAATTGAAGTCGGATATCTCAACCATCAGCCTGAGGCGACGGTAGTCATAGTCCACCCAATACTCAGACTCCGTACCGCCAGCATTCTCGTAGAGCAGAATCTCCTGCGCCACTTCCTCCTCTGTATCAGGGATGCAGAAGCGAGCCGTGTCGCCATCGTTGAGCGTCTGGTTCAGGTCCTTCAGGATGTCGAGAATAGACGTGGTGCGCTTGGTCAGGTCGTAGGTATTCACCTGCTGCTGCAACTGGTCCAGTCGGCGCAGGTTCTCAGGCTCCTTGGCCTCGTCGTCGTGGGGCAGTTCCACGATGAGGTCGTAGGAATAGAGCGAACCGAGTTCTGAGCGGCCCACGTCCATTACCTCCTTCACGTATGGCACATCCTCGCCCATGGTACGCTCGATGTCGAACGCCGCCTCAATCTTCCACAGGCCCACGCACAGCACCAGACATACCACGAGGAACGACCAGCCAATCTTCTTGGGATTGCGCAATACGATGTCGCTCAGGCGCACCATGGCCGCCGTCCAGCGGGTATCAGGCGGGAGGGCTGATGTCTGATGGCTGATGTCTGATGTTTGGGTGACGTCAGCCTTGACGCGCTTATTTTTACCAAAGGACAGCAATACAGGCGAGATAATCAGCGAGGTGAGGAGCACGAACAGCACGCTCATCGAACTGATGACGCCCACGCAATGCATGGGGCGGATGGGGATGACGAGGAACGACAGGAGCGATACCAGCGTGGTGAAGCCACAGAAGAACACCGACCAGCCTATCTCCCTGAGCGTCTCGATGACAGCCTTACGCCTTTCGCCGTGGATGCGCATGCGTCCGCGGAAATACGAGAAGATGTGGATGTTGTAGGCAATGGCCACGGCGAAGGCCAGGATGGTGGGTATCATCAGTACGGTAGAATCCACGTACATCTTCGTCCAACCCGCAATGCCGTAGGTGATAAAGAGTCCGCCAACAACCGAGATAATCGGCGCCAGCACACCACGCAGCGAGCGCGTCATGCAGAGCATCACCAGCATGCAGACAATGGTGGCAATCATCATCAGGCGACTCATCTCCTGACCGATATACACGGTCTTACAGTTGGTCACGTAGGGCATGCCCGTACCTTTGGGATGCAGCGAGGCGTAGGCAGGTTTCTTGATGATGCGCTCCACCTCCTGACCCGTGATGATATCGGGAGCCACCGTGCCCTGCTGCTTCCACACGCTATCCTTGGGGAAGGTGCGCAGTTTCACCATGATCCACGACAAGCGGCCGTCCTGCGAGATGAGTTTGCGCGCCACGTGGGGTTTGCTGAAAGCACGCTTACGGACGCTGTCCATCGCCGCCGAACCATCCTCAGGAATCTCATCGGGCACAATCTGCTCGATGGTCATGCCCTCGTCGCTGCCCACCATAAACTCGATATCCGTCAGCGACGTCACCTTGTCGGCATACGACAGACTGTCCAGCAGTTCGTTGGAGAGGGCCCTCAGCGTCGCCAAGTTCTCCTTCGTGAAATGGTTGTCGCATTGCGTCAGCACGCCCACGTAGTAGTCGTTACCGAAGTGCGACTTAAACTCGTCGGTCATCACCAGCATAGGGTCGTCCTCGATAAAATAGTCATCGAACGACGTCTCCTTCACCATCCGCTTCATGCCGATAACCGACACGATCATCACTAATGCGAAGATGCCCAATGTCAGCCAGCGCATCTTCAGCAGTTGCGCGGCAAACCGCGCGAACATCTCGTTAATCTTTTCAATCTTCATATCTTTCAATTATTTAATAACGAACAATGTTTCAAAATGTTCACCAAAAAGAGAGGACCCGCATCTCTGCGAGTCCCCTTCATGAAACCTATCATTTGATTCTTACCCATATTTACTTGGCAAAACTATGGAAGAAGCAAGGATTGCCCTGGACGCTGAGCACAGGTCCTTCGACCTTCTGCGTCTTGGGGTCGTAAGTATAGAAGCCGTTGGCCTTGGTGTTGGCGCTGCCAAAAACCACAAGTCCCTTGTGCAGACCGATGGCCATGGTGTGAGGATTACTGATCTCCATGCCCTTGATGACCTTGATAGTCTTGGTCTTCAAGTCAACGATAACGGGCATGTTGGTCATGCTCAGATAAGGGTTTGACATGGCGTTGGGGTCGAGCGCGTTCGAGTTGGCATAGGCATAGAGCTTGCCGTCGCCGCCATAGCACACAGCAGCCAGGAAGTCGGCATACTGCGTAGAGAGACCCTCCACCACCGTCTGGTCGAAGGCAATCGCATAGTCAGGATCGATATCCGTCTGTCCCTTCTTGATGCGTACGATACCGCCGCGGAAGCCAGGGATATAGCCAAACGATCCGATACAGTTGACGTAGATATCCTCGTTCTCGTCCACGAAGATAGAGTTGGGCTCAATAGGACGGGTAGCGAAGCAGAAGCCTATGGACTCGTTGACGATATGCTTCTCCAACTTATCAGTCTGGGTGTCAATCATGGCCAGTTCGATGGTGTTCTTCTCTGGCATCCACTGGGCATTCATCTGGTTCAGGCCTACAAAGAGCTTGCCGTCGCGAATCACCATGGCACCAGGCGACACGTTGGTATTGGGCTGACTCAGCGCGTTGAGGTCGATATCAGCAATCTTGGTCATCGTGGTGGGGTTGAACGCCATCACAATACCAATACCCTGCATACTGACATAAGCCTTCTCGCTGTTGAGCTCCACGATATTGGCAGCAGCCGAACCGGCAGGGATTGCCAGCGCGCCCTTCTTCACCCAGTTGCCTTTAGCGTCGAGGTTATAGCGCAGAATCTCGGCCTTCGAGTTGCCCATATAGTCGGGGAAGGTATAGATATTGCCTGAAGGAGCCACGATAGGTGTGCCACCAAAGCCGAAGGGGATGGCGTTGCTGTTGTCGTAGGTACCAGGCGTCATATCCCCAAGGCTCTGCAGATAGGCGCTGCCGCTACTGCCGTCAGGATTGGTGATGCTGGTGGCAAAAATCACACCGGTGAAGTCGCCCTCGTTGTTGTTGTCCTGAGTTGTGGTTGAGTCATCGTTGCTGCAAGCGCAGGCGAGCGCCATCATGGCAGCCAATGCAAAAATGTTTTTTTTCATTTGATTAAAATGTGTGTTTGATTAAATAATTATTTGAAAACATATCTCACTTTAAAGCCTACATAGCGACCTGGCAGGGGACGGTTGAACTCAGACACCACGTGGCGGTCGGTCAGGTTCTTGACCCTCAGGGTCAGCGTCAGACGGTTGTCCATAAAACTATGCTCCAGGGCAGCATCCATCGTGAAAGAGGTGGGAATCTTACGCTCCTGATACTTGCTCACCTCAAAGTCGTAGAAATACTCGTGGATATACGAGGCATCGTAGAGCAGACGCGTGTTCTGACCCTTGCCGCCAAAGAGGTTCTCCCTGTGGAGCTCGGCACCGAAATTACCCATCAGATAGGGCACGTTAGGGATGCGCAGGTCCTTGGTGGGATTGGCCACGTTGGTGCCAGGCACCGTCTCGCGCACGTCACGCAGGTCCTGCCAGGTGCCGTTGGCATAGAGATAGAGCAAGGGACATACATCGCCCTTCAGTTCCAGTTCCACGCCTTTGGTGCGTACCGTGCCGAAGTTGCGATAGCGCGCCATCGTGGGGATAATGTCGGGCGTAAAGCGAATCATGTCGTCCAGCTCGTTCAGATAGCCCGAGAGTTCCATTTCCAACAGTCCGCCGTCGTCCTTCACGTGGCGGTACATCACGCCCAGGTTTACGCCTCTGGTACGCTCTGGCTGCAGGGCTGGCGATGCCAGGATAGAAAAACCGTTACCTATGAGTTCCTCGCTAGTGGGGATGCGCACCTCAGAGTTGAACGAGGCCTTCACCATCCAGTCGTCGGAGAGCCGGTAGCGCAGGGCATCGCTGAAGCCGAAGTAGTTCTTCGAGATATCCACGGCCTCAGGTTCGCTGACGCTGAAGGTGTTGATACTGCGCGAGGACGAAGAGAAATAGAAATGCTTCAGGGTGAAGGCGTTCTGGAAGCGTCCGCCAAAGAGACTCAGGTCGTACGACAGGCCCGTGGTCAGGGTGTTCATCTTACTGGGGAAGTTGGCACAGAAGCCCAGCGCCTTATCCATCAGCGAATCGCCTGGGTGCATTGACGTATGGTCGCCATATAGGTTCAGGTTGACGGCGTGGTGCAGGTCTATGGTGTAGCCCAGGTTCAGTTTCAACGTTGCCTCGTTGGTGCGTGTGCGTCCGTCGCTGGGATATTTGTTCTGCTCACCGCCAAAGACCGAAGTAGGTGGCATCTCGTTGCCGTCCCAGTCGTAGCGGTGCATGGCGGTATCCTTCATGCCCGAATAGCCCAGCACATAACCGGCATCCATGTCAAGATCCAGTCCGTCGAGGAAGAAGTTGTCCTTCTTCAGGTTCAGCGCAGCCACATAGCTGGACGAGAAGTTATAGGCCTCGCGGATGTCGATGTCGATGCCCTGAATCTCCTGTTTGGTATGCATGCCGATGAGTTCGAGTTTCACCTCGTCGAACCACCATTTGGTGGCTTTCACCGAACCGCCATAGATAATCTTGTTGTACTGGTCGTGGTCGCGCTCCACCCAGCGCCCGTCGATATTGTCGAGCCGCATTTTGTAGTTGTTCTTCGAGAACGAATAGGTGCCTCCCAGGCCAAACTGCAGACCGCTCTTCTTGTCGGTGCGCTTGATGACGCCATTGAGCTGGTGGGTGTTGAATGAACCTATCTCGTACGAGAAGTCGAGGTAGAGGGGCGGATACTCCTTGGTCACCACGTTGACGGCACCACCCAATGCCGAACCGCCAAAGCGATAGGGCACCAGGCCCTTGTACACCTCGATGCGCTCAATCATGTCGGTGGGCACGTCGTTGAGGGCCACGAAATTGCTAAGCTGCGACATAGGAGCCTCGTCGATATACATACCGATACGCTTACCCTCCAGGCCACGGACAGAGATACGCGAGGCGCTGCCCAGTCCACCCGTGTTTCTGATGGTGACGCCCACGGTACGAGCCAGCACATCGTTCAGGTTGTTGGCAGAGCCCTGCAACTGCCGTTCGCCAATCACGGAAACAGGCATGGCCGACTCCTTGAGCATCCTAAGTTTGGTGCGACCTGTCACCTGCACCTCGTGCAACTTGATAGGGTCTTCATTTCTTAATGTGCTGTCGGGGGCGCTCTCGTCCACTCGTTTCTCATTGTAAGCCAGTTCCTGCGCTCCAGTTGTCAGGGCTGCAAACAGGCCGCTCACCAAAAATAAAACAATCTTTTTCATCATTCACCTATATTTATATATATGCTCGTTTCGTATGGGGGGAAAACCGCTTTCCACTCGCCTAAAGTTGAGACTACGCACAAAAGCGAACAAAACTCTAAATTGTTCACACAAAAAAGAGAGGACCCACATTTCTGTGAGTCCTCCCTCTGTCGGGATGCCAAAGCATCGCTATGTGTAATTTTTCTTTTCATCCGTCGATACGTTTTTCCGGCTGCAAAGGTATGGAAAATTTCTGGCACATGCAATACCTAAAACTGACTATTTCATATTCATCAGCGTGCGCCATCCGCCATACTCAAACTGGATATAGTCCTTGAGAGCCTTGTGTATCTCATCGGCAGACAGGTTGTGCTTGATAACTTCAGAGATAAAACTGAACATCCACACCGTATGCACATGATAGGTGAAGGGGGTATGGATGGCACTACACGTGGGGTATTTGCATTTCAGCTCGTCCATAAACGACAGGACAATGCGTGTGCACTCGTCCGTATAGGTGTCGATATAGTTTTCGAGCGAGGAGCCTTGCGACTGGTAGAGCAGCAGTTTCAACTCGTCGCGATGGTTGTTGATAAGCAACATATACTCCTTCACGTTGTCGCCCAGCATCATATTGCTCTGACCTGTGGCATAGTTAAGGAAGTCCTCCTGACTGTCCATGTTATGATGATCGTGCATCATACGTTCCAGTTCGGCAATGAGCGGCGTCACTATATAGCGAAACAGTTCGTCCTTGCTCTTGAAATAGTTGTAGATATTGCTCACACCAATGCCCACCCCCGCTGCAATATCGCGCATCGAGGTCTTGGCATAGCCCTTTTTCAAGAATATCCCTCGGGCCACCACTACAATCTGCTCGCGTGTATAGTCTTTCTTAATCTGCATCACATCTGTTTTTACTAACGGCCTACAAAGGTACGACGAAAAACAGATGTGTACAATACCTAAAAATAGGTGTTTTCACGAACTGAAAGGGACTATCGCCTAGCGCTGATTTTCTTTCGTACATGTCCCTGGGCATCGCGTACAACGTCCACCATACCCAAGCGGCAGAGCACCTCGGGAGCCGTTTCAGCAATCAACTCACCCACCCCTGTGGTTGAAGACATGCTGAAGGAAAAAGATGCCAGTCCACCTGTGACAGTCATATCCGTAATCGGCTTAGACATCAGTCTGCTGCCATCAATATTCAAATTATTCAGTTTGGCGGCAGGCGTCGATGTGTTGGTCAACTGGTTTGTATCGCCATAAGGATAGGCCCAGTCACTGAACAGACTGGCACTATTGTTAGCGTAGAACAGTTCGTAGCGTCTGACGAAATAACTATTGGGACTTGCTGTCGTACTGGTCCACAAGGAGGGGTCATAGTCTATGTGGAACACGAGGATACCACTACCCGGAATTTCAGCATCCCAGCCAATGGGCTGACGATTCTCTATGATGTAGTACTCATTCTCACAACCTTCGTTGCGAACAAGATAGGCTCTGCCCTCTTCTGCCAATGCCGGAATGTCGTTAATGGCCGCGGGCTCCGTCAGTTCTATAGGCGTGACCCATCCCATCAGCCAGCGCTCGTGAGCAGAAAAGCCTGCAGGCACATAACCCTTGCCATTATAGTTGCCACTGCCCATCAGGTCCCAATTACCTACCAGTCCCTTTACAGAACCACTATAGAAATCGGGCATACCAAAGCAATGGGTATATTCATGACAGATAGTACCAAAAGGACTGTACCCCTCTCTGGCACTAAGTTCGTTGAGTGCACAGTAGCAGTCAATCTGGTAGTTCTTGTCACCAGCCGAGACAGTCAGAGCATTGCGATAGCTGCCTCTCTTGCCATCCTTCAGATGTTCGCTCATCCACCACTGGTGAGGCCATATCAAGTTTGAATCTTTCGACTCGTTCATGCCGTAACCAGGATAGATGATGAGCAGTTGGTTGATATAGCCATCGTCATTCCAGTCGTACTTTGCCCAGTCAATGTCGCGCTTCTTCAACTCGTCCACGATATCGTCGACCAAAAACTGCGAGTTCTCGTCGTCGTACGCATTACTGGCATAGCGCTCGGCATTGCCGCTAACCTGAATATACTCCAAGTCGAAAGTCAGGTTGAACTTGCCGTAGCTCTGATCCATGAAATAATCGTGTACAGAACCTACGAAAGAGCCTTCATGGTAGTTCTCCGCATTGAAAATCTTGTTCCATTTCTCTAGCGCTGCCGACTGACCATCCTGAAACTGACGGTCGTTGAAATTCACTAAGATAGTCAACTGATGGCGCTCGCCGTGATAGTAATCTCCACCTGGAATCCTTTGCTTGTCATCTGTTCTCCGAAAAAGACTACTCTGCTCACGCGGAGTGCCCCGCCGACATACCCGGGAGGAAACAATCTCTTGTGCTACTGCTGTTATCATACACAATAGCATCATACATAATAATAACAATCTAATGTGTTTCATTGTGATTAGTTTTATAGAATATAGTTAGAACAATAAGATAATGTAGTGAGTGCAAAAGTAACAAAAAAGATAAGAATCATGCGTAATCTTTTCTTAAAAATATTTAAATTGCATCATTACGGAATTAGAAATCAATACTTCGTCCATAAAATACAGGAAAAATCATCATTGTCATAGATCATAATTACAGCGAATAGAAGAGACTCTCTATCGTATTATCTTATAGAAATATCGCAGGCGACATATTGTTAAACTACCTTAAAGTTTAAGGTAAATCGCTTGCGATATAACTTTTTATTCATACCTTTGCATCGTGAACGATATAAATCACATAAATAACAGTTGATTTTCCAACACAAAACATTATTATATATGGCAAAGATTTATGATTTCAAGGCTCAGACGAGCAAAGGCAAGGAACTGGATTTCGCTCAGTTCGAGGGTAAGGTGCTGCTGATAGTCAACACAGCCAGCAAGTGCGGATTCACACCCCAGTTTGCAGGACTGGAGGAGATGAACCAGAAGTACAAGGACAAGGGACTGGTGATTATCGGTTTTCCCTGCAACCAGTTCAAGGAGCAGGATCCTGAGGGCGACGACAAGATTGAGGAGTTCTGCCAACTGAACTACGGCGTGACCTTCCAGATTATGAAAAAGGGCGACGTCAACGGTCCTGATGCCCAGCCCATCTTTGAGTATCTGAAAGCGCAGGCTCCCACCGAGGAGTACAAAGGTCTGAAGGCCAAAGCCGCCAAGACCCTCTTCAAGGCTATCAGCAAGAGCGTGGAGAAGGACAGCGACATCAAGTGGAACTTCACCAAGTTCCTCATCTCTAAGGACGGCGAGACCATCAAGCGCTATGCGCCTACCACAGAGCCCAAGGACTTTGAGAAGGACGTGGAAGCCATGTTGGCTTAATTGACAATTGACAATTGAGAATTGAAAATTATGCACGCAGAATTACAGCTTGACAAACAGATATGCTTCCGTCTCTATACGGCGGCACGTCTGATTACCCAGGCCTACACGCCGTTGCTGAACGAGTTGGGTATCACCTATCCGCAGTACCTGGTGCTGATGGTGCTCTGGGAACAGGATTCGCAACCCGTGAACGACATCGCCCACCGGCTGTTGCTCGAGACGAACACCGTCACTCCCCTACTCCAGCGCATGGAGAAACTGGGCATTGTGGTTCGTAAGCGCGGCAAGGAGGACAAGCGCCAGCAGATAGTATCGCTGACGGAAAAAGGCAAGGCGATGGAAGAACAGGCATATGCCATCATCCCTGCTGGCATGGGTAAAGAGTTGCGCGCCTGCCCCTTCCAACTGGACGACTATGTCAAGTTTGCCAGCGAACTCGACACTATTATTGAAACACTAAAGAATAAAGAGAAATAAATTTTGGCACAAAAACGATTCCATAGATATTTCAAGACACCAGGACTGCCGCTCTACTGGATCATCATCGCCTACATCATCATTGGGTGGTTCTTTCCCGTGATAGGTCTGTTGGCACTCATCTGTATGATTGGTCCCGTGGTGACGAGCATCTACAAGGGACGCTGGTGGTGCGGACACGTATGTCCCCGCGGTAATATGTACGACCGGCTGCTGTCAAAGTACTCACCCCATCGCGAGATACCCAGATTCGTGCGCACCTTCGGATTCCGCTTGTTTATGGTGTTCTTCATCTTCGGCATGTTCGGCATCCAACTGACATTCACCGTGCCCTGGAGTGAGGGCGGACTGGCCATGTGGAGCGGCATAGGACGCGTATTCTGGACGATTATCGTGATGACCACCATCGTAGGCATTATCCTGTCGTTCATCTACGCCCCACGCACCTGGTGCTCGTTCTGTCCCATGGGAACCATCTCCAACTGGGTAGCACCCAAGAAGGCGCCGATGCCCAAGGCATTCACCAATATCCACGTGTCGAGTGCCTGTCAGATGAAATGCAAGAGTTGTGCGCGCGTCTGTCCGATGCAACTCACCCCCTACGATTCCCGCGGACAGGAAGCCGGCTATCTGCATCCCGACTGTATCAAGTGCAGCAAGTGTACACTAGCCTGTCCCTCGAAGATTATGACATTAAGACATTAATTGTGAGAGCAACGCCTCACAACCTTCAAGTACATCGCGCCAGGTGGCTTCGAAGTCGCCCGTATACCACGGGTCGGCTACGTCACCTGGCCGATTTGTATAATCCATCAGCATACGGATTTTTCCCTCAGGGTCGCCCCCGCTGATGGCACGCATATTACGGATATTCCAACTGTCCATACCTATCAGCAGGTCGTAGCGGCCGTAGTCCAGACGCGTCATCTGTCGGGCCGTCTTGCCCTGACAACTGATACCGTGCTCAGCCAGTTTTCTGCGGGCAGGCGGATAGACGCTGTTGCCTATCTCCTCGGTCGAGGTGGCAGCCGACTCAATCAGGAAATGATCCTGAACGCCAGCCTTACATACGAGGTCCTTCATCACGAACTCAGCCATCGGACTGCGACAGATGTTGCCGTGACAAACAAAGAGTATTCTGTATTTCTCCATCGTATTCTTTCCTGAGGTCTCGCTTACTTCCTCACAATCACGCTACCGCTGGCCTGATGGGTGGCCAGAATCAGCACCTCGGCAATCTGCACGTGCTCAGGCGCATTGGCAGCATAGACAGCCACGTCGGCAATATCATCGCCCGTAAGGGGTTTGATGCCTTTATAGACATTGGCAGCACGGTCGCTGTCGCCGTGGAAACGGATATTACTGAAGTTGGTCTCTACCAGTCCGGGCTTCAGGTTGGTCACGCGCACGGCAGTATTGGCCACATCGATGCGCAGTCCGTCGGAGAGCGCTTTCACGGCAGCCTTCGTAGCGCAATACACGTTGCCACCAGCATAGGCAGCATCGCCAGCCACCGAACCGATATTGATGATGTGTCCGCTATTGCGTGCCACCATACCAGGCACCACCAGACGCGTCATCGTGAGCAGCCCCTTGATATTGGTGTCGATCATCGTCTCCCAGTCGTCGGGGTTGCCCTCATACTCAGGTTCCAGTCCCAGCGCCAGTCCGGCATTATTCACCAGCACGTCAATCTGCTGCCACTCTGCTGGCAGTTCCTGGATATACTTAGCAGCCTTCTCGCGGTCTCTCACGTCGAAAGCAAGCGTCAGCACTTCCGTATGCTTTGCATCCGTTTCCTCATTTATATTGCCGCAGGCGCTTTCCGTCAAAGCCTTTCGGATTTCATTCAGACGGTGTTCGTTTCTTCCCGTCAGAATCAGTCTGTCACCATTTGCAGCGAACTTCTTTGCACAGGCGAGTCCTATTCCGCTTGTCGCACCTGTTATCAATACTACCTTATTCATAAAAAGCGATTATAGTTTTTGTTTCGGAGTACAAAAATACGAAAAAAATGAGTGACAGCATCATTCCTGTCGATTTTTTTGCATTTTTTTTCATTCGCTGACGGCGGCGCGGTTGAACACGATGGTATCCGAACGGGTGATGGAACCAGCGGCAAAGTAGCCCATACAGCCACCCGTGATATTGCTGCGCGGATTGGCGCCGTGATGCTGTCCCCTGCCCAACTGATACAGATAGTCGTACACCTTGGGATCTACGGTCATCAACGTCACGCACACGCTGTCGCCATCGTAGAGGATACGCTTCCAGTTCTCCTCCTTGTCATCATCCATATCCTTTTCGCTGACGAGCATCCAGTCCAGGAAAATCTGGCCCGGCGGACAGCCGCGGTCGTCCATCAGGTCCCAACTGTAGGGAGCCGTCTGGCGTGTGTTCTCCAGATGCGGATGGTGCGAGATACGATGCATCCTGATCCAGAAATAATTACGCACGTCGGGTTCCGGGTCCACGCCCCACAATTCGAAGCAGAGCATACGCTGCCCCATCATCGTGACCCACGAGAACTCTGACGATGTGACAGGGGCGGCGGCAGGCATCGTGGCCGAAGCCTCGTAGTGCTGTCCCTCGAAATCAACCTGCATCTGATAGGTCTTCCCTACCTCGCCAGCGACAGGCGAATAGTAGCAGTCGGCCGCAGCGTCGTAGGTCAGTGGCGTCGACGTGACGCCATCAGTCATCACGACATCAGCACCAGGCAGACAATGCGCATGAACAGAGTCAGTCACGGCGCGGGTGCGACTGATAACGACCGTACGGCCCTCGTTGGTCACCTTACCCTCAATCACCACCACAGGCGCCTCATCACGGAATTCAAAGTCAATCTCCTTGGTGCAGGCCGTCAGGGCCGCTACACAAATAATGATGATGATATATATTGCTTTTTTCATCTCTTAATATTTTAGGGTGAACGATACAGAGGGCACAATACCAAAGAGCGAGGTCTGCTCTACCTTGGTGCCCGAGGCCTTCTTGTCATCGTTGGTAAAGCGGATGACATAGGGATTGTAGCGGTTGTAGGCATTGTATACGCCAAACGACCAGATATGGGTCGCCTTACCGTGCTTACGGGTGTAGCTGGCGCTGAGGTCCAGGCGGTGGCAGGCAGGCGCGCGATAGCCGTTGCGCTCGCTATAGGAGAAGAACGTAGAGCCGTCCATATCATACTTAGCCGACGGGGCGCTCAGGGCCTGACCCGTGTTGTAATGCCAGGTAGCAGCCAGGTCCCACGCAGGCGACAGCTGGTACATGCCCACGATGGAGAGGTCGTGGCGACGGTCGTTGGACGCCGTGTACCAGCGTCCGCCGTTGATACCCTCAATCTTGTTTTCCGACCACGCCAGCGTGTAGGATATCCATCCCGTCAAAGGACCGTTGTTCTTATGGGCACAGAGCTCCAGTCCGTAGGCGCGTCCCTTACCGCCCAGGATGAGTCGTTCCACCTCTATCTCCGAGTAGAAGAGTTTGCCGTCGCGATAGTCATACACATTGCGTATGGTCTTATAATAGGTCTCGGCCGAGAAGTCGTAGGCGCCATCCCTGGTCACACCCGTCCAGCCCAGCGACACCTGGTCGGCCTGCTCGGGCTTCACGATATTACTCGACATGAGGTAGCGACTGAACGGCATCGACATCGACCCGTTGTTCAGGGCATGCACATCCTGCGACGTGCGACTGTAGCCTATCTTCAGATTGTGCTGGTCATTAAGACTGATCTTGGCGCTGAGGCGCGGCTCTATGTCGGCATAGGTCTTCACGATATGCGTGCTGCCAGGGTTGGTGGTTTCGGTGATGTTGCCGTCGGCATCAATCTGATAGTAAGGCGCGCCACCCAGGGCCGAGAAGAGGTGCAGACGGGCACCGGCCTGCAACTGCAGGGCTGGACTGATTTTCCAGTCGTCGCCAATCCACAGGGCTCCCGTCAGGGCATTACGCTTCTCGCACTCGTGGAGCAGCACCATATCCCATTCGGCCGACTTCACCTGCAGGTAGGTAGCCTCCAGTCCGTAGTTCACGTGATGGCGGTCGCTGAGCATCCACGTCTGCTGATGGTTCAGCGTGGCATGACGGATAAAGCCCTTCGACGTATAGTCCATGCTCATCACGTTCATACCGATATTGCTACTGAAGTCGCTGTATATCAAGCGGGTATTGGCATAATGACCGTCGTGGAACGTATGCAGCCAGTTGGCCGCAGCGGCCGTATTACCCCATTTCATGTACATCATATCCTCCAGTCCCATATTGTCGAAACCATGGAAGAACGAGAGTGACAGCACATCTTTCTGCGTCAGGTGGAAATTCAGGCGCACGTTGGCATCATAGAAATGCATCGTGTTGTTCTTGTAATCATCGGAAGCCTTCAGAAACAGGTCCAGATACGAGCGTCGGCCAGAGACGAGGAATGACGACTTGCCATCCTGCATGGGGCCCTCGGCCATCACCTTTGCCGACAACAGACCGATGGTGCCGCCAAAATGATAGTCGTGCATGTCGCCCGAGCGCGTGCTGATGTCGAAGACGGATGAAGAGCCGCCACCAAACTGTGCCGGCACCATACCTTTATATAATGCGCCACTCATCAGGGCGTCATCGTTGAACGTAGAGAAGAGGCCCATCAGGTGACCGGCATTATAGACCGTGGCACCATCAAGGAGTATCAGGTTCTGGGCAGCCGTACCGCCGCGTACCTGATAACCGCCCGAGCCTTCGCTCTCGCTCTTCACGCCGGGCAACAGTTGCAGACTTTTGATGATATCTTTTTCGCCAAAGAGCTGGGGCACCTTGGCCAGCGTGGCTATCTCCACTTTCTCCACGCCAATCTGTACCTCGTCCACGCGTTTCTGCGCCGAACGTGAGGTAACGGTCACTTCCTGCAGCGTCTTCTCTCGCGCTATATCGGGCTCTTCCTGACCCATGCAGGGAAGTGGTGCCACGGCCACCGCCGCAGCTGCTATCCTAAAAACCAACTTTCTTACCTTTTTCATCCTATTGTAATGATTTTCCTAATTCAAATGCCTCGTTCAAGGCATCGGTATTTTTAATGTCGCCTTTATCCTTAGCGCCACGAACCAACACGCGACCGGCATCCTCCAGCTTGAAGAAGTTCAGGCAGAGCTGGTATTGCGCGAGGATGCTGTCAAAGAGTTCGGGAAGCGTGGCGGCACCAACAAGCAGCAGCGCCATCTTCTTGATGGGGAACGTATCCCTGATGGGGTTATGACAGCGGTCGATGACGGCCTTCAGCTGTGCACTCAATCCGTAGAAATATACAGGCGATGCTATCACGAGCATATCGGCATGAGTCATCTTATCGTAGATAGTCTGCATATCGTCCTTCTGCACACAAGTATTATCTTTGCTCTTGAAACAGGCGTTGCACCCCATGCAGGGATTGACCTTGTAATCGTGAACAGAGACAATCTCTACATGGTGCTTCTGCGAGGCACCTTTGACGAATGCCTCA
Source organism: Prevotella communis (assembly GCF_022024115.1). NCBI lineage: Bacteria > Pseudomonadati > Bacteroidota > Bacteroidia > Bacteroidales > Prevotellaceae > Prevotella > Prevotella communis. The sequence continues at coordinate 2,760,455 of NZ_CP091792.1, forward strand.
ACCAGCAAATCCGTATTGCCGCCCTTCCGGGGGCTTCCTGAGAGAATCAGTATATTCATATTCAAAACATTTTTCTGTTTGACGCTGCAAAGTTACATATTGTTACGGGGATTACCAAACATTTGGGATAAACAGCACGAATTTGTGACGAATGGACGGATATTGAGATAACTAATGGCGTAATGAAGCGAGTATACATTGTTCATCGTTTTGAAATGCGTTTCAATTTGAGTATAGACGAACGGTAGTTTGCGTATAGGCACACAATCATTTGGGTATAGGCCAACGATAGAAAGGTGCCGTTTTTCTCCCTGTTACCCTTAGGCTTTCTCCCTGCGAACCATAATGTTTCCCCTGCGAGGCCTAATATCCGACAGCAAAAGCGGTTACGGTTACAACTGTAACCATGTAACCGCAGAGGTAAAAAGAACAACTACAAAAATGTCATATTATACTGATATTTAGCTGCTTACAATAACGCATAATAGTCAAAACAACAAAACTGGTTACATGGTTACAGCTGTAACCATGTAACCAGTTTCCATTGTCCTAACTCGAACGCCTCGTTCAAAGCTTTGTTATTCTGAAAGTACAGCGGTCGCTTCCCTTGAGAATCGTATTCTCAATCCGAACCTCGAAATGGCTATCTGGTTCAAGTTGCGACAAGATATATAGGATGCTCTGTCGTGAGCACTCACATTGCTGCGGATGGTTTCTCAGCCCACATTTTACTTTAGGGCACGTACATTCCAGATAACTCAGTTCATAAATCTTTCCTGGCTCAATCACCCTACCCGTATAGGACTTGCTGTTGTACCCTTCCGTATAGATCCTGTCAAAATCCCCATTATACTTGGCATATATTTGCTTATGTATCTGGAGAACATGATCCTTTACACATTCGATGGCTTCTTCTCTATAGCATGCAATCATTTCATTCATATAGTGTTTATTGTCTTTTATTGTTCCAGCATTACTCATAATCTACTTTTATTTAGCATAAAACATAAGATATTCCTCCAAATGGGCTTTGATATAATCAATGGTATGATGTCCTTCGTTTAAATGATTCTGAACCTGAGCGCCACGGGCTGCCAATCTTTCTGCCAGTTGCGCACATCCTCGATAGAAACCACCTTCATCTTCGTTGCCCGCATCAAGATAAAACTCGATTTTAGTTGGCAGAGAGTGTTTTTCGGCCAAAAAGAGCGGATTGTTTGCCGCCCATTGTTCGCGTGTGCCGAAATAATGCAGGTCTTCATCATCCAGTTGCTCGTCTATGGCAGGCATATGACCACCCACACGCTCAAACATCGTAGGATGTCGCAATGCGTAATTCAGGGCGATGTAACCGCCTGCCGAGCAACCGCCAATATAGCGTTTACGTGTTTTGTACTGCTGCTCTACATGTGACAAAACTTCATCAAAGAAATAATCCTCGTAGGCGTTTAGCCCCAAAGCATCTTCCATTCTCGGACAGGCAATTAGTATCGGGTGCATTCTCCCGTCGGCAATCATCTTGTCAGCGACAGCCTGTATATCAAGTGCATGGATAATATTCTCGTCACCGTTACGTCCGTGCATGAAATAAAGCGTAGGCAACCCCTCCGTAAAGTCAGCAGGCACATAGACCTTCATTGCCATCGCTTTCCCAAGTACCTTGCTTTGTATTTCTATCGTGTCTATTTTTGAATTATTCATACTCAAATATCTTAAGATCTTTATTGCCAACGATGAGCTGCTTGATTCTTGGCATAATGGTGGTGTAGTGCTGGCTGGCGACATGAGCCTTGAAGGCATCATTATCAAGCCAAGTCTCGCAAAACAACAGGCATGTTGGAGTACTACCCTGAAAAAGGTCGTAAGAGAGGTTGCCCTCTTCTAAACGCGATTGCTCAATAAGTTGCCGTGCCATCTGCTTTACCAGCTGGGCATCAGCCTCATCCTTTACATTAAACATACTATTAATTCTTACCATCGCAGTATTTTTTTTACTATTTCTTTTTCATCATACCTTCAAAAATACCATTCACGGTCTTGACGAATGCTTCGGCAGGGATTGATGTTGAGACCAATGGTTGTTCAAACACTTTCATTTTAACTAAGTCTTTCAATTGCCTTGCGGCATTTTTGTTTGTCTTTGTCTGTGAGTTCAGGATGCATTGCTGTGCCACCGCGCTCGATGGTGCCTACAATCTTAAATCCCGCATAGCGGGCGATTTCACGCATGGCGCGGATGGCGCCGCGCGATTGCTTGAACAGGATGTTCCAAGGCCAGGGCGTGGTGCAGGTGCTGATGAGGATACACTTCTTGCCTTTCATCAGCGGCTCTGGAAAGCGTGGGGTGTCGCGCATCATTCCATAGACTTGACGGTCGAACATCAGCTTCATCTGTCCTGGGATGTTGCCCCAGTAGCAGGGCGCACCCATGATGATGGCATCGGCCTGCTGCATCATCTGCAGCACCCGCTGCGAATCGTCCTCAGCAAGTACACATTTCTCCTTCGTGCGGCAGGCCATACAGCCGATACAGGGCTTCACGGTCAGGTCGTTGGTATACACCATCTCCACCGTGTCGCCTCGTTTTTCCGCTTCCTCGCGCATGATGCCAAGCATCTGCGATATCAGTCCCTTCTTACGAGGACTTCCGTTTATGATTAGGATATTCATTTGTATTCTACAAGTTTCTTCACCTCACAGCCTTTGCTTTCGTAATAGGCGAGCATCTCTGGGAGCTTCTTCAGGTCATAACTGGTGACGCAGTCTGAGAGGACATGCACCGTGAAGCCTGCCTTGGCCATATTGAAACACGTCGATTTCACGCAGCCTGTAGCATCCGCGCCAGCTACGTAGAACTCATTGATGCCGTTCGCAGCGATGAAAGCAGAAAACGCCTCGCTTGTAAGGGCGTTGCTTTTCGTCTTTACGAAGATATTGTCTGACACGACCTTCATCTCAGGTACCAGTTCTTCGCCCTTGCTACCTGGCTTGAACGTTCTCGTAGCAGCGGTGATGTTATTGTGTTTGATATATACCACGTGCATATCCTCTGCCGTAGCCCATTCGATGGCGGCATTGATGTTATCGATAATGTCACGATAGTGTTTGGTGATATCATTCTGAATGTCGATAACGACAAGTGCTTTGTTGTTCATCTTATTATTCTTTTTTGTTTTCAATTATAAAATTACGATTACTCAATGACGAAACTTCTTGATTTGACGTATTAAGTTTGACGCCACAAAAGTACACATTGTTGCAGATAGCACCAAATTTCTGGGATAAACAGCATCAATTTGTGACGAATGGGGTGCAGGTTTCGCCTGTGGGAACGAAACCACACTTTTCCATTACTCTACCAGAAGCAGGATTATCTACAAAGTGGCCGCTAATGAGCGATTTGATGTCTGTTGTTTCTCCGCATCCGATTCGCGCCAAGGGCGCAATATGATACGATTTGTTTCCATTGTAATTCTATTCATTTGATATTATCGTTTTCTCTTCCCATGCTTTCAGGAAAGCAAGCTGTTCTGGCGTATGAAACCAATGTTCGCCATCAGGCATGATGGTGACCTGGCACTGATGCTGACTGATGAAGTCGTGTCCCACTTCGTCGCTGACAATCAAGTCCACTTCTGGGCGAAGGATGTAGGTAGGTGCAACCCAACTTGTAATTGGGTTATTAACAACCCACTCGTAATAGTCGTCCTCACGCTGTGGCATCAGTTCAATAAACCGCTTCATGTCAAGAATTGGTGAAACAAGCAACGCTTGCTCCACTTTCTTGCTCTGGAATGCCAGCAACGTAAACCACGAGCCTATGCTATTAGCACGAACAGATACCGATTGCCAATTATCATATAGATAATCACAAATATCGTTCAGCAAAGGCAGTACCTCCCAAGGCTTGCGCTCTACAGGCAGGTCGATACCCAAAACTTGATAACCTTTAGGCACAGCCACCTCTGCAAAGGCCAATGCCTCTTCCTTGCGTCCATGCAATCCATGCACATAAAGGAATACTTTGTCACTCTTTTCGCCAACGAGTATGACCGGTGCTTTATTGTTCATCATTTACTCAATTACAAAACTACGTGGATAAAAATCGCTATAGAAACGGCCATCGGTGGCGGTGAATTTCAAGACGCAGTAATTTGGATCGGTGACGCCACCTGGATAGTACTCTGTGTCGCCATCGCGCCAGATCATCTCTTTCGAGGCGGCATCCGTCAGTACCTCCATCGTACCTCTGAGCATCATGCCCTTAAATCCTTCGGCATCACAGAAATAGATGCTTGCCTTGGGGTTGGCCTTGTATTGAGCCACACGTATTGAGAATGTGTTGGTTGTAAAGTAGAAGGTTTTGATACCCTCACGTTTGCGTGGTTTCAACATGGCCTTGGTCCAAGGAAAGCCTTCCTGGTCTACTGACGAGATATAAGCGATGGGCAGAGTGTCGGCCATTTGTGCAATGAGTTCTTTAACACCGGCTAAAGCGGGATTTGCATTCATCGTTTCATCGTTATTCACATCCAGCGTTTGGCGCCAACGCTTCAGCTGGGGGAAATACGTTTTCATCATGCCGATATACTCCTCTTTGGTGATGGGCTTCTCCAGCCCCTCGTTTACTGCACCAACAAACTGCGCACAATGTTCAATCATCTCTTCCATCGTGCAGTCCTGCAGGAACTGGCCATCCTTGTAGCAGTACATGCAGTAATCTTCATTCTTACTTCCATCGGCATTCGTACCGAGGACATCTTCCGTGAGCGGCATTCCGCAGCTCTGGCAAAATTTCTGTTTCATATTATTATCGTTTTATACGTTTCGATGCTGCAAAAGTATAGATATATGACGAAATAACCAAAGATCTGGGATAAACTGCACGGATTTGTGATGGATGGTAAATACTATCGGAACTTACCGCTGAGAATCCTCTTGCGCAGACATTTTACGGCGGGCTTGTAGTAGTCAATCTCCATCGCTTCGAGGGTGCGTTTCAGTTCGTCCATCAGTTCCGGATAGAAGCTGCACATGCGAAAAGCGAGTTTCATGCAGAGCGTTTGGGTGCCAGGAAACTCCTCAATATTGACCATGTGCTCGAAACAGAAGTCAAGGAAGTCGGTCCGCAAATCATCTTCGTCCATTTTCAAACGCTCGATGATGTTCAGCGTCAGTCGCCTCACGGACGAGTTCTCCGTCTGCATAGCCTGGTCTATCAGTTCATTTTGAATGACCTGCAATGCCGACAATTCTTCATTCGTAGTTTTGGTCAGTCCCCACAGGGCACTCCTCGCCACGCGATAGTCAGAATCGAAAGCATACCGCCGAGCAAAGCCCAGGAAATCACCAGTAGCCTGGATATCCTGGTATATCTCCCGCGCTCCGTCCTCGGAAAACGTCTGTCTCAGTCTCTCGCTCGTCATGGTCATATCGTATTAATAATCCGTTGCAGTTCTTCCAGGAACCGGGCGGCGTGCTTGCCGTCCATCTGGGCATGGTGAAACTGGAAGGAGATGGCCCTGTTAGTATCCTTGGGATTGATTTCCTGTTTCATTTATTTCTTTACTCTTGAATAAATGATTTCAGTTTCCCGTTGAACATCTCAGCCTGCTCCATGTGGATAAAATGGCCGCAGGTGGTCAGTTCGGTGTAGTCGAGATGGGGATACAGCCGTTCCATCTTCTGACGATTGTCAGGATCGAGACCGCTGTTCTGCGTGCAGACGACCATTGTCTTCACCAGGATAGGCTTTTGTGACCACCACTGGCGCTCCACCAGGTTGCGCATGGTGCTCGATGCCACATACTGCGGCGTCTTAGGCATCACGCTCATGGCATAGTCGGTGATGCCCTGAGGCGTCTCAGGACCAGCCAGCGAAGTGACGAATCCTGTGATAACCTCACTACATTCAGGTCCGTCGAAAGCATGGCCAAACTGATTCACGGCTTCCACATATTCAGGCGTTTCTGTACCGTCGTAGAAGCAATAGACGCCATCGATATCAACAAGACTGCCCTGTCGGCCACCCTTCAGTACCTGACGGCAGACAGGCGTACCAAGACTATGTCCCACAAGGACAACATCCCCCACATTTTCCTTGTCCAGCACCGCATTGACGGCCTTGGCAAAGAAGTCGAGCGTGTACTCCACATGTGGCTTACTGCTCTCGCCATAGCCAGGCAGGTCAATGAACAGCAGGCGCAGATGACTGTCATCGCTCAGTCCCTCGAACTGCTTCTCCCAAGTATTGAGGTCGCAGCCGAAGCCATGAACGAAACAGATGGTCTTGTCGCCATCGCCATAAGTCTTATAATGTACGCGAACGCTATCGTTGACCGTTGCATACGCTGAGTCGATATCACCCAGCTTCTCTGGTTTCACACAACATCCTGTCAGCATCAAGCCCAACAGGAATAGTAAAAATACTTTTTCTTTCATTGCATTTATTTGTTTTGATGTTGCAAAAGTAGTGTTTATCACCGATTTCACCAAACAATTGGGATAAACTGCACAAAAATGTGACGAATAACTTGGAATATTCGCCATCTTTCCTCGACCTAGAACTCCACGCGGTAGGCGATGTTGGGGAAGGTCAGCGAGGTGAACTTGTCGACAATCTCGTGGGTCTTCAGGTCGAAGGTCTGTCCCTGGAAGGTCTTCATCTGCAGGTATTCCAAGATGATGTGGTGCGCCGTGTGCTGCTTGTTGATGGTGTATTTCACAGAGAAAGCATAGCCCACGTTCATGCCTTTCTGCTTGGTGTAGGGATCCATGCCCTCGTCAATGGGAACAGACTTGTCAGGACGCTTCATCACATCCTCGAAGGTGATGCCGTCAGGGATGGGCGTATAGCGGTCGCCACCCATCATGGTCAGTCGGCCGTTGATGCCGAAGACGTTTTTCTTGGCCTTGCCGATCATCCACTCCTTACCACCAAGGATATTGGTGATATAGCGGCGATCATGGCGCGAGTGGTGCCACTGGCCCTGTGCGTCGCGATACTCCGCCTTAAACAGCGTGGCCGTCACCATGCCATAGAATCCGTCCTTCAGATAGCGCTCCAGCGTGAAGTCGATACCATAGTTGCGCCCGGCACCCTCGTTGACCAAGGCACGGTCCTGGAAGAAGTTGCGATGATTCAGGATAGAATAAGTACTACCCATCATTCCCGACGTACCGTCGCCTACCCGTAGCCTTTCTACAGGTACATCAAACAGCCACTGCCAGTAGGGCTCAATCTTCAGCATGATGTTCTCGCCCAGGCGCTGTGCAAACGAGGCCGAGATATGATGCGAGCGCGTCAGACCGAGGTTCTTGTTGGGATTCTTACCATCCATCAGTACGAAATACGTATCCGTTGTTTCCTTGCGGCTGTTCATCGCATAAGCCACTGAGAAGGTGCTCGATGGCGATATCTTGTACTGCATGCTGACGCGAGGCTCCACCAGCCACTGGTCGTTCAGGTTGAACCACATCACGTTGACACCTGCCACCGTTGACAACCGGCTGCTGAGTGCCACCTTGTGGTTGGTGTAAAGACGCGTCAGGCCCGTATTGCCATCAGAATCATACACACGATAGAGCGGACCGCCCGTCTCGTGGATATAGTCCATCCAGGTGCTGAAATCCAGGTGCTGATGTTCAAAACCATTCTGCATGGTGTATCGTGAAGAGAATTTGTGTTGGTGCTGGGTGCTGATAATCACGTTCCACTGCGAGTTGCGACCAGCCATCTCAGGCGTCATGTTCATCTCCGTGGTGTAGTCGTTGACGCCCAGTTTACGATAAGAGCCCGTAAAAGCCACGCTGGAGTGGAGCGTGCCGCCTGTGCGGAACCGATAGTTGTGCGTGAGCCCCACGGCACAGTTCTTCTGGCGCGACCACGAGTCGTTCATGTCCCACAGCGTCTCCCATTCCGACACGTCGGGCACCTCGTTCTCATAGCGGTCTATCAGTCCCGTGAACCACAGGGCGAAGGTGCCGGCACTCCTGGTAGGCATGTTCAACTTGAAACTCAGGTCCTGATAGTCCAGCGTCTCCTTCTCCATATTGATGGCATGCAGTTTCTTGGCTATCTCCAGGAAACTGTAGCGGTAGTTCACCAGATACGACGCCTTCGAGCCCTTTGCCAGCGGACCCTCGGAGGCGAAATCAACGCCCAGTGTGCCCACCTGGATGGCATGCTCGTACTTCGTATTATTACCCACGCGCATCTTCATGTCGAAAGCACCTGAGAGGGCATTGCCATACTCGGCAGGCATGGCCCCCGTGAGGAAGTCGCTGTTGGCCAGTACCGTACCGTTGAGCGAGGTAAACACACCGCCGCCAGCCTCGGTTATCTCGGCAAAGTGGTTGGGATTAGGCACCTCTACCCCCTCAATGCGCCATTGCAGCATCTGGGGCGAGTTTCCATGAATAGAGATGCCATTGGTGGCACCGCCTGTGGCCACGCCGGCAAACATCGAGGCCGTGCGGGCAGGATCGGCCATACCGCCTGCATAGCGACTGGCCTCCTCAACGCTGAACATGCGAGCGCCTACCTGCGCCATGTCATTCAGCGGCAACTGTTTGTTAACGCGAGGCTTTACCACCACCTCGCCCAGTTCGGCGACATTCTCGCACATTCTCAGCGTGAGTACCAGTTCCTTACCCGACGATACCAGCTGTTCCTTCAGCAACACGGGTTCATAGCCTATGAAAGTGGCACGAACGGCATGTCGGCCCACGGGTACATTATTAATGACAAAGTTTCCGTCTGTATCAGATACGGTAGCCAGGGTGCTTCCGTTTTCCACCGTTATCGTCACACCTATCATTGGTTCGCCAGAGGCCACGTCGCATACATGTCCGCGAATGGTCTGTGTAGCGGTTTGGCTGACCTGCGCCATCATCTCCGTAGCGCCAAGCAGCATCATCAGGGCTGCTCCTAAAAACATTCTTTTCATCTTCTTTTTTTCTTACATCGTTATCGATTTGACGCTGCAAAAGTAGGTTTTATTACAGATTCTGCAAAATATCTGGGATAAACTGCATGAAAATGTGACGAATTGTAGGTGATAATTGAATGATATTTTGTAATTTTGCGCCCAACGAATCTTATACATTAAAAAACAAGATGAAAAATTTACTTAGTTTTCTGGGATTTGATGCCTCCACAATGACCATCCGCAAGGAAGTCATCGGCGGTATCACAACCTTTCTGACGATGGCCTATATCCTGGCCGTGAATCCAGACATCCTCTCTGCTACCGGCATGGACAAAGGTGCCGTGTTTACCACTACCTGTATCTCTGCCGTTGTGGGCACCATCGTGATGGCCCTCTACGCCAAGTTGCCCTTCGCACTGGCTCCTGGCATGGGTCTGAATGCCTTCTTCGCCTTCACCGTGGTACTGACCATGGGCTACAGCTGGCAGTTTGCGCTGACGGCCGTATTCATCGAGGGTCTCATCTTCATCCTGCTCACCATCACGGGTCTGCGCAGCTACATCGTCAACGCCATCCCGCTGATTCTGCGACGCGCCATCAGTCCGGGCATCGGACTCTTCATCGCCTTCGTTGGTCTGAAGAGTGCAGGCATCGTGGGATCTTCTGATGCCACGTTTGTCACCATGGGCAACCTCCACGACCCCGCCGTTCTGCTGGGCATCTTCGGCATCTTGATTACTGCCGCCATGCTGGTCAAAAATGTCAAGGGTTCTCTGCTCATCGGCATCCTGGTGACCACCATCGTGGGTATCCCCCTGGGCGTCACCCAGTACAATGGTATCATGTCTACCCCACCCTCTATCGAACCCATCCTCTGGCAGTTCGAGTGGCACAATATCTTCACCGTCGATATGATTATCGTGGTGCTCACCTTCCTGTTCATCGATATGTTCGACACCATCGGCACCCTTATCGGTGTGTCCAACCGTGCCGGCATGGTTGATGACGACGGTAATGTGAAGAACCTCAACAAGGCTTTCATGGCCGACGCCGTAGGTACTACCGTGGGTGCTATGCTGGGCACCTCTACCGTGACTACCTATGTGGAGAGTGCATCGGGTGTCAACGCCGGTGGCCGTTCTGGACTCACCAGCCTCGTCACGGCCCTCTGCTTTGCCGTTGCCCTGCTCTTCGCCCCACTGTTCCTTGCCATTCCTGGTCAGGCCACAGCATCGGCCCTGGTACTGGTAGGTGTGATGATGATGTACGACATCCGCAAGGTCGATTTCTCTGACTATGTGACGGCTATCCCCTGTTTTGTGTGCATCGTGCTGATGCCGCTGACCTACAGTATCTCTGACGGTATTCTCATGGGTGTCATCAGTTATGTGCTGATTCACCTGCTGTCGTTCAAGATGAAGGACAAAGACGCGCGCAACAATATCAACTGGGGCACCATCCTGCTGGCTGTGCTATTTATCTGCCGCTATGCGTTCTTGTAAGAATTTAGGAGTTAAGGAGTTAAAGAAGTTAAGGAGTTAAGACGTCAGTCTTTTCCTTCACTGCACATAAACTATTGTCTTTAACTCCTTAACTCCTTTAACTCCAAAAAAAAATTCAAACAAAAAAATAACAAACAATGAAAAAGATTTTTTCTATTGCGCTGATGGCTGTAGCAGCCCTGAGCGCCAACGCACAAAACATTCAGTTGCACTACGACTTCGGTCGCAACATCTACAGCAATGAGGAGGCCGACCGCCAGAAGGTCACCGCTACCCTGGAACAGTTCAAGGCCGACGACTGGGGTTCATGGTACTATTTCTTCGATGTAGACCTCACCAGCAAGACCACACGCAGCATCTACACCGAGATTTCACGTGAGATTAACCTGAGTAAGAACCTGCCCCTCGCTGCCCACGTGGAGTACGACGGTGGTCTGTGGCACGCTCCTGCCATCGGCAACGGCAGCTACCAGCAGGCTGGATTGGCAGGTATCGCCTACAACGGCCACAATGCCGATTTCTCAAAGACATGGTCTGTACAGGCACTCTATAAGCAGTTCTTCAAGAGCTACGAGGGCACACACTCGTATGCCAGCTTCCAGCTGACAGGCGTGTGGGGACTGAATTTCCTCGACAATAAGATGACTTTCTCCGGATTCATTGACTTCTGGCGTGGCGAGAAAGCCAACAACCACGGATGTCTCGTGATCCTCAGCGAGCCTCAGCTCTGGTATAATGTCAACAAGCACTTCTCAGTAGGTACCGAGGTTGAGTTCAGCAACAACTTCATCGTCAACTACTACAACGACAAGACATTCTTCGTCAACCCCACCCTGGGTGTGAAGTGGAACCTATAATCACAAGGTCAATACATACAGAAAAAGAGCATCATCTCAAATGATGCTCTTTTTCTGTATCCTTACTGGTGTTCTTTTCTATTCTTTCAGATGCTCTTTCTTCTCCTTGCCGTGAACGCTCTTCACCTTCATGCCCAGTTTACCAGGCAGTATGGCATTGAGGGTCACACCAACGATAGCCGAGAGGGCCAGACCCGAGAAATGGATAGGACCAATGTTCACATTGTCATCGGCACCATACTTCACGCCGATGGCAATAACCAGAATCAGGGCTGCCACAAACACGTTGCGTGATGAGTTGAAGTCCACGCTGTCCTCTATCAGGTTGCGCACACCCACAGCCGAAATCATACCATACAGAATCAGGCTCACACCGCCAATCGTGGCAGCAGGCATCAAACCTATCAGGCAGGCAAACTTAGGACAGAACGACAGCAGGATGGCGAAGCAGGCAGCCAAACGAATCACGGCAGGGTCGAACACCTTCGTGAGGTTCAGCACGCCCGTATTCTCACCATACGTGGTATTGGCAGGAGCACCAAAGAGCGATGCTATGGCTGTGGCCAGTCCGTCGCCCATCAGCGTGCGATGCAGTCCTGGTTCCTTCAGGAAGTCCTTGCCCACGGTAGAAGAGATGGCACACATATCGCCAATATGCTCCATGATGGTGGCAATGGCGATAGGCATGATAGCGATAATCGTAGAGATCAGGAACGTGGTGTCCAGATTGTCAAACACGGCCAGGGCGGTCTGCTCTCTGCTGAATGGCAGTCCAATCCATGCAGCCTCGCTCAGCGACGAGAAATCCACCTCGCCCATCGCCACGGCCGTCAGATAGCTCACCACCACGCCTAGCAGGATAGGAATAATCTTGATGATGCCCTTGCCACACACACTGGCGATAATCACCGTGGCCAGCGCCACGATAGCCAGCGGCCAGTTGGTGGTACAGTTCTGGATGGCGCTGCCAGAGAGCACCAGTCCGATGGCGATAATCATAGGTCCTGTGACCAGAGGTGGGAAGAAGCGCAACATCTTCTCTACGCCAAACGACTTAATCAGTCCGGCCATCACGAAATAGCACAGTCCGGCAAAGAACACGCCGATACAGGCATAGTCCAGCGCCAGCGTCTCACTCATTCCCTGCTCTACGCCCAGTGCCTTCACCGACATATAGCCGCCCAGGAAGGCAAACGAAGAGCCCAGGAAGGCAGGCACCTGCAACTTGCTGACAAGATGGAACACCAGTGTGCCGATACCAGCAAACAGCAGCGTTGACGACACGGAAAGACCGGTCAATACGGGCACCAGCACGGTGGCACCAAACATGGCAAACAAGTGTTGAACACCCAGGATCACATACTTAGGCATACCCAGTTTCCTGGCATCTGTAATGCCCTCTTTCTCTACTAGATTCATTTGATTATTGTTTTAAATTTCCGTCTATGGTATGAATTTGCCTGCAAAGGTAATCATATAATTGAAAATTTCCAAGTCTAAAACCAAAAAGAAAGTAAAAAAAATACGGCTCCTGAGGCGTAAGTGCTTCGGGAGCTGTTGTTTGTATATGGAAAGCTTGGGTTAGCCCTCAAAAGCCTCCTTGTATCGGGGCCAGAGCAGTCGGACGATGATGATGAGGTGCATGATGCCGAGCATAGCGAAGCCGATGCTGACCACGTATCGGGGCAGCATCATCTGGATGCCTTGCATGTCGTAGTCGCCCATAAAGAGCTGGAGCACCGACAGGTAGAGGGGATCACAGATCAGCAGGGCGATGGTGGTGTACAGACAGCAGGTGAGGAGAAACGGTGAGTAATTGCCCAACTTGATGCCAAACCACTTGACGAGCACGGTGCTGTGGATGGTCAGTACCCAGGCGGCAAAGATGGTGGCGATAGCACCCGACATGCAGAAATGGGCGAACTGGATATCCGTGAGGCGGTCGCGATAGATGTCCACCTGCACGCCCAGGGGCATCATATGAATCTGTTTGAGCGCTCCATGCCAAAGGGCATAGAAGAGATGGGCGCCTTCGTGGACGCAGTAATAGGTCAGGATAGCTATAAGAGCAGCAAGGTATTGTTTCGTTCTTTTCATTTAGGTTAAATGCTATGTTTGACGCATTATTCGACTACAAAGGTACAATTTGTCCCAGAAACCTGCAAATTTCTGGGACAAGTTATGAGAAAAAAATATTGAATGGGGTATCAATTCAGTTTGAAAGTGATAGGCAGAGTATAGGTGGTCTCAACACGTTTGCCATTCTGTCTGCCTGGTTCCCAGCGGGGCATGTTGCGCACCACGTAAACGGCTTCCTCCTTCAGAGCCTCAACGGTATCATAAAAAGCTTTGGCCTTTTCCGCAGCTTCTTCATCACCTTCTTTTGCATTCTCGGCAAAATCAACACTCACTGTACGGGATGGGGTGCTCACGTCCGTCATCTTGGCGATGGGAGAAGAAACCTTAACCTCTGCAGCCTTTGGTGAGCGCACAAAGCCGGTCTTATCGATAACAAACTTCACAGTGACCTCTGCCTCTACCTGCATCTCGCGAGCTACGACGGGATAACGCAGGTGGGTGCTCAGATACTTCATGATCTCACCTTGTCCGCCAGGGAACGATGGCGCCTGTTCTACCAAGCTGAACGTGTTGTCATCACCACTGGTCATGTCATTGTCCTTATAGCGTGGGTCGTTACTGTCGACATAGCCTTTAACACCCGTCACCTGTATGGGGGTGATCACCGTGTTGGGTTCCATCGTTATTTCCAGTTTGTTGCTGGTAATGTCAATGGTCTTTGTCTTCAGTCCCACGAACGAGACACGGATTTTGTTCTCGGGGTTCTTTACCTTCAGCGTAAAGTTGCCGTTGGCATCGCTGATGGTAACACCCACGATGCGGCCGTAGCCATCAATCTCCACGACATTAGCTCCTGTCAGCGCACCTTTTTCGTCTTTCACAGTGCCGGTGACCTTATCGCCAGCCTTTACGGCCTCTACTGCCTTCACGGCTTTCACTTCCTTCACTGGAGCAGGGTCCTCGACGATTTCAGTCTCCTCTGCATCAGAGGTGATGGCCTCGACGATGGGCTGTTCAATGACCTTGACACTATGGTCTACTGCTTCCTGCAAAGCCTCCTTGGGTTTTGAGAAAGCCATCAGTGAGACACCTATCAGAGGGAGCGTCACGGCAATCCAGGTCATGCGCCACCAGTTAGATTGTTTTTTCTTCATCATAATAATTCGTTTTTTAATGTTAAGATTAAACGAACTGGCGAGTGCGTAGGCCTCCGCTCCCACTGTCCGCAGGATTAATAATCGCTGATAGTCACGGCTCTGAATCCTGTAATGATTGATCACTTCATCGTCGGCTTCATATTCATGTACTATCTTTATCTCTTTCATCACCAGCCAGCATACGGGGTTGATGATGACACATATCATCGTAAAGAGAAGGTCGAGGTGATGGAGCAGCAGGATGTGCGACAGCTCGTGGCGGATGCTGGCACGGCGTCCGAATCCCTCTTCATGGGAGGAGATGACGATAAAGTGCATCCAGCTGAACGGTCCGTACTCGCCATCGTGCTCTACCAGCCATATCCAGCGGCCCAGACGGTGGCGACGCTTGCCGCGCAGGAACCACAGCATCCTGGCATAGGCCTTGCCCCACCCTACGACCTGCGTCAGCACATAGAGCAGATAGACCGCGAGGAGTACCAGGGCTCCTTTCTCGGTGGCCGTGAGACCATCGGTGGTGACCTCGAGCGCCGACTCGAAACTGATGCTGGTCAGCGGCGACTCATCCACCCACGCAGAGGTTCTGCACGACTCGGCCACCGGCTCCACCTGCTGCGACGGGGCGATATGCACCAGGGGCAGGATGGCAGAGAGCAGCGTGGTGGCCAACAGGTATATGCGGTTGAAACGATGGAACGTGGTGCCACTGAAACACATCTTGTACAGCAGCAAGAACAGCAACAAACATGCCGACCACTCCAGAATATATACTACAAATGCGCCCATAACTTCTTACATCTTACTTCTTACATCATACATCACACATCTCACATCACTCCTCTTCCACCATCCGGATCAGTTCCTTCAGCTCGTCGACGCTCACCTCGTGATGCTTCACCAGACGAGAGATGAAATCCATATAGGACCCGTCAAAGAAGCGCGTGATGCTCTCCTTGTTGATATAAGAGACATACTGTTCGCGCGAGACGGCAGCCTGATAGGTATAGAACCGAGGACTCAGTTCCTGATGCTTGATCATGCCATGCTGCTCCAACCGGCGGATATAGGTGGCAATGGTATTGAAATGCGACGTAGTATCGGGCAGGTGCTGAATGATATCACGCGTAGAAAGCGAGCCGTTTTCCCACAGCACCTCCATGATTTGCAGTTCCTTGTCTGTCAACTTCTTCATATGCGTATTGTTTTAGGACGCTGCAAATATAACTACATTTTGTAATAACCTCCAAATATCTAAATACTTGTTAAGATTTTATTTGTAGTTATTAACGTATTTCCAGACAAAAAAAATCCGTGATTTCTCACGGATATATCAAGGGGGAAGACAAGCGGCTATCTGCGCGTGGCAATGAGGGGCGGGATATCGCGCCGGATGGTGAGAATCCAGTCGTCACCCTCAGAACGATAGTCCACACGGTCGGTATGATTGCCCATGACACGCACCATACGCTCATTGATGGGGCGCCCCTGATGGCGGAGCGTCACCTTCATGCGCTGGGCGGTGACAAAAGCACTGGCATCATACGGACGGTCCTTCAGCTCGTCCACCACGATACCCACCAGTTGTTCCACAATACGCAACGGCTCACAGTCGTCCTGCGCATTGATGATACGACGAACAAATTCCCTGGCGTCCTCGTCCCAATCCAGTCTGTATGTTTTTTCGTTATTCATATCATGGTGTTATAGAAAAGGGACTTCAAAGATAGAAAAAAACTCATTATATTTTATCGCTGAAAGGTCAAAAAGTGATAGAATTTTAAATTAATTAACTTAAAGATAAGATTTTCTGTAAAATATTTGGAAAAACAAAACCAATTTCATATCTTTGCAGCATGTACAACTAAATCAGATTTAAGCCTATGAAACTACCAACCAACAGAAAAGTGAATATCTATGAAGAAGCCAACCGCTGTCTGCTGTGCCAGGATGCACCCTGCACCAAGGCCTGTAAGACGGGCGACCCCGCACGTGCCATCCGCGCCATACGTTTTGATAACCACAAGCCGGCCCTGCTCTGGGTAAAGGATTGCAGCGACGAAGACCTGGAACGTGCCGAGGAGGCCTGTATCCACTACAACTGGCCTATCCGCATCAAGGAGATAATCAGGGCCATCAATCCTGACGACGTGGACAACAGCCACTATCCGTCGCTCGCCATCAGCTTCTGTGGCATCAAGTGCGAGAACCCGTTTTTCCTGGCCTCATCGGCCGTATGCACCAACTACGAGATGGTGGCCAGTGCCTTCAGGGCCGGATGGGCAGGCGTGTTCTACAAGACCATCTGCATGCAGGAGATCAAAGAGGTGTCGCCACGGTTTGACGCGATGCACACCAACGCCACCCACGGCGATTTCTACGGCTTCCGCAATATGGAGCAGTTGAGCGAGAACCCCGTGGAGATGGACTTCGACATCCTGCGCCGACTGAAGCACGACTTCCCCACAAAGGTGGTGGTGGCCAGCATCATGGGACAGACGGAGCAGCAGTGGCAGACCCTGTCCAGGATGGCCGAGGAGGCCGGATGCGATGCCGTGGAACTGAACTTCTCGTGTCCGCAGATGAAGCACAAGGGCATGGGCAGCGACGTAGGTCAGAGTGCCGAACTGGTGAACACGTATACGGCCTGCGTGAAGCGGAGTGTGAAGATACCCGTGATTCCGAAGATGACGCCCAACATCACCCATATCGAGGAACCGGCGATGGCGTGCATCGAGGCGGGTGCCGATGCCATATCGGCTATCAACACCATCAAGTCGGTGACGATGGACGTGGATGCCGAGGTGGCAGGACAGCGCACCATATCGGGCTACTCAGGACGTGCCGTGCGTCCCATCGCCCTGCGCCATATTCTGGAACTGGCCCAGATGCCCAGGAAGACACAGTTGAGCGGCATTGGCGGCATCGAGACATGGAGAGACGCCCTGGAGTTTATCCAGTTGGGCTGCCACAACGTGCAGGTATGTACGGCCGTGATGCAGTATGGCTACCGCATCATCGACGACCTGACGCTGGGCATGCAGCGCTATCTGGCCAAGCGGGGCCTGACATCACTCGACGCCCTGGTGGGCGAGTCGCTGCCACTGTTTATGAAGCCCGACACCCTGAACCGCGACACCATCATCTATCCGAAGTTCAACAAGGACCTGTGCGTAGGCTGCGGGCGCTGCGAGATATCATGCAACGACGGCGGACACCAGGCTATCACGTTTGACCACGAGACGCGCCAGCCACGACTCAACGGTGCGAAATGCGTGGGTTGCCACCTCTGCCGACTAGTTTGTCCGGCGGGGGCCATCGGACTGACGAAACGCGTGCCGAAGAAATAAGGCAAATCAGCGTCTTCAACGCATAAAAACGGAGAAAGATAACACGTAAATGAAATAAAATTGCTAACTTTGCAAGAAATTTACAAAGTTAGCAATTTTATGTATTTTACAGGCATAACCATCGCCGTGATGACATTCCTCACCATCGGCATCTGGCATCCCATCGTGATCAAGACAGAATACTACTGGGGCACCCGTCCCTGGGTTCTCTACCTGATAGTAGGCATATGCTGCTGTGCAGGCGCCCTGTTCACGGACAACGTCTATCTGTCGTCATTCCTTGGCGTCTTCGGCGCCTCGTCCCTCTGGGCTATCGGCGAACTCTTTGAGCAGAAGAAGCGCGTAGAGAGGGGATGGTTTCCCATGAATCCAAAGAGAAAGAGTGACTACAGGCAAGCCTGAGTCACTCTTTTACAGTTTTACTTGTTAATCCTCAACACCGGCGCAATCTTGTTGCAAGGCTTGGGTAGTTGTACCTCAAGGCCTGCAGCCGTCTGGCGCGCCTTCAGCTTACCATAGCCCAGCAGATAGACACTGCTGATGGATTTCTTGAAATGGGGTCCCTTCTTAGCCAGCGACTTGATAAGCAGTTTGCCATCCTCAGGCCAGCCCATCGCTGTGACGTAAAGATATTTCCGTGTCTGGTTGAAGCGAATGTCGCGATAGTCCATCCCGTTATACTGCGCCTCGTTGAAGCCCTGGTCGCTGATCTTGATGTCCTTCTCGGCCACAGGACCCTCACCAAACTTCACCCACGGACGGGTACCGAAGATGCTCTCGCCGTTCTGCGTCATCCAGGGTTCCAACTCATCCAGGAAGGCAGCCGCCTTCTCATCATAGGTGCCATCGCCACGCAGGGGGATATTCAGCAGCAGGTTACCATTCTTTGATACGATATCCACGAGTTGCTTTACAATATTCGTCGCTGTGCGATAGCCGCGACGATAGGTACGTGTGTTGTAATGCCAGTCGCCAATACAGTTGCACGTCTGCCAAGGCTGCTCAATCATCTGATTGGGAGCGCCACGCTCCACATCCCACGTCAGCGCTTTCTTTTGGTCCTCGTTTAGAATCTTGCCAAAGACCACGCCGCGCGGATTCTTGTTATAGAGGTGGGCTGCAATCTTCAGGCCACAGTCGCTCAGGGGATAGAACGGCAGCACGGTGACATCGAAATAGATGAGGTCAGGCTGATAGCAGTTGATGGCATCGAGGGTACGGTCATAGAAGTTGGTGACAAACTCCTGTGACGGCGGACAGGCACCGTGGCTCCAATCCCATTGGGAGTGGACACGTCGGTTGTCCCACGAGCCTTGACTCATGGGGTGTTGCTGCTGATAGAGCATCTGGGGGTCCAGTCCTTCCCACCATTTGCCCTTGCCGTCGGCCTTTGTCAGGTTACCGTCGTACCACACACCCGCCTTGTCGCCTTCAAGGTCATAGCGCCTTGAGGGCTCGAACCAGGTCCACGCATGGTCGGCATGGAACGAGATACCCAAGGGTAGTCCCTGCTTCTTGGCAGCCTTGGCCCATTCGTCCAGGATATCACGCTTAGGACCGATATTCTTAGAGTTCCAGGGCTGATATTTGGAATCCCACAGGTCGTAATTGTCGTGATGATTGCCCAGCACAAAGAAATACTGGGCGCCACAGCGCTTATAGCGCGCCACGAGACTGTCTGGATTCCAGCGCTCGGCCTTGAATAGGGGGAGCACATCCTTATAGCCAAACTCAGAGGGGTGGCCATAATGCTCACGGTGGTATTTGTACTGGTCGCCGCCCTCCAAATAGAGACCGCGGGCCATCCAGTCGCCGCTACCCTCTACACACTGGGCACCCCAATGGGCCCAGATGCCGAACTTCGCATCACGGAACCACTCTGGTGTCTGGTGCTGCTCGAGCGACTGCCACGTAGGTTCAAACTGTCCCGTCTGCATCTGTTCGTGCACTTCGCTGACGGGAATCCGGTAAGTTTCCTGAGCCGTCATCGTCATCGCGCAACAGCCCAAGAGCATTGTTACTGAAAAAATCTTCATTCTATATTATTCTGTTGGATTTAGTTTCCGATACATCATTCCATAGACGGCACATGCCACGAAGCAGACAAGGGGCACGATGTAGGCTATCTGGTAGACCTGTGCGTTATGGTGCATGATAAATGCCGTGAACTGAGGTACGCAGGCATTGCCCACGATAGCCATCACCAGGAAGGCAGAACCCGACTTGGTCTGCTCGCCCAGTCCGTCGATGGCCAGGGAGAACTGCGTAGGATAGATGATGGACATAAAGAAGGACACGGCCAGCATCGCATAGAGACCCACATAGCCGCCAAACACCATGATGACCACGCAGAGCACCACATTGGCCAGGGCATAGACGGTCAGCATATGCTCGGGCTTGAAGCGTCCCATCAGCAGGGTGCCTATCCATCGGCCTACGAGGAAGGCCAGCATATAGAGGCCAAAGAAGGTGGTGGCTGTATCCTCGTCGATGCCGGCATACGTACAGCAATAGACCAGGAAAAGACTGTTGACCGCCGTCTGACCGCCATTATAGAAGAACTGGGCTATGACGCCCCAGCACAGATGCGGTTTCCTCAGGGCAGAGAAATCGATGAGCTTGCCCTTGGCTTCCTGTTCTTCATCGCCAACCTTGGGCAACTTCACCCACACCAGGATCAGGGCCACGAGAATCAGGGCCGATGCCAGCAGGAGGTAAGGCAGTTTCATGGAGTCGGTCTCCGTCTGGATATAGGCGTCCCATCCGCCCAGATAATCGGCAGGCAGGGTGTCGCGCGTAAAGTCGTTGCCACTGAGCACCAGTTTGCTGAGGAACATGGCCGAGATGAAAGCGCCCAGTCCGTTGAACGACTGCGCCAGATTCAGTCTGCGGGGTGCCGTATGGGCATCACCCAGCACGGTGACATAGGGATTGGCTGCCGTCTCGAGGAAACACATACCCGTGGCAATGATAAAGAAGATGCACAGATAGACGCCGTAGCTCTTTACCATGGCTGCAGGGAAGAACAGCAGACCACCCATGGCGGCGATGAGCAGACCCGTGATGATACCCACCCTGTAGCTATACCGGCGCATGAACATGGCGATAGGGATAGGACAAACAAAATAGGCCAGCCAGTAGGCACTCTCGGTAAACGAGGCCTCAAAGGTGTTGAGTTCGCATGTCTTCATCAACTGACGAATCATCGTAGGAAGCAGGTTACTGCTGATTGCCCATAAAAAGAACAGGCAGAAAATCAGGCCCAGGGCCACTTTGTTATGTTTCATTCTATCTCAAGCTTTAGGTTTATGAAATTTTGTGGGCACAAAGGTAATAAAAATCTGCCAAAACGAATAAGACAAAAAGAACTTTTTATAGCACAAAATGAAAAACGCCCCTCAATGCGGGATGCATCAAGGAGCGTGTCGGAAAGGAAACGTGAACCTTCTTTAGAAATGCATACGCAAATCTACGCCAGCATGCAGGGGATTGCCCTGATGGGCAAAGCTCTGATTGGTCATCTGGCTGTTCACGAGGAATGTATGATAGTTTGTGTTGGTCAGGTTGCGGCCCCAGAAATCCACCTCTACCTGGTTCAGACGGAACATCAGGTGGGCGCCCAGTGTGGCATAGAACTTCTGGTACATGTCATTATTGGCCTCCCAGTAGGTCTTACCCTGTCCCTTGACATTGAAGCCCAGGGTGATGCTGCTCAGGATATCATCCTCTACATCGAAACGGTAGTCGCCGTTCACGCTGAACTGATGCAGAGGGATGAAAGGCACGTACATGTCCTTGTAGCTGATGAGGTTGTGCGCATTGTCATAGTCGTCATACTCCTTGAACTTGGCATGGGTGAAGCTGTAGGTGGCACCCCACATCAGGTGGTTGTCGAAAGCCTGTCCGCGAAGGGCCGTCTCCACACCGCAGCTATAGCTCTTGCCGGCATTGTCGATGATACGACCGAAGCCATAGTCGGCACTCATACGTGAGATTTGCTGGTTGCGGATCTGGGTATAGAAGAGTGCCACGTCGGCCTTCACCTTATGGTCAAAGAGATTCAGGTGAGCGCCAGCCTCGTAGTTCCAGGTGGTCTCTGCATCATAGCTGATCTGCTGGTCCTTCTGAGCCTGGTCGTCGGCCGTATGCTGCACCTTGCCGTCGCGGGGGAAGTTGGCACCCAGCGAGCGCATCTCCATCTGGAAGATATCGCTGAAGCCCTGGAAGTTATAGCCACCTGCCAGATAGCCCTTGCTCACCACGGCATAGACATTGGAACCATCCTCGCAGAGGCGGCAGGTCAGGCCGAACTTAGGCAGGAGCTGGTTGGAGGTCTTCTTCAGGGACGACTCGAACGTTGACTCGTATGGGATATTCATCACCATAGGTGCCGGACGACCGGGAATCGTCATGGTCATGGTGATATCAGCCAGGGCGCTGGTCAGGTAATCGTTCTTGATCTGATGATGCTCAAAGCGCAGGCCCAGGGTAGCCATCAGACGGTCAGAGAGATGCAGGTTGGACTCATGGAACACGGCTGCATTCATCTGAGGGGTACGGAAATCGCCAGGCACGCGGAAATTATCGAAGGTCATCTGATGCGTAGCGGGCAGTACGCGCTGCATCATGGCGTTGAGCATGTCGGTCATGCCCTGGCCAAAGCCTACAGGGGCATCGATATGGAGCCACTGGTAACTGCCGAAGACACCCGTGGCGTGCTGCCAGCGACTGGCGTTCTTTGAACGGAACACGATCTCCTCGGTCACGGCATTCATCTTCTGTGTCTGCTGCAGGCTCAGATAGTCCGTTGGCACATAGTCCTGGTCCATCTTCATGCGGTCCCAGAGGTACTGGTGACTGGTTGTTGACGTCAGCAGATAGCCGTTGAGGTCGTAGGAAACGGTCAGTCCTGTATTCACCATCTGACGACGATAGGTATTCATGAAAGTGGTAGAGGGGTCGGCCGTCTCGTCCTTGTCAGCATCATAGGCACCATAGGGAAAACCGTTCTGGATGGTGAACTGATAGTCGCTGGTCAGGTCGAAAGTGAGTCTTGAACTGGGTTTCCACATCAGGCGCACCTTGGCTCCAGCCTCATCAATCTTGTCGTTGCTCTCGTTCAGATTGGTGTTGTGGAAGAAACCGTCCTCACTATTATAGAAGCCTGCCACCATAAAGGCGAACTTATCGCAGGGACGGTGATAGTGAGCCACCTCGGCCTTGCGGCCCTGTCCGAGGCCCATACCCAGACCCAGGTTCACGTCCGTGCCCTGATAGTTCATGGGGTTCTTGGAATAGATACGTACGATGCCGCCCTCGCTATTGCCACCATAGAGGGTGCCCTGAGGACCACGCAGCACGTCAACTCGGTCGAGCTGGTAGAAATGGGTATTGAAGGCCGACTTCGACATCAGGGGGATATGGTCGTAATAGATACCTACGGCCGAGTTGTTCAGACGTGAGCCGATACCTCTTATATACATAGAGGAGGTCAGGCGACTGCCATACTGGGGCATGACGAACGAAGGGACATAGTCAGACAACTGGCCCAGGCTCTTCACCTGGAGCGTCTGCATGTCCTGCATGCCGAAGGCACTGCTGCTCATGGGCTGCTGACGAAGGAACAGGCCCTCCTTGGGCTGGGCCACTACAACCACCTCGTCGAGGTCGATCACACGACTGGTATCGTTGACACTCTCAAAAGAAGCCTCCTTCACATTATCAGCAACCACCATGGTGGCCGACAACAGACAGAGGCTTGTTATAACAATCTTTTTCATCCTTAAAAAATATACCATAAAAAACTGGATGCAAAGGTACGGCGATCTTTGCATCCATGCAATCCCTATTTATATGGATTTTTATTTATTTGCCAATAAACTTTGCAATGGTCTCCAGGCACTTGGCACTACTGATGGGCTTGGTTAGGAACTCATCACAGCCTACCTCAAGCGCCAGCATACGGTCGCTGTCGAAAGCATTGGCCGTCAGAGCCACCACAGGCAGGTCTGGCATCTTCTCCTTAATCAACTTGGTAGCCTCCAGTCCGTCCATTACGGGCATCTTGATATCCATCAACACCATGTCGAAACCACCAGCCAGCGCCATGTCTACAGCCTCACGTCCGTTGACGGCACGCTGGAATTCGTAGTCACGCTTCAGGATGTAGGTCATCAAGATGAAGTTACTGTCATTGTCTTCTGCTACTAGGATTTTCTTCATACCCAAACATGTTTAGTTAGTTAATTTGTTACAAAAGTAATCATTTTCCCTGACATTATTTGCATCTTTCATAACTTTTAACTAATTTTGCACGATAAGAATTGACAATCACCAATTATATTATAACTAACAACATGAATCTGAAACTCTTATCTCTCGCATTCGCCTTATCAGCATCACTCGCTGGCGAGGCTCAGCACGTGATGGACGTGAATGCAAAAAAACTGGGAGCACCAGTACAGTCAACCATGTATGGTATCTTCTTCGAGGATATCAACTATGCTGCTGACGGCGGTCTCTATGCGGAACTGATTATGAACCGCTCGTTTGAGTTTCCCAACAACTTTGCCGGCTGGGACATCTCAGGAAACGTATCGCTGAAGGACGATGGTCCCTTTGAGCGCAACCCCCACTATGTACGTATGGCTCCTGCAAGCCACAGGGACAAGCACACGATGATTGAGAACCAGGGTTTCTTCGGCATCGGCGTGAAAGGTGGCGAGGAGTACCGCTTCTCTGTATGGGCCCGCGTGCCCGATGGCGGCAGTGCCAAACTGTGGATCGACCTGGTGGACAACGCCACGATGGGCGACGACCAGAAACTGGGCAACGCCAGCGTGGACGTCAGTGGCAAGGAATGGAAGAAATACACGGCTGTCATCAAGCCCAAGCGCACCTTTGCCAAGGCACATCTGCGTGTGTGGGGCGACAGTAAGGCAACGACCGACGTAGAACACGTGTCACTGTTCCCCGTCAAGACCTGGAAAGGTCGTGAGAACGGCATGCGTCAGGACCTGGCACAGGCACTGAACGACATGCATCCTGGTGTGTTCCGCTTCCCTGGCGGCTGTATCGTGGAAGGTACAGACCTGGAGACACGCTATCAGTGGAAGAACACCGTGGGACCTGTAGAGAACCGTCCCCTGAACGAGAACCGCTGGCACTACACCTTTACAGGACGCTACTTCCCCAACTACTACCAGAGCTACGGACTGGGCTTCTTCGAGTTCTTCCAGCTCTGTGAGGATTTCGGTTGTGAGCCCCTGCCCGTCATCTCATGCGGCCTGAGCTGTCAGTTCCAGAACCCAGACCCCACGAAGCCAGGCGTACACGTACCTGTAGACCAGCTTGACGAGTATATCCAGGATGCACTCGACCTGGTGGAGTTTGCCAATGGCGACGTGAACACCAAGTGGGGTAAGGTGCGTGCCGACATGGGACATCCCGCTCCTTTCAACCTGAAATTCCTGGGCGTGGGCAACGAGCAGTGGGACTACGACGAGAAGCACGGCGGCTATGGTCCTGTGTTCACCGAACGCCTGAAGAAGTTCAGCGACGCCCTGCGTGCCAAGTATCCCACCCTGAAGCTCATCGGCACCACTGGTCCTAACAGTGAGGGCTGGGACTTCGACCTGTTGCAGCCTCGCATGAAGGAACTGAAGGTGGACCTTTACGACGAGCACTATTATCGTGACGAGAAATGGTTCCTGAGCCACGGCTTGCGCTACGACTCATACGACCGCAAGGGTCCGCGTGTGTTTGCCGGTGAGTATGCCTGTCATGGACGCGGCAAGAAATGGAACCACTACGAGACCTCACTCTACGAGGCAGCACATATGACTGGTATCGAGCGTAATGCCGACCTGGTGCACATGGCTACCTACGCTCCCCTCTTCGCACATGTGGAGGGATGGCAGTGGCGTCCGGATGCTATCTGGTACGACAACCTGCGCTCTTTCAAGTCCGTCAGCTACTATGTGCAGCAGATGTTTGCCATGAACAAGGGTACCAACGTGCTCCCGCTCACCATGGACAAGAAGCCCGTTGCCGGTCAGGAAGGACAGGACGGTCTGTTTGCATCAAGTGTCTTCGACAAGACCACAGGCGAGGTTATCGTCAAGGTTGTGAACACCTCTAAGCAGGCTCAGCCTGTCACATTGAACCTGCAGGGTATCAAGGGCAGTCGCACCGCCGAGACCCTGACACTGAGCTGGAGTGGTTCGATGGACGACGAGAACACGCTGGATCAGCCAGAGAAGATTACGCCAAAGACGGGCAGCATCGGTTGCACAGCCGACAAGAAGCAGGCAGTACTCAACGATGAGTTGCCAGCCATGTCGTTCCGCATCTACAAAATCAAGAAGTAACCGCTGACAAGCAATCAATAAAAAGCCTCCAGCCCTGGCATCACAGGACTGGAGGTTTTTTCTGTCTGTCTGGAAAACCTATTCTTGTATCAGGGCGTCAAACTCATCCGGTTTTCCCACGATATTAAACACGCTCTTCAGCAATTGCTTGCGTCGCGAATACAGGTTCTGGGGCGTGATATCCATGAAGGCGGCAACCTCAGAGAGGGCGAAACGCAGACGGATGAGCATGCAGATACGATAATCGGTATCTTTCATGTTGTGGTTGGGGTCAACCTTCTTCCTGAAATCAGGCAGGTACTCGTCGACCGCCATTTCAAGCGCGTTCCAGTCGTCCCTCGAAATACTTTGCAGGGGATGCTTGCCCAAGTCCCTGAAACGAAGGTAGACATCCGACTCGTAGATTCTGTTCTCCTGTATTCCGTTCTCCTGCGAATCCTGTTGCTGGGGTTTCTTCTTCCGCTTCAACAGGAAGCCAGCGACACCCAGGAGTGCCAGAAAGACCAGTCCGCCTACAACCCAGATGAGACCACCTGCCGACTCCGTTTTCTCTTCCTGGAGCAGAAGGGCCTGACTGTGTACCCTTGCAAGCAGATGACGGTCGCAGTCCGTTGCCGTCGTATCAGCACAAGCCTCAGCCTTCTGAAACTCATCAAGAGCCTGACTCACCTCCCCCATCTCGGCATAGGTCCGCGCCAGGATATAATGACCCAACATCTGTTCGTTGGGCGTACCATGCCCATCAAAGTATTCACTCAGACTAATCGCCAATGTATCACCAGGCACCAGGATATCGTCCTGCTGCTGATGATTCCCGCATCCCAGTGACAAGAGAGAGAGACAGGCGAAAATGATGGCGATGAATCTGTGCACGATACCCTGTTTTGAGCGTTAGTAACTGGCAGTACAGGGAATACCCATGGCTATCACACGGTCGCGAATGGCATCCAGCTCCTCATGAGTAGCTTTCTGAAGCAGACGGTCAGGCGTCTCGCGGTCTATTGTATAGATCATCACCTGACTGGGTGCTATCTGCCTGACGGCCTCCAGCCAGGGACCTACATACGCCTCACCCGTATTGTCACTATGGTCGCCCTTCATAAACATGGTCTGGATAATCACATGACTATTGAAGCGCTTCAGGTCCTCTATCACCTGGTTGACATCATAGTGGCCACAAGGACGGTCCACCTTATTAATATATATAGGGTCGACGGTATCCAGTTTCAGTATGTTATTGTCCACACGCATCAGGGCATCATGGACAGCCTGACGGTGAATCATCGTCGAGTTACTGAGCACAGAGACCTTGGCATTGGGGAAATACTTGTCGCGCAGACGCAGCGTATCATCGATAATCTCAGGAAACTCAGGATTGACCGTTGGTTCACCATTGCCTGCGAAAGTCAACACATCAGGCGCAGGTCCGTTGGCCAGCATATCCTTCAGTTTAGCCTCGAGTGCCTCGGCCACCTCCTGACGACGAGGCATTGGTTTGGTGGGACGATGATCAGCGTTGAAACCACATTCACAATAGATGCAGTCAAACGAGCACACTTTGCCATCGGCAGGCAAGAGATTGATACCCAGCGAGATGCCGAGTCGACGACTATGAACAGGCCCGAAAATGGGCGAAGGATAGATGATTGTTGACATAATTGATGCAAAAGTACGCAAAATATTTGTAAGTTCCAAATAAATTCCGTACCTTTGCACCCGCTTTTCGGAAAATCCGATGCATTCGACGACGCGATTCGTTGTGATTAAGGCGCTGAGCGTGGGAAGAATGTTATGGCAACAACTTATTAATCATCAAATTACAATTATGTATCTCGATCACGCAAAGAAAGAAGAGATCTTCAACGAGTTTGGCAAGGGCAATACCGATACTGGTAGCGCTGAGAGCCAGATTGCACTGTTCACCTATCGTATCAAGCACCTGACTGAGCACCTGAAGCAGAATCACAAGGATTTTGTTACCGCTCGTTCACTGACCAAGATGGTAGGTCGTCGTCGTAAGCTCCTGAAGTACCTCTACGTCAACGATATCAATCGTTATCGTGCTATTGTGAAGGCTCTGGGTCTGCGTAAGTAATCCCACCTCACAAGGAGAAAAACAAGCCCCGCCAGTCATCAGATTGGCGGGGCATTTTTTTATTTTCTTATCTCGTTGAGCGGAATCATCACAAAATCCCGTTCCTCCATCAATGGATGAGGGATTTTCAACCCTGGCTCATCCATATGGAGATCGTCATAGAGCAGGATATCGATGTCAATGGGACGATCGTGGTAGATGGGAGGTCTGAGGTCTGAAGGCTGAAGGCTGAGGTCTGAGGGGCGCTCCGTGGCATGTGTCTGCGTCTTGCCCAACAGATGTTCGATACACTGATTGGCAGTCAGGACATCATAGGGTGAAAGGGATGTCTCCACAAGAATCACAGCATTGACGAACTGGTTATCTGACTCATACCCCCATGGTTCGGAATAGAAAAAAGCAGACTGGCGCACCACGGTGCCAATCTGCTCATTTATCATCGAAATGGCTTTGCGCAGGTTTTCCTCCTTGTTTCCCAAATTGGAACCAAGTCCCAGATACACCTGATGCAAATTCTCAATTATCAATTCTCAATTATAATCAATCGTCCACTACCAACATGGCATCGCCATAGCAACCGAACTTAAAGCCGTTCTTGATGGCAATCTTGTAGGCCTCAATGGTCAGCTCATAGCCAGCGAAAGCGGCAGTAGCCATCATCATTGTAGACTCAGGATGATAGAAGTTGGTAATCACAGAGTCAGCCAGACCAAAGTCATATGGAGGGAAGATAAACTTATTCGTCCATCCGCTAAACTCCTTCAGCATGCCATCCGTACCTACAGACGACTCCGTAGCACGCATCGTGCTGACACCAACGGCACAGATATGATGACCCTCCGTCTTAGCACGATTCACAATCTCGCAGGTCTCTAGAGAAATCTCAACCTGTTCGGAGTTCATCTTATGCTTGGTCAGGTCTTCCACCTCAATAGGATCAAACGAACCAAGACTGCAGTGAACGGTGAGGTAGGCAAACTGATATCCGCGAATCTCCATCATCTTCATCAGCTCACGACTGAAATGAAGACCTGTGGCAGGTGCCGTCACAGCACCCTCGTTCTTTGCGAAGATCGTCTGGAACTGTTCCATATCATCTGGTTCAGCCTTACGACGGTCTACGATATAGCGAGGCAGAGGAGCCTCACCCAGGGAGAACAGTTCGCGCTTGAACTCATCGTGAGGACAGTCATAGAGGAAACGCAGCGTACGTCCACGACTGGTTGTATTATCAATGACCTCAGCCACCATGGGACCCTCGCCGTCGAAGAACAGCTTATTGCCGATACGGATCTTGCGTGCGGGCTCTACCAGCACGTCCCACAGACGCAGCTCCTCATTGAGCTCGCGCAGCAGGAATACCTCAATCTGAGCATCAGTCTTCTCCTTAGTACCATAGAGACGAGCAGGGAAAACCTTTGTATCATTAAATATAAAAGTGTCTCCTTCATCGAAGTAATCAAGCAGGTTGCGGAATGTCATGAACTCCTCAGTATCGTTGCCATCAGCATCCTTCTTGAAGATTTCAATCTTCCCGCTCTTACGGTGCACCACCATCAGTTTACACTGGTCGCGGTTGTACACGCGATCAACAGTACCGTCCTCATTCTCAAAAGCACGGTGAGGCGGGTAAAGAGCCACCAACTCCTCAGGTAGTTTGAATTTGAATTGTGATAGTTTCATATATTATACAATAACTTTTTATTTGTTAATATGTTACTGTGTCTTTAAAGATGGTATTTTGTCTTCCAGCCATGCAGGGAATTCATCCAGTGTCAGACAGTCCTCTATGCGCACATCGCCCAGACGAGTACGACAGAGAGCTGTCAGGAAGGCACCACTTCCCAGTGCCTCGCCGATATCACGGGCCAGGGAGCGGATATAGGTACCCTTTCCACAAGCCACACGGATGCTCATCTGCATCGTCTCAGGGTTGAAATCAGTCAGTTCTATCTCATCGATATGAATCGTCTTTGCCTTCAGTTCCGCCTCACTGCCCTGACGTGCCAGTGTGTAGGCACGATGCCCGTCGACCATCACAGCCGAATAGATAGGAGGCACCTGCTGGATATCGCCAACAAACTGTGGCAGCACACTTTCTATCAGTTCGCGAGTGATATGGCGCGTGGAGTAGGTCATGTTCACCGTATGCTCACGGTCGTAGCTTGGTGTCGTAGCTCCCAGTTGCAGCGTTGCCGTATACTCCTTGGAAGCCAGTTGCAGCGACTCAATACGCTTCGTGGCCTTACCCGTACAGAGAATCAGCACACCTGTAGCCAACGGGTCGAGCGTACCGGCATGGCCAGTCTTCAGTCGCTTCACATGCAACGCCCTCGACAAGCGGGTACGAACATAAGCCAGCGCGCCGAACGACGACATCCGATAGGGCTTATTGATATAGATAAATTCGCCTCCGTGGAAATCCATTAGCCAACCAGACTATAGGTGATAGCAACCAAGCCTACGATGGCACAGTAGATGCCGAAGTAAACCAACTTACCTTTCTTCACGATATTAATCATCCACTTACAAGCCAGGCAACCACTGAGGAATGCAGCCACAAAGCCGATAGCCATGGGCAATGCGCCAACACCGCCAAAAGCCTCCTCGCCCTTTGCAAACTTCATCACAGAGAGCAGGGCCTGACCCAGAATAGGCGGAATCACCATCAGGAAAGAGAACTGCGCCAGCTTTTCCTTCTTATTGCCGAGCAGCAGACCTGTAGCGATGGTGCTGCCTGAACGCGACACACCAGGCAGTACGGCGATGGCCTGTGCGATACCGATAATCAGGGCATCAAGCCATGAGAGATGATCCTTCTGACGAGGTTTTGCGAAATATGTGAACGTGAGCAGCGCTGCCGTCACCAGCAGACAACAGCCCACCAGCAACAGATTACCAGTGAACAACTCCTCAATCTGGTCCTTGAACAAGACGCCCACAATACCTACAGGAATCATAGATACCACGATATTCAGCGCATACTTCGTCTCTGCGTTCATCTGGAATTTGAAGAGACCACGCATAATCCAGTCGATCTCACTCCACAATACCACCAGTGTAGACAGTACGGTAGCTACGTGAAGCATCACGTCAAACGTCAGGTTCTCTTCAATCTCAACACCCAGCAGCGCATTGCCAATCTCCAGATGGCCACTGCTGCTCACAGGCAGATATTCTGTCAAACCCTGGATGATACCCAGAATCAATGCTTGCAACCAATCCATATCCGATTACTTACTTTTGTGCACCACGGCATAAATCATTGAAACGAAACCAAACAGACACACCAGCGGAGCCACCTTGATACGGCGTGCGCTGAAAATATCGGGGTTGTATGCCTGATCAGTAGAACCGTCACCAGCCATCAGGATGAATCCGATGACAACGATAACCATGCTAATGGCCAACAGGATGAAATTCATTCGTCCGAATGCAAAATCTTTCTTATCCATTTATATAAATAATTCTTAATTCTTAACTCTAAATCTTATACAGTTCTCCAGCTGTCATTCGCAGGAACTTATTCACAGACAACAGCGTGCAGAATACGGTGATGACGAAGCCGAACACAAAGACTGCAGCAGCAGTGATTGCCAGTTCACGCCACGTCATAATCTCCTCAACATGAGGCATGAAAGGCATCAGCATATAGATGATACCACCCAGGAGCGAACAGGTCAGCAAAGCCGAGATAACACCCACCACAACAGCCTGTTTCAAGAAAGGTCTGCGGATAAAACCCCAAGACGCTCCCACCAGTTTCATGGTGTGAATCAGGAAACGGCGAGAGTAGATGCTTAACTGGATAGAGTTGCTTATCAGCGTATAACATATAAATATAAGTAGTACCGACAAGCCCAGCAATGCAATGCTGACAGGTTCCAGGATACGGTTCATACCGTCAATCTCATCCTTGGTATAGGCCACATCCACCACGCGTCTGTCCTTCAGCAGTCTCTTCACAATCACAGACAGCGAGTCCGTATTGGCATACTCGGCCTCCATGGTCACCGTGAGTTCAGGTGAGAAAGGATTGCTGCCCGTAAACTCCGTAGGATCGATACCCATCTCTTCCTTAGCCATCTTCAGGGCCTCCTCACTGCTGATGAAAGCCACCTGGTGCGCATAGGGCTTCTTTTGAATCATCTTTCCCAAGGTAACACCATCCTCCTTGGCTATCGTATCACCAAGGATGACGCTGATCTCCACGTTCTCCCGTAAGTTCTTCTGTAAGTTGTGAGCTGTCAGTACAGAAAGCATGACCAAGCCCAAAAGTGTCAGCACCATCGTGGTACTGATGCACAAGGTCACCATCTGCAGCCCGTGCCGACGTTTCTCCAGATTCCTGCTTTTTCTCATTTAAATAAGAGCCTATGAAGGCAAATTCGTAAAATAATTCTGCAAAGGTACTATAAAATGGTATAACAGCAAAACGTTTTAAGAATTATTTGCATTCATCTTTTGATATGAGATAGCATTTTGCGATATATCAAAAAATAATTGGCTTTTCATCACCATTAATTCACAAAACTTTTGTACCTTTGCAGCCCAAAACATATAACGTTATATAGAAATAGGTATGGCTGAAGTTAAAAAGATTAAGACTGCATTGATTTCCGTATTCCACAAAGATGGATTGGATGAGTTATTGAAGAAGTTGAACGCTGAAGGCGTTAAGTTCTTGTCTACTGGTGGTACCCAGAAGTTTATCGAGGAGCAGGGCTATCCCTGTCAGAAGGTGGAAGACGTGACCACTTACCCCTCTATCCTGGGCGGCCGTGTAAAGACCCTGCACCCAAAGGTATTCGGAGGTATCCTGGGACGCCGCGACAATGAGGGCGACCGTGAGCAGATGGCAAAGTACGAGATTCCAGAGATCGACCTTGTTATCGTTGACCTGTATCCTTTCGAGCAGACCGTAGCTAGCGGTGCCAGCGAGGCCGACATCATTGAGAAGATTGATATTGGCGGTATCTCACTGATCCGTGCCGGAGCCAAGAACTTCAAGGACGTCGTCATCGTACCCTCTAAGGCTGAATACAGTGTATTGCTCGATATCCTGAACAAGAAAGGCGCTCAGACTGACATCGAGGACCGCAAGATGTTTGCAGCCCGTGCATTCGGCGTGAGCAGTCACTACGACACAGCCATTCACGGTTGGTTTACAGCCAACAAATAAGAAGAGACACATTTCGTAATCTTAAATTTTCAGAATGGGATTTTTTAGTTTTAGA
The DNA here is from genome assembly GCF_022024115.1 of Prevotella communis. Classification (NCBI taxonomy): domain Bacteria; kingdom Pseudomonadati; phylum Bacteroidota; class Bacteroidia; order Bacteroidales; family Prevotellaceae; genus Prevotella; species Prevotella communis. The sequence goes on from NZ_CP091792.1 coordinate 2,794,028, forward strand.
CAAGAACTGGCCATGGACCTTGGCACGGCCAACACGATTATAATCAGTGATGACAAGATCGTGGTAGATGAACCATCTGTGGTGGCACTCGACCGCCGTACGGACAAGATGATTGCCGTAGGACAGATGGCCAAGATGATGTATGAAAAGACACATGACAATATCCGCACCATCCGTCCCCTTCGCGACGGTGTGATTGCCGACTTCTCTGCCTGCGAGCAGATGATGCGCGGCCTGATCAAGATGGTGCATACAGGTCATCATTTCTTCTCACCCTCCCTGCGTATGGTGATTGGCGTGCCCAGCGGTTCTACTGAAGTGGAGCTGCGTGCTGTGCGCGACTCTGCCGAGCATGCCGACGGACGTGACGTCTATCTGATTTTCGAGCCTATGGCAGCAGCCATCGGTATCGGCATCGACGTAGAGGCCCCCGAGGGTAATATGATTGTGGATATCGGTGGTGGTTCTACCGAGATTGCCGTCATCTCCCTTGGCGGTATCGTATCCAACAATTCCATTCGTACTGCAGGCGACGACCTGACAGCCGACATCCAGGAGTATATGTCACGCCAGCACAACGTGAAGGTATCTGAGCGTATGGCCGAGCGTATCAAGATTAACGTAGGTTCTGCGCTGACCGACCTGGGCGATGAGGGTCCTGAGGACTATATTGTCCACGGTCCTAACCGTATCACCGCCCTCCCCATGGAGGTTCCCGTGTGCTATCAGGAGATAGCCCACTGTCTTGACAAGACGATTGCCAAGATTGAGAACGCCGTGCTCTCTGCTTTGGAGAACACACCCCCTGAGCTGTATGCCGATATCGTAAAGAACGGTATCTACCTCAGCGGTGGCGGTGCCCTTCTGCGTGGTCTGGACAAGCGTCTGGAGGACAAGATTAATATTGAGTTCCACGTGCCCGAGGATCCTTTGCATTCAGTAGCAAAGGGTGCCGGTATCGCACTGAAGAACGTTGACCGTTTCTCATTCTTGATGAGATAGGATGCACAACCTACTGGCATTCCTTAGCAAATACTACCACTGGCTCATCTTCCTTTTACTGGAAGTGGTCAGTGGTGTGATGCTGTTTAAATACAACAGTTATCAGGGTAGCGCATGGACTTCGTCAGCCAACGCAGTGGCCGGCAAGGTCTACGAATGGCAGTCGGGCATCGAGCATTTCTTCTCCCTCTCCAAGAGCAGTGAGCAACTGACCCAGCGCAACCTCTTCCTGGAGGAAGAAGTGCTGCAGTTGCGCAGGAGTCTGGCAAAGGCTACAGCCGACTCTTCCTGGTTCCAGAAGCACGAGACGGCACACCTCAGCAAGTATTCACTGATACCCGCCAAGGTGGTGAACAATTCCATTCATAAGAAAGACAACCTCATCACCATTGACAAAGGCAGTGCCGATGGTGTGAAGACAGATATGGGCGTGGCTTGCGGCAACGGTCTCGTTGGCGTGGTCTACCTCACCAGCGAACACTATTCCGTGGTGATTCCCGTGCTCAACCACCTGTCGCATATCAGCGTGACCATCCGCAACCGCGGCTATTTCGGTTACCTGACGTGGGACGGCGGCAGTCCTGTGGTGGCCTATGTGGAAGATATCCCCCGCCATGCACAGTTCAAGAAGGGCGACTGGATAGAGACCAGCGGCTATTCCAACATCTTCCCTGCTGGCATCTCTGTAGGCAAGATTGTGGATATCAAGGACTCCGACGACGGACTGTCCTATCGTCTGAAGCTGAATCTGTCGACCGATTTCTCCTGCCTGCGCGACGTATGCGTCATTACCGAACAAGGCTTTGCCGAGCGTATGCAGCTGCACGAGGCCGCCGTGGATTCCATGAAGAGTAGACAATAGAAAAAACTAGCATTTCAGAAGTATGATGACGGACATGATACAGCGTATAGTCATGATGGTAGTATTCTGCCTGGTACAGGTCATGGTGCTCAACCGCATCCATGTGTTCAACTGTGCCACTCCCTTGCTGTATGTCTATTTCGCCATCATGTTTCCCCGCAATTATCCCCGTTGGGCTATCCTGCTGTGGTGTTTCGCCCTCGGCCTCATCATCGACACCTTTTCCAACACCCCTGGCGTAGCCTCAGCATCCATGACGCTGATAGGCGCCTTGCAACCCATGTTGCTGGAACTGTTTCTGCCGCGTGATGCCGACGACCACCTGAAGGTATCCGCAGAAACGATGAGCGTGGGTAAGTTTGCCCATTTCTCCAGCATCCTCACCCTGCTGTTCTGCATCGTATTCTTTGCCCTTGAGTCGTTCAGTTTCTTCGACTGGCTCTACTGGCTGCAATGTGTGGCAGGCAGTACCATCCTCACCGTTATTTTCATTTTCACACTCGAGTGTTTCAGAAAAAGTAAGTAAGCAGACGTGAAGAATTACGGACTGGAGTATAGACGGTTTGTGATAGCTGGCGTGGCAACCTTCATTGTCATCGTCTATATCATCCGTCTGTTTACCCTTCAGCTGATGAGCGACGACTACAAGAAGAACGCCGACTCCAATGCCTTTCTGAAGAAGATAGCCTACCCCTCGCGAGGCGTCATCAAGGACCGCAACGGCAAGTTGCTGGTCTACAACCAGCCTTCGTATGATATCATGGTGGTGATGAACGAAGCCAAGAACCACCTTGACACCCTCGAGTTCTGCGAGGCCCTGGGTATCACCCGTGAAGAGTTCGACGAACGCATGGAGGCCATCAAGGACCGTTCGAAGAACCCCGGCTATTCACGCTTCACCGAACAGATGTTCATGAGTCAGCTCTCCGACCACGACTTCAGTGTGCTGCAGGAGAAGATGTACCGCTTCCCTGGCTTCTATGCCCAGAAGCGCAGCATCCGCCAGTACGAATATCCCTATGCTGCCCATGTGCTGGGCGACGTGGCAGAGGTGTCACCGTCAGATATTGAGGAAGACGACTACTACCAGTCGGGCGACTATATCGGCAAACTGGGTGTGGAGCGCTATTACGAGAAATACCTGCGCGGCGAGAAAGGCGTGCAGATTCTGTTGCGCGATGCCCACGGACGTATCCAGGGCAGCTATAAGGACGGCGAACTGGACCGTCCCCCTGTGCCGGGCAAGAACCTGACCCTGGGTATCGACATAGACCTCCAGGCCCTAGGCGAACGATTGCTGGAAGGCAAGATCGGCTCTATTGTAGCCATCGAGCCCAAGACGGGCGAAGTACTCTGCATGGTCAGTTCCCCCACCTACGATCCCCGTATGATGGTAGGACGCCAGCGTTCCAAGAGTCACATCGAACTGAGCAGGAATTCCTGGAAGCCCCTGCTCAACCGTTCCATCATGGGACAGTATCCCCCTGGCTCCACCTTCAAGACCACCCAGGCCCTGACCTTCTTGTCGGAAGGCATCATCACCCCACATACAGCCTATCCCTGCTATCATGGCTTTGTGTATAAAGGTCTGCGCGTAGGTTGTCACGGCCACGGTTCCCCCCTACCCCTCGTTCCGGCCTTGTCCACCTCGTGCAACGGCTATTTCTGCTGGGGACTCTACCATATGATGGGTAACCGCCAGAAATATCCCACCGTACAGGTAGCGATGGACAAATGGCGCGACTACATGGTGTCTATGGGCTTCGGCTACCGACTTGGCATCGACCTGCCAGGCGAGCGTCGCGGACTGATACCCAATGCCACGTTCTATGATAAAGCCTATAAAGGTTCGTGGAACGGTCTCACCGTCATCTCCATCTCCATCGGACAGGGTGAGGTCAACGCCACGCCCCTGCAGATAGCCAACCTTGGTGCGACGATTGCCAACCGCGGCTATTTCATCACACCCCATGTGGTCAAGAAGATTGAGGACAACAAACTGGATACGCTCTATACCAACCGTCGCTATACGATGGCCAGCAGACAGGCCTACGAAGCCGTGGTGCAAGGCATGCGCTCTGCTGCGCTGGGAGGTACCTGCCATGAACTGGCGAAATACGACTTCATGGCCTGCGGTAAGACCGGTACCGCCCAGAACCGTGGTCACGACCACTCCGTCTTCATGGGTTTCGCGCCCATGGACGACCCCAAGATTGCCGTTGCCGTGTATGTGGAGAACGGCGGATGGGGTGCCACCTATGGTGTGCCCATCGGCGGACTGATCATGGAGAAGTACCTCCACGGCGAACTCTCAGAGGCTTCAAAGGCCAAAGCTCAGGAAATACAGGATAAACGAATTAACTATGGTACAGCCGACAGATAGAAAATACAGCGTCATACGTTCCGTTGACTGGTGGACGATTGTCATCTACGTGGCCCTCTTGTCACTGGGATGGCTCAGCGTCTGCGGTGCCAGCTACGACTATGGCAGCGACACCGAACTGCTCTCGCTCTCTGCCCGTTCCGGCATGCAGATTGTGTGGATCGGCACCTCTATCGTGCTAGGCACCGTCCTGCTCCTGCTCGACGACCGCCTCTACGACACCTTTGCCTACGTCATCTTCGCCATCCTGCTCCTGCTGCTCTTTGCCACCATCTTCAACCCCCATAGCATCAAGGGCTCCCGATCGTGGCTCGTGCTCGGTCCGCTGCGCCTGCAACCGGCTGAGTTTGCCAAGTTTGCCACAGCCCTCGCCCTGGCCAAGTTCATGGGCACCTACGGCTACGACATCACCAGGCCGCGCGACTTCATCAAGACGCTTGCCATCATCCTAACGCCCATGCTGTTTATCGTGATGCAGCGCGAGACAGGTTCCGCCCTGGTCTATCTCGCCTTCTTCCTGATGTTCTACAGAGAAGGCATGTCGGGCAGTATCCTCTTCACGGGCGTGGCCATGGTCCTCTATTTCGTCATTGGCATCCGCTATGCCGAACCCACCCTGTGGCACACCCCCACCTCCATTGGCTATTACGTGGTGTTCCTGATGATACAGCTCTTCTCTGCCGTGATGATAGGCGTGTACTGCCAGCGATGGGACAAGACCATCCTGTGCCTCAGCATCTGTATCGGCGTCACCCTGGTGAGCACCCTGTTCTCCTTCTTTGTGGTGCCGTTCAACCTGTTCTGGGTGCAACTCCCGCTCACCCTTTTCCTCATGGGCTACCTGTTGTGGCACGGCCTTCGCACGCGCGTACATAATTATTTATGGATACTGGCCTTCTCAGCCGGTTCACTTGTATTCTTCAATTTTGCCGACTACGCACTCAATCATGTCCTTGAGCAGCACCAGCGCACCCGTATCAATGTGCTTCTCGGACTGGAAGAAGACCTGAAAGGTGCCGGTTACAACGTGCACCAGAGTGAGATTGCCATCGGCTCCGGCGGACTGGAAGGCAAGGGTTTCCTCAATGGCACACAGACCAAGCTGAAGTACGTGCCCGAACAGGATACCGACTTCATCTTCTGTACCGTTGGTGAGGAAGAAGGATTCGTAGGCGCTGCCGGCGTACTGCTGCTGTTCCTCACCCTGATACTACGCCTGATCCACCTGGCCGAACGCCAGCCCACCACCTTCGGGCGCGTCTATGGCTATTGCGTCCTGTCCATCTTCCTGTTCCATGTCTTCATCAATGTAGGTATGGTATTAGGTCTCACCCCCGTGATAGGCATCCCCCTGCCCTTCTTCTCCTATGGCGGTTCGTCGCTGTGGGGCTTCACGTTCCTGCTCTTTATCTTCCTGCGTATCGATGCAGGGCGCAACGCGGCCAACAGGTAATCAACTGATTACCCCTCGTCGGCCCTTGTCATACTGAACCCCACATCCTTGATGCCAGGCAGGTTCTCCCTGTGCATATAATGACGGATGCTCACGCGCAGCGTGTCGCCATCCTGCAGTTGCATGCGCGATACAGGCGCCGTCAACTGCCTGTAACTGACGCCCTCGCCCTCGCCGTGTCCCTTCTCGTCCGTCAGGTTCATATAGACCGTATCCTGACGATGCGCGCCCGACGGCTGTGCCTCCTGCGACACGATCAGGGCGATGTTCATATAGGGATAGATTCGCGTAGAACGAATCCCCACCTCCTCTTCAAACGTGCCACCCTCGCGCACAGGCACCACATACGCCACACTGTCCCTACGTTCCCATCCCTCTGTGCCGATGTTCTCGTAGTGACTGTAAACCGTTTGGCGGCTGCAACCGGTCAGTACCAGTTGGGCCGCCATCAGTATCAGCATACTATTCCTGAGCAGGTTTCTCATTTCTGTGCTGTTCGCCTCTGTGCTGTTCGCCTCTTGGTTGTCCACCATTGGGTTGTCCGCCGTTGGGCTGTTCCCCCTTAGGTCTCTGAGGCTTCTTTTTCTTCTTTTTCTTCTTGGCCTTGTCGAAGCGGTGTATATCGTCGCCAGCGAGCAGGTCCACAGGCGCATTCTCCTGCTGCTTCTTGATTTTCTCCTCATCGGGCTGCAGGTCGGCAGGCTTCTGTCCGCGCTTGTTCATCTCGATGATCTCCTTGGCGCGCTGTGCCGTGATGGTCTCCAGGTTAGCGGCGATGCGCTTGTCCGTAGAGTACGTCACCAGTCCTGCCAGGATATCAGCCTTGAAATAGTAGTAGTCCGAGTCGAGCGTCTGCAGCACCACCTCACGGTTAGGCAGCACCTTGCCAGCCTCCATGTAGTCATCCACCTCGTAGTTCAGGCAACATTTCAGTTTGGCACACATACCAGCCAGCTTCTGCGGGTTCAGCGAGATATCCTGATAGCGGGCGGCACCCGTGCTCACAGAGACGAAGTTCTTCATCCATGTGGCGCAGCACAACTCACGTCCGCAGGGACCCGTTCCGCCGATGCGGCCAGCCTCCTGGCGCGCTCCGATCTGCTTCATCTCGATGCGTACGTGGAAGGCAGCAGCCAGGTCCTTGATCAACTGGCGGAAGTCCACGCGCTCGTCGGCGATATAGTAGAAGATAGCCTTCTGACCGTCGCCCTGATACTCCACGTCGCCAATCTTCATGTCCAGTCCCAGTTTCTTGGCAATCTCACGGCTCTGGATCATCGTCTCATGCTCGCGTGCCTTCGCCTCGTGATACTTGTCCATATCCACCTGGCGTGCCAGTCGGTAGATGCGCTTGATATCATCGGCACTCTTCAGGTTGGCCTTCTTGATCTGCAGCGTCACCAGTCGTCCTGTCAGCGTCACCACGCCGATATCATGACCCGGACTGGCCTCCACGGCCACGATGTCACCCTTCTTCAGGGGCAGGTTGTTCACATTGTGGTAGTAGCCCTTGCGGGTGTGCTTGAACTGCACCTCCACCAGGTCGGTCGTCTCCAGGTTGCCAGGCACGTCGGCCAGCCAGTCGTACGTATTCAACTGACGGTCCTGTCGGCCCACGGCAGCTCTGCAGAGTCCACGGTCACAACCGGTTCGTATCTCGTATGTTCTTTGTTTCTCTTCCATGTATCTTATTTTTGAATCAACAATACAATCATTTTCAGGGCGTAGTCAAAGAAGACTATCTTGCCGTTGGCATTCTGACCTATGTCACGTATGGCCACGTTGGTCAGGTCGTAGAGCGGCAGGATGTTCGCCTCATTGATGAAACGGGCAAAGTTCCTGGCAAAGTCCTCCTCTTCCTGCGTCATGTATACCAGTTCCTCCTGACGGAAGTTGTACATGAAGTTCTCGCGAAGCATGCGCAGCACGTACAGCATGAAGGCTTTCTGCTTCTCACGGCCCAGGTTGCCCAGCGTCTCGCTCCATTTGCGCAACTCGCGTACCTTACGCTGGTAGGCCAGTCGCATCAGCATCACGAAGAGGTCGAAGAAAGCCTGATTATCCGTGCCCACGCTCAGCGCCTCCATCGCCTTCAGCCACGAGCCGTTGGCCAGTCGGCTGACGCGCTGTGCCGCGTTCTCGTCAATACCCCTGCGCTCTATCAGCGCCTGTCGGATGGTCTCAGCGGGCAGTTTCTTCACATCGATGCGCTGCACCCTGCTGCGGATGGTCTCCAACAGCTTGTCGGGCTCTTCACACACCATCAGGAACACCGTCTGCGAGGGCGGTTCCTCTATGAGCTTCAGCAGCTTGTTCGCACATTCTATGTTCATGCGCTCGGGCAACCAGATGATGCTCACCTTGTAGCCGCCCTGACTGGACTTCAGACTCAGCTTCCTCACCAGCTCGTCGCTCTCGCCGGCCGTGATGATAGCCTGCTGGTTTTCCGCCCTCATCGCCTTGAGCCATTCCTCAACCTTGAAATACGGCCCCTTCATCAGCAGGTCGTGCCACTCGTGGATGAAATCATCACTCACGGGCTTGTGGTCGGCACTCATCGAGGGCAACTTGATGGTAGGAAATGTGAAATGCAGGTCGGGATGCTCCAGTTTCTGCACCATCGCATTATCCTCGCCCAGCAGATACGAAGCAAAAGCCACCGCCAGTGCCAGCTTTCCCGTACCCTCAGGTCCGCAAAGCATGATGGCATGCGGCAGACGCCCTTCCTCGACCATCTGCACCAGGCGCTGCTTCACCTCCTCCTGTCCTATAACGTCACTGAAGTTCATCAGTCTATCGTCTTAACTCCTTTTAACTCCTTAACTCCTTTATCTCCTTAACTCCTTCACAATCTCCACCACGCTATCCACGGCACCCACCGTATAGAAATGGATGTCGTTGACGCCATGGGCATATAGCTCCTGACACTGCTTCACGGTCCATTCCACGCCCAACTTACGCGCGTCGGCATCCGTCTTGCACTTCACTATCTCGCGGGCCAGTGCCTCTGGGATGTCGCAATGGAAGGTGCGCGGCACCACACTGAGCTGTGTCAGCTTTGCCAGCGGTTTGATACCAGGGATAATGGGGATGGTGATACCCATCTGGCGCGCCTTGTCCACAAAGGCAAAGTATTTCTCGTTGTCGTAGAACAACTGCGTCACGGCATACTGTGCACCCAGGTCCTGCTTCTCCTTCAGATACTGCATATCCATCTCCAGGTTGGGCGCCTCCTCGTGCTTCTCAGGATAGCAGGCCACACCGATATCAAACTTAGCCCCCGGGTTCTTGATGGCCTCACCATTGGCAAAGAATCCCTCGTTGAAGCGCTGCACCTGACGAATCAGGTCGGTGGTGTGGGCATGACCGCCCGGCGTAGGCGTGAACACGCGGTCCTCCTTCGCCTTGTCACCACGCAGCAGCAACAGGTCGGTGATACCCAGGAACTGCAAGTCCAGCAGTTCATACTCGATATCCTCAATCGTAGCGCCACTACAAATCACGTGGGGCTGCACCGGAACCTGGAAACGCTGCTGAATGGCTGCTGCCACGGCAATGGTGCCAGGGCGCAGACGCATGCGCTGACGCTCAAAGCGCCCGTCGCTCAGTTCCTTATACACATACTCGCTGTGATGCGTCGTAATATTAATGAATGCAGGATTCAGCTTACAAAGCTTTTCGATATCGGCAAAAAGCTTGTCTGTGCCCGTCCCCTTCAGAGGGGGCAGCACCTCAAACGAGAACTGATGCTCGTCGCTATTCTTGGTTATCAGGTTTGCTACGGCCATAATTGGGTGCAAAGATACTAAAAAATTTCTTTTTTCGAGCATGATTTAGGAATTATTGCTGCAAAACGCCTATGAATCGGGCTATTGCACCCTCACACCCTCGAAATTAAAATACGGCTCCTGAAGCGGAATGCTTCGGGAGCCGTTATTGTTTTGTCGGAAAGAACCCGGGTTAGTAGGCCACGAAACCGCCGTTGGGCTGCATGGTGATCTTTGCCTTGCCCTTCTTCAGCTTCAGGGGACTGATGGCGATGCCGGTGACGGCGCCCTTCTTGTCAACCTGGTCACAGAACTGACGGGTGACATCGAAGTCGTCGAGGTCGAGAGTCAGCGTGAGGGGCTCCTTCAGGGCATTCAGACCAGCCACATACCACTGGTCACCATGACGGCGGGCCAGCACGACATATTTGCCAGGATAGCCATCCACATAGCGGGTCTCGTCCCACGTGGTGGGGATAGCCTTGAGGAAATCCAGTTCGGCCTGAGGCAGCTCCTGCAGGTTATTGGGCTGCATGGCGATGCACTGGATGGCCGTCTGGTTGGTGAAGGCCGAGGCAATCTCGAAGGCATCGGTGGTCTTACGCGTATGGCGCGTCTTATTGTCCTTCGACATATACTTATTCATGATGACACCACCCCAGTCCATCGTGGCCACCGCATTACGGCAGAAAGGATGCATGGTGAGGTCGAAGGGCTGACGCACGGCAGCACCCTCGTTGAAATACACATTCTCGCTGGCCAGCACAGCCTCAGAGGCCACGAAGTTGGGATACATGCGCTCCCAGCCACGAGGCAGCGTGCAGCCATGGAAGATACACTGGATGCCGTAGCGGTTGGCATCGAAGAGGATATCCTCGTAGAGCTTCATCGTCTCCTGCTTGTCGCCACCGAAGAAATCGACCTTGATACCCTTCACGCCGATGCTCTGGAGCCAGGCCATCTCGCGCTCACGTGCCATGCTGGTGTTCAGACAGTCGCGTGGCGTCTGCGGCGCATCGTTCTCGAAGCCGTTGGAGTTGTACCACAGCATCAGCGACACACCCTTTGACTGCGCATACTTAGACAGTTCAGCCATGCGCTCACGACCGATGTTCTGGTCCCACCAGTTGTCCACCAGGCAGAACTCATAGCCCATCTCAGAAGCCAGGTCGATGAACTTCACCTGATCGTCGTAGTTGATGGAGTTGTCCTGCCAGATCAGCCATGACCAGGTGTAGCGGCCGTATGATGGCTGAGGGGTGATGGATGAGGGCTGAGGGGTGATGGATGAGGGCTGAGGGCTGAGGGCTGATGTTTTTGCGACAGAATCGCTTTTGGTATCGCCAGGGGCACAGGCGGCACAGTCGGCGCTCTCCTGGAACTCCTCCAGATTCTCCATGGTGCCGAAGGAGTAGCGGGGTGCTACCACATCATAGGCAATGGTAGTCTCGACGATAGGCGCCAGCGTGTTGCCCACGGTGATAGTACGCCAGGGCGTCTTGCCAGGCAGGGCGATACCCGCCGTGGTGGTGCCGATGCCATTGTTCTCGCCTGCCATGGGGAAAGCAATGGTGTAAGGATAATCAGAGAGGTGAGAGCCGCAATACTGACTGCTGACACCCGTCTCAGAGATGAGCACCCAGCCACCCGGCTCTGTGGCCTGCGACTTTGCCGCAGGCAGCTTAAACAGGCAGGGGAACGTATAGCCCTCGCCATACTGCGAACGGGCCGTCATGGGCATGTCGGCCTTGTACTCCTCCTCGTAACTGGGTTTGGTACGCTCCCATCCCACCATCGCCTTGCTCTGAGGCGTGAGGAACGTGGTGGTACCATCGGGCAGGACGAAGCCCGTGGACTCATGCTGAATCACGGCACTCTTGGGATTGTCATCCTTCTGACGAGGGATATGATAGCGGAAAGCCACGTCGTTGTTGCTCACAGAAAACTCCACCGTGATCTTCTGACCGGCAGCATTCTTGAAACTGACAAACAACTGGGCAGCCACGTAGTGCATCCACGAACGCTTCGTCTGATGCATCTGATAGAGACGGTCAGCACCGCCCATCCTGGACGTGGTGATTCGGAGCTTCTGGGTGAAGTCACCGAAGTCGGCCTTGAATCCCAGTGGCGAGGGCAGCAACACCTGTCGGCCGTCGTACTTGACGGCATAGGTAGCACAGGGGCCGTCGTCACTCACCGTTACCACCAGTTTCCCGTCGGGCGAGGAGATGGCATCCTCACGAGCCGAAGCAGTTAAAGGTAAGAAAGTAAAAAGGTAAAAAGGTAAAACACCCATTACCGCCTTTCTTACCAATGATAATTTCATCTGTTTCTTCATTTTATTTCTTTTTTAGGAGTTAAAGGAGTTAAAAGGAGTTAAGGAGTTAAGGAGTTAAGACGTTAGTCTTTTAAGATTCCGTAAACTGTCTTCGCAATCTGCGCATCGCCAGCCTCGGTGGGATGGATGCCGTCAGCCTGCATGGCCTTACCATCGGCATTATTGAAGATGGAGTGCAGGTCTATCACCTCCAGATGCTCGTCCTGTGCCACTTTGTTGATGATAGGAATGATCTGATTGACGATGACTGAATCGCTGATATTCCATGAAGGTTTGTAGGCAGGGATTGGCGTGCAGAGGATGATGCGCGGCTTGGCAGAGCGCTGCATCTTCTTCGTGGGCTTGCCCTTCTTGTTGAGCACGGGCACCTTCGGGTTCAACTGGTCAATCATTGAGCGAAGATTACTCTCGAACTCATTGCCATGCTGCCAGTTCTCAGGTTTCGAGTCGTTGGTACCCAGTTTGATAATCACCACATCAGCCTTGAACGCCACGGCATCGCGCCATGCCTGTTCGTTCCAGATAGGCTGGTCACCCTTCTTCAGGAGCGTGCGGGCACTGCGTCCGTAGTTCTTCACCACATAGTCGCTGCCCAACAGCTTCTGCAACTGTCCGGGCCATGCCTTTGCATCACTCATATCGATGCCGTGGCCATCGGTGATACTGTTGCCGATACAAGCCACGCGCACAGCATCACGACGAGGCGCCTTGTGGCAGTTGAGCCAGGCGGTGAGGTCGCTCAGCATCTGGTCGTGGAAAGGCCAGGTAGAACGGAAGCCGAAGCCGTGGCCCCCACTGGGATAGACATGCAGCGTACAGTCGTTGCCCATACGGCGCATAGCCGAATAATAGGCCACGCCATTGGTTACAGGCGGCACCACACCGTCGTCGTTGGCCGTGAGGATGATGGCAGGAGGCGTCAGATGGCGCACCACCGCATTCTGGTTGGAGAACAGGCGTACCAGTCGCTCGTCCTTCTGTCCGTCCTTGCCCAGGAAGTTCACACACGAGCCCTTATGACTCTCGCGCTCGTTCATCGAGATGACAGGATAGAAGAGGATAGAGAAATTTGGACGACAGTCGTACTCGCTATGTGTAGACACGGTAGAGGCCAGATGACCACCAGCCGAGAAACCCATGATACCCACATCCTCAGGATTGATGCCCCATACCAGGGCAGAGTCCCTCACGGTGCGGATAGCCTGCTGGGCGTCGCCCATAGGGATAGAGCGGTCGCCACCAGGCATGCGGTAGGTGAGCACGAAGAAGGCGATGCCCTGACGGTTGAAATACTCAGCCCAGTCGTGCCCCTCGTGCTGGGTAGCCAGGTGGCTATAGCCGCCACCAGGACAGTCTACGATAGCGCGTCCTGAAGGTGTCTCTGGCAGATAGCCCACCATATTGGCCTTGCCGTCGGGGGTGATATTCACTGTGATTTTCCGTGCTGTCTGTGCCTGGAGGGTCAGTGCCAGCAGCAACAATCCAAAAGAAACAATCTTTCGCATCTTAGTCTACGTTTTAAGTTTTTCTGTCGCAAAGGTACGAAAAAAAAGTAGAACCACAAAAAAAAGGCCCCCGAATCACTTCGGGAGCCTTTGTTTGTAACCACTGTTACACCTTGTAAACCAAATATTCTTTTATCAATATGAATCTTATTTATACGGCAGGTAACAGTTCTGCGTGGTGATACCAGGGGCATTGTTCTGCAGTTTGGTGCTGAGCCACTTGTCACCGAAGTTGCCACCATAGAGGCCCGACTGGTTCTTGTGGAGTGCCAGACGTCGCAGGTCAGAGAAGCGAGTGCCCTCAAAAGCAAACTCCATGGCATACTCATCGCAGAGCAGGTCTTCCATCGCATTGATATAGTCGTCCTTGGTATAAGTAGTCAGACCGAGACTGAACTTACTGTTGATATCAGCCAACTTAGCAGCGAGGACATTACTGTAGCGATAAGTAGAATAGAGATCTTCCACAGCACCGGCGCCATGCATGTGGATACCCACGAACGATTTCTGCGCACCGTTTCTGAAAATCTCAGAGTTTTCCTGAGCCAGGAAAGGCAACTTCGTGGTCAGCAGTTCGTAAGACTCAGGCGTCAGGTAATACTTGTCATCCAAGTGCGACTGGGTCATATCGAGCACCTTATTGCCGTCGCCATCCAGAGAGTCGTTGCCCTCAGCATCCTTCAGATAAACCTCCAGATAACGATAGTTGGGCAGTTCGGTGTGCAGACCGTTCTTCAGCACGGCGAAGGCGGCATCAGGATAGCCCATGCGGTTGATAGCCTCGGCCAGGTGGAGCCACACCGTGGCGTTACGATACAGATAGACATAAGCCGTAGAGGGCTTGTAGGTATAGACGAAGGTGGAGTCGGCACCAACACCCTGACAGATGCTCTGGGCACGGGCATCACCCACAGCCACATTCTTCACAATCCAGTTGAAAGGCGTCACCTTTACCTGCTCAGTATAGTAATAATACTGGGCACGACGGGCTGAATCGCAGTAGGCCTGTGAGGGCACAATCTGGATATCCTCGGTCTTGGGACAATCAAAGATACTCTCCATAGGATCGTTCACATCTACCGTAGATGTTCTCTCGGTACCATAGTAATTATAACCGTAAGAGGCAGGGATATCAGTCGTCTTACCCATGGTGTAGTTCACGGCCATGGGGATGTAAGAGATCACATCGCCTGGTGAGGCCGCATGTGTAAACGAGTTTTCCCAAATAGGCGTATTATTAAATATGGATGAATTCTTTCCGTCGTTAAAGTCGGCTGGCCATTCAGTGAAGTTCTTGAATATTGGACTATAGCGACTATAGGAGGGAGACATATAGTTGTTGTAGTTTACAGAGATATTGGAAGTATTCAACTGTCCCTCGTAGCGCAGGTACTGATAGTAGCAGGTGGCTGCTTTCTCGTACTCACCCAGTTCCAGGTAGATATCTCCCAGCACCACGTTGAAGGGCACGAAGCACTTCTTTGGTGAGAAGAATTTCTCGCCTCCGCCCCAGTTGAGCATACCAGCAGAACGTGAATTCTGGTTGAAGGTAGGCACAGCCAACTGTTCGTCGGTATAGCGGGCTTTCAAGGTCTCCATCATCTTAGCTTCTTCTGTCAGGATAGTGCGATAGTCGGTCATCTGCGTATTAGCATTGATCTGACCGATGGTGGTGACAGGGTCGGTGACATAAGGCACCTGACCATACTGACGAGTCAGTTGCAGGTAGGTCCATGCACGGAAAGATGCCACAGCGGCATACTCGTTGCACACCACATTACGGGCACCTGTGGCCAATGTGGTATCACGATGAGCCAGATAATAGTTACAGTTGTTGATTACCTTATAATAAAGGTACACACTGTCGTACTTATTCGTGGCATCGGCCGTAAACGATGCCAGGTTGCGCAGGTGAGTGGTAGCCTTGGAAGTGGGGCTCACCAGATCACCACGCATCTCGTTCTGATAGTAATACTGATCGGCCAGTTCCTGCATGGCCTGCATGATGCCATAGGCATAGAATACAGAGTCTGTCTTCTGGTCGAGGGCAGGGTCGAACAACTGGCGTGAGCTGTCTGACTCAAGCATATCTGAGCAAGAGGAGACCCCCATCCAGCCTCCCCCTATGAGGGGGAGGAGGATATAGACCATAAAACGACGTAACTCCTTTGTCTTATTATATATATAATATTTCATAATCTTTATCAATTAAGTATATTTTCTATTTGCATTTCCAACTACTCCCCTCCATTCAGGGAGGGGCAGGGGGAGGGTCTACAGGTTTATCTTCACACCCATAGAGAAGATGCGTCCCTGGGCGATGGTGCCGCAGTCGATGCCTTGGTAGAGTTGATTATTGCCAGCGGCAAACTCAGGATCGCTACCCGTATACTTCGTCAAAGTGAAGAGGTTACGACCTTCGGCCCATACAGAGATACCCTGGAGCCATGACTGCCAAGCCTCGGGCATAGGCACCTGATAAGTCAGCATCACACTCTTCATACGCAGATAAGAGCCATCCTCAATCCAACGGTCAGAGAAGCGGTTGTTACCCATGGGGTCGCCATAGTTCAGACGAGGCAGAGAGGTCTGCTGACCCTCGTAACGCCAGTGGGCAATCTCGGCCACCTGCTGGTTGTAGAGCGTAGAACCACTATTCAGGATAGAGCGCTGATAGTTGTACACATCATTACCCAGACTGTAGTTGAAGGTCATGCCCAGCGTGAAACGCTTCCAGTTGAGGTTAAGGAAGATATTTCCGTAGATATCGGGATTGGGATCGCCGATGATGGTCTTGTCGCGCTCGTCAATCTGGTGGTCACCGTTCAGGTCATCGAAAATCACGTCACCAGCCTGGAAATACTGCTGAGCACCAGTCTCGTCAACCAGATAGAGGGCTGCAGCCTGTGCATCGGCAGTAGTAGAGAACACGCCCTTGGTCTTGTAACCATAGAACACACCGACAGGGTTGCCTACAGACGTCAGGATATTGTCGGTGCCATAGATAGA
This sequence comes from Prevotella communis, assembly GCF_022024115.1. Classification (NCBI taxonomy): domain Bacteria; kingdom Pseudomonadati; phylum Bacteroidota; class Bacteroidia; order Bacteroidales; family Prevotellaceae; genus Prevotella; species Prevotella communis. The sequence goes on from NZ_CP091792.1 coordinate 2,810,347, forward strand.
AGATGTGTAGTTGCCATTGGCCAGTGCCTTCACCTCATTCTTGTAGTGGCCCACGGTAGCACCGATCTCCAGATGCCAGTCCTTCAGTGAGATGGGCTTACCGTTGATACCAACCTCGAAACCAGTGTTGCGCAGTTCGCCGTCGTTGGTCCAGTAGTTATTGATACCACCGATAGGATTCTCAAAACTCTTCAGTGCCAGCAGGTCCTTGGTGTTGTGGATGAAGTAGTTGGCATTAAAGCCCAGACGGTTGTGCAGGAAGTTGGCCTGCAGACCGATATTGAACTTAGACGTGGTCTCCCACTTAATCTCCTCATTACCTACATTGGTGAGCTGTGTACCAATCTCCTGATAGTTGTAGCGAACAGCATTGAACGAAGTGCGTGCAGCATAGTTGCTGATGTCGTCATTACCACTCATATCGAAGCCCGCATTCAGGCGCAGGTAGTTGATACCAGCATTCTTGGGGAACCAATCCTCGTTAGAGAGCACCCAGCCCAACTGCACGCTGGGGAAGATGGCCCATTTCACGCCAGCCAGTTTCACACCGCCGTTGGCATTAGAGCCAAAACGGCTGTTAGCCTCGGCCAGCAGAGAAACAGTAGCGAAGTATTTGTTCATGTAGTTATAGTCGCCAGAAGCATACCACTGCATGTTCTTCCACACATCATCAACACCAGCTACAGTATCATAGACATCATTACCTGTAGCCAGTTTGGGGTTCTTATCATCCTCACCCTTGGTAGAGTACTGTGTTGACAGGTCGCTGTTGTCGTAAGAGAAATAGGTGTAGCGGAAACCACCCGTTGCAGCGATGGTGTGAGCACCGATTTTCTTTTTCCAGTCCACATGCGTATTACTCAGCACATTAATCTCCTTAGAGAAGATTGAGGCGGTCTTAGAATAAACAGTACCCAGGTTCTTAATGGCAAACGAAGGCATACCGATGTTGGGACGGTAGTAGGCCTGTGAGTTGCGATTCAGATAATAGCTGAAATGAGAGGTCACTGACCAGTCACTGTTAATCTCATAGGTAGGAGCGATAGCCACGTTGAAGAATGTGTTCTCGTTGCGGTTCTTACGCTCACCGTTACCATTTCTCATCAGTGCCAAGGGGTTGGCCTGTGAATAGTTGCCTTCCTTCAGAGTGCTGTACAAATCATCGGCATCGGCCAGCAGCGAGGTGAAGGCATTGATATTCTTGTTGTACTGATAGGGATTGAGCAGCGGACTCTTAATCAGCGACAGGAAGGCAGGCGAGGTGATCACGCCTGAGTTCAGGTCTTCAGCGATACCGTCGTCGAAGAGGTTCGTGTTTGTACGTGAGAACGACATGTCGAACTTCGTGGTGAGGTTCCACAGCAGACGGATGTCAGTATTGAAACGTACGTTGATACGGTCAAAACTGGTTGACTTGATATTCTTCATCGTCTGGATGTAGGCCACAGAGAGGTTGTACATACCGACATCATCACCACCCTGCACATTGATACTGTAGTTGTGGGTCAATGCAGTGCGATAGACATACTTGCTCCAATCAGTATCATTATGATAGGTATTATAATAGTAGCCGTCCTTAGCATCGTTGAGGAAATTGAACTGCAAGGGGTTCGTTGAAGAACCAATACGGTTCTGCACCTCAGCGATAGTACCCAACTGTTCCACAGCATAGTTACGGTACTGCGCGGCATTCATCATCTTAGGATAACTGGGCGTGAAGGTCCACCCTACTCCCAGTTTGGCATCGATACGAGTGGCCATGGAGTGACCGCGCTTGGTATCGATGATGATGACACCATTGGCACCACGGGCACCGTAGAGGGCAGTGGCATTCTTGAGCACCGTCACCTTGTCGATATCCTCAGGAGAGATGGTTGACAGCATATTGAAGATGTCGCCCAGATGCAGTGAACTGCGGCTCTGCTGCATGTCGAGCTCCACGCCATCAAGGATAACGAGGGGCTGGGCATTGCCGTTGAGCGAACTGATACCACGGATAAACATGGCGGCTCCCTGTTCCAAGTTGCCGGAATGCATGTTCATACGGATGTCGCCACCCAGTTTGGCGGTCATCTCTTCATCGATAGACAGACCGTTGCCGTTAGAGACAAAACTGTTCTGAGCGGTGATGGTAGTACCATCGGCATACATCGTGGCAAAGGCATCACTCAACAGGTAGATGCTCACGCGCTGCTGCTCGTCACCAGGTTTGATGCTTACCTGCTGAGAGAGGTAGGTAGGTGTCTGCACGAAGAGGGCAGTAGTGAAGGTTGGCACCTTGATAAAAAACTTACCATCATCATCGGTCATGGCTACATAACGCTTGTCGTTAAGTGCCTGGATACGTACACCTGCCAAGGGCAGTTTGGTGGCGTCGTCAAACACAATACCTTGCACATTGCAGGTGGGGTTATTGTCAACAACCTGTGTGCGCTTAGGAGCTTTGAAACCAGTGGATTCCTCCTCGGCATCGACGTCGTCCTGAGCATAAGCCACCGAACATGCTGTCAAAGCAATGGCACAGAGTGAGAGTCTGAGACTCTGACGCTGTATGTAGTTATATATCATACTTTTCATCGTTGTCATTATTCATTAGAAGCGTTAGTCCAGTAATCGTTATACTCCTTTGGTACGAGATAAACACCTGCCACACGCATCTGCTGGTCGTACTTCTTACGGTTAGCAGAAGAGGTATAGCTCTTGGTGTGCATCATCATCAGACTGGGATAAGCATCCAGGCCGTAGTAGCACACAGGGAAGGTGAACTCACCCAGGTCGAAGACATTCACACGACCGGGGTCGCCGATGCAAGTCAGTTTCTTAGTATCCGTACCATTGTCTGTGGTCATCTCCAGATCCTTAGCGGCTCCCTGAGGCAATACAGTGAGCTGCTGCTTGTTGGCAGCATCCGTCCAACTGAGGTAGAAGCGCAGGTAGTAAGGCTTCACATCAGCCGCAGGTTCCTCCACCTGAGCAGGAACGGTAACAACATAGATATGATAGGTAGCAGAGCGAACGCCTTCGAGGGCGAAGTTGAACTCTGGCTTACCTGTAGTACCCTCGACATTGGCACTATCCACAGCCACGTATGAGAAGAAACGAGAAGTTTTGGGGAAGAGCCACTGATGGAACATCGCAGGCACCTTCGAGAAGAGACTGTCGCGACCTGCCAGACTATCCAGAGGGATATTGTGCGTGGTCAACTTGTTCACCTTCATCGTTGCGTCAGGACGCATAGTTCTAATCACCGGATTATAACTGTTCCATGAGTCGAAAGTCAGCGAGTCGATAGTACGTGTGATACCATTACTCATCTCATTGATGGCAAGCGTGTGGTCCAGCACCCTATCGGCATGACGCAAATAACGTCCGTTCGTAGTAACCACCGTGTCCTTGCTTGTCAGTGTGCCCTGACCAAACAGCGGACCGTTCTGAGGATAGCTGGCAGAGAACACCAGGTTGTTTACAATATTGCGGCAGGTCAGCGAGTCCTGCAGCTCGCTGGTTGCCTCAGAAGCCTTGTCGGCCTTGGCATCGGTAGCCTTGATAGAAGAGGCAACAGTGCTCTTCTTTGCAAGATCCATGTAGTCCAGCTTGGCAATATAGTTGTAGCAGGGATTGATGGCTGAGTAAGCAGCGTTCCATGCCTTGTCGTTGGGAATCAGCATGCAGAATGTGCTATCCTCATCTTCCAGGTCGGCTTTCATAATAGTACGAATCACGTTGTTACGCTTCTTCATCACAGAGTCCAGATAGGTCTGCTTACCATCACGCAACGGACCAATGACAGAGGCATTGACATCGAGGTAGTACTCGTCATATTTCTGGATATACTTCTTGATGGAGTCGCATCCCTGCAGGTTGTCAATATTCTCATAGAGGTTATTATGGAACTCAGACATACCGTTGAGCTTGTGCATCACACCATTATTCGAAGCGATATTGACAGCGTTATAGCTGTAGCCGTCGAATGAGGTCTGAGTGAAGGGATGGTGCTTCATGTTGAGCGACACAATAGTGGTGCTGTCGAGCGCAGCAGAAACAGGATAGTTATACTCCGTGATATGCTGCTGCATAAACTGCTTCAGCACGGTAGCACTGTCGCTGGCCATCAAGCGGTTATACTCTGCATCGCTGATAGCATCATTAACGGGTGCCCATACGGTGTAGAAACGAGGACTGTTGAGAACCTCCGAGAAACTGCATTTACGGGCAAGATCAGCAAAACGGGTCAGCTGCTGATCGTTGGAGATATTCTCCCACAACGTGTTGTTGGCTCCAGTCTGGTCACCACCAAACACGCCAGGCACCGTATTGTAGTCATCATAGTCGGAGCAGGAGACCCCCACCCAGCCTCCCCCTGTGAGGGGGAGGAGTATATAGACCATAAAACGAAGTAACTCCTTTGTTTTATTACATATTAGATGTTTCATATTATTATATTTTTAATTTTCAATTTAATGTCTAACCACTCCCCTCCCTGCAGGGAGGGGTCGGGGGTGGGTCTTTAATACCAGTCCTCAGACATAGACTGACTGTTCACGATATCCAGAGGTACCAGTTCCACGAAGTCGAACGACCAACCCAGGTTGGTATCGTTCACCAGGTTCTTGATGCGCAACCAGTAGTCCTTACCCTGCTCAAAACGCTGGGCAGTGATAATGCGGCGCAGCATCATCGTACCATAACCAGTCTCTGAACGACAGCTGGTAGAACCGATAATCTGACTAGCTGCAGAATAGATATCGTCTGGCGAATAACTCAGAGGATCGGTAACAGAATTGTATGTACCACGAGAGAAAGATGCCGGAGCACGCATATAGCCACGTACATGCATACGCTGGTCGCTCTCTACGCCACAGTCTGAAGTCTCGTCGTCGGCGCGGTTAATCAGATCCTCATAACCGATGGTAGCATCCTCGTAAGGATTAGCACAAGCATCGAAAGGAATACCTACAGCCACCATGTCCGACTGCTTGGGTGAGTTACCCAGGTAGAACTGCATCAGGCCACCACGAGCCATTGGCGGATAGATGATACGCAACTCGTAGTCACCTGTCGGCACGTGAGGCAGTTTGATGGCGAAGTCATACACGTCCCATCCCTGGAACTGGTCTGAGTTGTGTGCACGCCAAGCACCCATCACGTTGAAACGGAGCAGTGTGCCGGGGTTGTAGCATACGATATTATCGAAATAGGTGTTGTGGAAAGCCACACGGTTACCGTCACCACCACCATTCATTGAACTAACCTCGGCAGCTGTTGCACCACGCAGACCATTATTGATCAGCTCATAGAGGAAGGTAGAAGAATCCAGGCGCAGACGCTCGTGGAGGCCGTCCTTGGCATTCTGGTCGTACTTCAGGATACCCTTGATACGGTGGATATAACCATTCAGTGTCTCCACGCTGTTATCACGATCCACGGGCACGCCCTTGAAGATGAGCTGGTGGTCCTCATCACCATCGCCCAGGGCACAGAGTCCCAGTTTCTTTGTCAGCGTATTGTTTGACAAATAGCGGTTCAGCCACAGGTTCTTGGTGCTCTTAGGATTCGTCTCCCACACCTTCAACAAGGTATTGGGCAACATTGTCTCAAAATACTCCTGAGGTTCATAGCCGAAGCAGAAGTTCCATGAGCCATCCGTCTGCTTGTTCTTCTCATAGACAATACGGTCGATAGGCATACCTGCACGCAAGATGTGGTAAGCCACAAACATATTCACCACGTTGAAGGGGTTCGTATAGTCGTCGCCCGTGCTGATGGTGATATTCTTCTCGTTGATATAGTCATACCAAGCACCACAGTTGCCATACCACTCCACGCACTTTGCCTTCAGGTCGTCAAAGTTATTGATACCTGCAGCACGGAACACGTCGTCGGTCTCAGCAAAGACGGTCCATTTAATCATACACTCCTTAGGATAATAAAGTGGGTTGCCGTCACGGTCATTATGGTTGGTACCCAGGTCATAGGTCTTCACCGTGCCGTCGGCATTATACTTCTTCTCAATCAGCAGTGTATCCGTATAACCAGTAGCCTCAAGAGCAGCATAGAAGATGCTCAGATCCTTCTCACCCTCTACACGCAACTGGTCGTCTGTTGTACGGTCTGAACGAGGAATCACATTCGAGCATACATGAAGCACACCATTGATGGCCTCGATATCACCGTCAATGATAGCTGAGACATCGTTCAGACTGGTGAGTCCCACGAAATCAGGGAAATGGGTATTGTTATACTCGTTGTCCAAGAACACACCCACACGGATGCTACGACCGGTCTTCATCGTGGTCCATGTCGTCGTAGTACCGTCGAGGTCAACCTGCAGATGCTCTTCACCAGAGAGGTGGAAGCGTGCAATGTCCTCACAAAGCGAGTCGGACATCAGATCTACCTTTGACATCACATCCAGGTTTTCCCAGTTGCCATCCTCCTTAATACCATTATGTTTAACCTTTGCCTTTGAAATGAGGTACGACTCGTCATTATACAGACTGTCGAGATAAACATTCACACCATCATTCAACGGAGCAAAACAGGTGTACTCACCATAGGTTGCCATATACTTATCGAAGCCACCCTTCTCAAGGATACGGTAGAAAGCAGTCAGATCGCTTCTGTCGCGCAGCAACTCTGCAATAGTCTTATCGTCTGTAGAGAAGAGGTTTGAGCCGTCGGGTTCCTCAGTACAAGAGGAGACCCCCACCCAGCCTCCCCCTATGAGAGGGAGGAGTATATAGACCACAAAACGAAGCAACTCCTTTGTTTTATTTATAATTATTTGTTTCATAATCTTTAATTATTTGTTTTCATTTTACACGTCTGCCTACTCCCCTCCATTCAGGGAGGGGCAGGGGGTGGGTCTAATATTTCGCAGCTGATTTGTAGACAGGGTTCTGCTGAAGGTTGGTGTTCAACTCTACCTCGTCCTGATTGATAGGCATATAGAGATAGCGCTCATCACGCATCTTTGCCTTCATAGCAGAAGGAACAGCATACTTGCGCAGGGCCAGTTCAAAGAATTCCGAACTATTTGGCACCACCGCATAGTCCTTGTCAGACAGTTTCTTTGTCAGATCAGCCTTGGTTGTCATGTGGCGATAGTTATAACGCATCAGGTCAAACCAACGCTTACCCTCAAAGCACAGTTCACGTGCACGCTCAGCCAGTACCAACGACTCCATCTTATCCTTATAAGTGCTATACTTCATAGCGTATGACGACTTGTTGGCATCCGACAGCGCACGGTCGTTCACAAACTTACAGATATCGAAGGCAGCCTGATTGTATGTCTCATCGGCTGCTCGGCTGTCAGCCAGTGCTGCCTGCTTCTCAAACTCATAGAGCTGAACAAGGGCCTCGGCCTTCATCAGCATCACGTCTGTAAGACGATACAGAATCCAGTTCTGCATCACGTTGGCACGTGTCTCGCGATGACTGTCGGCAGCATTGTTCACACCGGCAGAGACGGTAGCAACGAACTTACGTACGCCAAACTGCTCAACACTTGAGCTGGTGGCATCGTAAAGATACTCGTAGAGACGCTGGTCCACACTATTGAACCAAATGCCAGAACCGTCGGACTTCACCGTACCGTAGAGGGGTGCTGCCTTCAGGTAGCCATAGCTGTTGCTGCTGGCATTGTTGTAACGGTAATACATCTGGTCCAGTCCCTTGTTGGTAGCATTTGAATTGCGGAACTGCAGTTCAAAGATGCTCTCGTCAGCATTCTGACCATTCTGACCGAAGAGGTCGCTATACATGTCATCATAATCAGACAGGTAATAGTCCTTCTCTACATCATCCTCGCCCCAGCGACGACGCTGTCCACTCTCCTCGTAAGCCTGCTTCTTAGCCTTGATAATGGCATCGCAATAGTCCACACACTTCTGATAGTCGGCAGCATCGCGGTTCACAGAAGCACGCCACAGGTAGATATCAGCCAGCACAGCATTGATACCATCCTTGTTCAGGTAGCCCTTATCGCGCCAGTCGCCATAGGTATTACCAGGAATAGCATTCTTTGAAGCCTCCTCCAAATCGCGGATACACATTGTGAGCACAGAGTCGGGCGTAGCCTGAGGAGCATTGAGGTCGGCACTGCTGTTCATATAAGCACCCGGTGTCACGGGAATATCGTGGAACACCTTTGTCAGATAGAAGTAACAGAAAGCTCTCAACGCCAATGCCTGGGCCTTGTTGGCCTCATAGTCACCACGAGTATAGTCAGGGTCAACGGCAATCACGTTCTCAGCCTTTTCCAACACCAAGTTACAATAGTTAATTGCCGAGTAGAAAGGATACCAAGAGGTAAATGCATTCTCGGTCTCGATATTGAGAGAATAAATCTGCTGCAGGGCTGTACGATAGGCAGCACCAGTAGGCAGTCCGGTTGTCATATTCAATTCGTCAGAGCGGAAGTCGCCCCAAACAATCATATTGCGTATAGCAGTCTCGTCGCGCAACTGTGCATAGGCAGTTGACACCACGGCATCCACCTCGCTCTTCTTCTGCCAGAAGTCATCATCGACAGTCTTATTGTCGGGCAGGATAACTGTGTCAACACAAGAGACCATCGCAACACTTGCCAGCATAACAGAAAATATCTTTTTCATAATTTTCATTTCTCAGTTTTCAATGTTCAATACTCTTAGAAACCAAAGTTCAAGCTGGCAGTGATAGACTTAGACCTTGGTGTAGTAGCACCGTCAGATGCTGGTGAATAGGTACCGGCACCAATTTCCGGATCAATACCACTATACTTTGTCCAGCAGAAGAGGTTGTTCATAGTCACGTAGGCCGAGAGATTATTCAAACCAAATTTCTTGATAGCACTCTTAGGCACGCTGTAAGACAACTGCAAATTGTTCAGACGCAGGAACGAACCGCTCTCTACGAAGCGTGAGCTCACCTGGTAGTTGTAACCTGTACCATAGAGGGCACGTGGGATAGGTGTCACGTCACCATCCTTACGCCAACGGTAGGTCACAGAAGAGCACTGGTTCTGAGTGCCATACATGCTCTCCAGTCCCATACGTGCGGTGTTGATAATCTTGTTGCCCCAACGGTAGTTGAAACGTGACACAAGTTTCCAGTTGCCATACTGCAGTGTCAGACTGAAACCACCCTGCATCTTAGGCAGTGAGTTACCCAGATACTTGATATCAAGTTCGTTGATATTACCATCGTGGTTCACATCCTCATAGATGGCATCACCACCCTTGAACTCATATTCCGTATCACCATAATAATAGGTAAGACGCTTGGGCACACCAGTATTGGTCATGATAACCTTACCGTTTTCGTCGGTAGCTACAGGGAAGGTCTTGCCTTCAGCCAACTGCTGGTTGATCCATGCCTCGTAGTTCCAGTCGTAAGACTCGCCACGCGCTGCGGCCTGAGTCTGCAACTGCTGCTGCTTGGTGTTATAGTTCTGCAGGTAGTCGTAAGAATACTGGAACACACCCTTGCTGTTGAATCCATAGATAGAACAGAGAGGATCGCCCACCACAACACGGTTCAGGATTGAAGCAGAACCACGCTTACTGTAGCTGGGCTGAGAGTTCAGGTTATCCAGCACGCGCTGATCCATCTCCAGCAACTTGTTGATGTTCTGAGCCATGTTGAAGCTGGCAGAGAGCGAGAACTTCTTGTACGTGATAATCTTATTGGCAGAAACAGACATTTCCCAACCTCTGTTCTCCATCTCACCCACGTTACCGTAAGAGAGTGTTGTAGAGGTGTTCCATGCAGCTGATGTAGGAATGGGGATACCCTTCATAATCAGGTCCTTGGTCTTCTCCTTGTAGAAGTTCAGGTCCACCTCGAACTTATCATCCAGGAAACCGATGTTAAGACCAATGTTTGTACCAATCTTCTTCTGAGGACGCAGGTCATCGAGCTTCATGCCACTCATGGTGGTGAAGTAGCTGGTGCCATAACGTCCGGCACGAGAGGTGTACTGGTTGAAGTAGTTGTCCACAGAAACGCTTGAGCTACCAGTGATACCCCATGAGCCGCGGATACCAAACATAGACACATATTTCTTCAGAGGAGTGAAGAATGGTTCCTCACTGAGGTTGTAACGCAGCGAGACAGAAGGAGAATAGAACCAGGGGTTCTTTGGACCGAACTTAGAGTTGCCATCACCACGCAGTGAGAAGCCTACGCTATAGCGTGACTTGTAAGAGAAGTGGGCATTATAGACAAAGTCCTGCCATGCCGACTTCGTAGCGCTGGGCTGGTTGTTCATGTCGTTCAGACGTGCATCAATCGTAGCAGACTCCATACCGTTGGGAATAGAGCTCTGCGCAATATACTGATAGGTATTCTTCTGTGTACCAGCCTCATAGCGTGCAAACATCGTCAGGTAGAAATCCTCGTTCTTGAATGCAGGCGTATAGGTCAGGGTGACACGAGAACCCATCTTGAACTGGTTAGTCTCTGTATTGGTCAGGTAGTTATAGTTGGTATCCGTATAACTGCCGTTTGACAGGCTGCCAGGCATATAGGTTGGCTTAGAATAGGCATAGATATCAAAGTACACGCGACCATCGAAAGTCAGACGGTGCTGTCCGGTGCCTGTTCCAAGCAGTTCGTACTTCAGGTTGAAGTCGGGCACAATGCTATAGGTCTGTTCCTTCTGCCAAGAGCTGTTAGCATAAGCCACAGGGTTACCGATAGCCACGACGTCGGCCAACTGTGTAGAAGTGTAGTTACCATCGTCAGGTGTCATACCTGTCACGGTGGGGTTCATCAGGAAATACTCGCCCGTGTTGTTGTTATAACGGTCGTAGCGATAGATGCTGGCGTTAGGAGCCATAGCCAGAGCCATAGCCAGCAGGTTGTTGTGCGAGCCACTGCTCTTACTACTACCATAAGTATAGTTCTTCAGGTTGTCTGTATAGGTCAACGCAAAGTTGGTAGAGAAGCGGATACGGTCAGACACGTTGTAGTCCAACACCAGACGGGTGGTCAGACGGTCCATCTTCTGCTTGATAACAGTACCCGTCTGATGGTTGTAGCTGGCAGAGATACGGAAAGTAGCTTTCTGACCACCACCAGAGATATTGAAGTTAGCCTCGTGCTGCTCACCAAACTGCTTGATAGCGCTCACCCAGTCGGTGTTCTTGTTCCAGTTGTTTGCCTCGGCCCAAGACTCAGCAGGCACGTAGTTGATTTCGTTGATAGTAGAAGTAGCCGATGAACTCTGGGTGGGATTATAGAACTCCTCCTTCAGCATCATGGTGTAGTTGTCACCATTCAGCAGGTCGTAGCCGGCAGGCATCCAAGTGCCAGTGAACTTATAGCCCAGTGTCACTTTAGGTTTACCGCGAGCACCACGCTTGGTGGTAATCTGGATAACACCATTAGCACCCTGAGAACCCCAGATAGCCGTAGCAGCAGCATCCTTCAATACGGTAATGCTGGCAATATCGTCCACGCTGACAGCCAACATAGAAGAGAACTTCTCCTCGTCCATATTCTCGGGGTCGAAGTCAGCGGCATCGTACTCAAAGATCTTGTCATCGACAACAATCAGAGGTTCTGCACTACCACTCAGCGTAGAGACACCACGCAGACGCATAGAAGTACCGGCACCCAGGTTACCAGAGTTGGTAACGATATCCAGACCGGCGATCTCACCCTGCAGGGCCTCATCGGCAGAGGTAAAGGCCATACCTTCCACCTCAGCCATATTCATGGTCTGCTGTGATACAGAGACTTCGCGCTTATCGATATTCAGACCTCCAGCGTTGGTGCGGCGTCCAACAACCTTCACCTCGCCGAGCACGGTCTTATCGTCCTCCAACTTAATCTTGAAGGTCTTCTGGTTACCAATAGGGAGAATCTTCGTCTTACTACCTACATAGGAAACGACGAGCTTATTCTTCGGGTTCTTAATCTCCATTGAGAAATTACCCATCATATCAGTCTGCGTGGCGCTGATAATACGGTTGTTACCGTCGCGTTCCACCACGTTGGCCATCATAATAGGACCCATGGCATCTTCCACCGTACCTGATATGACTCTACTCTGTGCCATCATCACCTGAGCGATGAAGGTAAACAGGATTGTCAATAGGAATTTTGACTTTGACATAATTATCAATTTTCAATTATCAATTTTCAATTATTAATACTTCCCGTTGCTGTTATAGCACAGAGGTGTACCAATGCCGTGAACGGTGACAAAAGAAGAGGTCTCGATAGCCTTGTACTTACCATACGTAGCATTAGTCTTCTCTACTGTCGTGATATCACGTGCTATGAGGTTAGCCAGGTTTGAAGAGGCATTCACAGTCACCACCTTGCCAGAGGCATCCTTCACATTGAGCTTGTCGCCACCACCAGTCACGATCAGTGTCTGAGCGATACCAAGAGCGTTTGAGCAGAAGGTAGAGAACGAAGGCTCAGGCGTGGTGAGTCCTGTATTGGGATCGTAATTCTTGAAATAGCGATCAGCAAAGAGCGAGCTATTCTGAGTGTGATAACGCACGAAGCGTGACATCTTATCCAACTGAGCCTTCACGTAGGCAGCAGCAGCTTCCTGAGAAGCGAAGCCATACTGGTCCTTCACGCTCTCCCAGTCGTTGACGATAGCCAGCACATCCTTCCACTTGGGCAGACCCATATCCTTCTGTGCCTTCACCATAGCCTCGTAGGTAGGTGCATAAACGGTGTAGTTGTAGGCACTGAGCATACCCCAGTTATCGTTGTCATCGATGACGCGGTAAGCCTTCATCTTTGTCTTTTTCTGTGCATCCTTATCGCTGTCGCTAACGATACCTGCAAAGGTGTAGAGGTCTTCGTTATTGAACTGCAGACAGAAGTTCAGGAAGTGGTCGTATTCAGGAGCAGCCGCGTCATAGTCGGCATCCTCGTCGTAGAACTCGGAACGCGACAGGGTCTGCATCACGCTGGTGATAGTAGGCTGGAGCGGATAGTTCAGACGATAAACAGTACCGTTCTCAATCTTGGCATCAGCACTGTTGGCATCAAAGGTCTCAGTGATGGTTGACCACTGTGAAGCATCCTTCTGCTGCAGTCCGCCTGCCACCTTATTGCCGCTGACGATGACAGCACCGCCATGCTTGGTCTTATAATACTTATTACCATAGAGGCCATACTGCGCCTTACCCTTACCAGTCTCTGTAGAGTCGGCAAGCACAATGGTGCAGTAGTCCAGCATGTCCTTAATCTGACTGTTGAAGATACCACTCTCGATATTGATATCCTGTGCACCGGCAGTCTCAACATACGAGCTGAGTTCGTTGTAGGGACCACTCTGATAGATATATTTCTTCACCAGCACGTGGAAAGAACCGTCGGCCTGGGGGTCGAAGCGGAAGCGCAAGCCCTTCAGTCCGTCGTCGTCCTTCACAGAGGTGGGGTCGATAACAATGAACTGTGTCTCATTATCTGTAGGAACAAACAGGCCATAGCGGGCCTTCATTGAGAGCAGATAGTAGTACATATCGGCACCCAGTTTAGAAGGTGTACCAGCAGTAGTCTGGTGGTCGTTGAGCATCTCACCCATCGTGCGCATATCCTTATATACAGAAGCAGGACCGAGCACAGAGTTATACAACTTTGGTCCGAAGAGCTTACCCATCTTGTAGATGACGCCATTGTTGGCAATCGTCACGTCGTAGTTGCCGTTGCTCTTCTTGTTGATATCATCCTTTGTCACATCGAGAAACTCGAAGGCATCGTTCTGAACAGTAGAGAACGAACTGGGCACTGTCTTTGTGAGATAAGGTTTCATCACATTGTTCAGCACGCTGGCAAAGATTGAAGGGTCGTTATTGTAAACAGCATCGAGGTGCGCATTGAGGTTGGCTGCAGAAATCTCGAGTGAAGGCACACCCAAGTTCTTCAGGATATAAGCAGCCTCCTTCAGGAAATACTCCTCTACGGCCTTGTCGTCAGGAGCCAGGAAGGCAGCAATCTCTGCATTATCGTCGCTGCTGCCGCCTTTCAGCGTGGGGTTATAGTTGTTCCAACCTGGGTCGAAGTTGAGCAACTGGTTGTCGGCTACCGTCATACCACGTACGGGCTGGGCCAACTTGGCACGCTGAGAGTTCTTACTCAGATAGCGGATAGCAAACACGGTGTCCTGTGTGGCTGCGTTTGATTCGCTGTTGTACTGCTCCGTCAGCGTCATGTCGGCATCGGGGAAGCTGTAGTAGTCCAGCATACGAGAGATGTACTTCGTATCATCGCCGGCACGCAGCACCTCTGCCATGTTACCAGGATTCACCAGTACCTCGTCAAGCTGATGGATATAACCGTTTTGGCAGACTACGTCGCCCTTGATCACCTTGTGGTTGAAGATATAAGCATCACCCTCGTTATACGCATGACCAGTAAGCACCTCGAAGTCGCTCTCGTTGCCTGCGATGGTCATATTGTTGTTCAGCATATACTCGCCCGTGAGGTGCACCATAGGAGCCACGGTATTGTCGAATACAGCAAGCATAGAATTGCGGTCGGCCGTCTGGAAACGAGAAAAATACTTGTTGTTTGCAGGCATCTGCTCGGCCTTGAAAGGTGCCACAGCATAAGTCAGACGCATGTTGGTGCCGTGCTTCACCAGCTGGCCCTGCAACATATTGCCTGCGCTGTTCTGGCTGTTTGAAAGTGTACCCACCAGAATGGCATTGTCGAGCATAGTAGAGAAAAGCAACTCAGCTTTCTGAGCATGTGTCAGCTCTTCGTAGCTGCTGACACCAAACTTGTTGTTACCGCCTTCAAAGAATTTGGCGAACGCTTCATCATTGGCAGGGAAGATAGTCTTACTACCCGTTCTACTCAGCACATCGGCATAACCCAGATCATCAATCAGTTTGCAATACGTCTTAAACGTACCCTGCAGTTCCTTGGGCTGCTGAAGCTCTTTGTAGATACTCTCGCCAAGCCATGATGGCAATTCTCCCTCAGGTACCAAGAAGTCCTTTGAGCAGGACCCTAGGCCTAAGCACATAAGGGATGCGTATAAAAAGAGTTTTTTCATAAATAAGTTTGTTTGTTATAGTGATTTTGTTGATTTGTCTGTTAGTATTAACATCGCCATAGGTTTCAAGTGCCATCAAGGCACAATAACCAGTTTGCAAAATAACAAAAAATAATTGAAACTTACAACAATTTAACTTTCAAATTTGCGAATTAAGCATTTTTCAAAGATTTAGACGCAAAAAACAGAGCCAAGGAGGAACTATTCCTAAAGGAATAATAAAAAGAAAAACGGGAATGCCCGTCAAAGCATTCCCGTGAGAATTATGTTAGGGGAAGTTTTTTACTTCACCAGCATACCATTGATAGCATACTTGCCATTGATGATGATGCGACCGTTCTTCAGCACCTTGGTAGGAGCCTTCACCTTAGCAGCGGCATTCACCTCAGTGATACCTGTAACGGCATCAGCCTTGATGCGCTGGATCTTCAGGTTGTCAAACCAGCAACGACGATCAGCATTATTATAATCACTCTTTACGATAAACTTAGCCATCTTAGAACCATCAAATGCTACGGGAGTGGTAGTCTGTGATCCTTTTGCAGCCACAGTAGAACAATACATCAACTGTGTACCGTAGTCAACGACTACCTCAAAATGGGTCTTATTAGAAGCTGCGGCAATTGCTGCGTTGAAATTGTTACGATCACCGATTCCCGGAATATAAGTTGCAGAGTAATCCAGACCGAAAGTATTAGCACTTGCTTCTCTATTATACGAAGTGAAGAAGAACTCTGCAATAGCGTCTGTACCATTCTTAAGAACAAATCCAGCATACTTACCTACAAGATTACCGAAGTAGTAATCAAAGTCTATCTTCAGAATATCTGTACCACCAACCTGCTGATCTTCGGGGATATCCACAACGGCTTCGCCATTACCCACGCGGAGTGTGTCGGCAAGAATACGTTCGCCGTTGCTAAACAAACCTTGTCCATAAGTGGTACCAGAAGCATCTTCAGTATAGTTTGGCAATACCATCTGATTAACTGCACCAGGAATAATCCATTGAGATACATCGGTTCCTTCTACACTGACTGTAGTCTCTGTAGCCATTTGAGAGAAATCAATGTCAGCGACAGTTGCAATTGCACTTGCAGGAACAGTCGTCTTGAACAATTCAACAGCCTCTGCCAACTCGGCATTAGCAGCCACGATAGCAGCAGCATTCTCTTCGCTGTACTGACCAGCCTTCATCTGTGCCTGAATGCCCTTTGCCTTGGTAATAGCTGACTGAAGAGCATCCATGCCTGTAGCTGCATTATAGAGACGGTTACTCAAAGTAGCCTCAGCTCTGTCAATGGCAACCTGAATTGAAGCAAGCGTGTCATTCACAGCAATGAACTTCTTGTTAGCAGCAATGATATCCTTTACAGCTGCCTGATAGATAGTACATACTAAATAGCCAGTCTCTTCAGTGGTTGACTTTGCATAATCATCTTCAAAAGTAGCGATGATAGCATCCTG
This sequence comes from Prevotella communis, assembly GCF_022024115.1. NCBI lineage: Bacteria > Pseudomonadati > Bacteroidota > Bacteroidia > Bacteroidales > Prevotellaceae > Prevotella > Prevotella communis. The sequence goes on from NZ_CP091792.1 coordinate 2,826,833, forward strand.
ATCCATCAGCTCATAAGCAGCAATCTTTGTCTCAACAGAGTCAACACAAGCCTGCAGTTCTGCCTTACCCCAGAGATATTCTGCATTTGCAATATTCTCCTTAGCGGTGGTCAGTTGTGTGCGACCAGTAGTAATCTGCTCGCGTACATCAGCCTCATAGCCCAACTGTTTCTGGCTATACTGATTTTCGGTCTTACCAAAAATGGAAGCATTACGAATGTATGTTACAGAACCCTGTGTCAAATCCTTGTGAGTGTCCTTACAATATGCCTTAAAGCCAATCTCATATTTGCCGGCCTCTTTAATCTCTGCAGTAACAAAGAACTGACTCATCTTAGTAGGATATAGTCCCTTAACAACAGATGCGATAGTATCTGGAGTCTCCTGGCCGTCAACAATTTTCACAATATATGCTACACCATAAGCAGGCTTCAAACCATCTTCATCACTCCAGTCATTTTTCTTAGGCTCACGCAAACATGCCCTACTCTCGATACCAAAAACATAAGAACCGGGATCAAGATTTTTCTGTGTATAAACACCCATTGGGCTATCAGGAGAACCATTATTCCATTTTGCACCATTTTGGAAGTGACCTAAATCAGCGCAACCCTGGTCAGCTTTTTCCCAGAATCCACGACCTTCAGGCAGACAATTCCAATCACCCCAAGTAATGGCTTTCTGAACTTTTGCCAACCAATTGCTGAATTTAATATCGACTTTAGGAGTACCTGCACCATTCGTTGTTGCAGTGTAAGCACCATCAGGCAAGAAGTCGTCCATATTGGCCTTGATAAATTCATCAAGAACTTCCTGAGCAGTACCCAGAGCCTCATCCAACGTAGCCTGACCTGACTCGTCGCCGATAGCCTCAAGATTAGAGATAGTCTCATTCATAGAGAAATCATCAAGCAAGCCCTCTGGCCAGGCATAGCAGTTCTTGTAAATTTTCAGTTTCTCCAGCATAGCGTCACGCTGACGCAGGTCAGCAAACTGCACAGCAGGAGCAATCTGCACGTCAGCGATCTCGATGTTGGTAGCCATACCAGTGAATGAGATAAAATAGGTACGAGAAGTACCGTCACCTACGATAGCATAGTTGAAAGTCTGCCAATTATCGGTCAATTCCTCAGCAGTATTGACTACAAGCACATCATTAGTACCACCAAAAGTATTATCAGAGTTACCCTCAACCTTTGCAAGGTTTGTAGAAACGGCATAAGTCTTTACACGAGTTGAAACAGCTGTTGCACCTTTCATCTTGTAGCTTACGACATAAGCTGTACTTGCATCAGAAGGTTCAAACTTGAAGTACATACCTTCACCTGCAGTTGCATCGAGACTTACCACCGAGTTCAGACCCTCTGCATAGCCATTGGCATTAACATTGAAGTTGTCAGCCAATGTCTTGTCATTAGAAGCTGAAACTACAGTCCAACCTGATAAATCCTGGAATGCGTTGTTAGCATTCACATTAGCACCCGTAATCTGGAAACGTCCTTGAGGGGTATAGACGAACTCACCCCGCTCAAGTGCGTAACCTGAAGCGACTGCACTCATTGCCATAAAGGCCAAAAGTAAACGTTTTTTCATAAGTTTTGTTTTTAGTTGATATTTAAAAATGAATAATATTCGTAGTTTTCGGCTGCAAAGATAGTGCTTTTCTTGACTTACCGCAAGAAAAGCACTACCTAAAATTTGACTTTTTCCTATACTTTTTGTACTCTACTACCTAATAATGACCTTTTTACCACCACGAATGTAGATTCCTGCCTTAGTTTGCTGACCATTTATCTTGCGCCCCTGCAGGTCGTAAACATTCTTTGAATCAGCATCGATAAAAGAGGAACGAATGCCTGTACTAATTGCCGTTACGCTGATGATGCCTTCGCTGATACGACTGGTATCCCATGTATAGGCTTCTGGCAATTCGAACTTAGGCGTACCACTGAACGTGCCGCTGACTGTCCAAAGCTTTAATTCATCACCCACATTCAGTTCACGACTGGCAGTAAATGTCACCTTAATTGTTCCGTTTATGGTGAGGTTCTTCGTGGTAAGCGTAGAGTTTTTCGACGCATTCACCAGGAAGTTGACTACGGCACCATCGTTAACAGTAATGGTATTATTACAAGTAATAGTACCAGGAGAGGTTTCAATGACTGCCGAAGCGCAAGGAACCACTTCTCCCCCACTCTGCACACTCAGGTTGTTGAGCAGCATCTGTCCAGCTAGACGTCCACTGCCTTTCACGATGGTGTTGTTTGAACCATTCAGCAACGAGGCTGGCTTATACTTATAAGCTGCCACCGTACCATTCTCAATAGTGAGCACACCATTCATCTTACCTTCCGTCATCGTCATCTTACCCGTACCACGTTTAGTCAGAGGCGATGCGCTCACAGCTATCGTATTGCCATAGTCATCAGTACGTTCCGAGGTGATACCCACCTCAGTAGTCAGTGTAAAGTTCTCATCACAGTCCACAATCCATGTGCCCGTACCAACCAAGGCCCCCGTACCACCAAACTTCTTCACGCGGATGCTCTTGCCCTGATTCTGCAGGCGAGCATTGGCATTCACATTAACCACAGCCTTTGGCATACCGTTGGTATTACCCAACAGAAACTCTGGATCATAGCTCTTCTTGTTCTGACGGTTGTTCTTACCTATATTAATAGTACCCTCGAAAGCACTCCAGTTACCATTGAAGTAGGCTCGCACGCCACCTGTATAGACATTGAAAGTACCAGCACCTGTGAGTGTACCAGTATAGGTAGAACGGAATCCGCTGTAGAAAGAACCCGTCTTACCTTGTGGTACGACAAAATTTGTGGAGTTGTTGATATTGGTACTCTCGTTGTTTGCACCCCATATTGTGCCACCCTGGAACTCTACAGTTTTTGGCAGTGTCTCAGTGTATGACGAATTGTAATTGCTGGTTACAGTACCTGCCTTGACAACCAATTTGGCAAAGGTATTCGTCACCGTACCCAACTCCAGCGAACCAGCACCAGTCTTATTGACTATTGCACCACTGCCCTTGATGGCCTTGTTGAAGATAACACTCTTGCCATTGGGCACCTCTATCGTTGTTTCACCACTGACATTCAGCGTCTGGTCTGTGATGATTGTACCATTGGTTACCAACGTGGTACCATCATTCAGTGTGATTGGTGAAGATGCACTACCCAGTGAACCCCAATCCTGACCAGCATTATTAGCCAGCATAGCCACCGTCAGCTTACCACCATTGACAACTGTAGAGCCGATATGATTCCAGTTATTGAAAATGACATTCCCATTACCATTCTTGATGATGGATCCCATTCCTACGATACTATCACCAGAAAGCGTATAGTTCGTTGTCTCATTATTAAATGTCACCGACTTAGGACTGACGGCACCACTGATAACAACATTGGTAGAAGCTGCGTTATCATCGAAGACTACATCATCGCCTGAAGCCATATAACTGGCCTGTCCGTCATAAAGGAAGTTCTCGCTGACAGCCTGTTGCCAGATGCTGTTATCACTGATTCCATTCCATGTTACCTGTCCAGCCTCTCGCATGCCCTCAACAACAAGCAGCAGTTTACCATCCTGATAAGCCAGAGAAGCCTTGAGACTATTGCCTATGCCCTCAATGAGCAGATCAGACACATCACCATTAACACTACCGATAGAACCCAACTCGTAAGTGCCAGCTTCCAGTGTGCCTGCATAGTTAAGCAGAATCACAGGCGTCTTATAGCGTGGACCGAACTCTTTCCAGACGTCATCCGTTTTGGCTTCGACGGTCAGCGTATTGGCATTGATTTTATCCAGCTGTCCGTTGCTACCGTCAATGACGATGCGGGAACCAAAGCCCAGTTCCAACGTAGAGGCAGTAATAGCCCCCACATTATCCTTTCCGCCAGGATAAATGGTAGCGTTATAGTCAGCCTTCAAGCCTCCCATAAACTGTCCGCCATTACTAATCAGCGTGGTATGACGATTCAGCCACACAGGACTTGACTCCATCTTACCATCAAACACTAGTGTTCCCTGCCATACATTCGTCTCGCCAGTATGCTTCTCTGTGACATTAGGCAACACGAGAATGCCTTCACCTTGTTTAATAATACGCGTAGCACCACTAAAGGCACCACCAGTAAGCGTTGTGGTATAGGTCTCAACAGTCTGGGCAGGTTGCTTAGGGGTACTTGCCACAGCCTGCTGTGCGCCACTACCCTTCACCCATGCAGGTGCATTCACCGTTAATATATAAGGTGAAGCCCCATCGGCTACAGCGATAGACTTGTTCTCATAACCCGAAATCAGCAGATGGTCATCCGTAGTCTGAATAGTTCCCGATACCTCCGTACGTCCTTCCATCACTACAGCAGGAGGCTCTTTGGTGATACCCTCCATCTCACCAAGGAAGAAACTGGGGTGAGGCGGCTGGTTATAGCCTACCGACTGCCACGCCATGGCATTACGATATTCATGGTCGGCCCACAAAGTGGTGATACCCCAAGGGGAAGGATAACTCGTAGTCTGAATGATCAGTTTATCGCTGGTGCGGGTAACAATCTCCTCACGCCAGTCACCAAGGATATCGCCCAAGAAACAGGGATTGTTCTTTGAAGAGTTGTTCAGGTTACCCTGTCCCATCCAACAACGGCTGTTGGCATAACTGCGGTTTGTCCCTACCTCATTCTGACCAGGTGCCTTATAGACACATGGTGATTTCTCTGTACCTGGTGAGTCCATGAACTCGTCGAGCAAATCGCCATCCCAATAGACACGCATATTGACGTGATCATCAGAGAAGCCTGTGTGATTAGAAGCCTTATCAGCTACGAGACTGATGCCAGCCCCACCAGAGACACCTATAGCACCAGGAATATTATGATAGAAATTGCCTGCCATACAACGACCATTGTCACTGCCGCCACCTGTGGTATAGCGCAAGGTTGACGTAGTGGCATCGGTATAGGCAATGCCTGGCACCGTAGAACCCTCCAAACAGACGAACTGTTCCAATCCCCAACGATAGGGATCCAAATCACCGCAATGCTGGGCATCACCATGACCAAAGCCCGTGGTAGAGAGTCCATAGCCCGTATCGTCGATCATCATGGAGCCGAATACGATCTCATCGCGTCCATCCATATCCACATCAGCAATGGCGAAGTTATGGAAACCATTACCAAACCAAGGAGAATTGCCGTCGTAGCAATTCCAGCGCCAACGCTGCGTCAACTCGTGGGTCTCCTTGTTCACATCAAGGGCACAGAACTTATGGCGCGTATAACAGCCACGTCCCAAAAAGATACTGGCATTACGACCATCCAGATAAGGTGCACCAAAGTAATGCTTGGTTGCACGGTGGCCTGTATCGTTAGCACCCCAAACCGCAGCATAGTCGCTCTCGCCACTCTCAAAACGAGGTAGTGGATAGGCCTCAGGCGTCCAGTTGGCATTACCATCCCAAGCATAGGGCACACCCGTAGCACCATCCATATATAATAGGTATTCTGCACCAGCCTTGGTATATTCATCACGTGGCGCATAATAGTTCATGTTGCCAATCTGGATATCACCCTTCGTAGCCGTATGGATAATCATATTATCGGCACCACGCATCAGAGCCTCGGCCTTGCCGTCCTGATCCCAGTCATAGAGAATCAGGTCAAACTGCTCATCAGGTCCTGCCATCAGGTTGGGTCCCATATCTATGGACCAGAGCAGCGTGCCGTCCATCTTATAACACTCATGACGGTTGAAGTCGGTCTTGTTGGTTGACTCACGCAGATTACCAGAGTCGTTACGACGCTTCACCACGAACTCCATCTGTCCGTCGCCATCGACATCGGCCACCGAACAGTCGTTCAGCGTATAGCCAGAAGTCACATCATCGCCATTACGATTAGTCACCGCCGCCACAGGAATTTCCCAATACTGGTGATCCCAAGGCGTGCATGAAGCAGCCAGGTCAGTACGTTCCGTTCCCCTAATCACAGGCACCACCTTATAGACGGATGTCTTCGTACCACTATTGTCCTGATAGTTTGAAACCGTCAGGTTGCTGGCAATCTTCTCTGTGCCACGATACAGATTATATTTCGTGTCGTAGTATTCAGTAGGCAGGATACGCCAACTGACGAAAATACCAGTTCCAGACACGCCATAGCGATCATCCTGACCTGTCTTGTCACCCTGAGGAATAGCCACAAGACCACGTGACAGATTGTCGGCAATGCGCTGTGCATGAGCATTCACAGCTACCACAGCCATAAAAAGTCCCAATAACACCTTTTTCATATCTTTCTTTTTTTGATTTGTTTGTTTTCTCAGTTTACTTTCTTATCACCTGTTCAACGCCCTCTTCCGTCGGCGCATCCAGATGTCGTATCACGTCATTCTTCACGTCATCAAGCAGCACGGCAGGCCGATAGTCAGGAGTTCATAGCGGAAAGTCACATCATTCACATACAACCCATCTACATGACGGGCATAGAGTCCATAGGCAGGCGTCCATCCAGCGAATTTCGGCTCAGGATAGTTCGTGCCTTGTTCACGATAGTTCTTATCTGCCAAGTCCTTTGTGCCATCGCCTTTAAAGTAAAGACGAATGTTTGACAACCACACATTCTTCACAGGAACGCCAGGCATACCTGTAACGATGATGCTGCAAAGCGAGTCGCAGTCATCGGCTATGACATTGGATATCTGGATATCGCGAGCCGTAGAAGGTGTCGTCACCTCCTTGGGACCTCGATTTCGACAGCCCGTAGTAATATAAATAGGATAATGATGTACGTGACTCATCGTGATGTTCGACACCACGATATTCTCCATCCGGCCCTGATCCACCTCCTCGAAAGCCAGTCCACTACTATACATAAAGGTGCAGTTGGTAAGTGAGATATTGCGATAGCCGCCATTGCTCTCCGTGCCCAACTTAAAGCGTCCGCACACCCAGTTGACAGGTTCGGGGATATAGGTGCCGTCAAGCAACGTGCCACATTTATAGCCTGTGATATTACAGTTGCTGATAGCGATATGCTCACAGAGCACAGGCTTCTTCAGGGCATACGAGGACTTGAGCACTAAGGCATCGTCACGCGGTGTGTTGATACGACAATTGGTAATGGTCATATATTTACAACAGTCGATATCGAAGCCATCACGATTCGTGTCGATAGTTACATTATCAATGGTTGAGAGGTCGCATCCTGTCATGATAATGCCAAAGTGACCTCCACGATAGATGGTGATGTCACGAATCGTCACCTGGCGACATAGTTTCAGAGCGATAGCCTTGTCGCCTGTGCCGATAGAGCCACCCTGGATATTACCGCTATTCTCTGTATCCTTGTGCGTGAGTCCCTTACCGTCAATCATGCCGTGACCAGTGATGCTGACGTTTTTCTCGCCTTCAGCCCAGATCAGCGAATTATGGAAATAGGTATGTCCGCCATCCTGATACTCTGGGAAATCGAACGGCTCTGATGCGTCGTAGGCATTCATCTTTGCAGGTGCTGCCAAGATGGTGCAGCCAGCCGAAAGATGCAGGTCGATATTGGACTTCATCCTGATACTACCACATAGATAGGTGCCTGCAGGCAGTAACACCTGCCCTCCTCCATCGCGAACAGCAGCCTCAATGGCTGCATTAATCGCAGGTGAGTCCAGCGTTTGTCCGTCACCTTTAGCACCAAAATCACGCACGTTGTAAACGCCTGTGGCAGAAACTGCGCCACAGCACAAAAGAAAGAATAGTTGTATCAGTAGTTGTTTCATAGACGTAGTTGTTGGGTGCAAAGATAGTGCATTTATTGACTTAAAGCAAGAAAAGCACTACCTAAAATTTGCCTTTTACCTATAGTTTTTGAACAAACACGTTAAGAGAAAGGTATTATCTGCAACATTATTCTTATTTCCACGACGTGGGATAAGAAAACGACCCTCGCTCTGGAATCAGAAGCGAGGGCAGTAAGAGTTCTAAGGTCTATTTGCTCGACAATCAGGCGTAGTCTGGGACTATCAGAATACGCATGGCAGGGCAAGCAACTGGTAATAGAGGGTACGGGCCAAGCGCTCGTGCCCTTTATCATTGGGATGCAGGCGATCAGTGTCTGCATTGTTGAAATAGGAAGCGTACTGGTCCATCAAGGGGAAGAGTCCACCCAGGGCATTCCAGTCAATAACGGGGACTGCCCAGATATTGCCTGCCTGCTTCACAGCCTCAACATAGACATCCAGATACTCGCCACACTGGTTGGTATACGACTCGTCGCACTGCCAGTTCTTCTCGTTAGCATGGAAGTCGGCACGATGGATAGGCGTGAGGAGCACTATCTGCTTCGTGGGGAAGGTACGCTTCAGGGAGTCCATAGCGATATTGATACGTCCGCAATAGGTATTGGGATCCATTGACGGGGTGCGCTGACGGCGTGTCACCATCTTCTTAGGCTGTCCGTGTCCGTACTCCACCTGTGCCTCGTGCTCGTCCCACCACTTACCAACTGGCACACCATTATTATAGTCGTTGGTACCCATGAAGACAATGATGGCATCCACATCCTGTCCATGTTCACGGAGCAGCTTATCCGTCTGACGGGGGATATCGTTCCACTGGCGTCCACTCACGCCATAGACGTAGGCCTCGATACCGAGCCAGTCAGAGAGCAAGCCCCAGAATTTCTTCTTCGACGCCTTATTATTGGGGTCGGTAATAGAATCACCGAAATAAGCCACACGCTTACCCTGCCAAGGGTGCTGAACGATGGTACTGGGCTGGGCAAAGCCTAATGACAGTTGACATATGACAAATAAAGAACTAATCAGTAAACGTTTCATATCTTATTCGTTATTTATTTACAGGAATTACATAAAACTGTCGATTGGGACAGAAGTCTATCATCCACTGGTCAACGATGATGTGCTCATCGAGGGCTTTTATCTTCAACGTATGCGGACCCTTGGCCAGATGAACAGGTGTCTTATTCAACGACTGTCCCCGCAAGACACTCTGTTTCCAGCGCTCCGAGCGATAAGGCGTCTTCAGCGAGATGACGACAGGCTCTTGGTCATCAATCGTCACCTGATAACGCAGGTCGCCACGATTGCTGGGCTGGGTAGGTATCATCGCGGTATAGAGAACGGCCTCGCCCTCGGATGGGCTATCGAAATCGTACATAAGTGCAGCATCTTTTGTTAGAGCTACGGCATTCATCGAGTGACCCAGCATGGAGACTACAGACACGCCATTTGAGGCTGTCTGGTAGTCGCAGGCATTGCGGGCTATCAGGCGTCCTATGGAAGGATGCTGCGGGAACTTGGTATGCACTTTTCCAAAAACGGGCAGGTCGCGAGGGGCTGCCGACATCAGGCCACGCCATTTGCCGCCATTCATGGCATTATAGCGCTCTGTCAACTGTTGTATTTCCTCGTAAGCTTGCAAACTGGCGGGCTCATTAGCCAACATCTTCCGGGTCATTGCCGCAGCAGCATGAACGGGATAGAGCACATGGGCGAAGTAGGCATCCTGACGTCCCACATTCACCAACGGGCGCCAGGTATCAACAACTGCCTCTATACGGGCAAAGGCTTCCATGCGCTCATAGCCTTCCTGCAAGGAAAACTCCGTATAGTCAGGTACCGACTTTCCTCCAGGATACTTCTTCTTATCGAGTTCAACCTGCGTCCAGCCCATAAACTCTGGCTTACGAATAGCATTGAGATGATAGAACTCCTTCATAGCAGGAAAGACAGCATTACCAACCTGTGCTCCAAACTGCGTACAAAGCCAACGCTGCAAATGCAGATCTAGTGGAGAGTTTATATCCCATGCCAAATCCAGAAACAGCTCCAAATCATACGCCGCCACCTTCGGATCATGCACGTTGGCAATCCAAAGCTTACGACAGTTGTGGTCATAGGCCGTACGCATCTCATGATAGATAAGTCCGGGCTGGGTGGTAGTCAGCCATAAGTAATCATGGGGACGTCCCCAGTAAGAGAGATGATAATAGACGCCTCCCCCACCCCTGCGCTTCTGCTGGTTGGCATCGGGCAGGCGTGTCAAGTAACCATAGTTATCGTCGCACCACATCAGCGTGACATCATCGGGCACACGCAGTCCGCTCTCCATAATCTCGAGCACCTCCTTATAAGGAATAAAGACCTGAGGCACCTGCTCCACATTCTTACTGTAGTACTGCCGGATAAGTTGGCGCTGATCGTCGATGACCTGCTGAAGAGCCGCGAGTTGTTCCTGTTTGGTCTTCACACCTTCCATCGCCCCGTCGTGGATGCCACGCATGCCTATGGTAAAGAGTTTCTCTGAACCTTTCACCTCCTTCAGGCGTTCTATCCAATACTGTTGTACCTGCTGGTGATTGGTGATATAGTTATACGAGCCACGGGTATCACGGTTCCACTCTGCCACATTGTTTCTGAGCAAAGGTTCGCAATGGGAAGAACCTACAACAATACCAAACGAGTCTGCCATCTCACGATTACCAGGTACGGTAAAGAAGCCTGGCGTGCCTTCGTGCATAGCAGGCCAGATGGTATTGGCACGCAGACGCAACATCAGTTCAAAGAGCCGACGATAGGTCTGCGGTCCCATCTTATCCTTGGACCACTGACGCAGGCTCCAGTCCTCATCATTAATGAAGATGCCTCGATAAGCCACAGAAGGTGTATGCTCTATACAGAAGGTGTCGGCCACAGAGATTGGAGTAGATCGGGAATAGGGACGCACATCACCCCACCACACCCAAGGAGAGACACCAGCCATACGCGATAGCTCCAACAGCCCATAGGCCGTGCCACGGGCATTATGTCCCTCGACAACGAGTTGACCTTTCTGCACACTCAAACAGAAGCCATCATCACTGCCCTTGCCCTGAATGATACGGATGGCGGCCTCACGAGCCGCAACAGGTTTCATGCCTGTCACCAGTTGCATATCATCACAAAACATCCGGAGGGCTTGCTTCACAACAGGGTCAACCCTGCCTGCCAGTTGGTAACTGACAGAATGCTGCCCGTCGAACCACACCACATTGGAGGCCATCGAAGAAAGGCATACACCAAGAAAAAGGAGTATCAGTAGTCTGTGTCTCATCTTACTATTGAAGTATTGTTCCTGTCAGTGAATAACGGTGACCTGCCTGCTCTATCACAAGACGCCCGTTGACGATATGCTTAAAGGGGGTGCTGCTGCCAGCCACAGACTCACGGATGGCTTCCACGCCAGAGGTGACAAGACTGCCAGCCTCCAGTTTGATGCAGTCATAGAGAATGCCATTCTTGCCACCTGTGTTACTGGTCTGGAAGGTAATGAGGTTAGTGCCTACCTTCAGATCGGTGCAGGGGAAGTCAACGGTATAGAGATAATGGCGGCCGCTGTTCACGGCACTGCGATAGACTGAGGCATCCTTATAGCCTGGCTTCCACGTGGCTTTCACCGTACCGTTGAGCTTCACGGCAACAGTGGCTTTCTCACTGGCACATCCTGCGATAGAAGCCGTGAGGTAAGCACGCCCGGAGGGGCGCTCATCCACATTGAACTTCACCGTCCATGTGCCGTCCTTGGTCTGGGCATAATACCAGTCGGTATTCTCCTTGCTCTCGCCAATGGTATAGGTCAGCGTCTGTGGCACCTGTTCCCAAAGGCCATACTGACGGGGGACATCACTCAGGCAGAACTCGCTGCTGCGTCGGTCGTTCTGACCAATCATCCACAGCATCTCACTATATTTCTTGGGTGTCCACGAGATAGTGCCCAGGTCATTGTCGCCTGCGCTGACGGTGATATCATCCTGCTCCAGCATATCGGTCACCTCGCCAGCCTTCGCGTAGGCAAAGAGGTTATAGTCGCCAGGACGTACATGCTTCAGTTCAAAATCGCCATTTGCGTCGGTCAGTGTCCAGAACTGATAACCGTGCATCATTGTCAGGGGATCTTTTCCCTTCTCCTGAGCCAGGATAACACGTACGCTGTCGTTGCGCTGGCCTGTGGTCACATTCAGATGACCACGCACCGTACCGCGCTCACGGGGATAGAGGTCGTTCTCGAACCACTGGTAGGGCCACTCTGCCACCTCCTTTGCCCACTGGTTACGGGCACTGGTCACAGGATTCTTACTGTAGGTCGTGCAGATAAGGAACGGGCCATAGAGTTTCTGCTCGCCCTCGTTCAGCACCATTGCCTGTCCACCGAAGTGCTCGCCTTGCAACATCTGGATGGTGATGGGCGACTTACTGGTGGCATGGACGGTGAGTTCCTGACGCTCGCATCCGCCATTAATCCATTCGTAGCTCACGGGGATATTATAGAGGCCATAGTAGGTATTGTCACGCAGGCCGTGCAGGGTATCGCGCTCAATATAGTTGGCCCAGTTATATTTTGTATAGACACTACCATCGCTCAGATAATAGGTAGCGTCCTGAATCGTATTCTCTTCCTTTTCGGCAGTAGCCATCTCGCTATTCGAGGGGATACGTCCGTTCATGCGCCAGTCCACGTAGCCATTCAGCATATTGTCGCTCAGGCGGGCACAGACACGTGCCTCCTTGATTGGCTCGTTAGCAGAGGTTGCAGTACCCGTAGCAATGACATACGAATAAAGGCCGGGCACACCTTTACGCATGATAAATCCCTGTTCAAAAATGGTGTTGCCGGAGGTAGCGCTATAGAGCACCTCACAATGTTCAGCAGTATTCTTGATAACAGTCACCTTCGAGGGACTGAGACCTTTGTTGCCTTCGGATGTGGTATAGTCGAAATAGATGCCATTGCTCGACAGGAACTCTGTACCCTTACGCTGCAATGAACTGACACGTCCGTTGCTGTTAATGGTAATACTCCACGTGCCGTCAGACATCTTGGTTGTCATGCCGCTGACTGTCATCGTCACATCACCATCGGCTGCCATAGCACCCAACGACAGAAGAAAAGCAGATAATGATAGTAGTAGTTTAGTCATAAGTTTTAATAAAAAGCCACGAATTTCGCGGGGTATTCATCCAACGAAATTCGTGGCCGTATTGTTATATTTGAATTACTTTACCTGTACACCAACAGCGTTGAAGGTACCAGCTGCAGTCTGAATCAGGATGCGACCATCCTTAGCCACCTTGCGGGCCACAACCTTCTTAGCGTCCTTCACCTCGCTGATGCCATCGGGATCCTCAGGAGCATCGGTAGAAGCGTAGATCATGATTGCATCAAGACCTGTGGTATCATTACCACCAGCCTTCAGAGTGATATTAGTTGCCTCTGTGATCTCAAACAAGTCAGACTCGACCTCTGAGAAGTTTACGAGGGTTGATGTGAGATAAATCTCATTCTCTACGCCCTCACCCTTAGTCAGAGTTACGGTATAACCAAGAGCTGATGTTGCATCGAAGATCACGGCACGAACTTTATATGAACCGGGCTGCAATGTGCAGAGATTCACATCCTCAGCAAAATAAGCTGATTTACCCATAGAAGAACGCACTACGGCATTATTACTACCGCAAAGCGTAGCACCTGTGAGGTCCTCACCTTCTGAGAGGAATGCGACACCTGAGAAGGCGGTCTTGTTGTAGTTGACAACAAACGTTGTATCACCTTCGCCATTCTTCAAATCAAACGACTCTACGAATTCTGAACCTCTTGTTCCGTGAGTATAAGCATTGCCATCGGCATCAGTCAGCCAGAAAGGATATTTTACTTTAACGGTTGAACCAGTAGTACCTTCTGTCTTTCCTACAAGTTCTTTAAGAGTGACCTCTTTCTCCTCATCTACAAATTTTGCTACAACATTATAGTTGCGAGGAAGCTTTTCCTGACCTTCCTCAATAGTAATAGCAGTCATCAAGGTATTACCAATCTTGAAGGTCACATCGCCTTCAACCTGAACCTCAAATTTATGACTGGCCAGACCAGAACCCATAGGAATAGAGTCTTTCAATCCTGTAACAGTAGACACCAAGCCTTCTGGAGCAAGAGCGCAACCGTCCATAGCCTGAATATAAGTATTATTTTTTGAAGAACGTAAAGCGCTAAATGTAATAACATCGCCTACTTTACAATCGGGGATGACCAGCATTTGATTGTTGTTATTAAAACAAATGCGGTCTTTATATGAACCATTATTATACTCACCTACATAGAACGATTTATTGCCAAACTTAAACAGCAAATCTTCAGTCATAGGCAGGGCTGTACCATCTGGGAGCATGATCTCTTCGTAGTTACGGGAAGGAACATACCAGCGATTCTTGCTACCAACAGGCTGATACTTTGTCGCATCACCTTCGGTATTGGCATTACCCTCTTCCATAATTTGAGTACAAGATTTTTCGTCAATTACAAACGTCCATGACATTTTGCGCTCAGAACCACGAGTCTTGAAGTTCAGCTTGTAACCACCTTCTGCAGCAAGCTCAGCACCATCAACCTTCACAGATGTAATTGTCAAGGTATATTCTGTGCCTGGCTCCAAGCCGTAATCATCAGCAAAGTCAATAGTGATACCACTTGCGAGAGTACCCTCTGCATCAAAATCATTCTCAGGACCGAAATTACCTGCAATGAAGAGAGTTGACGCTGTAGGATCCTCAACTCCTGTAACATCAGGGAATGTCACAGTAATCTTACCTGTTGTGGGATTCAGCTTAGCACCATCCTTGATGCTAAACTTGATGTCGCCCAACACTACCTGAGCCATAGCGCTCATGCAGCAGAAAAATGCCATAAAGGCAAGCGTAGAAATTTTTCTCATTAGTACTTATGTTTAGTTAGATATATATCCGTAGTTTGGTAGAATCCACAGTGTGCGTACACCACAGAAGCGTTGCAAAGGTACATAAATTTCCATTAGCTTATTATAAAACAGTTCAAATTTTAAAAGATTTAACATTCTGCAATCTCAACTTTATTATAAAAGGTGTACCTTTGCAAATAAATGAGACAGGAATACTACATTAAAAACTAACGATAAATATGAAAAGAATCAAACTACAAACATTGACCCTATTGTCTTTGACGGCACTTAGCATCCAGGCACAACACACGCCTGCGAGCCAGATGGAGAAATTGGATCGCGGCCTCACGGTCATCCCATCGACTAACACAAAACATTTTATCTCGTGGCGTATGCTGGGCACTGACAATGAGGACGATATCCGTTTCGACATCCTGCGCAATGGCATTGCCATCGCCAAGGATGTCTATACAACTTGCTACGAGACAACGGGTGGCAACGCCAGTTCTGAATACCGGGTGGTGACGAAAGTGAACGGCGAGGCTGTTGACACTTCCAATATCGTGAAGCCCTGGGCCAAGAACTATCTGCCACTGACGTTAGACCATCCCGCAACAGGAGCCTTAGGCGGTACTTACTCGCCCAACGACTGTTCGGTGGGCGATGTCGATGGCGACGGGCAGTATGAGATATTTGTGAAATGGGACCCCAGCAACTCAAAAGATAACTCCCAGGGCGGCAAGACGGATAATGTCTATATCGACTGCTACAAGCTGGACGGTACCAAACTGTGGCGCATTGACTTGGGGGTAAATATCCGAGCCGGTGCCCACTACACGCAGTTCCAGGTATATGACTACGACGGCGACGGCAAGGCGGAGCTGATGTGCAAGACGGCACCCGGATCAAAAGACGGTAAAGGGCTTTACGTGAATCAGGCGGCTACCGACGAGAAGATAAAGGCGGCATCAAACACAAAAGACTGGCGCAACAGCGATGGCCGCATTGACGGCGGACAGGAATATCTGACCGTGTTCAACGGCCTTACAGGAGAAGCCATCCACACCATTGCCTACTACCCTACCCGCAATGCGAAAGCCGAACTGAGCGAGGCCACGGGCTCGTTCAACTGGGATGACCGTTCGGGCAAGACTGATAAGGCCAGCTATGGCAACCGCGGCGAACGCTACCTCGCCGCCACAGCCTATCTCGACGGACCCGACAGCAATCCTTCCGGCATCTTCTGCCGTGGCTACTATACCTACGCCTATGTCTGGGCAGTGGATTTCGATGGTACTCAGCTGAAGACACGCTGGCTCCACATGAGCGACACAAAGACGCAGTACAAGGTGATGGATGCCAGTGGCACCACAAAGACGTATACTGGAAAGACGTGTTTCTCCGGACTGGGACGCTACACAATGTACGCCAACGGCAACCACAACATGTCGGTTGCTGATGTCGACGGCGACGGAAAGGATGAGATTATCTGGGGTTCGGCAGCATGTGATGACGACGGAAAGATGCTCTATGCGGTAGGTTTCGGTCATGGCGATGCAATCCATCTGGCCGACCTCGACCCGGACCGTCCTGGTTTGGAACTGTTTGATGTACATGAGGAGAAAGGTACGTATGCCTGGGATATGCACGATGCTGCTACCGGAGAGATTATATGGAAGGGCGGACAGAGCGGACAGGATAATGGACGCGGCTGCGCTGCTGACATCGTAGCAGATAAGAGAGGACAGGAATTCTGGTCGGCTTATGGCGGATTTGACAGCAGTGCACGCATCCAGAACCCATTTAATGCCATCACAGGAACACAGGTGGGCACCAGCAAGCCGTCAATGAACTTCCGTATCTACTGGGATGGCGACTTGCAGGACGAACTGCTTGACGGTGTGACTATCTCGAAATATGGTGGTTCTACACTGGGCGTCGGTTCCACACCGATTGGCAATATCGGCAGTCCGTCATCATGCAACGGCACAAAGGCGACACCGTGCCTGTCGGCAGATATCTTCGGCGACTGGCGTGAGGAGGTTATCCTATGGAGCACTACCGACAATGCCACACTGAACATCTACAGCACTGTCACTACCAGCAACTATCGCATGCCTACCCTGATGCACGACCATACTTACCGTATGGGCATCTGCTGGCAGAACACGGCCTACAACCAGCCGCCTCACCTGGGCTACTACCTGCCTGATGCCATGCAGCCACTGTTCCTGGAGAAAGAGTTTACCGTCAACATGGGTGAGGAATTTGAATTTAACATCAAGACCCGCTACGTCAAGTCGGTGACGCTGAAGACCAGCACCCTGCCTGATGGTACCAAGAAATCATACCTTCTGCCCGATGGCATGACGCGCTCTTTCGACTCCAACAGCAAGATATACACGCTGAAGGGTGTCGCAGACCAGGCTGGCGACTATGAGATTGCCATAGGCTTAACGCAACTGGGCGGTGGCAGCGTAGCCGATACGATTACGATTCACTCGGTAAATACCACTGGTATAGAGATGGTGAACAACGAGCCTGTATCCAACGATTTGTATTACGACCTGCAGGGACGACAGCAAAAAGCCCTAAAGCCAGGCATCAACATTATCCGCCAAGGCAATAGGGCTAAAAAGATTTTCGTTAAACCGTAAACGTTTTAATTCGAACAGACTTATTTCGAATGCATCAACCGACCGTCGCTGGTAACCCCGGCGGCGGTCATTCGTATGCGGGTCTCCTTACCGTTATTATAGAATGTGGCAGTGAAACGTCCTTGTTCATCGGTCACGGCATTGGGATTCCAGTAGAGGGTGCGACGATAGTCTACTGGCTTCTCATCGAGCGCGCGATTGCTATAGTCGGGCTGATAGAAATCCTCAGCCATATTGAAGCCCCTGAATACAATATGACGGTCACGGAACGATGGTTGCACGCCATCATTGGGAATTGTTTCCATCTCCACCGTAGCGTCAGCCAACAGGCTGCTGACTACCATTGTGGAGTCTTCCGTACGGGGTTCGTAGTCAGAGAACACACGAATATTCTGCAGGCGCTTCAACTTCAGTTTCTTATAGAGCGACTGTGAGGTGCGATTAGCACGGAAGATACCGGCCTTCTCTGCATCTGAAGCACCATTCGTAACAGGGGAATAGTTACGATAATAAGTTGAACCGTCAATACGTCCATCAACATTGAACTTCACATAGCGGTTCATATTTCCATACAGATACTTACATACCTGTACAGGGAACTGGCGCATATCCAGTTTACCGAATGAAAGTCCGCGATCGGTAACCTCATTGTAAAGTTCATAGGCATCCATCACGAAGGCAGGCTTTTTCCAGTCAATAGCCCTGCGGCCACGGCGACGACCTTTCACATTAATATTCTGCAACTGATGCACATCATTCTCCATAGAGAATTCTGACACAGTATCAATTAGCATCTCGTCAGTATATTCCGGCTGGTGCTTCTCGTAATAGGTATAGTCATGAGTGTACATGGGGAAGAACAACTCACGCTTCACATAGAAATCGGGGAAGGCATCCTCGTCCAGGACCTTCGAATCCTTTCTGGCCATCATACTCTTCTTGATAGAGTCGTTCTCCTTATAGGCTTTCATATTCAGATAAGCACTGCCATAGAATGGGGGCACGTCAAAAAGGAAATGTCCTCCCTCTGTCTTCTGCACACCGCCAACAAAGACACCACCAACAGAAAGTTCAGCCTCTATCAGCACCTCATGCCGCAGATTGCCATGATTCACGCCCAGGTGATCATTGGCATTACCGATAGAACCATATTCAAAAGTCGAAGCTGACGTCCAGGTATCTTCCATGTCGGGAATCTCGTCCGTAGATGACAACAGGGCATCTTCGCTATCAGTATTATCCCCAAAAGGATCAACGGGGTCTTGTTCTTCTGCAGCCTTACGTCCCAGCACACCTACGCCATCCTGCCAGTTGAGTATTTCGTCGGGTTCAACTTCATTCAAGCTTAGCATCTTATAGACATAGCCTTCTATCGTCATACCTTTTTCCGGCTGATAGCGCATCTGACGAGCCGTATCACTCAGTTCCGCCCAGTTATACTTACGCCAGCCCTGTACCATCATCAGCAGATCCAGATGGCGGCGGTGCAGAGCATCATCACTCTCAAAATAATGGGCAGGGTAAGCTATAAAACCTTTCAGCTCACTGGAAAGGAGCAGGTCGGTCATAATATTACCGTCATTATAGGTTGGCTCGTCCGTATTGGTATCAAAGATGGAAAGTGAGAATACCGTGGGTTCTGTCGTTGCAGCCAACTGCACAGGGATATCTACCTTCTCATAAGGCTGATAGGTATGGGTGGGATCGATCTCTGCTGTGACGATATTTCCATCATTCTCATGACGATTAACAAAGAACAGGCGGTCTGCCAGAATCTGACCGTTGCTGTCAAAGATGGTCAGGTCATTCACGCCAGTAGACAAGGAATCGATGGGAAGAGTGATTCTGGTTGTACTAGTTAAACTAGTTGAACTAGTCGTACTAGTAAACCCTGTGATACCTGTAAAATACTTCAGCTTTCCCCTGCACAGCACAGAAAGGCCATACTCACACTCAGGAAGCAGCTGACGCATATGAATCGTGACCTGATTATCCTCCAGTTGTATGGCAACGCCCTCCTTTTCAGCCTTTGGCAGACTGAAGCTATATTCTTTGTCATGGAAGGTAAAACGGGCCTTAAGGCGCTTGTCTGACGGCGTCACCGTAAAGGAGCCACGTCCCATATACTCCGTCTTGATTTCCATATCCGGCATACCATCGGCACTAAGTGTACCCGTGATATTGGCTGCCTCTCCATGCTGGTTGACGGCTTCGAAAGCCACACGGTTTTCCACGCCCTGTATCAGATGGCCACCCTCGGGGTAGAATGTTACAATCAGGTCTTCCTTCTTCTGCTTAGGAATACGGGTCTTAGGACGCTGGTACATACTGCGCACATCATAGTCGCCAGCCTCCTCTGGTTTACTGTATATAGGAAACACACGCGAATAGAGGCCGTCCCATACACGGAAATAGTCGGCAGCCATCTGCTTATTATAGAACGACCAGGTCTCATCCCTACGATAACGATGATGACGCACATTGAAATTGAGCATCCAGCGGGTATAGGCGCGTAACTCATAATAACCAGAATAGAGCGAGTCACGCAACGTGAACTGTCCGCAGGTATACCCCTGAGAGTTGATGATAATATTCTGACGCTCCACAACCAATCCGTCGGGCGACAACAGTTCCACATACAAAATACGGCTCATATCGGTGGGCTGCAGATTATCAGCCCTCACGACATAAGCCTTATACCATAGTGTGTCACCAACGAAATAGCACTGGTTATCCGTATGGACAAACACCTTTTCCTGTATCTGCGAAACCGACGAATGTTCTAATGCCTGACGGATATCATCAATACCACCTGCATACGACCTGACAGCCGTCAAAGAAAGCAATAGGATAGAGAGTAGTAATTTAGTCATTGTGCACATCTTTTATATGAATGACGAAAAAAGGCCAGTTTCGTTTAACCAGCCTTTTCAATTTTTATGATTTTAATTTAAAGGAATGTTCAATGCTATTCAACTCTTCCACGAAAGCCTTGTCCAACTTCATGCGCTGCTCGATAGCTGAGCAACTGTGAATCACTGTAGAGTGATCACGGCCACCAATCAGCTGACCGATACGTGATGCTGGCATCTTCGTGTATTTCTGAGCCAGATACATTGATACCTGACGCACCTGCACATAATCGCGCTTCCGACTCTTACTGAGCACATGCTGCTGAGAGACGCCAAAGTGCTGACATACCTTTTCCAGGATATCATCAATGGTAAGGGGATGATTGTCCACCTTCACGGCACGCTTGATAACGCGCTCAGCCAGGTGCATGTCAATATTAGAGTTATAGACAATACTGTAGGCCATCAGGGAATTGAGCACACCCTCCAGGTCACGTACAGAACCGTTGGCTGTCTGGGCAACAAACTGGATCACCTCCATAGGAATCTTCAAGCCATCACGACGGCACTTTGAATTCAGAATATCCACACAAAGCTGCACGTTAGGTTTCTCAAGCTCTGCAATCAGACCACAAGAGAAGCGGGTGAGCAGACGGTCCTTCACGCCAACCAAGTCCACAGGGGGACGGTCACTTGCCAGAATAATCTGCTTGCCAAGGCGGAACAGATGATCGAAGATGTGGAAGAAGGTATCCAAAGTCTTGGGAGAATTAACCCATTCCTGAATATCATCAACAATCAGCACGTCAATGGTCTGATAGAAGTTAATGAAATCATTCGTGGTATTCTGACGCACAGAGTCCGTGAACTGTACCTGGAACAGACGGGCAGAGACATAAAGCACACGCTTCTGCGGATACATACGCTTGCACTGCACACCAATGGCATTGATCAGATGGGTCTTACCGCAACCGGAAGGACCATAGATAAAGAATGGGTTGAAGGTCGACTTACCCGGATGCTCTGCGATAGACAGACCTACCGTGCGTGGCAGTTTATTGGAGTTTCCCTCAATATAATTATCAAACGTCTTCTTGGGATCCAGCTGAGGATTCAAGTTCTGGGGCACGGCTGCATCAAGAACCGTAGGCGACTTATTGCCACGTGTTGTTGGACGGGGTGCCTCGATATCACTGGGTGCATCACTCTCCCACTCCTGATTCTTCTTATTCTCCTTGTCGGTAACCAAACGGTACTTCAGACGCACATTAGCCTTGAAACTATTCTGAAGTGCCCACGCCATCAGACGCACGTAGTACTGCTCCAAGTATTCGTAGATATACGGACTTGGAACCTGCACCAATACGGTCTTCTCTTCCTCGTCGTAAGACTCGAAGACGATTGGCTCGAACCACGTTTTAAAGATCTGCTTCGTGACGTTCTGGCTGATGAGATGCAGGCAGTTGTCCCAAAGCGCCTTATGACTATTTTGCATCTAGGCGTTATTATTTTTTAGTTGTTTACTATTAAATTCGCTATTCCTTAATGGCAAGATTATGACTTGCGAGTGCAAAGTTCGCAAAAAAAATCGAAACCTGCAAATAGTTAAAAAACAGATAATGTGTGTACAAATAACGTAACTAGCTATATTTAGGGTAATTATAGTGTTTCACGCTTTTTCGTCAAGAAAAGGCCTTGTGGGATATAAAGTACCTATTTTTCAATTAGTTACAAAATAGCAAATGGGCGTTTCCGCCCATTTTACTATTTAGACAAAATTAAATTTACCTGTCTTTTCTGCCAAAAATAGAGAAGTGTACATAGCGTTTTGGATGCAGTCTCATATCCATCAGCAATGAATCAGCACTACGCATCGTAGCATTCATGTTGTTATAGAGACCCGGATCACGCATCAGCAATCCAAGTGTACCTTCATTACTGTTCAACTTAGCCGTGGTCTGCTCCAGGTTACCCACAGCACGGTCTACCTTCTGCATCGTGGCTCCAAAATCCATCTCATTCAACTGACGGGTCACGCCCTCTGTATTTGTAAGCACACCATCCACCTTTGCCAGCATCTGGGGCATCTGATGGTTCAACTGTGAAGACAACTGGTTCAGTTCATTGGTAGTAGAACCAAGATTTGTCGTAATCTGATCCACGTTATGGACAGAACGCGTGATTGCAGAATCATGCAACAAAGTATTCAGTGCGGCTAGAATAGAATCCAACTTGGGCAACATGACTTCTACCTGAGGTATCATATCTGCAGCCTTATCCATCAATCCACTGGCCATACCACCATCAATGGTATCACCTTTTTGCACCAAGTCAATAGGATTGGGGCCGAACTTCAGTTCCAATTTCACATTTCCAAGCAGGTCACTTGAGATTTCTGCTTTAGTGCCTCTCGGCAACATCAGGTTCTTGTCGAGCCCCATAACAGCAACGATATTGTTTGGCTGAGAATAGTCGTACAGGACTTTTTCCACCACGCCAACTTTATAACCATTAGCATAGACGGGACTAGAGGCCGACAAGCCACTAATATCAGAGAAACGTACATAATACTTATCTGCAGAAGAGAATATATTGAGTCCCTTCAAAAACTGCATGCCAGCAAACAGAATGACAATACCTACGATAGCAGCCAATGCTATTTTTACCTCATTTGTCAAAAATTTCATAGCCGAATATTTTATTAGATTTCTTACTTCTTTTGTTGTGACTCTCTGATGGCCTTCTGGGTATCCATCTTCTCACCATTCTTGAAAGCCACTATAAATGCCTGAGGGAACACCTTTACCACTTGTGCACGGAGCTGTCTGACTTCCGCATAACTCTCCGTAGAGCCCACAGTATATTTCCAGAGTCCACCCTCCTGGTAACTGTCTACGCCATCCAATCCCTTGAAACGGGCATCTCCCGCCTTAATCCTGGTATTGCTTGCCAGGAACTGAACCTTGAAGACAGGCGCAGCAACGGCTACCGTCTTGACGGTATCAGCTTTTGCAGGCTGTGCCGGCTTTACAGACGTCTTTTTTTGTACAGGCTGTTCCTGTTTGACTGGAGCCTCCTGCTTGGCTGGTGCATTCTGCTTAACAGCAACCTCCGGTGTTTCTGCTGGCACAACAGGTGCTTCCTGGACCTCCTGCTTGACGGGTGCTTCTTCCTTTACGCTTTGCTCAGGAACTTCAGGCTCCTCCACCTTTACCGGCATAGGCTGATGGGTAGCCCTGGCCTTGTATTCCACGAAAGCCTGATAGATACCGCGTCCCATGGCCTCCTGATTACTTGGAGCATTCAGATAAGCCTCTTCCGATGGTGTCGTAATATAACCCAATTCTATCAGGCAGGCAGGCATTGATGTCTCACGTAACACAAGGAAGGCATCCTGCTTCACGCCCTTATTGGGACGATTAGCCGTGCGGCAGACATTCTTCTGGATTCCCTTTGCCAGTTCAACACTCTCCAGCATGTTCTTATCGTTGAGCACCTCAAACATGATATAGCTTTCAGGTGAACGGGGATCGAAACCGGAATAATGCTGCTGATAATTATCCTCAATCAGGATCACATCATTCTCACGCATAGCAGCACTGAGTTTCTCGCCTGAGCGACGCATACCCATGGTATAGGTCTCCAGACCCGAGATAGGTTTCTTGCTGGCTACAGAGTTGGTATGTATACTGATAAACACGTCAGCCTTATTCCTGTTGGCAATAGCGGCACGCTCATGCAAAGGGATAAACACATCCGTCTTACGTGTATAGATGACCTTCACGTCAGGACAGTTCTTCTCCACATAACGTCCAAAAGCCAATGCCACCTTCAGGTTGATGTTCTTCTCATACGAGTATTTTCCAGGAGCACCTGCATCCTTACCTCCGTGGCCGGCATCAATCACTAGCGTAAATGGACGTTTCGCCGCAAATGAAGTCACGGCGAAACAGCATATCAACAATAGAAAAACATAAAATTTTCTACTCATACTTTATAGAATCAACTGCAAAATTACGGCTTTTTTGCGAAAAACCCGACAATCATTACAGAGTTTTATCATTTATTAAATGTACACTGACTCCAGCTCCTGCAGAGTCAGCCCCCATGGGTGGATTCAGTTTCGTTAATGTCAAGTCTACAGACTCAGCCAGGGGAAATTCCTTGAAGACAGCCTTTCCTATACGGCCCACCACATGTTCCAATAAGCTTGAAGGACAAGCCATCTCCCGTTTCACGAGTTCAAGCAGCAGGGCATAGTTCAACGTGTCTGAAACGTCATCAGACTCCATCGCCTTATATATATTATAATGTACGCGCAAGGAGACGGAATACTCGCCTCCCACCCTACGCTCCTGTTCCAATACGCCATGATAGGCATAGAGGCGTACATCATTCAGGAATATACTACTCTCCGACAGCTTCATTCGTCTTGCGTATCATCAACATCGCTACTGCCCGGTGCATACTTCTTCAAGGCACGCTCCACGCCGTTTTTCCAGGTATTGATACTCTCTGACTGCAACTGCAGCGAGCCAACCAGCTTAATCACATGCTCTATAGGCATCCTGTAACGCAGCACGCCACTGATCAGTTTGGCATAATTCCAGTATTCAGGATTGAATTTCTCCGACAAACCCTCTACCGTAATCTTATAGCCACGGGTATTCTCAAACTGGAAGTCATAACGTTTAGTGCCATCAGGATTTGTCTGCTTGACAATCTTACCCTTAGTCACAGACTTAGGCAGCACGATACCTTCGTCATCATCCTGCAATCCTGTGAAGATTTCGTATGGGTATCCGTCGAGCAGACCAACCAGAGCCACCCATTTCTCCTTGTTGTTCTGGAAACGCACCACGTCACATTCCAGTGCCATAGGACGAACCTCAGTAACCTGAGGGCCCAGGCAAGCACTCAGATTTCCAACAGGTTGTATATCACGGAAATGCTCTCCCAAGCGTTTCATCTGTTCCTCCGTAACGGGTTTCTTACAGCCTTGTTCACGTTTCAGCAGTTCACTAACCAGACGTTCCTCGCCACCATAGGCAGCTACCAACGCCTGAAGTATTGCGTCGCTCGACGTATTTTTCTGTGTATCCATTTTGTTGCTTTATCTATATCTTGACATTTTTATTGCTGCAAAGTTACTATTTAGTGGACACAAAACAAAGAAAAATAAACCTAATTTTTGTTTTGCGTCCGTTTTTTCGTACTTTTGCATCCAAATTAAGCACCAAAAAGACTTGGAACAGACAACGATGGAACTAAACGAACTGATTACCTCCATAAATGATGCCGTATGGGGCTATGTATTAATCTTCGCACTTGTAGGATGTGGAATATGGTTTACATGGCGTACGCGCTTTGTACAATTCCGCATGGTGGGCGAGATGATACGCCTGCTGACAGACTCGGCAGTAGATACCATAGAGGATCAGACACGAGGAAAGAAAGACGGAGAGTCAGGCAAGCGGAAGCATATCTCCTCATTCCAGGCCTTTGCCGTTTCTGTAGCCACCCGTGTAGGCACTGGCAACCTGGCAGGCGTAGCTACAGCCATCGCCATTGGAGGACCAGGCGCCGTCTTCTGGATGTGGATTATTGCCTTGGTAGGCTCTGCCACCGCCTTCGTAGAATCAACCTTGGCCCAGCTGTTCAAGCAGAAACACAAAGACTCGTTCATTGGTGGACCGGCATACTATATCCAGCGGGGCCTGCACCAGCGATGGATGGCTGTGCTGTTTGCCATACTCATCACACTGCAGTTCGGACTATCCAACAACTCCATACAGGCCAACACCATCTGCGGCGCCATGCAAGAAGCTTTCGGCTGGTCCCCCGTCTGGGTTGGAATCATACTGGCTGTTCTCGGCCTGTTCATTGTCTTTGGCGGCATCCAGCGTATCGCTCATGTCAGTGCGGTACTGGTACCCGTGATGGCTATTGGCTATGTGGTATTGGCGATTGTTGTCATCGCCATGAATATCAACCTGATTCCCCACGTCTTCAAGGTTATCGTACTTGATGCCTTTGGCATTGAACAGATTGCTGGCGGCGGTATTGGCGCAACCATCATGAATGGTGTCAAGCGCGGTCTTTTCTCCAACGAGGCTGGTGAGGGCAGTGCTCCCAACGTGGCTGCTACCGCAACGGTATCACATCCCGTCAAGCAAGGCCTCATCCAGGCATTGGGCGTCTTCACGGACACACTACTGGTATGCTCATGCACGGCATTTATCATCCTGATAAGCGGACTCTATAACGTCCCGGAACTCAACGGCATCGCACTCACACAGTCAGCCCTGCAATCAGAGGTAGGCAGCGCCGGTCCCGTCTTTGTAGCCATTGCCATCTTCCTGTTTGCCTTTTCAAGTATCATTGGCAACTACTATTACGGTGAGGCCAATATCCGTTTCATCACCCCTAACACGAAAGTGATGACAACATACCGTATTTTCTCTGCAGGCGTGATGGTCATATTCGGTGCTTTGGCCAGTTTCGAACTGGTATGGAATATCGTTGACTTCTTCATGGCCTTCCTCACGGCCTGCAACCTCATAGCCATCGTGCTCCTGGGACGCTATGCCTTCCGCCTGCTCGACGACTATCGCAACCAGAAGCGCCAGGGTATTAAAGAGCCTGTATTCCACAGGGAATTACTACCTGAACTGGAAAAAGAACTTGATTGCTGGGAATCATAAATAAAAGATATCGATATGAAAAACTTACTCACACGACGCAGCATTCGCAAATACAGCGAGAAAGAGGTCAGCGAGGAACTGCTGAACCGATTAATGAATGAGGCTGCACGCACACAGACCATGGGCAACCTGCAGCTCTACAGTGTAGTCATCACCCGCTCCAACGAGATGAAAGCGAAGTTGGCGCCTGCCCATTTCAACCAGCCTATGGTGACCGAGGCGCCTGTCGTACTCACCATTTGTGCTGATTTCAACCGCACTTCCACCTGGGCACGTTGTCGTAATGCCAACCCTGGATACGATAACTTCCTGTCGTTTATCAATGCTGCCACTGATGCACTGCTCTACACGCAGACAC